>NZ_LT821227.1:723978-1447956 GCF_900169485.1 Phoenicibacter congonensis | reverse complement strand
GGGATAGTGTTGCTCGCCTACGTGCTGATGTCGAACCACATTCATGCGCTGTTTTATGGGGACATTAAAAAGTGCGACAAGGTTTTTAGGTCCATTGGGTCGCGGTACGTTAAGTGGTTTAATCGAAAATATGGCCGGTCGGGCACCCTGTGGAATTCGCGTTTTTATTCGAAACCTGTGCAGGATGAGCTGCAATTTTTGCAAACCGCCGCATACATTTTCAACAACCCCGTCAAGGCGGGAATGGTCAAGCGCGCAGAAAATTACAAGTGGTCTTCATTCAAGGATTTAGATTCTGAAGAATTCGATGCTAAAGCTAAGGAAATCCTAGACACTACGCTTTCGATTTCGTATCTCAAGCAGTACACACATGACGTTGCCGAGAGTCAAATGAGCCCCGATGACGGGAAAGAATTTGAAGTGATTCCAAGCAGCACACCATCTGATATGTTGGTGATTGATGCGGTGAAAAGAATTGTGAAAGAGAAAAATCTTGGCAGAATATCTGCTCTGTCCAGTTCACTTTTAAGAAAACTTGTGAAGTCGCTTCTAAAACTTGGATCTAATATAAATCAAATTTCTCGGGTCACGGGTCTGACTAGGCATCAAGTTAGCATTCTTGCGACATAAGGATGTCTTTATAACTTTAGCATTTTTAAAACTAAAAGTTCTGAGCAGGGTATTTCGTTTTGTAATATAAGTTTTTGTGCTGCTGCGTTGCGAGAACACGACCTCTGATACTTACAGTTGACCTAACTCTGTACTAGACGAAAGTTCACTCTAATTGAAGCGTTGTCATTAATTTCACTTGAACTTTTTGGCTAGTTCATGGCTTGTTTTGTTTTGTGGCATTTTCCACCCCTTAAATAATCCCTGCGAGTTCGCTTATTTTGTATTTACTGGCGTTATTCTCGTAATTTCTGCTTATTCTTTTCGTAACTTGCTATCTTCCTCGCAAAAGTGCCAGTCATGAAACACAAGTGTCAGTCGTGTCTCGCTGGTTTGGTTACGCTGCAAGTGCCAGTCATGAAACAGTTATTGTGAACTTAACGCCAGTGATGAATCAATGCTCATGCTTCATTAGTACCAGTCATGAATTTTTACGCTAGAAAAACAAATGCAGCAATCGTAACAAACGCAAATCATTAGTGCCAGTCATGAATTCCCAGCACTGGTGACAGACGTGATTGATTAGTGATGTTAGTGCCAGTCATGAATTCCCAGCACTGGTGACAGACGCAAAGCATTAGTGCCAGTCATGAATTCGCAGCACTGGTGACAGACATATAACACCAGTGACAGACGTGCAGAAATGGTGCCAGACATAATATGTGAGACATGATATGTGGGAGTTATGTGATCTGATAGGCCGTGAATGCGCAACAATCTTTCACAACGGTGTCAAAATCGTATATAATCACTAAAGTCTTTAAAAGCGGCACAGAGAGGTCGACAAGACAAAGCGACATATGCCATAACTATATCTAGCTATGCTTTTCTTCTGCTCGCTCTCTATGTGCTCTGAGTTTTAGGAGTGATTCTTTTGAGCGAGAATTCAAGACCATTAAAATCTGTCGTTCTCACTGGTGAAGAAATTGACAGAACTCTCACTCGCATGGCGCACCAAATCTTGGAGTTCAACGAAGGCGCTGACAACATTGTATTTGTGGGTGTTGTTACGCGAGGTGATTCGCTGGCCAGGCGCTTGCGCCACAAGGTGATGGAGATTGAAGGAGCTGACATTCCCTACGGTAAGCTTGACATCAGCTTCTATCGTGACGATTATGCCACCAATTTTTCTCCAGAAATCAAGATGACCGACATTCGGTTTAACATCGACGGCAAGGACGTCATTTTGGTTGACGACATTCTTTACACCGGAAGAACTGTCCGAAGCGCCCTCAATGCGCTCATGGACATTGGTCGTCCAAAAACGGTTCAACTAGCGGTTCTCATTGACCGCGGCCATCGTGAGCTTCCAATTCGCGCTGACTTCGTTGGCAAAAACGTTCCTTCGTCATCGCACGAAGATGTCAAATTGTTCCTTGAAGAGGTTGACGGCAGAAATGCGGTCGAGATTTATGAGAAATAGGAGATGAAAAGTGGGCTTTAATCACAAAGACTTGATTGATTTGCGCGAATATTCCGCAGATGACATCATGTTGATTTTGGAAAACGCGAAGCGTTTCCGCGCCGTAAATGAGCGCGCTGTAAAACAGGTGCCAACTCTAAAAGGCGCCACCATCGTTAACATGTTTAACGAGCCATCTACAAGAACACGTTCAAGTTTCGAAATTGCAGAAAAAAGGCTTTCTGCCAACAGCTTGAACTTTGGCGGCTCTTCAACTTCCACAGTGAAAGGCGAAAGCCTCGTTGACACTGTCAAAACCCTTTGTTCCTACAAAGTTGATTTGATTGTAGTGCGCGATCGTCATGCCGGTGTTCCCAAAAAGATATCGAACGTTTCAGGCGTTCATGTAATCGATGCGGGCGATGGAAAACATCAGCACCCAACACAAGCACTTCTTGACCTTTATTCAATTTGGGAGCGTTTCGGTCATCTCGACGGCCTAAACGTGGGAATTGTCGGTGACATTTCTCACTCTCGCGTGTGCGGCTCTCTCATTCCAGCACTAAAAATCATGGGTGCAAACGTTTGTGTTGTGGCACCTCCAACAGTCATGCCAGCGCAAGTTGAGGTACTTGGCGCTGATTCGCAAACTAGCGATTTCTACTCTGTTTTGCCTGATCTCGACGTTGTCTATATGCTGCGCGTTCAGCACGAAAGAATCGAAGGAGCTCCATTCCCCTCAATTCGCGAATACCATCAGCGATTCGGCCTAACAGAAAAACACGAGCATTTAATGAAACCTCATGCTGTAGTTTGCCACCCTGGACCAATCAACCGTGGCGTCGAGCTCGACAGCTACATGGCTGATCATCCTGAGCGTTCGCTCATCCTTGATCAGGTTTATGCAGGAATTCTTGTAAGAATGGCTTCAATGTATCTTTTGTTGGGAGGTGTCAGTGATGGACTTGATTCTTAAAGGCGGTCACTTAGTTGATCCACAGGTTGGCATTGATGGAGTTGCCGACATTTATGTTAAAGACGGAAAAATTGCAGAAGTTGGAAAAGATCTTTCTGTTGAAGGTACAGAAATCATCGACTGTAACGGAAAGATTGTTACTCCGGGTCTTGTTGATGCGCATGTTCATCTTCGTGAGCCAGGCTTTGAGCATAAAGAAGACATTGAGTCTGGAACTCGCGCGGCTGTAAAAGGTGGTTTTACATCTGTTTGTGCGATGCCTAACACCGACCCATGCATTGATGACGCTGTTGGTGTTGAATATGTTAAAGCCGTTGCCGAGAAAAAGGGCCACTGCAAAGTCGAAGTTTCGGGGGCTTGTACGCACGAGCGCCAAGGCGAGACACTCTCTGACATGGGAGACATGTTCGAACATGGTGTTCGCATGTTCACTGATGACGGTGCGGGAATTCAAAAAGCTGGGATCATGCGCCTTGTCATGGATTATGCCTCTCAATTCGACTGTGTAGTTTCTGTTCATGCGCAAGACGATTCTCTCGTTGGCGAAGGCCAGGTTAATGAGGGGAAATGTTCCACCCGCCTTGGTCTTTCTCCATGGCCTGCTGAGGGTGAGGAAGTTGAGATTGAACGTGACATTTCGATGTGTCGCCTAACAGGTTGCCCATTACACATTCAGCACATTACAACTGCTCGTGGATTAGAGCTCGTTAAGCGTGCAAAAGCAGAAGGTTTGCCTGTAACGTGTGAGGTCACGCCTCATCACATGTTCTTAAATGAGAATGACATTGACGACACCTATCCTACTTCTCTAAAGGTCAATCCACCTCTGCGCACTGAAGTTGATACTAAAGCGTTAATTGAGGGAGTTAAGTCAGGAGATGTTGACATTATTGTCACAGATCACGCTCCTCATGCAGCATATGAAAAAGACAGAGAATTCGAGCTCGCGCCTTTTGGAATGATTGGACTTGAAACTTCTCTTGCTTTGATAAACACGAATCTCGTAAAAACAGGCGAAATTGATTATTCAAAGTTAGTTTCTTTAATGAGTGTTAAACCGAGAGAGATTCTTCGCGCTAAAGCCGTTAAACTAGAAGAAGGTGAAACAGCTGACATCACTGTTTTTGATCCTGATTTGAAATGGACGGTTGGCGAAGGCGGATTCGAATCGCGAGCTGAAAACAGTGGTTTTCTTGGGTGTGAACTTGTTGGTCGTGCGACCGAAGTTTTGGTGGATGGAAACATTGTTTTGAAAGCTGGCGAGGTAATTGACTAAACTCTCTGAGACTATTCTTAAAAACACTACTAAATTTGGCAGGAAACCGGCGCTGTTAGTTCTGGAGGATGGGACGAGTTTTTCAGGCTATTCTTGTGGAGTAGACGGAACGGCGTTTGGTGAGATTTGCTTCAACACGACTCTTGAGGGTTATTTAGAAGTAATCACAGATCCGAGCTACGCTGGGCAAATTGTGACCATGACCTATCCTCAAATTGGCAATTATGGAGTTAACCTTGACGATTGCCAGTCGGCGGCGCCTGCGATGCGTGCGCTTGTGGTTCGCGACATGTGCCAAACTCCTTCTAACTTCAGAAGTGAGATTTCGCTGCCAGATTTTTTGATAAGAAACAAAATCGTTGCAATCGAGGGAGTGGACACGCGCTCCCTCGTTCGTCATATTCGAGACTTCGGCGCGCAAAAAGCTGCTGTTTCGACTGTTGTTTTAGACGAAGAACGTCTCTTGGATGAAGTGAAAGAATCCACTTCTATCGTTGGACAGAATCTTGTGAAGACTGTGTCTCGCGCGGCTGCTTCTAAATTTGACGAATTGCCCGCTTCTCAAGCGTTTGCTTTCGGAATGCCTGCCGAGAAGAAGTATAAGGTTGTCGCATATGATTGCGGTGCAAAGCTTGCAATTTTGGAAAATTTAGTTCGTTGCGGTTGTGATTTGACAGTTGTTCCTTGGGACACCCCTGCAAAAGAAGTTCTTGGTATGCATCCTGATGGCGTATTTTTCTCAAATGGACCAGGTGATCCAGATGCGGTTGAGGACACATATGTCCAAGTTCGGGAGCTTTTAGGAAAGTTGCCAATTTTTGGAATCTGCTTGGGCCATCAAATGATGAGTATTGCAGCCGGCGCTGAAATTGAAAAGTTGAAATATGGTCATCGTGGCGGCAACCAGCCAGTTTTTAACCTGCTAACTCATCGCGTTGAAATCACTTCACAGAATCACGGTTTTGGATGTGTTTTCTCTTCGCTTGGTGAGTTGGAGGATGAATATAAGTCTGTTGAAGTGCCTCGGGGCCTCAACGGTTCTGCTGAGGATCTTCGTGCTTGGGTTCAAGCAGGTGTAGCACCTGTCGTTAAAAATGAAAAATATGGAAGAATTCGTCTCACTCATGTGAATTTAAACGATGGTACAGCGGAAGGCATTCAGTTTATGGATGTGCCTGCATTTTGTGTGCAATATCACCCCGAGGCAAATCCTGGCCCGACCGATTCTCACTATCTATTTACAGCATTCACGCGTTTAATGGATGGAGATGACGATTATTTGAACATCGATATTGCAAAAGACAGACTTGCTGGCTGGAGATTTGGAAGGAATTGTGCAACACCTTGTGCGGTTGACAGGAAAGATTCTTCGCCTTTAAATCTATCAAACAGTAAAAAGCCTTCTCATGAGAGCGGAGAGGAGGTAGCTAATGCCTAGACGTCAAGATTTAAAGAAAATTCTTGTTATTGGCTCTGGCCCTATTGTTATTGGGCAGGCTTGTGAATTTGACTATTCCGGAGCTCAGGCGTGCAAGGTTTTGGAAGAGGACGGATTCGAAGTCGTTCTTGTTAACAGTAATCCAGCGACAATTATGACTGACCCTGGCCTTGCGCATAAAACATATGTGGAACCAATTACGAAGGAATTCGTGGAAAAAATTATTGCAACTGAGCGTCCTGATGCTCTTTTGCCTACGCTCGGTGGCCAAACTGGGCTAAATGTTGCGGTAGAACTTGCAAAAAGTTGTGTGCTCGAGAAATATGGTGTTGAGATGATTGGCTGTGATCTCGATGCTATTGAGCGAGGAGAAGATCGCAAATTATTTAATGAATGCATGGAAGATCTTGGCATTGAAACAGCAAGAAGTGGCTATGCCTACAGCGTTGAGGATGCTAAGGAAATCGTCTCCAACCTTGGCTTTCCTGTTGTTTTACGTCCATCGTTTACCCTTGGTGGAGCTGGTGGTGGAATTGCTCATAACGAAGAGGAACTAGAACAAATTGTTGAGCAAGGTCTCGACCTTTCTCCAGTCGGCGAAGTTCTCGTGGAAGAAAGCATCGAAGGCTGGAAAGAATATGAGATGGAGGTCATGCGTGACCGCGCAGGCAATGGAATCATCGTCTGTTCAATTGAGAATTTCGATGCAATGGGCGTTCACACCGGCGACTCAATCACCGTTGCTCCTGCCCAAACTCTAAGCGATGTTGAATATCAACGCATGAGAGTTGCGTCTCTTGCTATTCTCGAAAAAATTGGCGTCGAGACCGGCGGTTCGAATGTGCAGTTTGCTATCAATCCTAAAAATGGACGCATGGTTGTCATAGAAATGAACCCACGCGTTAGCCGCTCTTCTGCACTTGCTTCTAAAGCGACCGGTTTTCCAATTGCAAAAGCTGCCGCAAAATTGGCAGTTGGATACACTCTAGATGAAATCACGAATGACATTACAAAGGCTACGCCTGCTTGTTTTGAGCCTTCTATCGACTATTGCGTCGTGAAGGTTCCACGTTTTGCTTTTGAAAAATTTAATGGCACCGACGACACTCTTTCGACTCGAATGAAGGCTGTTGGCGAGATTATGGCTATTGGACGAACTTTTGAGGAAGCATTAGGAAAAGCTCTGCGTTCCTTGGAAAATGGTAGGGCAGGCCTCATTGCCGATGGCAAGGGTGAGCGCGTTGAAACCAGAGAAGATTTTGACAGACTTCTTGGTCGTCCAACCCAAGACCGAGTCTTTCACATTGCCGAAGCGATGAAAAGCGGTTTTTCTGTTGATGAAATTGCGGAAAAAACTGGAATCGACAAGTGGTTTTTGAACAGGATGGCTGACATCGTCGCTGTTGAAAACAACATAGAAGGACACAAGCTTGAGGAGCTTGATGCCGATTCTCTGCTTACTATTAAACAGTTTGGCATTTCTGATGAGCAAATTGCGCATCTAATGGGCGGAAATTCGAAACTTGTTCGAACCGTGAGAAAAATTTTGGGGGTTCGTCCTGCGTTTAAGACGGTCGACACTTGTGCTGCTGAATTTGAAAGCAAGACAGCCTATCACTACAAGACATACGACGCTGCTGAAAGCGAGGTTGGCGCGCAAAAGACTAAGCCTCGTGTGATGATTCTTGGCGCTGGTCCAAATCGAATTGGGCAAGGAATTGAGTTTGACTATTGCTGTGTTCATGCATCATATGCCCTGCATGATGAGGGATATGAAACCATCATGGTTAATTGCAACCCAGAAACTGTGTCAACTGACTATGACACTTCTGACAAGTTGTATTTTGAACCGTTGACTTTTGAAGATGTGATGGATATTATCGATGCAGAAGATCCTGACGGCGTTATTGTCACGCTTGGTGGGCAAACTCCTCTAAAACTTGCGCATGATTTGGCTGAGGCAGGCGTGAAAATTATGGGAACACAACCTGAGGCGATTGACTTGGCAGAAGATCGAGACCAATTCAGCGCAATCCTTGATGAATTAGGTGTTACATATCCTGCCGCTGGTATGGCTTCAACTTTTGAGCAGGCTTGCAGTGTGGCAAAAAACATCGGTTTTCCACTTCTTGTTCGTCCAAGCTATGTTTTGGGTGGTCGAGGAATGGCGATTGTTTATGACACCGAGCATCTAAAGACCTACATGACGCAGGCGGCTAAAATTACGCCTGACCATCCAGTTTATCTTGATAAATTCCTCGAAGGCGCAATTGAAGTTGATGTTGATGCTCTTTGTGACGGCGAAGAGGTGTTCGTTGGTGGAATTCTGGAGCACATCGAAATGGCTGGAATTCACTCTGGTGACTCTGCTTGCTGTACGCCACCTTTTGCTCTGAGTCAATCAGAACAACAAAAACTTCGTGAAATTACTCGAAAGATTGCCCTCCGACTTGGTGTTATTGGCCTAATAAACATTCAATTTGCAGTAAAAGATTCGATAATTTATGTAATTGAAGCAAACCCTAGAGCCAGCCGAACTGTTCCTTTTGTATCTAAAGCGACAGGTGTTCCTCTGGCAAAGTGTGCTGCAAGAATAATGTGCGGAGAAAAGATTTCAGACTTAAATCTTCCGTCTGAAACGCGTGAGTTCAATCACTTCTCGGTAAAAGAGGCTGTGCTTCCGTTTGGAAGATTCCCGGGAACGGACACAATTTTGGGACCAGAGATGAAATCTACCGGTGAGGTCATGGGGATAGCTGATAACTTCCCAGCTGCGTATGCAAAGACACAGTTCGCAATTGACTACACAATGCCCACTAAAGGCACAGTTTTTATGAGTGTGTGCGACCGCGATAAACGAAACGTTTTTTCGATTGCGCGCGAGATTGAACGCCTAGGGTTTGACATTGTTGCGACGAAAGGCACTGCGCACGCTTTGAAGGCAGTTGGTGTTAAGTGTGAGGAAGTGAACAAGATTTCGGAGGGTGAATCAAACATTATTGATCGCCTTGCTAACGGAGATATTTCACTTGTGATTAACACTCCTTTTGGTGAAAAGGCTCGCGGTGACGGTTATGCGATTCGTTCCGCTTGTGTTCGTTATGGCGTTCCAGCGGTGACTACTTTGGAAGGCACGCAGGCAATAACAGCTGCTATGGAAACACTACGAGACGAAGAACTTGGCGTAATTGCGCTGCAGGATTTGTAGGGAGGAATTTTGGCACCTAAATTCGTTGAAAATGCGCAGGTTGTTTCGAACGAACAGCTTGCTTCAAACATTTGGAAAGTTGTGCTTTCCTGCAATCAAACGCCTGACGCAATTTTGCCCGGCCAATTTGTTCATCTTCAAGTTGACGGCGGATGCAAAGCGATGTTGCGAAGACCTTTTTCAATCATGAACGCTAATGCGGAAAATAAAACTATTGATATTGTTTATGAGGTAAAAGGCGCAGGCACCACGATGATGACAAAGTGGCAAAAGGGATACACCACAAGCATCATTGCTCCGCTTGGAAATTCGTGGTTGGCCACGCTTCCTGAGGGCGAGGATTCAAAAATTTCTCGGGCGTTAATCGTTGGTGGTGGTGTAGGTGCTGCTCCTTTGTTTATGCTTGCTAGAAATTTTGTGAAAAAAGGCATTAGTGTTGATGTTGTCCTTGGTGCTCGCACGAAAGAAGTTCTCGTGATGGAAGCTCCCTACAGAACGCTTGATCTAAACACTCTGGTTTGTGTAACTGACGATGGATCTTATGGTGAGGCTGGTTTTTGCACCTTTCCTGCAGTGCGTTTGATTAATGAGAATTCATATGATTATGTTGGAACATGCGGTCCAGCTCCTGTCATGAAGGCCGTTGCCGATGCCGCTAAAGAAAAGGCGAAGTTCGTGGAGGTCTCAACCGAAGAGCGAATGGCATGTGGCGTTGGCGCTTGCAAAACTTGCGTTGTTGACACGGTGAATGGAAAAGTTAAATCGTGCGACTGTGGGCCTGTATTCCCTGCGGAGGTAATTTCATGGTAAACATGGAGGTAAACGTTGGCGGGCTTGTGATGAAAAACCCAGTCACCAATTGTTCTGGAACTTTTGAATCGGGCAAGCCTTACGCCGATTTTGTCGACGTTGCCAAGCTTGGCGCCGTAACTGCCAAGGGCATGTCGCCAGTTCCTTGGCAGGGGAATGATACGCCAAGGATGTGCGAAATCACAGGTGGCATGATTAATTGCATTGGGCTTCAAAACGATGGTGTTGATCACTGGATTGACGATGATTACAAGTGGTTGAAAGACAAGGGAGCCACAATCATTGCTAATGTTTGCGGTCACGATTTAAGCGAATATGTGCAGGTTGTTGAGCGTCTCGAAGATGTTGATGTAGATGCCTATGAGATTAACATTTCTTGTCCTAATGTTGCTTGTGGCGGCGCATCGCTTGGAACAGATCCTAAGGCGGCAGCAGAAGTGATTGCTGCGTGCAGGAAGGTTACTGAAAAGCCAATGAGCGCCAAGCTAACGCCAAATGTAACCGACATCACTGTAATTGCAAAAGCTGTGCAGGACGCGGGTGCTGATGCTTTGTCAGTTATTAACAGTGTTCAAGGCATGGCGGTTGATGCAAAGACGAGAAAACCAAAAATTTCAAGGGTAATTGGAGGAATGGCAGGCCCTTGTCTGAAACCGATTGCTCTTAAATGTGTTTATCAGTGCTGGAACGCTACGCACATGCCAATTATTGGCATGGGTGGCATTTGCTCAGGAGAAGATGCTGTCGAATTTATGCTTGCTGGTGCTTCGGCAGTTGGGATTGGTTTTTCTAACTTTTTGGATCCAACTTCGACCGTTCGTGTGATTGATGAAATTGAACAATATTGCGAAGAACAGGGCGTTGAAAACGTTTGTGATTTGACAGGAGCTTTGGAATGTTAAGTGATTTTAAGAATCAGCCGCGGAAAGACCGCGTCATTATTGCTTTAGACTGTGAGGCCGATAAAGCGCTATCGATTGCATATCAGCTTGCTGGCGAGGCTAAGTGGGTCAAGATTGGCATGACTCTTTATTATGAATATGGCGAAGAGCTTGTGAAAATGCTTAAAAAGCGTGGGTACAACGTATTTCTTGATTTAAAATTTTTCGACATTCCTCATCAAGTTCATGGGGCGGCAAAGAGCGCAACGCTTTCAAATGCTGACATGATAACTATGCATGCAGTTGGCGGTAAAGACATGATGCAAGCTGCGATTGTAGGTTCGCATGAAGCTGCGGAAATTCTAAGGAAAGATGACCCAATTACTCTTGCGATTACTGTGCTCACTTCAATGAGTGAAGACGATTTGGCGGCCATGGGTGTTTCGCGTGAGCTTAATGAGCAAATAAAATGTTTGGCAAAATCTGCTACCGACGCTGGACTTTCAGGCGTTGTTGCTTCTCCAAAAGAAGCTGCAATGTTACGAGAAGTTTTGGGGCCAGATGCTTTCATCGTAACTCCTGGCGTTCGTCCTGCTGGCGCAGATCTTGGCGATCAGACACGTGTTACAACTCCTAAGCAAGCATTTGACAATGGTGCGTCGCACATCGTTATCGGGCGACCTATCACAGGTGCCGAAGATCCAATTGCGGCTTTCCGTGAAATTGTAGCTTCGTTGTAAAGTAAGTAAGTAATCGGCATTTGCAAAAGTGCCAGTCGTCGCGCACTGGTGCCAGTCATGAATGCCAAGCATCGGCACTGGTGCCAGACGTATTTTTTCTCCACGTCTTTCTGTTTCCTTTCACAAGACACAGCCGCCTTTCAATGGTGTCAGACATGAATGCCAATCATCAGCATTTGTGACAGACATAATTTTTCTCCATTTCCTTCGATTTGCTTTCACGAGTGCCAGTCGACACTCAATGGTGACAGACATGAATAATGTTGAAACGAAAGCCGCGTTAATTGTTGATTCCTAGAAGTCGACCATATATCTCTTGATCTTTGTCTAGGAATACATTGAATATGACTTTTTCAATTGAGGTATTGTGAGAATTAAGCCATTTCTCGCATGTGGAAATAGCAATTTTTGCGGCTTCGGTATTCGGAAAGCTGAATTGGCCTGTTGATATGCAACAAAAAGCTAAGGTTGTAAGACTCAATTCGTTTGCCGCCAAAAGACACGACTCGTAACATGATTCAAGTGTTGCACAATCTCGTTCCGTTGGTCTATCTTTAATAATTGGCCCAACTGTGTGCAACACATATTTACAAGGAAGGTTGTACCCAGGTGTTATTTTGCATCGGCCAAAAGGCTCTGTGTGCCCTTGCTTTTTGATGATTCTGTCGCATTCAATGCGCATTTGAACGCCGGCAAACGTTTGAATGCAGTTATCGATGCAGATGTGATTTGGAATCCAACACCCTGTCAACCCCCCATTGGCTGCGTTTACAATCGCATCGCATTTAAGAAGAGTAATGTCACCTTGCCAAAGGCACAGTTTTCCACGAGCAGGAGCAAGATTCGAGGGGTCAAATACTCCTTTTCGCGCAATTTCTTCTTTGAGATAATCGTCCTGAACTTCAAGAAATACTTTTGAAGCAGGAGTTGATGGGCGAACGTTTAACAAGCCTCGTAACAAGATTTTCTGTTCTATTGCAGATTTAGGCAGCGAAGCAACGTGTTCGCCTCGCTCTTTTTGAAGTTCTCTGATGAGGAATTCTCTTCGTTCTTCTTGATTCATAGACCGATTTTACATCATGCAGGTTTTTCACTGGTGCCAGACATGAAACACTGGTGCCAGACATCGCGCAACGGTGACAGACATAAAACACTGGTGCCAGACATGATTTAGAACATAATGTTTGCCAATAGTTTTCAATAGTGTCAGTCATGAAATACAGGTGGTTAACATTGGTGCCAGACATATTTTTCCAGTAGACTGATCTTCCCGCATTGGTTCCAGACATGAAGCACTGGTGCCAGACATGAATTTAAAGAGTCCTTATGTTGTGGTAAATTCAAACTGACGGTTAATTGAAGAAGGAGTTAACAGTGGATTTCGCCGATGTCATTACTAATCGATATTCCTGCAAAAAGTATTCCAACAAGGCAATCTCAGATGACGTTTTGAATGAAATCCTTGAGGCTGGGAGGGTTGCTCCGACAGCCAAGAATTTACAGGAGCATAGGATTTATGTTTGCCAGAAACCAGAGGACCTCGAACTGATTGATGAAATAACTCCTTGTCGTTATGGCGCGCCTATCGTTTTGGTGGTTGCCTACGACACTAACAACGTTTTCACCTATCCAGGCGACGCGCGCGATTCTGGAATCGAAGATGCTTCTATTGTTGCTACTCATCTCATGTTAGGCGCCGCAAACGCAGGTGTTGACAGTTGCTGGTTGAACTTCTTTGACCCCACCAAGGCAAAGTCAGCTCTTGAATTGCCCGAAAATGAAGAGGTTTTGATGCTTCTTGATTTGGGTTATGCTGCTGAAGGCGCTGGTCCGCTTCCGAATCATAATTCGAGAAAACCGCTCTCAGATACTGTAGTCTTTCGTTAGGTTTGCACATGCTTGTAGGAATTGTCTCGGATACGCACGGTACGCTGCCTCTTAAAGCGGAGGATTTGTTAACTAAGTGCGACCACATTGTCCACGCTGGAGACATTTGTGTTCCGGACATCCTTCGACAACTTCGGCGCATCGCTCCGACGACTGCTGTCATGGGAAATAATGACTTTCGTGAGTATGGTGATGATGTTGACAAGTTTGCATACGTGGTGCTTGATGGCGTTTTGCTTACTGTGACACACTACCCTCAGAAGATTAGACCAAGAACTGAAAAGCTTTTGAAGGAAAATGATGAATTTGCCGATTTTGCTGGGGAAATTGTTGCTGTGCATGGTCACACTCACACTGCTCGCCTTGAAACTGGGAGCTCAGCTGCTCCTGCAGGCTATTTAATCTGCCCTGGTTCATTAGCCTTTCCACGTACTCCCGCGGGCGAGACGCTAGGATTTGCAGAATTTGAAAGTGGTGTAGTAAAAAATATTTGGATTGAGGCTCTAGATGGCCGTTGCATTTTGTAGATAGGTTGCTAATCATACATCGAGCACGAACCCTACAGGGTTTCTTAATGTGCCATTTTTCTTTCTAGCTGCTTTTTTATATTGGTGCCAGACATAAAGTTATTGAATGCAGAGCTTCCGACCAGACTTCATTCAAGGGTGTCAGCCTCTTTTTATTGAGAATAACCCCATTCACTGAATTTCTTCAAGCAATTGTCTCTTATACAATCCAGTTACTTTTGCTCGTGCGAGCCTCGTTCAATGGTGCCAGACATAAAGATATTGAGTGCAGAGCTTCCGATCATACTTCGTTTAAGGGTGTCAGCCTCTTTTTATTAGGAATAAGCCCATTCACTGAATTTCTTCAAGCAATTGTCTTTTATACAATCCAGTTACCTTTGCTCGTGCTAGCCTCATTCACTGGTGCCAGACATTAAGTTATTGAATGCAGACCTTCCGACAATACTTCGTTTAAGTGCGTCAGCTTTCTTTAATGCAGGTAATGGAATTGTCATTTCAATCGCTGCTATATATAAAAACTGTCGGTTAGCTCATATGACTTTTAGTCCTGCAAATTCGTCCTCTTGATAAGCAATGCTTTTCAATTTCACTTTTTTCCCTATTGGGTTAAAAGTTTTAGAATATGAGCGTAAGGCAGATAAACGTTCAGAATTGATCTGTTTTTAGCCTCAGTTAATTCAGTTGTTTTGTCGGGAAAGTGTTTTTACTCCACCTTTTATTCGAGTGTCAGGAGCAATGCCATCTTGAATTTACCATCCGCTTTGACCCAATGTCGGCCATTTTTTGCAAAATGGAAACACTCACCAGCTTTGATTGAGTGTTCCTCTCCTTCATAGCCAATGATTCCTTTTCCATCCAATGCGAAAATTAATGCCTCTCCCGGCGCGGAGTGCTCTGAGAGTCCCTGACCTTCGTCGAATGCCATCATCACAAACTTCATTTTGTCGTTGTGTGCAATGTCCATATTGACAATTCGTCCTTCTTGATATGGGAGAATATCCTTCAAAACGAAAATTTCTCCTGGATGCACTGCTTCATTCATTATGTCTGACCTCCTAATTTCTAACTCAGTGTACACTGCCGAGCTTTTTGATCTAAATCCAACCGGAACGTTGGTTGGCGTAAGAATTGATTCACCTTTTCTTAACAATTTTTGGCCCGTCGAAGTCGAATTCGGATTCTCATAATTGAGTTGTTGGTCTTCTTGACCTGATTTGTTTGCAGTAGGGCTGCTGATGTCTGATTCGGCTTTTCGTTTGTACTTGTCTTCATGATTGGAGCACGCGGAACTATCTTTAAAACCATATACTTCAAGTTCGCCCTCGTTAACCAATATTAGTTTATGGTAAGGAAAAACTTCTGCACTTATGTCGGTGTTCTTTGCGAGAGAAAAGTAAATTAATGGATTTTCGCCTTGCAGAATTGCTCTACTGACGGTGCATCCGCTCACTGGCGGATTATCGCGAGCGACCGAGAATGATTGTCCTATTTTTTCTTTCATGAATGAATATTAGTTCACTTTGTCCGATGTTAGATGCTTTATTTCACCGGTGATAGTCTTTTTGCATTGGTGCCAGTCATGAATCACTGGTGCCAGACCAAAATATCTGATCGATTAATCATACTGATTCATTTATCTCTACGTTGTCTTTGCCCAAGTTTGTAATTGCGAAAACTATTTTCACTGGTGCCAGACATGAAATTGAACAACTGTGGAAGACCAAAATATCTGATCAATCATGTAGTTTCATTTATCTCTTAGTTGCCTTTGCTCCAGTTTGTTATGGTAAAGACCTTTTTCACAGGTGTCAAACGTAATTGCTCTTTGATTTTTAAATACAATTTTCTAGGATGAATTGTGGACGTTTAAGCTAGGAGGATTTTTAATTATGTCAGCAGGGAATATAAAAAAGACAGTTTCTCTTGTTATTGGAATAGCCTGTCTTGTTGGAATTTTTGCTGCGGAAGTTGCCGCAAATAATGGAGTGTCTTTTGAATGGTTTGATACCGGAATTGGAGGAACAATGACAACTTCGGATTTGATGACTGTGACCCTTGCCCCACTCGCATTTGTGGTTCTCGCTTCGGTTTTCTTCTTCGTTTTCCGCGGTAATCGTTCGATGATTTCTTACCAAGTTTTGCTCTTGAGTTTTGTTTCTTTTATCTTGTGCTGTCAAATTTCGTCCGCCGAGGGATTCGACGTAAACTCGGTTGATTCAATCGCGCTTGTTATCGGGGTTTTTGGGACGATAGTTCTTTCTTTGGGTAACTACGCAAAATAAAGTCACAGCGTCTTTTTTATTGGGATCTGTCATTCAGCAGTGGTGCCAGTCATGAAACATTAGTGCCAGACATAAGCTCTCAGCAGAGGTGTCAGACATGAATCACTGGGCAATTTACATTGGGGTCAGACATAAATGACTGAAAGCAGCAACGGTGCCAGTCATGAAACATTAGTGCCAGACATAAGCTCTCAGCAATGGTGCCAGTCATGAAGCAGTGGTGTCAGACATAAATGACTGAAAGCAGCAACGGTGCCAGTCATGAATCACTGGTGTCAGACAAAATTCCGCTAACCATAATCCCCTGGTACAAACGGTAATTTACTTTAGTGCCAGACATGAATTCTCTGTATCAGCAGCGGTGCCAGTCGTGAAACAGTGAAACATTAGTGTCATACGTGAATTCTTCCAACTAGAATCCATGGGTATAGGTGGCAATTTACATTGGGGTCAGACATAAATGTCTGAAAGCAACAATGGTGCCAGTCGTGAAACAGTGAAACATTAGTGTCAGAAATAAGCTCTCAGCAATGGTGCCAGTCATCAATCAAGTGAGCAAAGAATCACTGGTGCCAGTCATGAACTCTTAGCAACGGTGTCAGTCATGAACTCTTAGCAAAGGTGCCAGTCATGAATCGCTGGTGCCAGATATAACATGCTGTTCAATTCTGCAAGGAGTCGAGCGATTACTGTGCAGGATTCGCGTTTGCTTCTTTCTTCTTTTTATGTTCAAAGAATGAGAGGTTTAGCGCTTCGAAGTTGCAAGCGCAAACGCATTTTTTGCACCTGATGCACTCAATGGAGTTCGGCTCCTTTGTGGGATCAATGTCCATTGGGCACACCTTTGCACATTTTCCGCATGAAATGCAGTTTTGAGGCATGAACTTCATCGAGTAAAGGCTGACTTTGTTAAGCAAGCCATAAATTGCCCCGAGTGGGCACAGTGCTTTGCAGAAAAATCGCTCGCATAGTGTGCACATTACTATCGTTATTACAAGAATGATCATCTTCCATGAAAACAAGAATCCAACTAGGGACTGAAGCATTGGTTGTGTAGCAAGAAGCGGTATTCCAGCTTCGAGAGTTCCCACTGGGCAAATCCATTCGCAAAATGCAGGTGCTCCAGTTCCAAATTCAGTGAACGCAATTGGAGCAATAATCACGAACCCTATGAGAATTACATATTTTAAATATCTGAAAGGCCTTGGAAGTTTAACTTTTGGGCTTGGAATTTTGTGAATTAGTTCTTGAATTAGGCCGAATGGGCACAAAAATCCGCAGATTGCGCGTCCAAAAACAACACCAAGCGCAAGAAGGAAACCAACTACATAGAAACTGAAATCGAATTTTGATGAGCCAGCGACTGCTTGAAGAGCGCCTATTGGACACGCAGTCGTAGCGGCAGGGCATGAATAACAATTTAGTCCAGGATTGCAGAAGTTTTTCCAATTGCCCTTATAAATTTGTCCACCTGCGAAGTTCTGAATGTTCGCATTTGAAAAACCAAAAGCCACTACTTGGATGATTTTTCTCTTTGCCTCAGTTTTGATGTTCTTAATTTTCATCTTTCCTCAGTTTTATTTTTTTGAACATGAAGTCTATGGAATAGAAAATGGTGCGACTTACATAATTCGTTGCTTTGAAAGAGCCTAATTTCGCTTTTTCTTATTTGCGAAACGCACAAAGAGCATTTTTTTCTCTTTGTAGAGAACGAAGGCTAGTTGATTATTTCGGCTAATGCCTGGGATTAACCGAGGCCAATGCATTCGAGGCATATGTTAACTGCTCTCGTGAACACAACCTCAATTTCGCCTCTAGCAATCCCGACTGCGATAAAAGAAACTGCGACAACAAGCAAGGCAATAGTTGCTATTAATTTAGTTTTATTGTCCTGAAAAATCTTCTTGTCCACTATTTTCTCCGATGGAAAAGTTCCCTGAGTTATCAATCAAGTATTTAAATCCTATTGTTGGTTTATGGTCTTATCCTTTTTAAACCTGTTCTTCTCTTGTTTTTTTGTTTATCGCATTGCCTACAACTTTCGTTTAAATCTGTCTTCACTTTTCAATAGAATCCTTGCACACTATTAGAGAAAAGTGCACGCCAAGGTAAATTTATCTATTTCTTTTCTGAAGGACTTTGTTTTTATTGATTCTGTTGATGGCTAGGAAAGATTATTTTGCCAGGCAGTCTTGTAACGCTTGCTTATATGCGTCTACCTGTGCTCCAACAATTGGGCCAGCCACAACTTGTCGATTGCTATCTACTATATATGTAGTTGGAATTCCTACGAGAGTTTGAATTGCAGGTGCCAGCGAATCGTTTGCAAGCACGTTAGTGAATTTCACACCTTTAGAGTTGCAAATTTCAACCGCTGTGTCAAAACTTGAGCTACCTTTTGAATCAACATCGCAAACCACGCCGATTAATTGAATGTCAGGCTCCATACCTTTAGACCATTCAGCTAAATCCTGCATTTCGCTAATGCACGGTGAACAGTAGGTTCCCCAAAAGTTAACCACCGTGAACTTTTTGTTTGAGAAAACATCTCCCGTAATCGTGTTGCCATCAAGGTCCGTCGATTCGAAATTTGGCATCTCAGTAAGTTGCTGTTTCACTTCGTCCTCCGCATTGTTCGACCATGTTGAATTATTAGATGCGCACCCCGCAAGGGAGAGCGCGAAGAAAACTGTAAGAATTAATAACGTGAGAAAATATCGTTTACTTCTTTGGATAAACATGAGTCTCCTTTTCCTACGGTCCATTATACATTTTCGATTATTCACACTGTCTGTTAACACAACTCATTTAATCGAGGATGGTGTGTTTGGAAAGCACTTAAATTTTTTTAAGAAACTGTTAAGAATTTTATTAACACAAAAGAAAGCCAATGTTTAGTTGATTTGTTGGAACTTAAATGAGAAACTGACCAGGCTTTGACAGTCAAGGAAGAGTTTTTAAGTTGCTATTCTTGACGATAAGCAATAGGTAAATGATTTCTAGATTAAGAAAAGAGCTATGTAACTTGTAAGTTGAATGCTTAAAAGCCAATTGCGATTTTTGAAGCTCACTTGAATGCTATTAGTTGAGGACTTAGTCAGTTGTCGTATGAAGGTATTTGACTGAGAGTTTCTCCTGTCAAGAAATGCATCGGAAGGCTTTTTTGCAGAGCAAGCAAGAAATGATTTAAATACTATGAGGACGGGGGGGATTCGATTGAGAGTCCTCCGCGGTTCCTCGTCTGTTTGTTAGAATCCTTCAAATAGAAATTTGAAATTAAGCACTGTTCGCAATTGTGTCAGACATGAATCGCTGGTGCCAGACATGATTTTAAGGTGATTGCTAATCGCGCGCCTCAACGAACAAATATGATTTAAAAATCGCTAATGGAGTAAAGAGTGGACAACGATAAAACAGATATCTTCAATTTTCTGCAGGAAAAAGAAGAGTTCTATAGTTTCATGAGCATGGTCTTTATGGACAGCCCTACAAACGCTTTTTGCACGACGCTTTGGGGAATGCTCAATGAAGACTATTTCCCATTGGCTGATAACAATATCGAGCTTCATGCGCTGTGCTTATCTTTAAGAGAAAAACTTCGGGAAACTAATCTTGAGGAGTTCACTCAAGCTCTCTCGCAAGAATATTACAATCTCTTTTTTGATCCATGCGGGATTAACGTTTCCCCCTGGCAGTCTAGCTACACTAATAAGGAGCAGCTACTTTTCCAGGAGACCGACGGTCAGGCAAAAGCGATGTATCGCCGCTATGGATATAAGGTTGAAGACAATCATTTGCCTGGTGATCACATTGCAATTGAACTCGATTTTTTAAGCAAGCTCTCGAGCCGGGAGCTTAAAAACATTGACTCTGTCATTCAAGGAGGCAACAAACAACTTCTGAGTGACATCCAAAATTTTATTTGCAAACACATCCTCTCATGGATTGATGAATTTATTGATTCATTAAAAGATAATGCCAGCGTTTACTATTTGCTATTCGCCTCGATGGTAAAAATCGTTTGTGAGGAAGATAAGGCTTTTATGCCTAATTTATAAGTGATGAGTAGTTTGCTCATTTTGTAGAGGGACAGTCAATTCCTCGCGCTTGTTTTCTGCAAAACCAATTTTCTGCCAAAAGCTCTTCTCGCTCTGGACCTTGAAGTTTGAATCTGTTCTCTTTTTGTTAATAAGGAGGAGGATTCTTGAATTCTTTAGGTAATTTGAAGTTTTGTCTAGAGATTAAAAATAGAGTAGTTTAAGCTGCATTTGAGTGACCGAACTCAATTAATTTGCATTTGACAACAATCTGTTTCTATTGGCAAAGCGTTAGAGATGGGTAGGTTTAGTAATAAATACACAGAACTCTGCTTCTTGTTCAAGAAACGAGTTGTGAAATTCTGTTAAATTCTCGGGAGAGTACTGAGCTTTCCTGATTTTAAAAACTAAATAGTAATAAATATTCAAAATTTAGGAGTAAAGGACTAATGAATCTTGAAGAAACCTTGAAGGGGAGGGATTTCAGCCGAAGAACCTTCCTCAAGGGACTTGCTGTGCTTAGTGCAGCCACGATGCTTGATGGCTGCACTAATAAACTATCAAATGTTGTCGAGGAAGACGCATTCAAAAAGGCTGAAGAGGCTACAGGTGAGGCAGTTTGGAAAAACGCACCTTGCTGGCACAATTGTGGTGGCACTTGTTGCTTAAAAGCGCAGGTCAAAGGCGACACAATTGTGAGACTAAAAACCGACGATTCCCACCCCGATTCCTATGACTACCCTCAACAAAGGGCATGTGTCAGAGGTCTTTCGGAGAGACTTCAAATCGTTGGAAAAGAGCGTTTAAAATACCCAATGAAGCGCAAGCATTTTGACCCAGAAGGCAAAAAAGGTAAAGACATGCGCGGAAGAGACACGTGGGAGCGCATATCTTGGGATGAGGCACTCGACATCGTAGCTTCACAACTCAAAAAAGCCAAGCAGAATTATGGCAATAAATCCATTTACCTTCTTGATGGTGGTGAAATGAAGCGCACACTCGCGCTTTATGGTGGATATGTTGCAAAGTCTGGCAGCCGTTCTAAGGGATGCTGGAACAAGGCAATGGAGCCAATTTGTGGTGTTACTGCAAAGAGCCACTGCTTGAATGACCGCATGGATTTGATGAATGCAAAACTGATTATTTTGTGGGGATGCAATCCTGCACAATCTTCAATGGGCATGCCACTTTTGAACTTGAGAAGAGCAAAAGAGGCTGGCGCGAAAATCATTTGCATTGATCCAATGTTTACGAGAACGGCGGCTGTACTTGCCGATGAATATTACCCTATTCGACCCGCAACAGACACTACTTTACTTCTCGCTTTGTCCTATGTAATTATTCAGAAGGACAAAGAAGCTGGAGGCAGCATCATAGATTGGGACTTCCTTAATCGTTGCACTATCGGTTTTGACGCTGATCATATGCCAGAGGGTGCTAATGTGGAAGAAAACTACATGGATTATGTCCTTGGAACATATGATAATGAACCAAAGACACCTGAATGGGCATCGAAAATCTGCGGAACCCCTGTTGAGGACATCAACAAAATCGCCGAGATGATTATCAAAAACAAGCCTACAACTTGTCTCTTCAGCTGGAATTCTGCTCGTGTTGAGAAGGCTCAGCATGTTTGCCTAGCACAAATGGCACTTGGTAGTTTGACGGGCAACATGGGAATTAAAGGTGGAGCCTTCTCTTGTAGTTCTCAAGAGTCGTCGACTAACGGTGGTCCTAACCTCATCAAGAAAGGCAAAGACAGAATCGAGGAAATCAAAAATCCTCTGTCTAAGCCTAAACTTTGCACAAACCATCACTGGCAAGACAT
Organism: Phoenicibacter congonensis; assembly: GCF_900169485.1. Taxonomy (NCBI): domain Bacteria; kingdom Bacillati; phylum Actinomycetota; class Coriobacteriia; order Eggerthellales; family Eggerthellaceae; genus Phoenicibacter; species Phoenicibacter congonensis. The sequence goes on along the minus strand of NZ_LT821227.1, from coordinate 1,425,995 downwards.
TGTCTCTGGCACATGGCGCGATGGCAAAAATGGATTAAAACCGCTTGATATTCATGTGATTTATCACAGCCACAGCGCGACATTAAATCAGACCAACAACGTGAACAAAGGCATCGAAGCGCACCACAAAGTCGATTTTGTTGTGACGAACCACTATACATTTACGCCAGAATGTCAATATTCTGACGTTGTCCTTCCTGTGACTACTCCATGGGAAAAAGAAGGTGAGGTTTTACAAGGAAATCGTGAAGCGATTATATGGACAGAAAAAGTAATTGAGCCATATTTTGAGTCAAAAGACGATGCATGGATTGCTGAAGAAATTGCAAAGCGCCTTGGAGTTGATGCCTATCAGGCAAACCCTGTGAATAACAAACAGCGCTGCTATAACATCATTGCTGGCACAACAGTTGTTAAGGAAAACGGCAAGGATTATGAAAAGCTCGTGAGCGTTACTGAAGATGATCTCAAAGAACTAGGAGTGAAAGGTAAACCTCAGTATGGTCGTGTTCCTATTCTTGAACTGAAGAAGGCCGGAATTTATCAAGTGGAACGTCATCTTGGTGACAACTATGGCTACATTGCTAATAAGAAGCTTCGTCAAAATCCTGAGGCCAATCCGATTAAAACCGAGAGTGGAAAGATTGAGCTTTATTGCAAGGCTTTGAAGAAAGCTGTTGATAAAGCTGGTTGGAACAAGGGATATGCCTATGCTAAATATGTTCCGCCAACTGAAGGATATGAAGCGACTTTCAAAGATTTTGAGAATGGCGTTAAAGGTGAGTATCCCTATCAAGTGCTTGGTATTCATGATTTGCGTGGAACACACACCGTGTTTAATCAGGTGAATTATTTGCGTGAGGCTTTTCCGTATGAGCTTGAGGTCAATCCTATTGACGCAAAAGAAAAGGGCTTCAAAGAGGGCGAAGTGATTGAAATCTTTAATTCTCGTGGAAAAATTCTGCGTAAACTTCACATCACTGAGCGCGTTATGCCTGGCGTCATTGTCATTCATGAGGGTGTTTGGGTAGACATGAAAGACGGAAGATGCATCGCCGGCTCTCCTAATGTTTTGACGGGCGATTTTCCATCGGGGCCAGACGTAGAGTCGTGGAATGCTTGTATTGCAGATATGAGGAAGTCGAGCGTATCTCTTGAAGAAGATTGGAAAGTTGATTTGGCGGTGAAGTTAGATGGCTAGAGGATTTTTTATCGATGAAACTAAGTGTACAGGTTGCAAGGCTTGTGTTGTCACATGCAAAGACAAGCGTAATCTTGATGCTGGTTTTAATCTTCGTTTTGTGAACAGCCAGGTGTGGGGTTCGTTTCCTCATGTGAGAATGAGCTATCACTCAAGAAGCTGCAATAATTGCAAGAACCCTGCATGCGTGGAAAATTGTCCATCTGGCGCAATGAGTCGCGACAACGAGCTTGGAGTTGTAAAGGTCGACCTAGACGTTTGCATTGGTTGCGGAAAATGTGCGAAAGCTTGTCCTTTTGGCGCGCCAACAATCGATTCTGATAAGAAGAAGAGTATGAAGTGTGACTTCTGCTTTGACCTTACAAAAGACGGGCAGAATCCAGCTTGCATGGATGTTTGCAACTCACGTGCGCTCGAGTTTGGCGACCTCGACGAGTTACAAAGGGCGCATCCTGATGCGAAGGGAGTAGAAGGGGACACTCGTCCGAACACGCTGGTTCTTTTTAAGTAGAAGTTTTTTGGTGGCAGTGATTGCGCGGTTGGTGCTGGTGCTGGCGATCTTTTCGCCGGCACTGGTGAGTCATCAGTCACTGGTGCCAGTCATGTTTTGCAGTTGCAGGTCAGTCAAAGGTGACAGTCATAACGCACTAGTGCCAAACATGAATTTGGTGTCAAAGAAAAATCGACTGCAATTAGCAAAAGAGTCAGTCCAACCACATTTGTGCCAGACATGTTTTTAAATTGTTTAATTTACTTATTTCATGGCGTTGACGTTATTGGCCAGCGCCTTTTAAGTTGTTGCGAAAAGCCTTGTGGCTAGTTTATAGCGTTGGTGTCAGACTTCTTGCATTGGTGTCAGACATGACGCATTGCATCATGGGTTACCAGCTCCAGCTGAATGTTCTGTTTAATAGCAAATTTATTCAATTCGCAAGGTGACAGTCGTTAGCCACTGGTGCCAGACATACATTTGGTTCAAAGAAATCAGGCTGAACTAATTCGCAAAAGTGACAAACGTGTTACATTGGTGACAGACATGAATTCAAGATTGCATGTTTAAGTGCTGCCATTGAAGACAGTCTTCAAGCGCTGGTGACAGACATGAATTCGGGATTAGATGATAGTCTTTAGTTCTGGTTTCAGACATGTCTCATTGGTGTCAGTCATGTCGTACTGATCTTGCACTGGTGGTAGGCATAACACATTGTTCGCAGATGTAATGATTAGTAACTACAGTTGACTTGGTTCGTTCAATTATTTTGTGATGTATCGGTAATTTACTGTGGGATTTATCGGGAAATTACCTGTATAAAGGTGTTTTTATGAATTGTTCATTTGTAGCAAAAATTCGTTTTTACTAATTATCTTGACTTTTTTGACTCAATTTTCACAGCTCTGCCTATAAATTTCACTGGTGACAGACATGAATGCAGAAATCGTCGGTTGAGCCAGCAATGGTGACAGACATCAATTTCTGCTGAAATTATCTTCGAGATTACCCAGCATAGACTTATTTTTTACAAAATCATCATCTTGATGTTCACTTATTCAACACTTAAATCATCAGTTTTGGATAACCATTTCTTTCTTATTTTTCTTCACTTTTATGACTAGGCTTATTTATCAACAATTAAGACTTCGCGAGAAAGAGGAGACAAAATGTCAAGACCGCCAAGATGCAACTCTCCGATTGGGGTTCTAAATATCGGGCAAAAAGGGCACAACGACCAGGTAATTTTTTATTCTGATGAGGACCGTGGGTATTACATTGAATGCCTGCAAAATGCATGCGATAAGTTCGGGATAGTGTTGCTCGCCTACGTGCTGATGTCGAACCACATTCATGCGCTGTTTTATGGGGACATTAAAAAGTGCGACAAGGTTTTTAGATCCATTGGGTCGCGGTACGTTAAGTGGTTTAATCGAAAATATGGCCGGTCGGGCACCTTGTGGAATTCGCGTTTTTATTCGAAACCTGTGCAGGATGAGCTGCAATTTTTGCAAACCGCCGCATACATTTTCAACAACCCCGTCAAGGCGGGAATGGCCAAGCGGGCAGAAAATTACAAGTGGTCTTCATTCAAGGATCTAGATTCTGAAAAAATCGATGCTAAAGCTAAGGAAATCCTGGATACTACGCTCTCGATTTCGTATCTCAAGCAGTACACACATGATGTTGCCGAGAGTCAAATGAGTCCCGATGACGAGAAAGAGTTCGAAGTGATTCCAAACAGCACGCCATCGGATATGTTGGTGATTGATGCGGTGAAACGAATTGTGAAAGAGAAAAATCTTGGCAAAATATCTGCTCTGTCCAGGTCACTTTTAAGAAAACTTGTGAAGTCGCTTCTAAAACTTGGATCTAATATAAATCAAATTTCTCGGGTCACGGGTCTGACTAGGCATCAAGTTGGCATTCTTGCGACGTAAAGATGTCTTTATAACTTTAGCAATTTTAAAACTGAGAGTTCTGGGCGAGGTATTTCGTTTTGTCATATAAGTTTTTGTGCTGCTGAGTTGTGAGAACACGACATCTGATACTTACAGTTGACCTTACTCTGTACTAGACGAAAGTTCACTCTAATTGAAGCGTTGTCATTAGTTTCACTTGAACTTTTTGGCTAGTTCATGGCTTGTTTTGTTTTGTTTTGCGGTATTTTTTGCCCTTTAAACAATCCCTGAGAATTCGCTTATTTTGCATTTTCCGGCGTTATTCTCGTGATTTCTGCTTAGTCTTTTCGTAACTTGCTATCTCCCTCGCAAAAGTGCCAGTCATGAAACAGTTATTGTGCACTAACGCCAGTGATGAATCAATGCTAATGCTTCATTAGTACCAGTCATGGATTCCCAGCACTGGTGACAGACGTGATTGATTAGTGATGTTTCATTAGTGCCAGTCATGAATTTTAACGCTAGAAAAAGACATGCAGCAATCGTAACAAACGCAAATCATTAGTGCCAGTCATGAATTCGCAGCACTGGTGACAGACGCAAAGCATTAGTGCCAGTCATGAATTTCAACGCTAGTGAATGACGTTCAGTACTGGTGCCAGACATAAACTCCTGTACTTCCTCCGCAACTGCGCTACACTACTTTCTATGGAAAATGAATACGAAAAACTAGTTATTATTTCATCGCCATCAGGTGGCGGTAAAGGAACGCTTATTAAAAAGTTGCTCGATGATGTCGACGGAGTTTGGCTGAGTGTTTCAGCAACCTCGCGTCAGCCACGCGAGGGAGAGACGAACGGCAAATCCTATTATTTTATGTCTCGCGATGAATTCAAAGAATCAATTGAACAAAATGGGTTTCTTGAATGGGCTGAATACAGTGGCAATCTTTATGGGACTCCTCGTAAATATATTCATGATCATTTAGACAATGGGGATGTTGTCCTTTTGGAAATCGAAGTTCAGGGTGCTTCAGATGTAATGAAAAAGTGCCCAGGGTGTCACAGCGTTTTTATTATGCCTCCTTCGTTAGAAATTCTCGAGAGCAGGCTTCGAGGCCGTAACACCGATTCCGAAGAATCAATTAGAAAGAGAATGCAGGCTGCTGAGTTCGAGCTCGAGTGCGCCGAGCAGTACGAGAAGATAATTGTAAATGACGACCTAGATGTTGCATTCAAGGAGCTAAAAGAGTATATTAATAGGGTTGCAGATTAACTCTATAAATAGGAGATTTTCATAATGAGCGTTGTAGAACCAAAAATTCACGAACTTCTTAACAGGTCGGAAAACGACAGATTCTTACTTTGCTCGATGGCATCGAAGCGTGCTCATGACATTAATGACATGATGAGAGGCCAGCGCAACCGCGCAGTTAGTACGGAGACTGCAAAGGAAATTGCGCAGGCCAGCACTGTAAAACCACTTTCTATGGCATTTAATGAGATTTATCGCGGGGAAGTTTCTTACGATCCTCAAACCATCGACGCTATTCATCACTAAACCATGGCAGCTGACACTTTCCAGCGTGTCGTTCTCGTTCATTACCACGAAATTGGTCTAAAAGGGCACAATCGCGGTAGGTTTGAACAGAAGCTTGTAGACAATATAAAAGCTCTTACTTGCGATTTTCCTGTTTCCGCTTGTCATCGTATTAGCGGGCGAATAGTTGTCTTCTTAAAGGAAGGAACAACGCACGATGAACAGGTGCGTGCGCAGGAGTTTATTGCCACAATACCCGGAATTCAGAGGGTTTCGGCAGGTTTTAAGTGTCTTGCTGAATATGACACCATGAAAGAGCTTGCGGTTGAGGCGTTGGCTGATGCAGGTGAGTTTCAGACTTTTAAAGTGCAGGCTAGGAGAAATCACACAAATTTTGAGCCTGACTCCATGGTTCTAAATCGGGAAATCGGCGAAGTTCTTTGCAATGCTTTCCCTGAGAAGAAAGTGAAGATGAAAGAACCTGATGTTACCGTTAACGTTGAGGTGATTGAAAATCAGTGCTTTGTCTGTGCGCGGTCCATTGCTGGGGTTGGTGGCTTGCCAGTTGGCACTTCAGGCAAGGTTATATGCTTGTTGTCTTCGGGGATTGATTCTCCAGTTGCAGCTTGGAAGATAGCGAAACGTGGGGCAACTTGCATTGGTGTGCATTTTTCGGGTCGCCCTCAAACTGGAGACGAATCGGAATACCTTGTGGACGACATTGCCAGGGTGCTTGCAAAACGTGGCTGTATGCACCAGTATTTTGTTTGCCCGATTGGCGACTATCAGAGGAAAATTGCTCTTTCTTGCACACCGAAGCTTCGTGTTGTTCTCTATCGCAGACTCATGTTTAAGGTGGCTAACGCACTTGCTGAACAATGTGGTGCCAAGGCGATTGTTACAGGTGAAAGTCTAGGTCAGGTTGCTTCTCAGACAATAGAGAATATGATTGCCACTTCTGATGCGTCTGAAAAAATGGTTCTTCGTCCATTGATTGGCTTTGACAAACTCGAGATTATTGATGAGGCAATCAGGCTTGGTACTTTTGAAATATCATCGCAAGACGCCTCGGATTGTTGTACTTTGTTTATGCCAAAAATGCCTGAAACCCATGCGCATTTGGATGAGGTCAAAAAGGAAGAAGAGTTTTTTGATCCTTCGTGGATTGACGAAATCGTAGCTTCGGCAGAACTCCACAGAGTCTAATCTATTTTCATCATTTTTTCTCTTAGCTACCTTTTAGGTAGTTTTTATCCCTTTTTGCTTCAATTTACACTGGTGGCGGTCATGAAGCACTGGTGCCAGACATGAATTTGTGTCGTGAAATAACACTGGGGTCAGTCATCACGCATTAGTGTCAGACATGAATTTGTGTCGTGAGTTTACAATGGTGCCAGGCATGAAGCACTGGTGCCAGACATGCACTTAAATGTATTATTAGAAATGTTTCATTTCTTCAATTTTGTATTATCTGTCGAATTAACGCTTTAATAAGGCGTCGATTTTCCTAGACTCCAGTCAATTATGCCTGTGTAACCACGATTTATACACTGGTGCCAGTCATGATTGTCGGCCATTTACACTGGTGCCAGACATGAATGTGTCTCATCTGCAAAAGCGGCAATTTCATTTAGATTCTGTATTATTTTCCCAGTGTCAGTGCATTTTTTCATTTCTGTATTCACTCGTTCAACACTTGTTTATTCACTTTTGGTGGGTAATTCTTTCTTAGTTTTTTGGATTGTTCAAGCTAGGCTTTTGAGTTAGCAATTTGAATGAAGGAGGTGCTTGTGCCATTCCAAGAATTTGCCTCTAATTTCAAGGAGGATGAAAAAGAGAAGAACCAAAAGCCAGTCTATATGGTAGGAATCGCCTTGCTTCTTATAGTTGCGATTGCTTACTTTGCTTTTAATGTTTTTACCACTGGTGAAAATTCGGGATTTGAGGTCGAAAGCGTGAATTCTAAAGATGATGTTGTTGATTCTAAAAAAATATTTGTTCATGTCGCAGGGGAAGTTAATAATCCAGGGCTGCAAGAGCTAGATGCCGATGCGCGTGTGTCTCAGGCTATTGAGCTGGCCGGCGGAGCGACAGAGAATGCCGATCTAAATTCTGTGAATTTAGCAAAGAAATGCGAGGATGGCGAACAGATTATCATCCCAGCTAAAGTCGAGCCTGAGGTCGATGCTGATGGTGCTGCGGACGAAACACTTTCGGGTTCGGCTGCAAAGAGAAGTTCGGGAGCATCTACTTTGCAAGGAAGCGGTGGTGCGTCGGGAGCGGGGAAGGTAAACATAAACACCGCAGATGCCTCACTTCTACAAACAATTTCAGGCATTGGTCCTTCTAAGGCGCAAAAAATCATTGAGTACCGAAAGCAAAACGGCTCCTTTAAGTCCGTCGACGATTTAACGAATGTTAGTGGAATTGGTGTAAAGACTCTTGAGTCCATTAGGAGTCAGATATGCGTTTGAATTTAAAAATCCAGCTTGCATTGTTTTTTACTCCACAAGTTATCGTGAAGTGCGTACGACAAAAATCAAGCAATAGATTTGCATTGATTTGTATTCCTGTGGTAAATGTTTCAGAAATTCCGATGTCGTTTTTAATTGCTGTTGAATTGGGACGGTTTTTATTTAGGTACTGTTTTTCTGCATGTAGGTCTTGTGCAATTGTGGACCGGTTCGGACCATGCAAAGAATCAAAAATTAGCACTAAAAAGCAGCGCCTTTTGATAATCATTGTTAAACATCAGATTCGTTGCATCCTGCGTACTCGTCCGCTTTTAGATGGTCATGCTCTGGCTTTATTTTCAATGCCCTGTTCAAATATTATTTCGTCGTTTGATAGCTAGAGACTCCTGTGATTAGGCGACTGAAAAAGTTACGTTCATTCTTTCTGAAAAAGCTCTGTGCCTTGAGCTTCTTGGTGCGGTTACCCTTCTCTTTGCAAAAGTTGGTTTCAGCTTTTTCGACTTTGAAAATCAGAAAGAAAAAGTTTGGAAGCATTCATGGCGCTGGGCATGATTTTGCTATTTCGACTGGCGAACAAGGTGCGAATTTCGATGTTGTCATCGACGATAAAACGCCGCGCAAACCTTCAATGCCTTTTCTTTTGCCTTGTTCGCTCATTCTTTGGGGATCGTGTCTTCTCTCTTTTTTAGGTACGCGAAGTTTCGATGATTCCATGAAGAACACGCTTTTGTCTGTGTTTGCGTTCGGTCTTTTAATCTCTTTGTTTGCGTGTGTCCACAAGCAGCGTCGATGGCTTTTTCTTCTGCTTAGCTTTTTGATGCTAGGTGCTACGCTTGGTGTTTACAAAAACGTTTCTCTAGAATCCAACGCGATAATTGCACTAAATTCGTCAGTCGCAGAAATTGATGCGCAAGTGTTAGAAGACTCCACGACGGGAGAGTTTGGTAATCAAACAATTCTTTCGCTTAATTCGAAAGATTTCAGAGATTTGCGAGTGCTCGCCTATCTTGACAAGAACACATGTGTTTTGGTGGGAGAAAAGCTGAAAGTGAAAGGGACTTTTAAGAGTCTAAAGCCTGAGTCTAAAGACTTTAACTTTAATCGCTCCGTTTGTTCAATCCTTAAGGTTTCGAAAGCTGAAACTGTTTCGATAAACCCTGTCCTATCTGCAGTTGTGAACATGCGCAGAGATTCAATCCGCAATTTCGAGACTTTCGGAGGGCAGTGCGGTGGGCTGTTGCAGGCTTTAGTTTGCGGCTATAAAAACACCATTGAAGATGATGGAACATACGAAGAGTTTAAGGTCTGTGGGTTGGCTCACACGGTTGCCGTTTCTGGCGCACATCTTGCAATTGTTGTTAGCTTTTTTCTGTTATTGCTAAAAAAATTCAAGGTCAGTCATCGCGCATCTTCGTTTTCGTCTGTTGCAATTGTTCTTTGTTATCTTCTATTTTCTGGTATTCCCATCTCGGCAGTTAGATCAGCGATAATGGTGGTTTTGTGTCTGATTGCTGGTGTCCAGGAAAGACGCGCGGATTCTTTAAACGCGCTTTCTCTTTGCATAATTCTTTTTATTGTTGCCGATGCTTCAACGTGCACATCGGTTTCTCTATATCTCTCTTCTGCTTCGACATTCGGGATAATTGTGTTTGCGCGATTGTTTAGTTCATGGGCTGATTGCAGAAATAAAGTCGCAAATGGCATCATCATTCAGCCGATTGCTCTCACCATGGCAGCTAATTTGATGACGCTACCTTTTTCAGCTGCTATCTTTTCGCAAATATCGACAATTTCCGTGATTGCTAATATGATTGCTACTCCTCTTTTCTCTGCTGCGTGCGTGTTTGGACTTTTGACAGCCCTGATTTCTATCTTTTTTCCCGCCATTGCGAGTTTTTGTTGTTTTGGCGCATCTGTTGTTGCATTTCCGCTTTACGAGTGCGTCGAAATTCTGGGCAGAATTCCTTTTGCTTGCATACCGTTGGATTTTGACGTGGTTCTATCGATTTTATTCTCTGCTCTTCTCGCTCTAAGTCTTATTGTTGTTTGGCCAAAATTAAGCAGAAGGCTGGCTTGCGCATCTCTTTCTGTTTGCATAATGCTGCCGTTTGCTTTTGTTTTTGTCTCCTTCATCGTTCCACAAAACCGAATTGCTTTTATAGATGTGGGACAGGGAGACGCTATATTAATTCAAAGCAACGGTTGCAATTTTCTCGTTGATACTGGGAACAATGAAACAAAATTAAGAACAGGATTGGCTAAGTTGGGCGTATTTTCGCTAGATGGGGTTCTAATAACCCATCACGATGACGACCACATGGGTTGTTTGGAGGTTCTTAGGAGTTACGAAAGCATAGGCGCTGTTAATTCTGCCGCAGATGCGAAAACTTGCGCTTGTGAGGGATGCAATCGACTTCGATCCGCCGCTACAGAAGCCACTGGGAAAGAGTTGTGCGGTTTGACAGTTGGTGATTGCGTTCGAGCTGGGAATTTTTCATGCAAGGTTGTGTGGCCGATGGAATTCTCGAATGAAGGAGGGAACGAAGATAGTGTTTGCCTTAAAGTTTCTTGTAATGCAAATAGCGATTCTGAGGCAGAATTTTGCGCTCTGCTTACTGGAGATGCAGAAAAAGAACCGCTTCGGCAGTTGCTTCAGCAAGAAAACCTTGGGACAATTGACATTTTTAAAATCGGCCATCATGGCTCTAAAATTTCGGTTGACGATGCATTGCTGGATGAGCTAGAACCATCAGTCGCATTGATTTCTGTCGGGAAGGGGAACAGGTATGGGCATCCATCATCCGAGGCGTTAGGGCTCCTTCAAAAGCATGATGTGAGGGTTTTTTGCACGGATGAGCTTGGCACGATTATAGTAACCCCGAAGTTTCCGACAGGTTTTTCTGTTAGCACGCATGGCTAAAGGATTTTGATGCTGAACACATGTCTTTCTGTAATAATCCCCATGACGCCTGCACTATTCTTCTAGTCGAGGGAGCATTTATTGTTGTTTTATCTGCAAACACTTGATGGAGGAAAGACAAGTTTCAAAAATTTTTAAGAATTTAGAAAAAGAATTGGAAACTATTCAGAAAGTGTAGTAAGATAAGAAACGCACTTTTCGAGGGCCCGTAGCTCAGTTGGTTAGAGCGCACGCCTGATAAGCGTGAGGTCGCTGGTTCAAGTCCATTCGGGCCCACCATTGAAGAGTGCGAGACCTATAAGCGTGGGGCTTTAGCTCAGTTGGGAGAGCACCTGCTTTGCAAGCAGGGGGTCAGGGGTTCGAGCCCCCTAAGCTCCACCATTCTTTTGAGGTTTCGTAGTAATCTCTTGTAATTAATTCAGGAATCAAAAATTCAATATAAATCCGCTTATTAAAGTTCAAACGAGGTCGGCATTATTGCTGCCGCAATTCATGTCTGGCACCATTTTTAAAAGTACCTTCGACTTTATGTCTGACACCAATGTAAACCGCTGATTAAAGATCCATCGCAATTCATGTCTGGCACCATTGAAACATGTCTGGCACCATTGTTAAGAGGGTGCTGTTGATTCGTTAACTTTCACGCTCTGCCCCGCCTTTCGACATCCACGGCGTATAATCCAACGCATGAAAAATGGTAAAAATAAAGACAAAGAGTTTGTTGGTGAGGTAGGCAAGCCCCTTGAAAGCGCTTCAGAGAAAGCTGAAATTGGCTTTGGGATGGTTCTTCTCGCTGTTTTTATTGGGTTCGTTATTGGCCTCTTTGTGTGGGCAGTTTTCTGGGCCTCATCAGCTCTCACTCAATTACTTTGGGTGGATTCCAACAACTTAATTTCTGGCCTTTTGATAAACGCAAACATTCCTACTTGGTGGTTGCCACTTGCTTTTTGTGTGAGTGGAGGTTTGATTATTGGGATGTGGACATCGCGCGTCGGTGGTGAGCCAGAATTGCTTGAGACAGTGATGGAGAAGGTTAAAACTACTGGTGGCTATAGTTTAAAAAAACCTGGCGCAAGTGTTGTTGGATTTTTGCTACCTATTGTGTGTGGCGGTTCGATTGGTCCTGAAGCAGGCCTCACGGGAATAATCGCGGCTGCCTGCACGCGAATTGGCACAAGTCTAAAAGCAGCTGGAATACGCGTTAAGCTGCTTACAGACACCACGCTTTCAGCGGCACTTTCTGCGATTTTTGCTTCTCCATTTGCAGGGGTTGTTACAACAGCTGAAGATTGTATGAACGATTTCGACCCTTCAAATTTTCAGTTCCATCGCAGAGCGAAACTTGTGTTGTACACAGCTTCTGCAATTGGAGCAACTTTAGGAATCGCTCTGTTTACTTCAATTTTTGGAACTGAAAGTGGAATACCGCGTTTTGGCGGTGTTACTCCTGGCATAAATAAATTGTGGTGGGCGATACCCTGTGTGATTTCTGCATATGCAGCAATTCTAATATTCCATGGGTCTTCATTTGCTTTTAAGAAACTGGGTGAGAAAATGGGGGAGCGTCAAGTTTTAAAGCCTGTTATTGCTGGGCTTGTGCTTGGTATCCTCGCAATTCCGCTTCCATATTTACTGTTTTCTGGAGAGTCTCAGTCTTTTGAATTGATGGAAATGTGGACGGTCGTTCCGGGTAGTTTGCTGATTGCAACAGGTCTTTTAAAATGCGCCATGACGCCTCTTTGCATCAATTTTGGTTGGAAAGGTGGACACTTTTTTCCCATCATTTTTGCAGGAATCGCGCTTGGCTACGGCGTTGCTTCTATTGGTGGATTTAACGACATGTTTTGCGTAGCAATTACAACTGCAACACTTGTAGCTGGCATTCAGCGTAAACCTTTGATGGCTATAGGCACGCTTCTTTTGTGTTTTCCCGTTGAGAGTTTTCCGTGGTTTGGAATTGCTTGTCTCATCGGCGCCTATCTTCCAGTTCCCACAAAACTTTTAGCCAAACAGGCCAAGCAATAAGATTTCTGATTTGGACAGATTATTATCTTTTACTCATGCGCATCGATAAATTATTGATGCTGTTAAGCTCTAGTGCCATTCCCAGATTTCGAATTATTAAGCAAGCAGGGGATAAACTCTAAATCCCCTGCATGGTTGTTGTGATTATTTTTTAGAACAAGCGTCGCGGAGTTTGTAAGTTCTTTTTTTAGTGCTGCTTTTTCAAATAGAGTTGCCAATAGAAATGCAACAATTGAAGTGTCTTACAACTCTCTCCTCATTTATTTTAGCGAGGCTCCAAATTTGCGAACATCATCAAGTTTTGGATTGTTTGCCATGTCGCCTTTGTTTACCATTCCAGGAATTGTGATGATGCCCATGTTTTCCCATTTGAGGTAGGAACACATTCCTTTGAAGGCTGCCGTTGCTGCTTCATACACTCCGTCAGATCCTGAATCAAGGAGCATGGCAACTTTTGAAAAGTTAAAGCCGGTTCCGCCAAATGCATAAAGGCGATCGATAGCAAGCTTAAGTTGCGCAGAAACATCAAACCAATAGATTGGGCTGGCTAAGACAAGCATGTCTGCTTCCTTTAGGGTTTTGCGAATCGCTGTCATGTCGTCTTCTTGCGCGCATTGGCCTTCGTGTTCAAAACAGTACTGGCAGGCTCTGCATGGTGCAATGTTTTTCGAAGCAACGTCAATTACCTCTACGGTGTTTCCGGCGATTTCTGCACCTTCTTTGAAAGCGTCAACCATGATTGATGTGTTTCCGCCTTCGCGAGGGCTTGCGCTCAAAACTACAATTTTCATTTTTGCCTCCTAGATAGATTGCCATGATTATAGAACTTTTCAAAAGGCGAGATTTAGCCGATTTATATTTTGCAAGAGCATAAATATGCAGTTTGCTCTTATTCATTTTGTTCTTCACCTTTATTATTTCTAAGGGAGGATTCTAAAAATGGATAAAGTAAAAGCATTTTTCAAGCGAAAAGATGTCGAAGTGAGCCTCAAAAGGTATGGCGTGGATGCATTGAGCGCGATGGCGCAGGGGCTTTTTTGTACGCTTTTGGTAGGAACCATTCTGGACACCATTGGCACGCAGTTCGGAATCGCATTTTTGACTACGTCGCTCATCGATATTGCGGGCACAGGGTATACAATTGGCAAGTTTGCGTCCGCGATGGTGGGTCCAGCGATGGCAGTTGCTATTGGGTATGCGTTAAATGCACCTGCTATGGTTTTATTTTCGCTAATTCCTGTGGGATATGCCACCAATGTGATGGGCGGAGCAGGCGGACCGCTTGCAGTTTATGTGGTTGCCATCGTTGCTGCCGAATTTGGTAAGTTGGTGTCGAAGGAAACTAAGGTTGATATTCTTGTTACTCCAATCGTCACCATTCTTGTCGGCGTTGGTGTTGCATTCTTTATCGCTGCGCCAATTGGCGGTGGCGCGATGGTAGTTGGAACTTTGATTAAATGGGCGACCACACAAGAACCGCTGATAATGGGAGTGATCGTCTCGGTTGTAGTGGGGATTGCACTCACATTACCAATTTCATCGGCGGCAATTTGTGCTGCGTTGAGTCTGACAGGCCTTGCGGGTGGCGCAGCACTGGCTGGATGTTGTGCAAACATGGTTGGTTTTGCTGTTATTTCGTTCAAGGAAAACGGCTGGGGAGGAGTTGTGTCGCAGGGCATTGGCACCTCGATGCTTCAAATGGGAAACATTGTTCGCAATCCTAGAATTTGGATTCCCGCTATTGCTGCAAGCGCAATAACTGGCCCACTTTCTACATGCGTGTTTAAACTAGAAATGAACGGAGCTGCCGTTTCGTCGGGCATGGGCACCTGCGGTCTTGTTGGTCCCATCGGAGTGTGGACCGGTTGGACTAATCCTTCTGCGGAAGCATTGATGGATGGGGCTGCGGCCATTGTTCCCACTACTTTCGATTGGATTGGGCTAGTTCTCATTTCTGTAGTTCTCCCAGCTCTTCTTGCGTGGGCATTTGGGGTTGCATGCCGTAAACTCGGCTGGATAAAGGATGGAGACATGAAGCTTAGCTAGTTCTATTTGCGAGGAATGGTCTTTCTTCGGCACACGCGTCATTGCCGCTCATTGAGTTTTAGGAATAGTGGTAAATTTAACCAATTGTGCCGATTGTTGCATCCATTGCCTTAATAAAATCTAGTTCATCATTGATAATTTCGAAAAAATAAATTCGAAACGCAGGGGTTTGTTCTTGTCGGCTCTGTATAATAGTCAATCGTGAAAAATCTCAACAACATAGCACAGGCGGGAATAATTGCAGCTATTTATGCTGCGGCAACTTTGGTGTGCAATCTTGTTTTTCCTGCAATTTCTTGGGGTCCTGTGCAGATTCGTCTGAGTGAAGCACTTTGTGTCGTAGCAGTTCTATATCCTTCTGCACGCGCAGGTCTTCCTATTGGTTGCGCTATCGCCAATCTTTTTAACATTGTTATTGCAGGTACAGGTGCACTTGGTTTTCTTGACGTCGTTTTTGGCAGTCTGGCAACTTTGCTAGGCGCGATTCTGTGCTGGAAGCTCCGCGAGAAGCCAATGCTCGCAATTTTCATGTTCGTGATTACAAATGCAGTGATTGTTCCTGCATACCTGCCGATTCTTTGCGAATGGACTGGTTTTTACACAATTCCTTTCACTGATGTCGCCCTAGATGGCTACTATGGTTGGATGTGGCTTTTCGGTTTCGTATCAATCACCATAAGTGAGTCTTTGACACTCTATGTGCTTGGCCTACCAATTCTTCACGCTCTAAAGAAAGCAAACGAGAAGTAAATAAACTGCAAATTAGGGCTTCGATTCCCTCTGTCTTTGTGTCTCAGAAATCCTAGACGTCGGCCTGAGCTTTCGTTTGGTCTAACTGTTTGCTTGTCCTGACACTGGTGCCAGACATAAATCACTGGTGCCAGACATAAATTCAATCGCAAAGGTGTCAGACATAAATTGAATCGCAAAGGTGTCAGACATGGATCACTGGTGCCAGACATAAAACACTGGTGCCAGAGATAAATCACTAGGCCCCTTTTCCATTGGCTCCAGACATGGATCATTGGTGTCAGACATAAAACACTGGTGCCAGACATAATTTGCGACAAGAACAGTAATATTTTCCGGCTCCGCTTCCATTGGTTCCAGACATGGATCATTGGTGTCAGACATAAAACACTGGTGCCAGTCATGAATCATAAGTGCCAGACATAAATCAAGCCGCCGAGTGGTAATGCGCATTTGCGAAGGTGTCAGACATAAATCACTGGTGCCAGACATAATTTGCGAAAAGAACAGCAATACTTTCCGGGCCCCTTTTCCTTTGGTTCCAAAACACTGGTGCCAGTCATGAATCATAAGTGCCAGACATAAATCAAGCCGCCGAGTGGTAATGCGCATTTGCGAAGGTGTCAGACACAAATTCAATCGCAAACACTGGTGCCAGACATAATTTGCGACAAGAACAGCAATACTTTCTGGCTCCGCTTCCATTGGTGCTAGAAATGGATCATTAGTGCCAGACAAGAAACACTGGTGCCAGACATGATGCATAAGTGCCAGATATTAACCAAGCCGCCGTGTGGTAATGCGCATTTGCAAAGGTGCCAGACACAAATTCAATCGCAAAGGTGTCAGACATGGATCACTGGTGTCAGACGTAAATCACTAGGGCGAAACATAATTTGCGACAAGAACAGTAATACTTTCCGGGCCCCTTTTCCATCGCTTCCAGACATGGATCATTGGTGTCAGATATAAAACACTGGTAATGCGCATTTGCGAAGGTGTCAGACATGGATCATTGGTGCCAGACATAAAACACTGGTGCCAGACATGACTAATGTGTGAAGAAACTAGCTAATCAAAACATGGAATTGAAAATCAAAGCACAATAAAAAACTGTGAGTTAGGAAAAGAAGAAATACACATGAGAGAAAATGGTGGTCGGAGGGGGACTTGAACCCTCGGCACGCGGATTTTCAGTCCGCTGCTCTACCAACTGAGCTACCCGACCACGGAGTTTCTATTCTAGCACACTAAATAATAAGAATTAAGATGAGAATTCCAAAAAATTTAATTTTCTAAGTCATTTCATGAAACCGTGCAATCATTCATTAAATTGGTGCAAGCTCTTTGTTTTTTATGCGATTGGCAAGAGGATTCACGGGGGTTATAGTGCTCGCGCTCCTTGTTGTTTTCTATATCGCTAATTAATAAAACCAGGGTTTAAGGCTAATTATTTTGAGTTCACTCCAAGGGAGGATGCATCTGCCAATTACAAAATATCGATTATTGAGCTTTTCTGATAAGTTTCACTTACGTTTACAAACTATCTAAACCATCGAACAATGCGTGTTGACCGAACTCTTAATGTCGGTTCTTCTGTTGCTTTTTTGCTGGCGGCTCTCTGCTGAGTGACCTTCTGGTGCCTTTGTAGGCTGACTACTTATTCCCAATCTATTCCCAATCCCTTTTAATTTGCTTCCATTTGGAATCACGAGAAGCAGTTATTGTGCGAATATCATCATCATCAATGCGCGAGAACCGCTTTTGAGCGCGCAAGTAGTGCTCGATTGAGCTAAATTCTTTTGGAGCTTTGTTGATTTTGAACTTGCCGCCAGGCACGCCGCAAACTTGTTCACCCTCGTATTCTGCTAAATACCAAAGACCGCAGTCTACAACGTCTTTCGCGAATTTCGCTGTAGCTGACTCTGCGTGGCCCCATCCAGTAGGACAAGGCGCAATGACGTGAATAAACTTCGTGCCCCTAATCGATTGCGCTTTCTCTACTTTTTTTATGTAATCGCTAAGGTAGCCCACGCTTGAAGTGGCCGCATATGAAATCCCATGGGCAGCCACGATTTCAAAAATGTTTTTCTTTTGCGTAAGAGCGCCATGGGCATTTTTTCCAGCAGGAGTTGTGGTTGTCGATGCGCAGAGAGGCGTGAGGCCGCTTTTTTGAATGCCGGTGTTCATGTAGGCTTCATTGTCATAACAAAAATAAATAATGTCTTCGTTTCGGTCGATTGCGCCAGACAGTGCTTGTATTCCAATGTCGGCCGTACCACCGTCGCCCGCAAAACCGATAACTGGATGAGTGGCAGTGTCTATTCCTTGCATTTCAAGACCAGCAGCTATTCCTGAGGCTACTGCCGCAGTTGCTGCAAAAGGTGTAATCATGGCATTGTTAGCGAAACACAACTGTGGAAAGTTGAAACCAACAGCGCTCATGCAACCTGCAGGCAGCGCTATTGTCGTGTCTGGACCAAGCACCTTTAGAGCATGTCGAAGTGCAAGTGCACCGCCGCATCCTGCGCAAGCTTTATGTCCGAAGAATAGCTCGTTATCGCTTATGTTTCTTGCGTTGACAGCCATTATTTCACCTGGCCTTCAATAGTTTTTCCAAAAAAATATCCCTGTGAGTGGGTTGTTAGCCTTGTTTTTAGATTTCCCATATCGTTTAACCGGAATTGATGCAGGCTACTAACTATGCTTCTTGCGTTGACTGCCATTATTTCACCTGGCCTTCATCGATGCTTAACCAGTAAACAGTTTGTGAGACACCTGCTCTCGCGCACTTTTCGCATTCTTTAAAAATTGCTTCAATGTCATTTTCTGCAATGTCATCGCCACCTAGCCCTCCAATAAAGTTTATGCCAGGCACATCTGCGCGGTTGTTATGCATTGCCGACTTAACATTTGTAAATACTGTCCCTTCGAAGCCGAACGAGATGTCTTTCTCAAGAACTGCAAAGCATTTAGCGAATTTAAGAGCATTGGCAATTTGCTTTTCAGGGAATGGGCGCATATAGCGAATTTTTAGTAAACCAGCTTTTGTTCCTTTTTCTCGAAGGTCGTCAACAACAGTGCGTGCAAGCCCTGCTATTGAACCCAGCGTTACCAACACAAATTCTGCATCTTCGCAGCGATATGTCTCAACTGGTCCTGAGTAATGACGGCCAAAAATTTTCTCAAATTCTTTCTCTGCGTTAGAAATAACATCGAGAGATTTGACCATGTCATCATGTTCTGCGAATTTAAAAAGTTTGTTCGTTGCAGGGCCTGCAGAATATGCCATGTTGACTGGGTTTTTAAAATCGAAGCGGTTCGCTGTCGAGTATTGCGGCAGGTAGGAATCAGCTTCCTCTTGAGTAGGGATGTCAACGGTTTCATATGTGTGAGTGAGAGCAAACCCATCGAGGTTTATCATAAATGGTGTGCTCACGTCTTTATCTTCTGCAATCCTATATGCCATCAGTGTTAAATCGAGAGCTTCTTGGTTGTTTTCGGCATATGCTTGAATCCATCCGTGGTCAAGAAGTGCGAGTGAGTCGCGCTGGTCGCCATATATGTTCCATGGAAGCGCAGTTGAGCGATTTGCATTCATCATTACAATCGGAAAACGCCCGCCTGCAGCATATGTCAGAACCTCAGCCATATACAAAAGCCCTTGACTTGAAGTGGCAGTAAATGTGCGCACGCCTGTGGCGCTTGCGCCCATTGCAGCAGAAAGGGCTGAGTGCTCCGACTCTACATGCATATATTTTGCATCAAGCGTTTTTGCCTCCACCATTTCTGAGAGTCTCTCCACTACAACAGTCTGAGGTGTGATTGGATAGGCCGAAATCACCTTCGGTCGGCAAAGGCGCACGCCTTCTGCCAGAGCTTCATCGCCAGAAAGAAAATGCCTCA
The DNA here is from genome assembly GCF_900169485.1 of Phoenicibacter congonensis. Classification (NCBI taxonomy): domain Bacteria; kingdom Bacillati; phylum Actinomycetota; class Coriobacteriia; order Eggerthellales; family Eggerthellaceae; genus Phoenicibacter; species Phoenicibacter congonensis. Next base: position 1,406,743 of record NZ_LT821227.1, on the reverse strand, counting down.
TTACTCAGCGCTCCTTTCTGCAATCATTTCTATCGCATCGAATTTGCATGCCTCAGCACACATTGCACATCCTTTGCAGAAATCTAAATCGATTCCAACTGTTCTAGATTCTTGCATTTTAAAAATACATCCATCAGGGCAATCCATGTAGCACTTTAAACAGCCTGTGCATTTTTCTTGATCGATCTTAGGGCGGAATGTCCTCCATCCCGCATTTTTTGTAGTTAGCCACCCAGCTTGCCAGCATGTGTTGTGCGCAAACTCTTTTGGAGAAACGGCCTCGGAATGTAGCTTAGGAATTACGCAATTTGGTCTTGATAAACCATTAACTATCTCGCTTTTTTTAAAAGCAATTTTTGTTGTCTGTCCTTCAGGCGAATTCTGCCTATTAATGGCGATTCTAGATTCGGATGAATTTGAGCCATGATTGCTGGCGACAATCGTCTCATTATCCCCGCCTTTTTTGTTTAGCGCTTCTTTAGCGTTTGCAACTTTGTCGATAATTGCCAAGTTTTTCTCGTGAAGTTTTTCTGGCATATAGTGCCTAATTGCCTCACGCGCGTCTTCAATTGAGAGGGCGTCGCACATTGCACAAATCAGTCCCAAGAAGACGGTGTTTGGAATATTTCGCCCTAATATGTCAGTCGCAATACCACTGGCATCAATGCTTTTAATGCGCGGGTCATTAAAATGTTTCTTGCTGTTTACAAGAACAACCGGGGAAGTAATCATGTCCGCATTTAGATTTTTTACTGTGTCTTTTAGTTCCTTGTCCCAGCCTTCCGCTAAAAGCGTTTCATCGAGATAGACAACATAATCAGCCTGTTTGACTTCGCTTCTGTTGCCAATTGGACGCCTATCAATTTTTGTGAAAGCACGCATGGGTGCACCTCTGCGCTCAGGCCCAAATGTTGGGAAGGCGAGAGACGAGTTCTCTCCTGAAATTGAAGCAGCAGCTCCAAGCAGTCTTGCGGCGGTGAACGCGCCCTGTCCGCCTCGACCATGCCAAATTATTTCAATCAATTTTTCCCCGTTTTATTAAAAATTACTGTGTTGTCTAATTATAAAAAAAGTGCGTTCCCGCACGTTTTTGGATTACCATATATTGAAAAAAGCGGCCAAGGTTTTACCTCGACCGCTCAGTTTTCTCTTCTACTTTGCGTAAAGGTTGAGTTCTTTTGTAAGTTCTTCAATGAAGCGCTCAGCAGCAGGTGAGAATGAGGAGTTCTCCTTCACTATATAACCCAGGCTCAACGTTTCATCAGTCTCCAGGGGAACGGTTGCAAGTGAGCCGCCATCGGTAATTCCAACAAGAATTCCACTTGTTATGGTGTAGCCATTAACAGCAACTGCTAACTCCGAAAGAGAAGCGCGATCATTGCAAGCAATCGTTTTATTGCGCGGAATTTGAGCAAGCGCTTCTTCGCAGAAAGAGACTGGTGAGTCAGGTCTTTGCTCAAAGTAGAGATATGGCCAGGCTTCGAGTTCTTCTAAACGAAGCGATTTTGCATTTGAAAGTGGGTGAGAGGCAGAAAGTGCAACCATTGGTTTGCTTTCTTTGATTGGCACAAACTTGAGCCCGGCTTCCGCGAGTGCCGCGTTTATTTCGTTTTTAGAGCGTTCTGTTTGCATAATAACGCCCAGTTCAGATGTTCCGTTTTTGACGTCATCGATAATGCCTGCAGTTGAACGGTCGCGATAGGCATAATCGTAAACATCGCCGCCCATTGTGAGAATGGTGTGTGCAAATGCTTGGACGTTGAACAGGTAGTGCTGTCCGGAAACTGCAAAATTCTTAGCCATTTTATTTGTCTCCTTTTCCGCGTTCATCTATAAATCTTGAAGCTTTGTGTTCCGATTCAGTGCCTAGTGCTCCTGCATCGTAGACAAGGACTTTAGCAGGGCGAACTCCAGTGTGAGTTTTGAGAGCGTTCTCAACTCGTTTAGAGACTGCATCGAAGCTTTCGCTGCTTCCTTGTGCGCGCTCGACCGACACCTCGTAACGTGTTGAATAGTTCTCATTATAAACTCTAATTGAATACTCGCCTGTGAGACCTTCTTCTTTGCGGACAACATATTCGATGTCGGTTGGGAACACATTAACGGCACCTACGATAAACATTTCGTCCTTGCGACCCTGAATGTGAATTCTCGCTAGCGTTCTTCCGCAGCTACATTTGTCTGTCGAAACGTATCCAATGTCTCCCGTGCGGAAACGAATCATCGGGCGAGCCTTCTTCATGAGAGTTGTGTAGACAAGTTCGCCACGCTCGTCAGGTTCAAGAACCTCGCCTGTTGCAGGGTCAACTGTTTCTACAAGTATCTGATCTTCCACGATGTGGAGGCCGTCTTTTGCTTCGCACATAGCGGCGCATGCGCCATAGATGTCAGAAAGACCAAAGAAGTCGACGACTTTTGCACCCCACAAATTCTCAATTGCTTCGCGAGTAGATTTAATTGATCCGCCTGGTTCCCCAGCAACTATGATTGTGTGAATTGAGAAGTCTTTCTTTGGGTCAAAACCTTTTGCGATTGCTTTGTTGCCTAGCTGCCATGCATAAGATGGGCTAGTCCAAATTACAGTAGGTTGATATTGCTTGAGAACAAACAGCAGGCGGTCGGAAGGAACGGCTCCAACCCAAATTGCTGTTGCACCCAAATTCTGTGCACCGATTACGTCTGGTCCGCCAACATAAAGCGCGAAGTTTAGAGCGTGGACATATTTATCTTTTGGACGCATTCCTGCTTGCCAAAAGAGACGTGCTTCTGTGTCTTGCCACAAGTCGAAGTCTTCCTGTGTAAAAGGGCTCACAGTAGGAACTCCCGTCGATCCAGAAGATGTTGCCATAAAGATAACGTCTTCTTCATCAACAGCGCAAAGCTCACCGAAGAAAGACCCGATACCTTGCGTTTCGCGCTCGGTCTTCTTGTCGATGAAAGGGAATTTGGCAATGTCTTTCAAAGTTTTGATGTCTTCAGGTTTGACACCGGCTTCGTCGAACGATCTTTTGTAATATGGGGCGTTTTCATAGGCGAATTTAACCATTTCTTGAAGGCGCTCGAGTTGCATCTTCTCGATATCCTCGCGTGGCATGCATTCTATTTCGGGGTCGTAGTACTTTTGGTCATTTGGTATTTGTTTTTTTGCCATCGAATTCGCCTTTCTTTTCTCGGGGACAAACTGCAAAAAATTATACACGCTTGTCGATGCTAGAATTAAATTGTGACAAAGTCGAAACAAAAGAAGTTAGACCCAATATATCTGCTTATCGGCGATGATGAGCAGAAAAAATCAGCCCTGCTTGCTCGCATGAAAGACCGATGCAAAGAATTTGGGGAAATGGAAATCAACACCGATGTTTTTGATGGTGAAACCCATCAACCAGAGCGTGCAGTGAGTGCTTGTTTAACTCTGCCATTTGCAAGCGACAAACGTTTGGTAATCATTAAGGATGTTGATAAATATAATGCGGCAGAGCTTAATGTTTTGGCGGATTATGCGACTGAACCGAGCGACACTTCAATTCTTCTGCTTCTTGCTACGAAATTGGCAAAAAACACAAGACTATATAAAAGAGTAATAGCAATTTCTGAAAATGCAGTTATTCCTTGCGATTCCCCAAAGCCTAGGGAATTTGAGAAATATGCAATTGATGTTGCAAAAACAAAGGGCGTTCGTCTTTTAGATTCTGGTGCAAAGAAACTTGTCGAGCTTGTAGGCCAAGATACGACAAAAATTACAAATGAGCTTTCAAAAATAATTGCTTCTCATTCGAGCTCACGCCCGATTGATCAAGTGGAAGTTGAGTCTCTTGTGGCCGCGAGTGCCGAAGTAAAAGTTTGGGTTTTGGCTGATGCTTTTGCTGCGCGTAACTTGACTAAGGTTATTGAACTTCTTCCGCGCGTGATGGGAACAACTCCGAGTGGTGTTTTGTACTATTGCGTGGCTAGAGCGCGCGAACTCATTTGCGCTAAAGAATGCTTGAAAAGTGGAACGTCTAACATTAATGAACGAATTGCAAAAGAATTAGGACTTCCTTCTTCTTTGAGTTGGCGGGTTAAACAGCATGCGGCTTGGAGCAGACAGTTTTCGACAGAAGAACTTAAGCGTGCGATAAAGACTTCGGTTGAAGCTGAAATCGAGATGAAGCGCGGAGGCGACCCTGTGGCTGTGCTCACGTTGTGGTTGGCAAAAACGCTTGGCTAGCCACCTACTTTTAAAAGGTGTCAGACATAAATCATTGGTGCCAGACATAGATTACTGAAGTCAGAAGAATTGTTCAATCACTGGTGTCAAAATCATTGGTGCCAGACATAAATTCTCTTCTTGTTTCAGCCTTAAATTACTACTGTTCTTTATCGCCAAAAACCATTGCTAAAATCTGTTGCTTTGTTGCTTTTTCCCTTCACGTTACAAGGGTGTCAGACTTGTTGTACAGGTGTCAGACATTAAGCATTAGTGCCAGACATAAATTCTCTTCTTGTTTCAGCCTTAAATTACTACTATTCTTTATCACCAAAAACCTGTACTAAAACCTGTTGCTTTGTTGCTTTTTCCCTTCACGTTACAAGGGTGTCAGACTTGCTGCACAGGTGTCAGACATAGATTAATGAAGTCAGAAATAATTGTTCAATCATTGGTGCCAGACATAAATTCTCTTCTTGTTTCAGCCTTAAATTACTACTGTTCTTTATCGCCAAAAACCGTTGCTAAAACCAATTGCTTTGTTACTATTTCCCCTTCACGTTGCAAGGGTGTCAGACTTGCTGCACAGGTGTCAGACATTAAGCATTAGTGCCAGACATAAATTGAATTGAGGATTCTTAATTCAAAAACTGATGATAATGAGGACTTTTAATCCTCGATACCTTCTTTTGTTGTTCTAACTGTTAGTGTGTTTCCGTCAGTTGTAAACACGATGTCACCAAGCTCGTCGGTTCGAAGCACCTTTGCTCCAACTTTTTGTAAATGATTCAAAGTCTGTTTGTGGGGATGCCCGTAGTCGTTGTTTTTCCCGCATGAGATAACCGCATATTCTGGTCTTACCTTGCTCAAAAAGCGCGAGCCCGAAGCTGTGCGCGATCCGTGATGTGAAACTTTAAGAACATCTGCCTTTGTGTTTTCTCCTGATTGGATAATTGAGGCCTCTGATTCATGTTCCATATCGCCCGTAAATAGGAACGATTTATTTCCATAATCAATGCGCAATATTAGGGAATTGTTATTGTCGCTTTCGAATTTGCTAGTCGGGCCAATGAAAGTTACAGTTGCTTCTCCAAGTTTGAAATTGTCGCCAACTTTTGGCACGGTAATTCCAATTCCTTGCCTGGAGACCTGCTTTTTAATGTTGTCGAAGGTTCTGGTGTTGGATTCTGTGGTTGAACAGTAAAAATTGTCGCACTTGGCAATTTCAAGAGCTCCGGCCAGGCCTCCGCAGTGGTCTGCATCAGGATGGCTGGCAACAATTCTTTCAATTTCGGATATTCCTAATCGTTCTAGAATTGTGTAGACTGTGCTTGAGGCCTTTGGTTTGCCTCCGTCAATGAGCATGTGGTGTTCTCCGAATGAAACCAACGCACAATCGCCTTGCCCTACATCGATAAACCGAACCTTCAGTTCGCCTTTGCTTTCGAAGTCGGGCGATGATCCTGTTGATTCGTTAACTTCCCCTTCTTTATTTTGCTTAATAGTCGAGTCTCCACTTTGCTGTGTGGCTGCGTTTCCTTCGCTTTGCGATGCATCGCTGAAGATATTTTCGGCGGAACTTGCGCAACCACCGAGGAAAAGAATACTTACAAAAATGACAACAGCAGCAAACAATGAGAAAAGCTTAGAGGTGCATCCGCAGGAAAAATTGTCTGTTATTGCAGCGCATTTGTTATAAGATTTCGATGATCTAAAGCCCGAGTGGTCATAAACGCATTGATTATTAACGCGATCCTTTAAACATCTGAAGCTCGCTTCTTTGTTAATGTTTGGACTTGGTGAGAAGTCGTTTCGGCTTGTTTTAACGCTTCTGCGAGTTGTGGATTTCATGTTTGTGACCTTTTTTATTTGTTCTGAAGCATAGATATTCTCACATTAGACATGCGACACTGGTGTCAGACTCGAAATAAAAGTGCCAGACATAAAACATTGAAAACATTGGTGTCAAACATAAAGCTCACACAGGAAGTCAAGGAGTTACAATGAGGCCAACTTTTGATGGAGACACAGCGATTCTAGTCTTCTTGCACTGGTGCCAGACTTCCGGCACTGGTGCCAGACATGAATCACCAGTGCCAGACTTGAACTCGAAGAATAAAACAGTTGTGGGAATAGCGATTAACAGCTCTCTTGCTAGGGTGCCAGACTTCTAGCACGGGGGTCAGACATAAAAAAGGAGCATTGGTGCCGGACATAAATCATCGGTGCCAGACATATAACTCACACAGTATGTAAAGGAAGTTCATTGAGCCCTATTTATGATTGAGACACGGCCATCCCATGGAGTCAAACATGAATTGAAAATGGTCATTCTTGCTTAATGTTCACTTGTTTTTTTAGGTTGACTTCTTCTTTTTTGTCTATTTGCTTCTAAGTTTCTGCCGCCGTAACTATTGAGTTCCCTTGTTGTTTTACCTGAGTATCCTTGATTTTGATGATTATTCATTTCTCTAAAAAATAGCCAAGTATTAATTTATTAATTTTTAAATTTAAAAAGTCTCGAGTAAGTACCTCATATTTGCAATGGTGCCAGTCATAGATTTGGGTATTTCAACACATGGGTCAGACATAGCTTTTTTTACCAATTTCAACCAACTAAACACTTAAAACACCCTCGTTGAAAGCCCAATTTCGCTTTTCTTCATTTCCTCGTACACTAGTTCAACATCTGTTCTATCGGTTTTGAATAACCTGTTTATTCTTATTTTTCTTCACTATTCAGAGTAGGCTAATGTTGAAACGAAAGCTTACAGGGAAAGGAGGGCATTATGCCTCGACCTTTGAGGTGCGATTCGCCTCTGCGTGTTCTTAATATTGGGCAAAAAGGGCACAATGGGCAGGTCATTTTTTATTATGACGAAGATCGAGAGTATTACCTTGAGTGCCTGCAAAATGCCTGCAAAAAATTTGGGGTAGTGCTGCTTGGTTATGTGTTGATGTCAAACCATATCCACGCGTTGTTTTACGGGGATATTGAAAAATGTGCGAGTGTTTTTCAATCTATTGGCTCAACTTATGTGCGCTGGTTTAACCGAAAATATGGCAGGACGGGGACGCTTTGGAATTCCCGCTTTTACTCAAAGCCTGTCCAGGACGAACAGCAATTCTTGCAAACTGCGGCATACATCTTTAACAACCCAGTAAAAGCGGGCATCGTGAAGCGAGCAGAGAACTATAGATGGTCCTCGTTTAGGGATATGGATACAAAAAATTTCGACGAAAAGGCAAGAGAGATACTTGATTCGACACTTTCGATTGCCTATCTCAAGCAGTATACGCACGAGGCCGCCGAGGTTACGCTCGATTCAGATGTTCAGAAACAGTGCGAAGCTATTCCGAACACTACACCCTCTGATCTTGAGGTTATTGATGCAGTCAAAAGACTTGTTAAAAGTAAGAATCTTGGTAAAATCCCAACGCTGTCCAGGTCTTTTCTTCGGAAACTAGTTAAGGAACTCCTGAAGTTTGGGTCTAACATTAGTCAAATTTCTCGAATCACAACTTTAACACGTCATCAAGTTAGCGTCCTCGCTGCGTAGGTTTAAACGTTAATTCAGCCACTTGGAAAGCTAAGAGAGACGTTTCAGATATCTGACTTCGTGCTTTGCACTCTATTTGACATTCGAATAGATGTTTCATTTTTTACATGTGAAAGGATTAAGCAGCCACTGTGCTTACATTTGCTTATATCCTTAATTGTTTATTCTTCTTTCTCTTCCTGCCTCCTTTAAATTAGAAATTAAACTTTCATCAATTCGTCAATTAGTCATTTTTAGTCATTTTTGTGCTGTTTTACTGTTAATTTGGGATTTGTTTTATAGGGAAATTCGGAATTATGTGATTATTTGTTGCTTTTTTTGCAAGTGTCTCCCAAGCGTCTCTCTAGTGCCAGACTTTTTTCGAGTGTCAGACTTTTTGCATCAGGGTCAGACGTAAGTCGCTATATTTCGTCACTGTATTTCGCCGTGAAAGCAGGCAAGTTATTCTGGCAGGAAGATGGTATGTGCTTTGGGGGTCGTCTTGGTGCCAGAGTTTTTGTATTGGGGTCAGACATAAGATTGTGGTGTTAGATTTAAAGCAGGGGTCAGATTTCTCGAATCAGGGTCAGACCTTTTGCGCTGCGAATTAGGGTCAGGCTTCTTGCATTGGTGCCAGACATAAATTCCAAAAACAGGGATCAGACTTTAGCGTCAGACTTCTTGCACTGGTGCCAGACATAAATTCCGAAGAAGACATAAATTCCGAAGACATAAATACCGACATAAATTCCGAGCAGCAAGGAGGCACTCATCACAGAACCGACAACGAGCACTCCGAACGGGCACTCCGCCAAACCTTGACATTAAGGCAGAAAGACACTCATTGAAGGCTTGTCGATGAGGCCACTGTTTAACATTGACCTCATCGAGCTGAAAGTTGCTGCTTTATTCTGCAGCTTCTTCGCTTGCCTCTGCAGCCTCTGCCTCAGCAGCAGCTTTTGCTGCTTCTGCTTCTTCTTTAGCCTTGCGCTTTGCAGCGGCTTCTTCTTGTTTTTTCTGAGCAGAACGGCGCTTGTCCTTCTCCTTCTGAGCTTTTTTCATTTCATCTTTGCGAGCCTGTTTTGCAGCAGCTTTTTTGTTCCCTGTTGCCTCTGGAGCTGCGCCTTTCTTTGGCTCGTAGGCCTTGCGATCTTCCTCTGTCACAACGGTGTTAGCGAGTTTCATGATGCCGCTCTTGCGGTTAGCAGCTTGGTTCTTTTTAATTACACCTTTAGTTACTGCCTTGTCCATCAGACGGCATGCTGCACATGCTGCTGCAAAAGCCTCTTTGCCGTTGCCCTCAGCAACAGCGTCTTTAACCTTGCGAGTTGCAGTTTTGAGTTCGCTCTTGATTGCGCGATTGCGCATGCGAGACTTCTCGTTCGTGATGATTCTTTTCTTCTGTGACTTAATGTTTGCCATTTGAAGCCGTGTCCTTTCTAATCAAATCAAAAGCAAAAGTGCTTTATCTATAAATTACTCAGTGATTAGGTTGAATGGTGGAATAGACGCGCGGCGACACAAGAATGACTAATTCTTAAATTATCAGCACAGGATTTTTGCTGAAAGTCGCCAGTGTCGATTACCTTTTGCAGCCCGTCTGCGGTGTGTGCTTTTCGCACGAATCGCTCCTCACTGGGAAAACTATTGTATCATAATCGAATGCCCAAATAGATTTTTTCAAAAATGACAATAGATCAATCACATATCCGCAATTTTTCAATAATTGCTCACATTGACCACGGTAAATCGACCCTGTCTGACCGCATTTTAGAACAGACGGGAACTGTTGCTGCGCGCGAAATGGAGGCACAGCTTCTCGACCAGATGGACATCGAGCGCGAACGCGGCATTACTATCAAAAGCCAAGCCGTGCGCGTTAATTACACTGCCGAAGATGGGGAAGAATACCAACTAAATCTCATCGACACACCAGGTCATGTTGACTTTACCTATGAAGTTTCTCGCTCACTTGCAGCTTGCGAGGGTGCGGTTCTTGTTGTTGATGCGACACAAGGCGTAGAGGCGCAGACCGTTGCAAATGCAATGCTTGCAATGAATGCCAACTTGGAAGTCGTCCCTGTTATCAATAAGATTGACTTGCCTTCTGCTGAGCCTGATCGTGTCCGCGCAGAAATTGAGGATTCTCTTGCAATTCCTGCTGATGATGCAGTTCTTGCTTCCGGGAAAACGGGGCAGGGGATTACCGATCTTTTAGAATCGGTTGTCTATAACGTTCCATCGCCGACTGGGAATCCCAATGCTTCGCTGCGAGGACTTATTTTTGACAGCTTTTTTGACCCATATAGAGGCGTCGTTGCGCTTGTGAAAGTAGAAGACGGAAAGCTCTCTAAGGGTGACAAAATTAAAATGCTAGCGACAAAAACGACTGCAATTGTTGAAGAAGTTGGAGCTCGCCACCCTGCGGAAGAACCACTACCTTCAATTAACACTGGTGAAGTTGGTTATGTCGTCACTGGCCTAAAGGATGTTAATCAAGTAAAAGTTGGTGACACAATCACTCTAATTCAAAACAATGATGTAGAACCACTTCCAGGTTATCGCGAAGCTAAACCGATGGTCTTTACTGGTCTTTTTCCAATAGACAGTGATCAATATGAGCCGCTTAAGGAGGCACTCGAGAAAGTTGCCCTAAACGATCCCGCTCTTGTTTGGGAGCCGGAAACTTCACGCGCACTCGGTTTTGGTTTCCGCGTTGGTTTTTTGGGACTTCTTCACATGGAAGTTATAAAAGAGCGTCTTGAACGTGAGTTTTCTCTCGATTTGCTTGCTACTGCGCCTAGTGTGGAATATCACGTCTACAGGCGCGGAGTTACAGAAGGTCCTGGCAGTGAGGGCGAACCGTTAGTGATTACTAGCCCACAAGATATGCCAGACGCAGGCGAAATCGAGAGAGTTGAAGAACCCTATCTCAACGCGAAAATCCTCATTCCGCCAGATTATGTCGGTGCTGTGATGGATTTGGCAGTTGACCGACGTGGAACTTTCAAAACCATGAATTACTTGTCTTCAACAACAGTAGAGCTTCTGTGGGACATCCCACTTTCAGAACTCATAATGGACTTTTTTGACAAGTTGAAAAGTTATACAAAAGGTTATGCTTCACTTGATTATGATTACGATGGTTATCGCAAATCAGACATGGTGAAACTTGACATTCTTCTTGCCGGAGAACCGATAGATGCGCTTTCGTTTATCGTACATAAGGATAAAGCATATGACCGTGGAAAAGTCCTCTGCGAAAAACTAAAAGAGATTATTCCTCGACAACTTTTTGAAGTTCCGATCCAGGCCGCTATTGGTGGACGTGTGCTTGCGCGTCAAACGGTGAAAGCACGGCGAAAGGATGTCTTGGCAAAGTGCTATGGCGGTGATATTTCGCGTAAACGCAAGTTGCTTGAAAAACAGAAACAAGGTAAAAAACGCATGAAGGCTATCGGCAACGTAGAGGTGCCGCAGGAAGCATTTATGGCTATTCTTAAGGTTAATTAGGCTGATTCGCATTCGTTTTGGCTATTTTGTCCTGCAAATATCACTATCTCATTTCAAGCACCAAAGTATGCTTGATTTATGGTGGGACTAATTTTGAACAAGCTAGCTCAAAATCAGTTACGAATCGGAGTTCGTTTCGGGTCTTCGTTCGACCATTTTTCTCGCAAACTGCTTCAAAGATGACAATGGAGCATAACTTCTACAGAAGAAACAGTTTTAATTATTTTTCGAGTCAGAGACTAGGTAGTCCCATTGTGCGTTCGTTGCTCAATGTTGCTGAGTTAAGTTGCGTGGAGAACGCCTAATGCAGAGCAATGACAAAATAACTATTGAGGTTTTGCATGACTCGCTAGTCGCGGCTATCCCTGTGATGTTAGGCTATGTTGCCATTGGGATACCATGTGGGATTCTTTCGGCATCGATGGGTCTTAACTGGTTGCAAGTCCTGCTTTTTAGCATTTTCTTTTATTCTGGCGCAGGTCAATTTATGATTCCTAATATGTTTCTCGCCGGGGCTGATTTACTTTCGATTTTTGCAAGTGTTTCTTTTGTCAACACTCGCCAGACACTATATTCTGCTGCACTTGCGCCTTTCTGCGAAAGATCTCGCAAACGTCGCATGTTTTGGTACATGGTTACTGTGACCGATGAGACGTTTGGGATCGCCATTAGCAAGTTTAAACAGGGAAATTGGAGTGTAGAACGAGCAATTTTTCTCAATGAGTTTTCTCATGCTTCCTGGACAATTTCTTGTGTAATTGGTTGCCTCTTGGGGCCAGTTATCAACATTCCGCTGCCAATTGCTTCTTTTGCGATGACTTCTCTTTTTATTTGTCTAGTTGTGGGCTCGATAAAAACTAAGCCAACTTTTGTTGCTGCTGTTGCCGGTGTTGTTGGTGTTATCGTCTTTAAATCGGTCGGGCTAACTGGACCAGCTATTTTTCTTGGCGCTATTTTTGGCGTTGTTGTTGCCTATGCATTTGCACAGCTGCAAAACCGGCGTGCTAAAGTCGATAATTCTGAAGCAGGTGAGAGTTAATGTCTTGGACAACGTTTGGAGTTCTTTTTCTTTCTGTCACTGTGACCATTGCTGCATGCAGGGTCATGCCTGCTTTTATTTTGAAAGGCAAGCAGATTTCAGAGCGAATGCAATTGTGTTTAAATTTGATAGCACCTGCCGCCTTTGGGGCTCTTGTTGCGAATGACATTTTCACGGCTGGGATGTTTGACGCAGGCATTTGGCCAGGGTGCTTGCCAGTTTTAGCTGCAGTTGTCGTGTTTCTTGTTGCATATAAAACCAAGTCGATGATTATATGCTGTCTTGCAGGAATAGGAATTTATGCTGTTCTTTATGCAGCTGCAACAGGTGGATTTGCCTTTTAAACGACGAGTGCATAAAAGTTAAGCTCCATTTTTCTATTAACAGACAAACACATTTGCTTTATTTGCACTGAGCGCAAAAACCATGAAGGTGGACATCTTTTGTCTTGCAGGAATGGGAATTTTTGCTTACATTTTGTGTTTTGTGCGTCAGTTGATTTGACTCTTAGGAATTAAAAGTTTGGTTAGATAAAAAGTTTTGCCTCGTCAAAGAAAGTTTGCTTTGGTTACGTGTTACACGCAGATTTGAAGTAAGAATTTTATGCATTCCGCAAACTGAGGATGTTTTTTTAGCTTTTCTTCTAATTTTGCATAGACTAATAGTCTAGGTACGCGTTTTAGGTGCATCCTATTTACTCTTCTTTTCCGTGCAACTGGTCGATTGCAAGACCAATGCAGTCGCAAACATTGTTTGCCATAGCACCGCGTCGACCAAATTGTTTGCTCGCAATTTCTCCTGCAAGCGCGTGTGCTTCAACAGCTGCAGCGCAAACGTTAGCGGTTTCACTGACGCTTGTTGGGCGTGATTGAGCAATGAGACCTGCTATTGTTCCCGCTAAAACGTCACCTGTGCCAGCTGTTGCAAGAGTGTCTGTTCCTCCAGCTGGATTCAAAACGCTGGTTGAAGTGATAACCTGCGTTTTTTCACCTTTGGCGACAACGACAACATTGTTAGCTTCGGCTGCCTTGAGTTTTCCTTGTACTCGAAAAGCAATTAGTGAGGGATCTAATTTGTTGTAGTCGTCTTCGCGATTATCGCGCAACCATTTTTTAAGCTCTCCATGGTGCGGAGTGATTATGAGTGGAGTTGTTCGGCCGTAGACCGATTTGGCCCCATTAATGTCTTCGAGCGACGCAAGTGCTTCAATCATGTCGGCATCCACGACCAGAGGTGTGTCTGCGTTGACCAACTTCTTTAAAAGTTTTGTTTGTGTTTTGCCAGAGCCAACACCAGGGCCATATAAAACACAGTGTTGTTTTTCCAGCGAAATGAATTCAAATGCATTTTTTCCGATGAATGATTCTGTGTTGTTTGGGATTGGCACTGAAACAATTTCAGGAAGAGAACTTTGAAAAATGGTTCTTATGCAAATTGGCACAAAGGCAGTGACATAGCCTGCGCCAGCACGCGCAACAGCTTTGCTTGCAAGCATCACAGCTCCTGGATATTTTCCGCTCCCTCCAATTACAGCAACTCTACCACGAGAATATTTGTGCACGTGAGGGTTGTTTTGCGGAAGAAAATTTGAATATCTTGCAAGCTCCATTAGTCCTCCTAAATCGCTTCTATAAAGATAACATGCCAATTGTCCATGTGCTATTATGAACTCACTTTATAAATAAAGAAAAGGTTTATTTATGGACAAAGCGAAACGTGACCTTAAGAGCACGTCTGTAATTATCATCGTATTGGCAATTTTTGACTTAATCGGCGCTATCGCATCAGTCGCTCTTCCAAATGGTGCCTATTCCTATGAAACACTTGTAAACATCACTGGCATGGCACCTTCACTTGCTTCAACGACAGTAAACTCTACTGTGGGTGTTGCAATTTTAGTTTTTTTGTTATTGGTGTTTGTCGGTTTAAAGGGAATTATTGTTTCAAATGGAGGAAAAAGAAGCCGTCTTGCAACCGCAATAGTTTCTTTATGTACACTTGCTATGTGCCTTCAAATTGCCGCTACTTGCTATGCATTGTTTATGGGAACGACGGACTTCATGCATTCTCGCTTGATTGTTCAGGTCACTGTAATCGTTATTTTGATTCTTTACAACGCTTTGACTAAAAAGGTAATTTCTTTAAGAAAAACGACCGTCTAGTACTTCTCAACAGGAGGAAATAATGAGAAAGCCAATTATTGCCGGCAACTGGAAAATGAATAACACGGTTGCCGAAGGTGTCGTATTAGCTCAAGAGATTTCAAACAATTTCTATCGTGATTACACAGAATTTGTCGATGTGATTATTTGTCCCCCGGCGGTTGATTTGAAAGCAGTCAAAGGTGTCTTGGAATTTGATAAGCGAGACATCTATGTTGGCGCACAGAATTGCTATTTTGAACCATCTGGCGCCTACACCGGCGAAATTTCTGTAAAGATGATTTCTGATGCTGGATGCGATTTCTGCATTGTAGGACACAGCGAGCGTCGCGAAATTTTCGGTGAAACTAATGCGATGATTAACGATAAAGTTCGTGCTTTGGTGGAGTATCAAGGCAAGAAAATGACACCGATTTTGTGTGTGGGTGAATCATTGGCGGTTCGTGAATCTGGTGACTACATTGATTATGTAACTAAACAGGCAGAGGCGGCTTTGGCTGGAATCGATATTTTTGATGCTGACCAACTGGTGATTGCATATGAGCCAATTTGGGCAATTGGAACTGGTCGCACAGCCACTCCTGAACAGGCTCAAGAAGTGTGTGCCGCAATTAGAAGTTGCCTTGCAAACATCCTTGGTGGTGCAATGGCAGAAAAGATCAGAGTGCTTTATGGCGGTTCGATGAACGAAGGAAACGTTGATTCTTTGCTTGAGCAGCCTGACATTGATGGCGGTCTCATCGGCGGTGCTTCTTTGAAAGCATCATCATTTGTCAATTTAGTGAAAGCTGCTGTTGAATGTCAAAAGTAGATAAGTCTAAACTCAATTTGCCAGCGTGTTTAATCATCATGGATGGCTTCGGTCTTCGTGATGAAAAGGAGGGCAATGCGATTGCACTAGCGAACACCCCCAACTTGGATCGTCTGTTTTTATCATGTCCTCACACTCAACTAGCTGCGAGTGGTGAACCTGTTGGTTTGCCCGATGGGCAAATTGGAAATAGCGAGGTTGGACATCTAAACATTGGTGCAGGTCGTCTTGTTCCGCAGGAGCTCACTCGCATAAACCACGCTTGTAGAGATGGTTCAATTGCAAAAAATGAAGTTCTTGTGCAGGCTTTTGATAACTGCATTAAGAAGAATAGTCGCCTTCACCTACTTGGATTATTGAGCGATGGTGGCGTTCATTCTTCAATCGACCATTTGTTTGCACTCATAGATGCTGCAGTCTCACATGGAGTAGAGACTATTCGTGTTCATGCTTTTCTTGACGGGCGCGATGTTGCGCCAACTTCGGGTACCAAATATGTCACTGAAACTCTAGAAAAGTTTGAGCAGGTTAGACTCGAACACGATAATGTGAACATTAAATTTGGTTCAATTTGTGGCCGCTTTTACGCAATGGATAGAGACAATCGATGGGAGCGCGTCAATTCTGCCTACAGGTCGGTTGTTTTGGGCGAGAATTTGTCACGAGAGTTGAATCCATTAGAATATGTTGTACATTCGTATAAAGAGGGAATAACTGACGAATTTGTGGAGCCTGCGGCGTTTTGCTCTAAAGGAATTCGTAAAGGTGATTCATGTGTTTTTTTCAATTTTAGACCTGACCGTGCGCGTGAAATCACTAGAGCGATCGCTTTAGATGAATTTTGCGATTTTAATCGCGAAAAGGTTCAAGACTTGTTCTTCGTTTGTTTAACCCAATATGACGAGACTTTTCCTCTGCCTGTCGCTTTTCCGAAATCATTTCCTGAGAATGTCCTTTCCGACGTTGTGAGCGATGCGGGGCTAAAACAGATTCATATTGCAGAGACTGAGAAGTATGCTCACGTTACATTCTTTTTCAATGGAGGAGTTGAAGAAGTAAAACCTGGGGAAGATAGAATCCTCATTCCCAGTCCTAAAGTGTCAACATATGACTTAAAGCCTGAAATGAGCGAACCAGAGGTCACTGAATCTCTTGTTCAAGCGATTGAGAATGATTCTGCTGATTTTTACATTGTAAATTTCGCAAATTGCGACATGGTTGGGCACACAGGCGTTTTAGATGCTGCTATTAAGGCAGTTGAAGCTGTTGATGACGGAGTTGGAAAAGTCACTGATGCCATCGAGAAGAAAGGTGGCTTCGCGCTTGTCACAGCTGATCATGGCAATGCAGATCAGATGATTGCAGAAGATGGTCAACCACACACTGCACACACAACCCGGCTCGTCCCACTAATTTTGTGTGATTACACGGGGAAGAATAGGGAGTTTACTGACGAGAGTCATGTTGGAGCTCTTTGTGACATTGCGCCAACAATGCTAACGCTAGCTGGTCTTTCTGTACCGCCGGAGATGACTGGTAGCAACCTTTCTGCCTAAACAGAAAACTTTTGAACACTAACTTGATTGTTTTGCTATAATAACTAACTCGTGAGTCGTAATGACTCATGCACATTAGTTGCGATTTACTAAGGATGTGAAATGTCACCTATTGCAATAATTTTGCTAGTTTTGTTGTTCCTTTCTGGGACTGGTCTAGTTATTTTTATTTTGATGCACAGTGGCAAAGGGACTGGTATTTCTGACGCTATTGCTTCATCTATGTACTCTTCGCAGAGTGGCACTAGCATTATTGAGAAGAACCTTGATCGCATCACTATCATTTGCGCCGTTGTATTTATCGTCACATTGATTCTGATGATGGTTTTCTTCCCAACAGGAATGATTCAATCAGGCAATTAGATTTTTAGCGTTTTTTTCTTCAATCTTTGGTAGAATAGTTTTCGCACTTTTACATATGTTTGAATTTGTCGGAGTGGTGGAACGGCAGACACGCTAGCTTGAGGTGCTAGTGCCCACATATTCGGGTGTGCGGGTTCAAATCCCGCCTCCGACACCATCTTTTCAAGCATTTTCATCTCGCGCAAAGCGAATATTTATTCGGGCGGTTAGCTCAGGGGGAGAGCACTACCTTGACACGGTAGGGGTCGTAAGTTCAAATCTTATACCGCCCACCATCTGCTCTATCAAGAAAAATTTTGTATGAGCTATTAACTTTAACTTCTTTAATCAAATACGAAAATTGATCGTGCTTTGCGTTAATTAATGTATTGCGTAACACATTATATCGGTAATCACTAATCACTGAAATTAACGCGCCACAGGTTCGCATAATCTCATAATCCTCACTTATGTCTTTTGGGTCAGACTATCTACATTGGTGCCAGACTTCGTTGGTGACAGACCTTTTCAGTGAGGTCAGTCATTAATTTCCTTGCATTGGTGCCAGACATTTTCAGTGGGGTCAGACTTTCTGTATTGGTGCCAGACTTCGTTGGTGTCATTTCAGTGGGGTCAGACTATCTGTATTGGTGCCAGACTTCATTGGTGGTTTTTCTGTTACATTATTTTCATCTTCTTCTAGATTAAAAGACTTTAAAGCCTCTTCTTCATAACTCATATATTTTTCTAGATTTTCTCTTGTAACGGCTAATTGAATGAAACTACCTTCTTTAAATTTAATTTCATTTCACTTCATTGGTGCCAGACTTTCTGCATTGGTGCCAGACTTCATTGGTACCAGACTTTTTCAGAGGGGTCAGACATTTATTTCCTTGCATTGGGGTCAGACTATCTGCATTGGTGCCAGACTTCGTTGGTGCCAGACCTTTTGCAGAGGGGTCAGATATTAATTTCCTTGCATTGGTGCCAGACCTTTTGCAGAGGGGTCAGACATTAATTTCCTTGCATTGGTGCCAGACTTCGTTGGTGCCAGACCTTTTGCAGAGGGGTCAGTCATTAATTTCCTTGCATTGGTGCCAAACATTTTCAGTGGGATCAGACATAATTAGGCGGTGCCAGACAATTTTTAGAAATATCGAAATATTCAAAAAGTTCTAAGGTCAAATGCTATTTTTAGCTGAGGAAGCCAAGATTTGAATAAAGGAAAAAAATATTGATAGCCATTATCTTTTTAAAGTATAATAACAACTGGTTTAAACACCACATCACTTTACCTTTACTCCTATTGGCGGGAGGCACTGAAAAGGTTCCTCCCGCCGCCCAATCCTAAATTACGCGTCCTAAGCTAAGACCATAAAAGATTTTTTTGATCCTTTCTCTAGTGTAAAAATGTATCAATTTTTGCATTAGGGTAATTGCTGTTTGCTTGTCGTTTTTGCAAGAATTGTTTCTATATGAGTTGGATGTGCGCAACTTGTCACTAATGGTTCGTGCTTCTAGGCGTTTATACTCACATCGATAATATGGTTTCATTGAATTTGCTGTTTTGCTTTGTTCTTAAGGTTCTATTGGCGTTTAGTGCCTTATTACTTTTCTTGCAAACCTGTCTCTTTTGTAATGGTGCCAGACATCATTTTTTATTATTAAGCTTTTTTCAAATCAATTACTGGGGGAGTTTTCTTTTACGTTGGTGTCAGACATATTCTTTCATGAAGTACACAGGTTTCTGATTTCTCTTTTCTAAAAGAATGCTGGTTTTTCAGTTCGTGTAGATCTCCTTTAAAAGGGGTCAGACTTTATGCAGCGGTCACCACGGGGACATAAGGGGTCAGACTTTATATTTGTTAGCTGATTGACAGCGGTGTCAGACATAAAAATTTTACAAGCCGACAATGGGGTCAGACATGATGGTAAATGCAGAAAGTGTTCTATAATTCAAATATCCCAGTAAAATTTTGAACAGGTTCTTTCTGCATGGACTTGTTTTTTGCATCTGCATCGGTTAACCATTTGGCACTGTACAGATAGGCGCCATGCGAAAGGCGCGAGCGATTATTGTCGCTTGAGGGAATGTGGGTGAAAATCCTACGCTATACCAGTAACCGTAAAAGCTGTTCCCCATGGTCGAAGCTCTCACTGTCTATGCGAAGAGACAGTGAATTTCTTCGTAGATTCCTGCAGGCATGCAGATTGGGTCACACAGGCAAAGTCGGAATGCTCATCTGTCGCTATTTGCCCTGGAAGAAAGGTTTTTTTATGTCTGAGAGTAATATCTCAAAATCGAATGTTGTGCCGTTATGGCATAGAATTTTGAGAGCTTTTCTAGCTCTTTCTCTTGTAATTTCTCTGAGTCCACATCTAGTTTTTGCTAATGATTCTGATCAAAACTCATCTAGTAGCTCGCAGGCTGCTCTTTCACAGAACTCTTCGACAGAGGGGTCAGACATAGATGCAGGTGGTGCTACCTCGGTTAGTTCCCCTGTTTCTGAATCATCTTCCGCAGAAGCCCAGGTTGAAGGAGGAGGAACAGCGAATGCCGAGGGAGTCTCTTCAGATTCCGAGGTTGCAATCCTTAATGACACATCCGAACAGGATGTCAACACAAGCGCTATTGGAAATGATGCAGGGGAGCCTGAAAGTGCCGCTGATACAGCAACTTTGACATCTGGATCTGAGTTGAGTTCCCAAGCTTTTGTGTTGATTCAGTCGACAAAGGACTACTCAACAACTTACCCACAAAAGTACGGCACGCTTAAAAATGGCGACGTGCTGTGGGCAAACATGTTCGACAAGGTGGAGACCGAGGACTACTGGGGTGACCCAACAACTGAGACTAAATCTGTTGTCAACCCCGGCGGGTGGACATACACATGGATTGCCTCAGATACTAAGGGCGATGAGACGAGTGTTTACACCCAAGAGCTGGGTCATGATCAGTCGCTTACTGTTACGTCTGACATGGCAGGAAAATATATAATCTGCAAAGTTAACGCAGGCGGAAAAGATTATTTTGCACCCGCGTCAACATATGATGGGTCTTTTAATGCCAACTACATTCCTGGATCAGTTTTAGGAGCAGGTCAATATGAGCTAGCAAATGTAAAGTTAAGCAGCGATGCTCCAAGTGTTGGAGACACGCTCACAGCCACTTCATATATTTCATACTCAAGTCAGGCGCCAGCCGATGCAAATATTACATACACCTGGTATTCTTCAAGCTCTCAAAAATCAGGATTCGCAATCATTGAAGGACAGACAGGCTCGTCAATTTCTGTTACCGATGATCTTTCTGGCAAGTATATTAAGGTGGAGGCTTCCGCGGGAGTTAACACTGTTTCTAAAACGACCACAAGCAAGGTTAAGCTTGCAGGCGAAGTTGAATTATCGGCCATTTCTATCATCAACATAAAAGACAACACAAGCGTGTTTACTGTTGGTGACACTGCGAAAGCACGCGCCAAAGAAAAGGGTGGTGCCTACGGTGCGTTCGTTGACCCTTCAAAGCTCTGCTTCCAGTGGCAAAGCTGTGACACTAAAGGAGGAACCTACGCCGACATCGATGGCGCGACCAATGAGACTCTTGTGCTCTCTGACGATTTAGGCGGGAAATATTTAAAGTGCTTGGTATCTTCGAAAATTGGCACTTCATCTTTGACTAATTCAACTGGGGCGCTCATCGCTTCAGCGGGATCCATTAACGTGACTTCTGTCGAAATGAGCCCTTCTTCTGGAAAAGTTGAAGTCGGTGCAACTATCACTGCGACTGCAAAGGCTGCTTCTGGGGATGTTACCAATGACAGCCATGTCAAATGGAGATGGTATAAAGGAACTTCCAAAACTGCAAGTTCGTGCAATACTTTGATTGAAGGGCGAACGAGCAGCTCAATTACGGTAGACGAATCGCTCAAGGGTTTTTATGTTGTTGCCACGGCTGACGGCGGATATGGAGAGAAAAAACCATATTATGCGGCTGGACCAGTTTCTGTGGCCGGGCAAGTTGAGCTGTATGATGTTCAGTTTGAAGGAAGCTATGAGACGAATGGTGTTCGTGTTGGTAACACTATTAAATCTAAGGTTCGCAAGAAAGACGGATCAAGCTATTCATATCTCAATAACACTGATAAAGTAACTTATCAATGGCAGTATTCTGACACTAATACTAGTTACGATTCTTCTTTTAAAGACATCCCTGATGCTACTTCATCTAGCTACACCGTTGAGGAAGCGTATGTTGGGAAATATCTTCGTGTAAAAGTCACAAGCGAGAATACTCTCTACAGTACACAAAAGAAAAGTTCTTACGGTAGTGGATATAGCGCAAAAGATCCGTTGGGACCAGTAACCCTCAAGGGTCAATACAAATTAGCTGCAATTGAGTTGGCTGACAAAAATGTTCTGCTTCAAGTGGGGTCAAAGCTGACGCCTCGTGTGCTTGTTCCTGGTTCCTATGCTGGATCAACAAAGGATGTTCCTGCCGATGCGGAACTCACAATGGCTTGGTATGAGAGTTCTGATAACGGTGCAACTTGGACTGAAATCACTGATGGCATTGATACAAGCGATGGAAGTCTCACGATGTCTGACCCCCTTGTCGGAAAGCGTTTAAAGGTCACGGCCTCCGCCCTAGATAACACAGTTGAGTGGGTTTCTTCAAGTGTTGTTGGTTCACAGGGCGAATATGATTTACTTCGTGTAATAACAAATCCAGCAGCTAACGATGATTCAACGCAACTTGTCACTGGCGACAGCATTTCTGCAACAGTCCAGGCCAAACGTGCCGATGGCTCTACTACAAATGGCATCGATGTCACTAAAAATGTAGATGTAGAGTGGTTTGCATCTGATTCTTCTGATGGGGAATTCACAAAAATCGAAGGCTTGGCAGGTTCAAGTGTTACTTTGCCAGATTCAGTTTCAAATAAATACATAAAAGTAGTTGTTAATAGCGGAAATTCAAGCGTCGAAGCTCAATTTAAAAAAGCAGTGCTGGGCAAGAATTCGCTTGCAGCGGCAATTCAGAAGCTCAATGACGCAAATGTTCAGCTCAGTGTTGAATACAGCCCAGAAGGCGGAAATGTCAACGATACCCTCAAAGCAGTGCTCTTAAACCTCGGTTACGCGGACGTTGACGTTAAGGTTATGGAAGGCGGTGTCGCCTTTAAGCAAACTGACCCTTCTGCCACTGTTGGAATATCAGATGCGCATGATGACTCCAACGGCACTGTAACTTTCTTGAAGATTGACCCTAATAACTACAGTGGTTTTTCGATTGATCAGTTGAGATATGCAGATGTTGTCTTTAAATTAACCCGCGGAGATGAAGTTGATTATTATCAACCAGACAGAACGGTGAGCGTTGCTTGGGATGAAAGTGCGCTTCAAAGTCTGTTGGATAGCGCAGCTGAGCAAATTGCGATTGGATTTGCAGAAGGAGATTCAGCAGAATCAGTCACTGCTAACATGACTTTGCCATATCGTGCTGGTTCGAATAATAAGTTTGAGGTCTCATGGTCGACTTCTGATAAGGAAGCTGTCTGGGTTTCAGGTTATGGCTGGTCTGATTACACAGGGAAAGTCACGCGAACGGCGACAGACCGTGAAGTAACGCTCACTGCCACACTGAAATTGATTAAAGATGGGCCAGAAGGCGTGTCGGGCTATTGTGGTTTTAATTTGGTTGTCAAGGGGGATCCCGAAAAAGTTGCTGCTGAAAAGGAGGCTTTACAGCAAAAAGTCGATACTGGCTTTACCTACGATAAGGTGAAGTACGCGGGGTCAGACTTGGTTGCAAATCATGAGGGGCTGACAGACGATTTGCAGATGCCTCGTCCTTCTGACCTTGGAGTTGATGGCAAATATTACAAGGTTGAATTCAGTGCAAGCACTGAAGACGTTGTATTCAATGGCTATAGAGGCGCAGTCTATCAGCCAATGTCTGGCACCTCTGCCGCAGCTACTAAAATCTCAGTTACTGTAACTGATAAATCTAATAGCGAGATATCTGCAACAAAGACTCTAGATTATTTCATTGAGCCACAAGATCAGGCGGAGCTTGAAGCTGAACTTGCGCTTATGGAGCAGGCAAAAGCTGGTTATACAGAAGCTCTCTTGGACGGGCAGGTTGCTAGTGAAGTTACGGAGAACCTACATGCGTTCCAAAAGGCCTATTTGAAAGATGATGGCACTATTGCATGGAGCTACAGTAAACAAACTTCTGATTCTGCTGGCTCAGGCATTGTCCCTGTTGAAATCAAGGGTGCAAGCGAGACAGCAGGCTATCGCTTGTTTAAATCGAGCAAGCCTAATGTAGTTCAACATGAAAATCTAGTTGTCAAACAGCCTGTCTATAACACTAGGGTAAAGATCACTTCTGTTCTTTCAAGTGAAAAATTTGCTCGTTATGCAGAAAAATACCCCGACAATCCAACTTATGCAAAACTTGCTAACCAGGAAGTCACCGCCACGGTTGTTGTAAAAGGCTCAACGGGGTCAGACGATCCCAATGCTGGCAAAGATCTAAAAGTAACCGCGAAGGTTACAGGGGTGTCAGACATGAATGCCGATGGCACCTATACAGACATCGTTGTTGCGCCATTTAGCGAAATTACTGTAGATTATGATGACAGCGTTACAGCCGAGACTATCCTTGAAAAGATAATGATCAAAGCTGGATGCTCCGATTTGGTTTCTAACAGCCTTGGACTCACTTCGGCTAAACTTCCTGATGGGCGCACTCTTGCTATGGAAGAGGTGAACGGAAGCTGGAGCTGGTGGGAATTCTACCTTAATGGTGTATCTCAGAGTTCCGTCGGGGCAGCAGGCTATTACGTAAATGATGGTGATTTTGTAGAATTCCGCTACCACAAAGGTGACGGAACGAAAAAGGATAACACCGACAACATCAAGTCTGACCCCTCTGCTCCTCGTCCTGATTGGCAAAGCAGTTGGCCAGGTTATAACAACGGTGGAAATGCTTCTTCTAATGCATCAAC
The DNA here is from genome assembly GCF_900169485.1 of Phoenicibacter congonensis. Lineage (NCBI taxonomy): Bacteria > Bacillati > Actinomycetota > Coriobacteriia > Eggerthellales > Eggerthellaceae > Phoenicibacter > Phoenicibacter congonensis. Next base: position 1,382,582 of record NZ_LT821227.1, on the reverse strand, counting down.
CCCAGTAGAAAATGCTAAGGAGATCTGGAAATTTAGCTATAAAGATTACTCGGATAGTAAACATCCAAATGCAAGTGAGCCACTAATTGTTAATGACTACATTTACCTCGCCGTTGATGGAAAACTAGTAAAAATAAACAAGGCTAGCGGTGATGTGGTTGGAAGCGCAGATCTTGCTGGCAGTGTTGGGTTCACGTCACGACCAGTTTATTCGCAGGGCGTTGTTGTAGTGCCTCTTGACACAGGACGTCTTCAGGCTTTGACGGCCGACAATCTCACGACAGTTTGGGTTACTGATGAGCTTAGCAGCGCGGCACAGTCAAACTCAACTTTAACTGTTTCAGGAGACTATGTCTATTTTGGAACCGTGGATGTCGACTACACAAACAAAATTTTTAACAATGGTCATTTTGTAAAAGTAAGCTTGAAAAATGGTGCTGTGGCGTGGAGTGATGTTGACGAGAATGAGGGCTATTACTGGAACGGAGCTTTAGTGAAAGATGGATGTGTGGTTGTTGCAACGAGTGCTGGTACGGTAAAAGCTTTTAACGATAAAGACGGTACTCTTTTGAGCTCTGTTTCTCTTGGGCAGTTGGTCAACTCTGATTGTGTTGCAGGACCTGGTGGGAACATTATTGTGATGTCCCGTGACGGCAAGTTAAATGTGCTTTCTCTTAATAACGCGGCTCTTAGTGTTGAAAACGCATTCGATCTTGGCTTTAGTGGCAGTGCCTCAACTCCTGTTATTGTTGGCAATTGCGTTTATGTTGGAGGTGAGATTCGCGGAGGATCTGCACTAGCAGTTGTTGATTTTATGACCGACAATCCTCATGTTACGCTCGTAACATCGGCTGACGGACAGTCTTTACTGAGCGGAGGAGTTAAGGGTGCACCATTAGTGTCGACTCAGAGTGAAGGAACATTTGTTTACTTCACCGTCAACGGCGCTGATGGCTATAACAAAAAGACTGGCAATTATGAGAAGGGTGGCGGAATTTATCGTTATAGGGTCGGAGATGTAGAAGCCACACTCATGTTTGACCCCGTTGGAAATAACCAGTATTGTGATTCGCCAATAATTTGCGATACAGACGGAACGCTCTACTATATCAACGACTCAGGTAACCTTTTCTGCGTTGGCAAGGCTGTTAAAGATGATGACAACACAAACAACAGCGGCGATGACACTAGTGGTTCCACGAAGTCTGACCCCTCAGTGTTTCCATATTATGGCTATGCGCAACGTGCAGTAATCGGCGCAAGTTTAATTCAGTCAAGCAAGGCTGCTTCTGGGGAGAAGAAAGCAGCTGATGAAAGTGTTGCTGATAAAAAAGGAACCTCTAAAAAGGGGTCAGACCTTTCTGGTGATAGCTCTCAGAAGAAAGAAACCCCTGCTAGTACCTCTAATGACGTTTTCGTAGCTTCAGTTGTTGCAGGCAGCGTGCTCTTCCTAATCTTGCTTCTTGCAGCTCTCAGGTTGCTGAAGAAGAAAAACTTGTAATCGTTTTAATGTAGTGCGATTGGATTATTGTGACGGATAGCGTTAACACGAAGTCTGACCCCTCTGCAAGGAGGCCTCTAGCAGAGGGGGGCTCCGCTTCGATGTCTGGAATCTATGAAGAAACCAGAGTGTCTGAACCAATTGAGGGAGAAGTTTTAGACAACTCGATAGAAGATGATGAGAATGGTAGGTCTGACCCCTTTGCGGAATCGCTCGCTGAAAGTGCCAATAAAGATGTTGGGTGCGATAAGGCTGCTAGAAGTGCAACAACAGTTGCACTATCTAGCAGCTTGGAAGAAGATTCTGTCGCTAACTCTTCAAAGAAAATTTCTTTGCAAAAAAAGATCCTTTTAAGGGTAGTAGTTGCTATTTTTTGCGCAGGGTTTGCATGTGCGGCAGTTTTTGCGATTAACTACGTTTTCTCTGGGGAAGAAAGTGTCAATGATTCAAACCAAGTACAAAGTGCTGGTGAAAAAGGCATTAATGAAACGAAGTCTGACCCCTCTGAGTCAGAGGACCCAGAAGAAGATACTGACTCCGAGAATTCTGACTCTAGTAACCCTGAGGCAGATGTTAAAGTGGACGGTGCGGCTACAGGGTCCTCTGAGGTCGGGACTCTTTCGAACGGTGGCTCTGTAGATGAAAACAATTCGAACGGCCAGGCGGTCACCGTAAACGTGAGTGTATACGGACATGGTGTCTCGGGAGGAGGAACATTCACATTTGAACCAGGTGCGACTGCCTATGATGCACTAATGGCTTGCGGGCTTTCTGTTAACGCTAAAAACACAGTTTATGGTATCTATGTAGCCGCAATTGGAGGAGTTGCTGAAAAACAGTATGGCGATAAAAGCGGGTGGCTTTATGCAGTTAACGGTGTTACCCCGAATATAGCCTGCAGTGGTTATGTTTTGGAAAATGGGGACAATGTTTCTTGGTTTTATACTGATGGCAACCAGTGATTTATTTTGCTTGCATTAATAATGGTCTGCCCATAAATGGGGTCAGAGTTCCTTTGAAACTGGCGTCCCATGCAAATGGTGTCAGACTTCATTTACATGGTCTCCAATTTCTCCCAAAGTTTAGCTCTTCTTCACGTCAAAATAGCAATCCTTGAACAAGATCTCTTTGCTATTGCTTGTAAAATGTCCACTGAAAATGTGTGTCCGAATTGTTTTCGACACGAGAATTAATTTTTTATGTCTGTTTGGTTCAGAATTCAGAAAAATGCTATATAAATAGAGCTGTCGTCTTTAGCATTGGATTAAGCCGTCTGCCTGGCGGCTTAATCTTCTTAAATGAAAGATAGTTAAATTACCAATTACAAAGGAGTTAAAGTTGGCCAGTTCAGGCCTGTTATTCTCTTTTCTTCATTTCTAGAATTTGCCACACGCTTTAAATCGTTTGAGTGCATTGATTTTCCATTGCTTCAGTAACAGGTCAATAAATGGGGTCAGACATCCTCTGCAGAGATAAGAAAAGCGAGTGTAAGATGCATTTTTAGTGTTTCTCTCTATTCGTAGCAGTTTTATGTATTAGGGGCAGGTATTAGGGGTCAGACTTTTTTTATTGATCCCGTTATTGCTTACTTCTCATAGAATGTGCTTCTCTGTCTATCATTTAAGTAAAGTTACCAGATAGAGTATTGTTTTTACATTTATTTCATTTTGTCCTTCACTAGTTCAACATCATAGTGTTCACTTTTGATGGGCAGTTCTTTCTTATTTTTCTTCACTTTTATTCTTATTCTTCTCTTATTGATTCTTTTTGAAGTTAAAGGGGGTCCCCATGCCAAGAAAACCTCGATGTGATTCGCCCATTCGCGTTTTGAATATTGGGCAAAAAGGTCACAACGGCCAGGTGATTTTTTATGAACCTGAAGACTATTCGTATTACTTGCAATGCCTAAGAAAAGCCTGCAAGGAGAACGACATGGTTTGCTTGTCTACGCGCTGATGACTAACCATATTCACGCTATTTTTTATGGAGAGATTGCGAAATGCGCGAACATTTTTCAATCTGTAGGAGCTTCTTATGTGAAATGGTTTAATCAAAAATACGCAAGATCTGGTACCCTTTGGAATTCCCGCTACTATTCAAAGCCAATTATGGACGAACAGCAAATGCTGCAAACGGTTGCATACATTTTCAACAATCCTGTTAAGGCAGGAATGGTTAAAGAACCTGAAAGATATCGTTGGTCTTCGTTAAAGGCGCTAGAGTCTCGCGAGTTTGATGCTGAGGCTTGTCAAATTTTAGCTCAGTATCTGGGTATCGACAACATCATTAAATATACTAAAAAAGTTGCACATGAGCCAATGGATTCGAGCGTGAAGAAAGTATGCGAGGTAATTCCTAAGAAGAAGTTATCGGACTTGCAGGCTATTGATATTGTGAAGAAGATGGTCAAGAAAAAGAACCTCGGTAGAGTCCCATCGCTTTCGAAGAAACTTCTTCGAAGATTGGTCAAAAAGCTGCTAAAAATGGGTTCAAGCATTTCACAAATTTCACGAATTACCGGCATGAACAGGCGCTTGGTTGTGTCATTAATATGAGTCCTTTTTATTAAAGACCATGCCGCAAGAAACTTAAATCGTCCTCACATATTTTCAATCACCTGTTTCTCTTAGCTTTTCTGTATATGACTTTGAGTTTTATTTCAACTAGTAATCGCTTATTGCAAGCGAAGAATGAGTATGGTCGTATCCATCCCTGATCGTTAATAATGTTTGTACCAGTTGGCCTCCATACTCCTTGGCCTCCATACTCCTTTTATTTAAGGACAGAAAGAAATTCGCTAAAGGCAAAGTTTTTCTAAATCATCGTAAAACATCACATTTCTGTTGAGGTTCTTTGCTAAAAGTTCTTCGTGATAGGTTCGAAAGGGACTTTTTCATCCTTGTTATTAGCCTTAATTCCGCGAGTAGTGCAACCAATTTTAAAAGGGGTCAGACTTAAGTTTTAATTAGAACTGGAAAGCTTTTGTCTTGCCCTTTTCGTAGCGTCACTGTTGTTTGCTCTCTTTGGCTTTCTTGATGGGCTTCATTTGATAGGGTCAGACCTCTTGGCTGTCTATCTTGTTTTAATTGGACAGGGTTGGAACATTTCTAAGGAATGGTTGGGAACGATTGAAATGATTGAAGTAGTGTCAGACTTTTTGATTTGTTGGTTTCAACTCTTGAGCCAGTTTTTGTAATTCCTCGTAATCCTTGTCCTTCGTCCTGCGGGGTCGGAGTCTGAACCTCCATCTTTGACCCCACATCTTGCTATCTGACCTCAACTTAGCTGCGAAGAAGTCTGCCCCCTTGTTAACCTCTGAGTCTAACCTCGAAGAAGTCTGGCCCCTTGTTGTGCACACGCGATTGTACCTGTGTAAGCCTATGTAATTGACCCCACATCTTGCTATCTGACCTCAACTTAGCTGCGAAGAAGTCTGGCCCCTTGTTAACCTCTGAGTCTAACCTCGAAGAAGTCTGGCCCCTTGTTGTGCACACGCGATTGTACCTGTGTAAGCCTATGTAATTCTATGTCTGACCCCTTATGTGTTCTTGTGTTTATATCCTTTAAGTGAAACCCCTGCTGACGAAGTTTGACCCCTAGTTGCGTTATGTATTGGATATAGGTCGGATCTAAGTTTGACCCCACCTAGCTTCGAAGAAGTCTGACCCCTTGTTCTGCACAAAGAAGTCTGACCCCATCTAGTTGTGACCCCATCAGTTGTCTTGTCTTGTTTCAAACACAAAAAAGCCGCCCAATTAAGCGGCTTTTTTAAGCTTTAATTAATTTATGTCTGACCCCACGATTAGGCAGCCACAGCATCTTTGCCAGGATGAATCTCCTTGCCCTGCTTTTTCTGTTTCATGTAGTCAGCAGTAGCGGTGAATAAAACGTCTGTTGATGAGTTTTGAGCTGTCTCAAACGAGTCTTGGATTACGCCGATGATAAAGCCAATTGCAACTACGTTCATTGCTACGTCATTTCCGATTCCAAACAGTGAGCATGCAAGTGGAATGAGCAATAGCGAACCGCCGGCAACACCTGATGCCCCGCATGCTCCAAGCGCGCCGATGATACAAAGAAGCACTGCTTGAGCTGGCTCAACGGTGATGCCAAGAGTGTTTGCTGCGCACATTGCCATGATTGAAATTGTGATAGCAGCTCCACCCATGTTGATTGTTGCACCCAAAGGAATTGATACTGAGTATGACTCTTCATCAAGACCTAGTTTGCTACAAAGCTCGAGGTTGACAGGGATGTTCGCAGCACTCGAACGAGTAAAGAATGCTGTAATGTATGATTCTTTGAGCGTTCTCCAAAGGAGAGGATAAGGATTTTTGCGAAGGCAAACTGCAACAATTATTGGGTTTACTATCAGTGTCATCAAAAGCATGCATCCTACAAGCAATAAAACAACTTTTCCATATGACGTGAATATTTCCATTCCTGCTTCACTGACAGATGTGTAAACAAGACCAAGAATACCGAAAGGTGCTACGTTTATAACCCAGCGAACAGCAGTGGTGGTTGCATGAGCCATGTCTTCCATGAAAGTTCTGGTTGGTTCTTTTGCGCGACGTAGTGCAACGCCAATTATGGCTGCCCAAAAAAGAATACTTAGGAAACTACCTTTAGCAAGGGCATCGACAGGGTTTGAAACCATCCCAACGATTACATTTGTGAAAACCTCTCCAACACTACCTGGGCTTGTTTGTTCTACGTCAACTGTGGAAGGCCAAACTAGAGTGAGGGGGAAAAGTTGACATGCAATAACGGCAACTATTGCAGAAAGCGTTGTTGCTACTAAATAAAGAATGATGACAGTTTTTAGATTTCCAGCGGTTTTTGCATTCATGATTGAGGAAACCACGAGAAAGAAAACAAGGATAGGTGCGACTGCCTTAAGAGCTGTTGTGAATAATTTACCAAGAAGTTCGATAAAATCGCTCAGAGCAGCAAGAGAATCGCCTGCTTGAGGAATTGTTAGCGCAAGTATAATGCCAATTATAATTCCGCATACAATCCTAAGGACGAGAGGGATATCCATCCATTTTTGCCAAAGATTTTTATTTTGGCTAACCTCTTCAGCCATCGCATTCCTTTCTCTTTTTGATGAAACTGATAAAGAAGTGGTGCGGGCGAAAGGACTTGAACCTTCACACATCTCTGTACCAGAACCTAAATCTGGCGCGTCTGCCAATTCCGCCACGCCCGCATAACTCGTTGTTCCGTGCGCCAATGCCTCTCACAGTTCACGCGAACACCGGGAAATATGTTAACATAACGGAACTTGTAAGTTTGTGATAATAGGAGTCTTTTAGACAATGGAATTGAAGTCAGAAGTAACAAAAGTAAGCGATACGCGCGTAAAGGTTTCAGCAGAAGTTGACGCTGACACTGTTTCAAAAGAGTTAAATGTTCAATACAAAAAGTATGCAAATAAATATAAATTCCCAGGTTTTCGTGCAGGTCATGCTCCAAGACCAGTAATTGACAATGCGGTTGGCAAAGAGACAGTTTATCTTGACGCTACCGAAGAAGTTCTCAATGATGCCTATCATGTGCTCATTGAGCAGGAATCACTTCGTCCTGTTGGGGAGCCAAATTTTGAAGGAAAAGAAAACGAGATGCTCGTTGAGGACAAGAAGCCTTTCAAGTTCGAATTTGAGCTTGAGGTTTCTCCAGTAGTTGAGCTTGACAGCTATGAACCAGTTGAGGCATATCTGCCACCAACCGAAGCCACAGCAGAAGACATCGAGTCGCAAATAGATCTTTATAAGGGCTATGCTGGCGTTGAAGAAGGAGAGGAACTCACAGAAGAAATCATCAAGGAAAAGATGGGTTTTGAATCTGAAGAGAAGCTCCGTGAGGCAATCCAGGGTCTTGTTGAGAATGAGAAAAAAGGTGCATTACCTCGCCTTAAAGAGGATGTAGTTTCATTAAAACTTCGTGAGCGTGTTCAAGTTGAACCCACTGATGAGATGGTTGACTACATTAATAATGTTTTGCTTAACGAAATGTTCCAAAATCTTCAACAGTATGGCATGACATTTGACCAATATCTTGCTTCTCGTAAGATGAGTTCAGATGAGTTCTATGATGATGTACAAAAGCAGGCTGTTGACGAGGCAAAGACTCGCATGGCACTTGATGCTTGGGTTCGTCATTTTGGCCTTGCAACCACAGATGAAGACATCACCGAAGAGTTCGAAAAAGCAGGAATTAAAGATGTGGAGAAAACAAAGAAGCAGTGGGCTGAAAGTGGACGCCTTTGGAGACTTCGCGAAGCAATAGAGCGCTCTAAGGCTGTGGAAAACGCAGTTGAAAACGCTAAGTTTACTTTTGATGCCGAAAAAGCTGAGCATCAATTCGATTATTTAAATGAAGATGCAGAAAACAAAGATGCCGAGCAAAAGACAAATGATGAAGCTAATAAGGCTGAATCTAGTGAAGATGTGAAGCCTTCAGAAGAAACTGCTGAGAAGAAAGACGAATAAACCTGTTTGTTAGGAGCAAAATATGAGCAACACACATGCAGCACTAATACCATACGTTATCGAGCAGTCTCCAAGAGGCGAGCGGTCATATGACATCTACTCTCGTCTTTTAAACGACAGAATCGTTTTTTTGGGTGAACAAATTGATGACGCAGTTGCGAACACAGTTGTTGCTCAGCTTTTGCATCTTGAAAGTGAAGATCCTGACAAAGACATTTCACTTTATATAAATTCACCTGGTGGTTCTGTAACTGCAGGGCTTGCAATTCTTGACACCATGAATTTCGTTAAGTGTGACGTTTCTACGATTTGCATCGGACTTTGTGCCTCCATGGCATCTGTTCTTCTCGCGGGAGGAGCAAAAGGCAAGAGATATGCTCTTCCTAATTCTGAAGTTTTAATTCATCAGCCAATGGGTGGAGCGCAAAGCGGCACACAAGAGACCGACATGGCGATAATTGCCGAGCAAATGAAAAAGACTCGTGCGCGTTTGAACAACATTTTGGCTCAGGCATCTGGTCAAGACATTGAGACGATTTCAAAAGACACTGAGCGTGATAATTGGTTAACTGCCGATGAAGCAAAAGAGTATGGCCTTATCGATGAGGTGTTAAGCAAGCACGGCGAATAGAGTTTCCAAAAAAGGAGCAAAGACAACGTGAAAATGTCGTCAGAAAATAACGAGATTGTCTGTTCCTTTTGCGGGAAAAGACAAAGCGAAGTTAATACTATAGCTGGTCATAATGGAGTTTACATCTGTGACGAATGCGTTTCTGAGATAGCTAAATCTATCGAAATGCAGTCTGACAAGCCTGGAGCTGGCACGCTTGCAGCTGACGAAGATTTTTTTCAAAATCAAGAAGAGTTTCAGCAATTCTTGCAGGAGCAGTTCATGAAGATGCATGGAGATTCTTCAGTCGCTGATTCTGATTATTATTCAAATCCCGCGGATGCTGTAAATGAGCCTGCAAGATTGCATAAAGAGGTTGCTGACAGAACTCACTTAAAAAAGCCAAAAGAGATTTATGAAGAATTAAGCGATTATGTCGTTGGCCAAGAAGATGCAAAACGAAAACTATCGATTGCAGTTTACAACCACTATAAGCGCATCTTTTTAGATGATGGTTCTAACAGCGATGTTGAAATTCAAATTCCTAATGTGATGTTATTAGGACCAACTGGTTCTGGCAAAACTTTGCTGGCGCAGTCGTTGGCGAAAATTATACAAGTTCCTTTTGCAATTGCAGATGCTACAACTTTGACAGAAGCTGGTTATGTCGGCGATGATGTTGAAAACATTTTGCGCAAACTTCTCATTTCTGCAGATTGGAATGTTGAAGAAGCAGAAATTGGAATTGTCTATGTTGATGAAATAGACAAAATTGCAAAGAAGGGAGATAACGTTTCGCTCGTTCGAGATGTTTCGGGCGAAGGAGTTCAGCAAGCTTTGTTGAAAATTATTGAAGGTTGCGAAGTTTCGGTTCCACCTCAAGGAGGAAGAAAACACCCTCAACAAGATGTAATTGACATCGACACGAAGAATATTCTTTTCATTTTTGGCGGAGCTTTTGTTGGTCTTTCTGACATCATTTCAAAGCGGCTTGGGAAAAAGGGGCTTGGTTTTACAAGCGATGTTTCTGAAATAAACAAGCAAAAAGAAGCCGATTTGTTGCAGGAATGCACTCCTGAGGATCTTAAAAAATTCGGGTTGATTCCTGAGTTTATTGGAAGAGTGCCTGTTGTGACTTCTTTAGATGAACTAGATGTTGAAGCACTGGTTCGCATTTTGACGGAGCCAAAAAATGCCTTGGTCAAGCAATATAAGCGACTTTTCGAAATTGAAAAGTCGGAACTCGAATTTGATGATGATGCATTGACTGCGATTGCTGAAGAGGCGAAAGATCGCGGAACAGGGGCTCGTGGGCTTCGCGCAATTGTCGAGCGAGTCTTGAGTGATGCAATGTTTGAAGTACCAGATTTTGGATGTCCAACTTTTGTTCGAATTAGAAAATCTGACGTTGAAGGTGAAACAAAACCTGAGATAGTCGAGGATTCAAACAAAATGGCCGAGAATGAGCGCGAGAACACTACTGAAACATTGTCTGTAACTGACAACAGTTAAACGAATAACTAAATAAGGTGAGAAATTATGTCTAACGAAGAACGCATGCGCGATTCAGAAATTTTTGACGCATGGAAGGCAAATGGCTTCTTTTCAAGAAGTGATGGAAAAGGGAAGCACGCAAGTGATTCCTACACAATCACAATCCCTCCTCCAAACATTACAGGCGTTTTGCACATGGGTCACGCCTTAAATGACACAATTCAAGATGCTTGTATTCGTCGTGCAAGGATGCAAGGATACCAAACTCGTTGGGTGTTAGGCACTGACCATGCAGGAATTGCGACGCAGACCAAAGTTGACAAACATCTTGCAGAGCAGGGAATTAACCGTCGTGAAATAGGACGCGAAAAGTTTATTGAAGCTTGTCAGGATTGGCGCCGTGAATATGGCACGACTATTGTGAAACAAATCGCTGGAATGGGTTGCTCTTGCGATTATGACAATGAGCAATTTACCATGAGCGAAGAGTTTTCCCGTGCTGTCAGAAAGCTGTTTGTTGATTGGTATAACGACGGAATTATTTATCGCGGGAAGCGTATCGTAAACTGGTGTCCTCATTGCACCACTGCAATTGCCGATGATGAAGCTGAATATGTTGATGAGGCAAGCCATCTTTGGTACATGCGTTATCCACTTAAAGAGCCAGTTGACGGGATAGAATATCTGGTTGTAGCCACAACTAGACCCGAGACAATGCTTGGCGACACTGGTGTTGCAGTTTCTCCAAAAGATGAGCGGTACAAAAAACTTGTAGGAAAAACAGTAGTTCTTCCAATTGTTAATCGAGAAATTCCAATTTTTGAAGACTTCTATGTAGATGCAGAATTCGGCACTGGTTGTGTGAAGACGACGCCGGCGCATGACCCTAATGACTTTGCAATGGGGCAGCGACACGACCTTGAAGTAGTTAATATTTTTGACGAAACTGCTCATGTAGTTGAAGGTTATGGCCGATTTAGCGGAATGGATCGCGACGAAGCACGCGTAGAGGTCGTCAAAGAGTTCGAGAAACTTGGACTTCTTGATCACATTGAAGACCTAAACCACTCAGTTATGCATTGTTATCGTTGTCACACGACACTTGAACCGTGGCTTTCTGAGCAGTGGTTTGTCGATGTTGAAAAAATAAAGGGGCCTGCGCGTGATGCGGTTGCTAGTGGAGAGATTCAGTTCCATCCTCAGCGTTGGAAGCAGGTTTATCTCGATTGGCTTGACAATTTAAAAGACTGGTGCATTTCTCGCCAATTGTGGTGGGGCCACAGAATCCCAATGTTTTATTGCGATGAGTGTGGCTGGGAAGGCGCTAGTGTCGACGCGATTGATGTTTGCCCAAAGTGTGGCGCTCATGTTCATCAAGATGAAGATGTTTTAGACACCTGGTTCTCATCCCAGCTGTGGCCTTTTGCGACACAAGGTTGGGCAAACGGCGGGGAAAAGGAGCTCGAGGAGCGTTATCCAACGCAGGTTCTTTCAACGGCACGTGACATTATGGGGCTTTGGGTTGCCCGCATGGTCATGGCTTCAGAATATTGCACTGGACAAATTCCATTTAAAGATGTCATCATCCATCCAACTGTCATGGGCTCTGATGGAAAACCGATGAGTAAATCTCGAGGAAACGGCGTTAATCCTCTCGACCTGATGGAGAAATATTCAGCTGATGGCATGCGTTTTGGTCTTTTGACGCAGGTTACTGGCAATCAGGCGGTCAATTTCGATGAGAGAAAAATCGAAGGAGCTCGCAATTTCGCTAACAAGGTTAAAAATGCAGCAAGATATGTGACTATGCATCTTGACGAGACGGTTGAGCCAAAGCCAATTGCTTCTACTTTGCCCGACAAATGGATTCTTTCAAAACTTGCAAAATTGATCTCTGAAGTTGATGCTGCCTATGGTGAATATGACTTTGGTTCAATGACACACGCCCTTTATCAATTCTTCTGGAATGAGTTCTGTGACTGGTATATCGAATTTTCTAAAGCTCGATTGAGTGAAGATGCGGACCCCAAAGACAAAGCTATTTGCCAAGGCAACCTGCTTTTTATCCTTGAAACTGCATGTAAGCTTTTGCATCCTGTGATGCCTTTTATTACGGAAGAAATTTATGCAGAAATAAAGCCTAACAAGTCACCGGATGACATGCTAATTGTTGCCGATTGGCCTAAAGCATCAGAGTTCAAGTGTTTTGTTGATGATGAGAGCGAAAACAAAATCGAGCTTGTTACTTCAATAGTTGGAACTGCTCGTTCTGTTCGTGCTCGCTATGGAGTCTCTCCAAAAGTGGCACTCAACATTTTTGTAAAGGCAAACATTGAAAATGCGGAACTTGTAAACGATCAATGCGCGCTCATTTCGAAACTTGCTAATGTGTCTGAGCTTGTTTGCTCGCCTGATGTTAAAAAACCGCAAGGCTCAGCCGTGGTTGTTACAAATGCACTGGAGATTTATGTTAGTCTCTCTGGATTAGTTGACATGGAAGCTGAGAAAAAGCGTCTCGAGAAAAAGATTGCTGATACGAAGAAGGATATGGAAAGGCTTGAGAAGAAACTAAACAACCCTGGCTTCCTAGCTAAGGCAGCTCAAGAAATAATCGATAAGGATAAGGCTCATTATTCAGAGTTAAAGGAAGTTTGGGAAAAATCAACTGCTCAACTTGAATCGTTGAATTAACGAGACAAAATCGGCTAATCAATTAATTGCCTAAATTAATTGCCTAAATTCTAATCCTAGGGGGTCAGACCTCGTTTCATTGAGGTCTGGCCTTTTTTATTGCGCCACACCACATCATGTCTCATCAAGTCTGACCCCATTGCAACATGTTTCTCATTGATATTTGACAATCATGTCTGACCCCGTTGTGAAAACAGGCATTCACCAGCAATTTACACACATTTTCAATCATGTCTGACCCCATTGCAACTTGTCGATATTTGACATTTATGTCTGACCCTACGGAAAAGGAGCGTTGAAGAGTGCAGCAACTGGCAACAAACAATCAAGTCTGACCCCATTGCAACATGTCTCTCATTGATATTCGACAATCATGTCTGACCCTACGGAAAAGGAGCGTTGAAGAGTGCAGCAACTGGCAACAAGCAATTAAGTCTGACCCCATTGTAAAAACAGGTATTCACTAGCAGTTTACACACATTTTCAATCATGTCTGACCCCATTGATGTCTGACCCCATTTGCACTGGGGCAACAAGTCCTTGATTTTCCCGTGTGTTAGAATTCTTAAGGAATTTATTTATTGTTAATTCGAAAAGGTTTTAAAAGGTTTTTAAATGAGTGAAATCTTGAAACAGATTTGGACGCCACAAATGCAAGTCACGTTTACGATTGTCGTCCTAATGATTGTTTGCCTTTATGCTCTAACCATTGTTTGGATTTCAAGAGACGCAAAATTGCGTGGCACATCTCCAGTTAAATGGATGATTGTCGGGCTTGTTCCGGGAGCTGGAATTATTGCCTATCTGTTGCTTCGCCCTCCGATGTTGGCGATGGATCGCGATGAGCAAGAACTCGAAGTTGCGCTAAAACAGCGACAGCTCATGAAATATGGCGAATGCGCTCATTGTGGATATCCTGTCAAGGACACATATGTCATTTGCCCAAATTGTCAAACACAGTTAAGGAACATGTGTGCACATTGCGGAAAACCTCTTGAGCCAGCTTGGCCAGTTTGTCCATATTGTGCAACACCTATCACAGGCCGTGCAGCGGCGCATCCGCAGACACAGCGCACCAGAAGAAGAACCCACGCACAACAAGCTTCAACTGCGGCGGCAAAAACTTCAGTTCAACCTGGGACCACAGGCAACAATTAAATATTCATTTTGGGAAAGTGCGCTTTGGCAATCAAAACCGAAGCGTGTAAGGAGGCAGGCGCTTTGTGTGCGCCCGGCACGAGAAAGGGCAAAGATATGTCAATCGAAATTAAACTTCCAGATGGTTCGGCAAAAAAGGTCGCAGAAGGCGCTACTCTTTATGATGTTGCGGCATCAATAGGCGAGGGTCTTGCGAGAGCCGCTCTCGCAGGAAGAATTAACGGTGCATTCGCTGATCTTACCGATGTTGTAAAAAATGGCGATGCTGTTGAAATCATTACATCAAAGTCGCCGGATGCTCTTCCAATAATGAGACATTCCTGTGCGCATGTTTTGGCAGAGGCTGTGCAACTTCTTTGGCCTGGTACACAAATCGGTTTTGGTCCTCAAACTGATGACGGCTTTTTCTATGATTTTGCCCTGCCTGAGCCAGTATCGGTCAATGATTTCGAAAAAATTGAGGAAAAGATGCGCGAAATTATTGCTGAGGACAAGCCTTTTATCAAGGAAATTGTTACGCGTGATCAGGCGAAAGAGATTTTTAAAGACCAGCGCTTAAAGCTAGAGCACATTGATGATTTTGATGATGACGTCCAAATTACAATTAGGCGTCACGGAGATTTTGTTGATCTTTGCGGCGGACCTCACGTTTTGCGTGCAGGAATGATTGATTCAAATGCGTTTAAACTCACCAAAATTGCTGGCGCATATTGGAAGGGTGATTCTGACCGCGAGATGCTCACACGCATTTATGGCACTGCTTTCTTTAAGAAAAAAGACTTGCAAGACTATCTGCGCATGATTGAAGAGGCAGAAAAACGCGACCACAGAAAGCTTGGAAAAGAGCTGGGAATTTATACAATGGATTCACTTGCTGGAGCGGGACTTCCTCTTTATTTGCCTAAGGGCGCACGTGTGATTCGCATCATGCAAGAGTGGCTTCGCCGCGATCTCTATGACAGAGGTTATGAAGAAGTTATCACGCCGCATGTGTTTAATGCCGATGTTTGGAAGACATCTGGGCACTATGGTTTCTACAAGGAAAACATGTATTTCTTCAACATTAATGAAGGAACTGATGAGCAGCCAAACCTTGTTGAGTATGCTGTTAAGCCAATGAACTGCCCTGGTCACGTTATGCTTTATCGTGCAAATCTCCATTCATATCGTGATTTGCCTCTGCGCTATTTTGAGTTCGGAACGGTTTATCGCCATGAAATGAGCGGCGTTGTTCATGGACTTCTTCGCGCACGTGGTTTTACGCAAGATGATGCACACGTTTTCTGCACAAAAGATCAGGTAGTCGACGAGGTAGTTGCTATTCTTGATCTGGTTGATCACATTATGAAAACGTTTGGTTTTGAATACGAGGCTGAAATTTCAACTCGACCAAGTAAGTCAATTGGCACCGACGAAATGTGGGAACATGCAACTAATGCTTTGAAAGAAGCTTGCTCTCGTCACAATTTGGAATATGACATTAACGAAGGTGATGGCGCTTTCTATGGTCCAAAGATTGATATTAAGGTAAAAGACGCATTGGGAAGAACGTGGCAATGCTCCACTGTGCAGGTTGACTTCAACATGCCAGAGCGTTTTAATCTCACCTATCGCGATGCTGACAACACTGAGCAGCGTCCATGGATGCTGCACCGTGCAATCTTTGGTTCGATTGAACGTTTCTTAGGTATTTTGATTGAACATTATGCCGGAGCTTTCCCTCTGTGGCTTGCACCAACGCAGGTTGCAATTCTTCCTATCACCGATCGTCACATCGATGCTGCCAAAGAATTTGAGAAGAAGTTAAAGGCTGTTGGTGGGAGAGTTGAGCTGCTTCTTGAAAATGAGCCAATGAAGGTAAAAATTGCTAAGGCTCAAGCAGAAAAAATTCCATATATGGTAGTTATTGGCGACAAGGAAGTTGAGAATGGAACAATTTCTGTTCGAGATCGTTTTGAGGGCGATCTTGGCACTTGGGACCAACAAAAACTAATTGACATTATTAAAGAAGCTCAGATTTAAAGGCTATTTATGGCAGACGAAGAACTTAAAAATAAAATGGGAGATTTTCTTAAGGCCTACCATGAGCTAGAGCAAAAAATGGCAGACCCAGAGATTATCTCTGATCAAAAGGAATACAACAGGCTTGCAAAAGAGTACTCTCATCAGAGCGAACTTGCTGATTTAGCAAAGAAGTATATTTCTCTTGTTAGTGATTTGGACGAAGCAAAGGAGATGCTCTCTGATTCCGAAATGAAGTCTTTCGCAATGGAAGAAATTACTAGGATTGAGCCTCAATTGCCAGAGTTGGAAGACAAAATCAAAATTTTGCTCATACCAGAAGACCCTGCTGACGAAAAAGACATTATTGTCGAGATTCGTGCTGCGGCAGGCGGCGATGAAGCGGCTATTTTTGCTGGTGATTTGTTCAAAATGTATGAGCGATTTGCTGGCTCTCAAGGTTGGAAGATTGAGCTTATGGATGTTTCTGCTTCTGAGGTTGGAGGCTACAAAGAGATTCAGTTTAAAGTCAAGGGCAATTATGTTTACTCGCTCATGAAGTTTGAGAGTGGTGTTCACCGCGTACAGCGAGTTCCAAAAACTGAAAGCCAAGGAAGAATCCACACATCAACTGCCACTGTTGCGGTTTTGCCTGAAGCCGACGAAGTTGAAGTCGAAATAAACGAAGGTGATTTAAGAATTGATGTTTTCCGTGCTGGCGGCCCTGGTGGTCAGTGTGTTAACACGACTGACTCAGCCGTTCGCATAACTCACCTTCCAACCGGTCTTGTTGTTCAGTCTCAAGACCAGAAGTCTCAGCTTCAGAACAAAATTGCAGCTATGTCAGTTTTGCGTGCTAGGTTATATGAAAAAATGCTTGCAGACCAACAGGCTGAAGAGGGGGCAAAACGTCTTGCACAAATTGGGAGCGGCGACCGAGCGGAAAAGATTCGCACATATAATGGACCTCAAGATCGCGTGACCGACCATCGAATTGGCGTTTCCATGACCTACAATGGTGTTTTGCTTGGCGACAAATTGATTGACATGATAAACGCTCTTCAAGCTGCCGATAGAGCACAAAAACTCGAAGAAGCTGTGTAAAGCAAAAACATTTTTGGAAAAAAATTTTTTGTGGCTTGCTAGCATCTGCACATCATTCATGTTTATTTATGTTTTTTTAATGCACTGTTTTTTGCCTGTTTCTTTATATTTTTGAAGAGAAGTGAGCGATTTTAATTTTGAAAAACGATCAACCGACATCTATAAAGTTAGTTGAAGAATACATTACTGATTTTTTTAACTTCTACCATGTTGAGAATGCCGCAAATTTAGCTCGTCTGGCTATTAGCGAAGTTACAGGCATGTCCTATGCAAAGTCGGTTGTTAAAAAACCAATGCTCACTTTGCAAGAATGCGACGCTATTGACGAGATTTGTGACCGTGTAGCAGCTGGTGAGCCTATTCAATATGTGGTTAGGCACGCGCCGTTTCGCTTTCTGGACCTAACTGTTAATCCTAATGTGTTAATTCCGCGTCCAGAAACTGAAATGATGGTTGACATAGTGGCGTTTTATCTAAAGAAAAATGGCATAACGCAGCCGCTAATCGCTGACGTTGGAACTGGCAGTGGCGCCCTTGCTGTTTCTTTTGCAACAGAAATCAAGGATTGCACAGTTTATGCAACCGATGTTTCATCAGCTGCTCTAAATGTAGCACGTGAAAATGCGCAGAAATATGAAGTGAGTGACAAGATTTATTTCGAACACTGTTCTTGTCTTGACAATTTTGAATACTTTCAGCACTCACGCAATCATTTTTCCGCAATTGTTAGCAATCCACCCTATATTCCAAGTGAGATTGTTAAAAAACTTCCGAACAGAATTCGCGATTTTGAACCTGAAATTGCTCTTGATGGCGGTGAAGATGGGCTTGATGTCTTCCGAGAAATTGTTTTGGGCTCAAAGTTGCTTCTTGAGGAGGGTGGTTTGTTACTTTTCGAACTTCATGAGACTTGCCTTGAGGAAGCTAAACAATTTGCTGAGTCGCAGGGTTTGCGAAAAGTTACGATTATGAAAGATTTAGCGGGTAAAAACAGGTTCTTAGCCAGTATTGGCTAGCACCTCAATTTCATTGTTATACACTGATAGAAGTTAATACTTTTCGAGTTAGGAGCTCAAAGATGACACGTGTCTTCAATTTTTCAGCAGGTCCAGCAAATCTCCCATTAAGTGTTTTGGAAGAAGCTCAAAAAGATTTAGTTGATTATAAAGGTTGCGGAATGAGCGTGATGGAGATGTCGCACCGCTCAAAAGATTTTGCATCAATCATTGAAACAACAGAAGCCGATCTTCGCGAATTGCTCCATATGCCTGACAATTATCGCGTGATTTTCATGCAGGGTGGCGCAACTGCACAATTTGCAGCAATTCCAATGAATCTCATGAAAAACGGAAAGGCTGATTATCTGCAGACTGGAAATTGGTCTAAGAAAGCTTTGACTGAGGCAAAGATGTATGGTGACGTAAATGTTGTTGCATCTTCGGAGGACAACAACTACACTGCTATTCCAGACATTAAGGGGTTGAAGTTTGATAAAGACGCTGATTATGTCTACATTTGTGAAAATGAAACGGTTTATGGCTGCAAGTTCCCTGAGCTTCCAGACACTGGAAACATTCCTCTAGTTTCTGATGTTTCCTCAATGTTTTTGAGCGAGCCTCACGACGTGTCAAAATATGGGCTTCTTTACGGTGGAGTGCAGAAAAACATTGGACCAGCAGGTCTTGCAATTGTGATTGTGAGAGATGATTTGGTAACTGAAGAGGTGCTCCCTGGAACACCTTCGATTTTGAATTACAAAAAGAACGCCGACGCTGGCAGCCTTATGAACACTCCAAATTGCTGGGGAATTTATATGTGCGGACTCACCTTTAAATGGCTAAAGCAACTGGGCGGTCTTGAGAAAATCAAGGAAATAAACGAAAGAAAAGCTAAGGTTCTTTACGATTATCTTGACCAAAGCAAGATGTTTAAAGCGGCTGTTCAAAAGGAGTCTCGTTCTTTGATGAATGTTCCTTTTGTTACAGGCGATGCTGATCTTGATGCAAAGTTCGTTGCTGAATCTGCAGCAGCAGGACTGAAATCGCTAAAAGGACACAGATCGGTGGGCGGAATGCGCGCTAGTATTTACAACGCTATGCCTGAGGAAGGCGTGCAGGCGCTCGTTGACTTTATGGAAAAATTCGAAAAAGAAAACGCTTAATTAATTCACTGGGAAGCCTTGGCTAGTGCAACTAAGGCTTCCTTTTACTTTTACGACACTTTTTATGTTGTATTTTTTCGATGAGGTTCCAGTGTAGCAAGCCATTGATAAAGGACTTTTATGCCAGCAAAAATTTTAGTTACGGAAGTGATAGCTCAAGAAGGTCTCGATTCGCTTAAATCGAAAGGGTATGAAGTTGACGTTCGGCTTAACCTTGATGATGCTTCGTTAAAGGAGATTATCGGTGATTATGATGCACTAATAGTTAGAAGTGCGACTAGCGTTAATCGCGCGCTTCTTCGCGCGGGAAAAAAGCTAAAAGTTGTGGGTCGTGCAGGTGTTACAACCGACAACATCGACATTGAGGCTGCCAACGATTTAGACATTATTGTTTGCAATGCGCCAACTTCTAACATTGTATCTGCAGCAGAGCACACTTTTGCATTGCTTCTTTCTTGCGCACGCAAAGTTCCTCAGGCTAACCAATCGATGCACGAAGCAAAGTGGAATCGTGAAAAGTTTAAAGGAGTTGAGCTTTATGCAAAAACGATTGCACTGTTTGGGCTAGGTCGCGTTGGTGGTATGGTTGCCGAGCGCGCCTCCGCATTTGGAATGCGTGTCTTTGCATATGACCCTTATTGCAATCCAGAACGTGCCACTCAACTTGGCGTTACTTTAATTAACGACCTCGATTCTATTTTGGAGCAAGCTGATTTTATTTCAATTCATTTGCCTGTGACTAAAACTACTGAGGGAATGTTTGGACCTGAAGAATTTTCAAAGATGAAGACTGGCGTGATTTTCGTAAACACTTCGCGTCCCGCAATTATTGATATGAAGTCTTTGTCTGACTTTGTTGCCGCGAGAAAAATCGCTGCATGTGGTGTGGATGTTTTTGATGATGAGCCATGTCACGATTCTCCTCTGCATTCTCTTGAGAATGCCGTCTTGACACCTCACATTTCTGCTTTAACAAAAGAAGCGCAGGTGAGAAGTGGAGTGCAGATCGCTGACTATGTTTGGGCTGGACTTGAAGGGTCGCTCGTGCCCACTGCTCTGACAGCGACTGGCTCTGGTGCCGAAATGTCTCGTCACGTTGCACCTTTTATTCCTGCAGCCAACATGCTTGGCAGGATGGTTAGCCAAATTAAGGGATCGGTTCCTCGCAATGTGAAAGTTAAAATGATGGGCAATTTAGCGGAACTTGATCCGACCGCTTTGGTGGCAAGCGTTTTGGAGGGCATGCTAGCTTCTAAACGTGCACAATGTGCAACCATGCTCGAAGCAAAGCGCTATGCTAATCGTCATGGTG
The DNA here is from genome assembly GCF_900169485.1 of Phoenicibacter congonensis. Lineage (NCBI taxonomy): Bacteria > Bacillati > Actinomycetota > Coriobacteriia > Eggerthellales > Eggerthellaceae > Phoenicibacter > Phoenicibacter congonensis. The sequence goes on along the minus strand of NZ_LT821227.1, from coordinate 1,362,056 downwards.
TCAACATCGAGTGTGCCAAAACCGATATTGCCGACGAATATGCGGCTGGAATTGAAATTGACGCTGATGGAATTCGCATTGCTTCCACAGTTTTTGGGACAGAGAAACTGCCACGAATAACTTCCATTCTAGATTACAAGATTGATGTTGCTCCGACAAAAAATGCTCTTGTATTTGAATATGACGACATGCCTGGTGTTTGTGGAATTATCGGCACCATCTTAGGAAATCACGACATAAACATCTCGACAATGCAGATTGCCACTTCGGAAGACTATTCAACTGCTCTTGTCTATGTAAATGTGGGAGAAGAAATTCCTGACGATATAATTGATGAGTTCCAAGACCGCATAAACTTGAAAAATCTCTTCAGAATAAATTTATAGATTTCTTAGTGCTGGTGCCAGACATAAATAACTGGTGCCAGACATAATTTGCGACAAGTACTGAAATAATTTCCAGCGCCTCTTGCATTGGTGCCAGACATGAAATCAACCGTGCTCTGTTAATCTTGCAGAGAACCATTTCACCCTGTATATTTCTGTCAGACTTCCAGCACTGGTGCCAGACATAAATTATTGGTGGCTGACATAAATCGCTGGTACCAGACATAATTTGCGACAACTACTGTAATAATTTCCAGCGCCTCTTGCATTGGTGCCAGACTTGCGACTCTGGTGTCAGACTTGCAGCATTGGTGCCAGATATAAATTATTGGTGGCAGACATAAATCGCTGGTGCCAGACATAAATCGCTGGTGCCAGACATAATTTGCGACAACTACTGTAATAATTTCCAGCTTCTTGCATTGGTGTCAGACTTGCAACACTGGTGCCAGACTTGCAGCATTGGTGCCAGACATGAAATCAACCGTGCTCTGTTAATCTTGCAGAGAACCATTTCTCCCTGTATATTTTTGTCAGACTTCCAGCATTGGTGCCAGACGTAAATAACTGGTGCCAGACATAATTTGCGACAAGTACTGAAATAATTTCCAGCGCCTCTTGCATTGGTGCCAGACTTGCGACTCTGGTGTCAGACTTGTAGCATTGGTGCCAGACATAAATCGCTGGTGCCAGACATAATTAGCGACAAGTACTGAAATAATTTCCAGCGCCTCTTGCATTGGTGCCAGACTTGCAACACTGGTGCCAGACATAAAACACTGGTGCCAGACATGTTTTTAGTAAATATTGGCGAATTAATGTTTCGGAAGTGTTTATTGTTCGCGATTTTTATCCGTATATGTGAAAGTATGTTTTAATAGGAATATCGATTAGTTATGACTAACTGAAAGGACGAAAATGAAATTCGTGTCACATTGTAAAGAAGCTTGGTGTTTTGTTGGCGGCTTGGCAGCAGCTGCCGTTGTAGCTGGTCTTTCAAGGACTGAATGCGTAAGAAACGGCCTTGTTAAAGCCACCGCGCAGGGAATGATTTTGAAAGACAACGTTTCTGAGGCGGTGCAGTCAATTAAAGATGACGCAGAGGATCTAACTGCTGATGCTCGAGAAGAAGCGAAGAGGATTACTGCAGAGGCTGAAATGAAAGCAGAAATCGAGAAGCGCGTTCGCGAAGAAGTTGAAAAAGAATTTACGAAATCTTCTGCGGACTCTGAGAAGGTTTCCGAGTAACAAAAATTCGTGTTTTACAGAATTGCATATGATGAGCCGGGGAGGCTCAGGCTTCGTGCGGGCAAATGGGTGTTTAACGACATCCAGGCCCGTGGCGTAGCTTGCGAGTTGCTTCAAATTGATGATGTTTCGTCTGTTGTTGTTCGTGTTGCTAACGGTTCTGTTCTTGTTGAGTACTCAAAGATTCGGCCTCAACAAACGCGTCAAAAGATACTCGATTACATAAGCTCTCTCGATTCTGAGTGTCTTCCTGAAAATCCAGAGGATGTGACATGTGATTTAGCGGCAATAAATAATGCGTTTATATTCAGTTTGGCGCGAACGGTTGCAATTCGTTATTTCAAGAAAATTTTCCTTCCATATAAATTGAGGTTGGCATGGACATTGTTTAATTCGCTATCCTATATAAAAGAAGGAATTAGGGCTTTTAAAAAGCGAAAGCTGACAGTTGAGATGCTTGATGCTACGGCAATCACTACTGCTCTCATATCAGGCCATGTTGAAACCGCTGGTCAGGTAATGTTTTTGCTTGGAATCTCGGACATTCTTGCTGATTATACTCATGCGCGGACTCGAAATGCACTGCGTCAAAATCTGTCTATTTGTGTTGAAAAAGTTTGGCTTGTCCAGGAAAATGAGCAAGAAATCGAAGTTCCGATAGAAAGCATCCAAATTGGGGACAAGATTCGGGTTCGCGCTGGTTCTGTCGTGCCTATTGATGGTTTTGTTGTTTCTGGATTGGCCGAATTGAACGAAGCTACAATGACTGGAGAAAGCGAGCTTGTTCCAAAAACTTTGGGTAATTCTGTACACGCTGGAACAGTTGTTGAAGAAGGATTGATTGTTGTGCAGACAACTTCTAAAGTTGGGCAGTCTAGGATTGATTCTATTGTTGATCTTGTCGATAATTCTCAATCGACAAAATCGTTAGCTCAGAGCAAAGCAGAAAAGTTGGCTGATAGCGTTGTTCCTCTTTCGCTCGGCCTTTTCTTAGCTGATTTATTCTTAACTCGCAGCGTTCAGCGTGCTTTGAGCGTGTTGATGGTTGACTATTCTTGTGCAATAAAATTGTCGACTCCAATTGCTGTCATGAGTGCAATGCGAGAAGCGACAAATCACAATATAGTTGCTAAGGGTGGAAAATTTCTCGAGGCATTCGCTGCGGCTGATACCATTGTTTTTGATAAAACTGGGACCTTGACAAATGCAAAACCTGAAGTTCACAGTGTTGTCTCTTTGGGGGATTATTCGGAAGACGACATTTTGAGGATTGCTGCATGTCTCGAGGAGCATTATCCTCACTCGATGGCCCGCGCAATTTGTCGTGCCGCAGACGAGAGGAATCTACAGCACAAAGAGGAACTCCATAATCATGTCGAATATATCGTTGCACACGGAATTGTTTCGGCTGTGAATGGTAGACGCGTTGTTCTCGGAAGCGCTCATTTTGTGTTCGAAGACGAATTGGTGGAAAAGCCACAAAATCTTGATTCGAAGATCGCTGAGAAAAACGATGCCGGCTCAGTGGTTTATATGGCAATTGATGGTGTTTTGGAAGGCGCAATCATTGTCGAGGACCCAATTCGAGAAGAGGCCTTTGAAGTCGTAAGCACATTGCGCGACTTAGGTTTTGCCCGCATAGTAATGCTCACTGGAGACAGTGAGAACTGTGCTAAAAAAGTAGCTTCGGAATTAAATCTTGATGACTACTATTCTCAAGTTCTGCCTGAAGAAAAGTCATCGTATGTACAAAGAATGAAGGAAGAGGGGCATGTAGTTGCATTTGTTGGGGACGGTATAAATGACTCACCAGCTCTCGCTTGTGCTGATGTTTCCATTGCTATGAGTGACGCTAGTGACATCGCTAGAAGCGTTGCAGATGTGAGCGTTCTCGACACAAGTTTGAAACCACTAATAGAATTGCGAAAGCTTTCGGTTGCCCTAACCAACAGGGTAAAGAGCTCTTACAATTTCATTATTTGGTTTAACACCATGCTGATTCTTCTTGGACTTGCTGGAATTCTCACTCCTGAAAAAGCGGCTACCTTGCATAACCTTTCTACAATTGCGCTATCTGCAAAAAACACAACACCTCTATTGAAACCTCACAATAATAAGCTCTGAGTATCAAGTTTCAAGTACTGTTTCTCAAAGGAAATGTTTGCCTCGCATCTGCGGATAATTACAGTGGGCACACATCGCTCATGCTTTTTTGGATTTTAGCCATGCATAATAACCTTTAGTTGTTCAGCAATTGCCTTTATATGACTTCTTTTTACACTGGTGTCAGACATAACGCACTGGTGTCAGACATCACACCTTAGGCAATTTACACTGGTGCCAGACATGTGATATTGGTGCCAGAGATGGATTTAAATATCTGTCATTCGTTTATGTGGCACTTTTCTACCCGTGCTTTTCTTTGTGTTTGCCCCAGCTTTTTCAATGGGGTCAGACATAACGCACTGGTGTCAGACATCACGCGTTAGGCAATTTACACTGGGGTCAGACATGTGATATTGGTGCCAGACATGGATTTAAATATCTGTCATTCGTTTATGTGGCCCTTTTCTACTCGTGCTTTTCTTTGTGTTTGCCCCAGCTTTTTCAATGGGGTCAGACATAACGCACTGGTTTCAGACATCACGCGTTAGGCAATTTACACTGGGGTCAGACATGTGATATTGGTGCCAGACATGGATTTAAATATCTGTCATTCGTTTATGTGGCCCTTTTCTACTCGTGCTTTTCTTTGTGTTTGCCCCAGCTTTTTCAATGGGGTCAGACATAACGCACTGGTGTCAGACATGATTTCGAGTCGAGCCGCCTTTATTGTTCTTGCTGCGGTAAAATTAAAACTTCGTAATATAAGGGGGGTTGACATGGATATCAACGAAATGCTGGTACAGATTACCGGCGACATTGACACCTGGATGTACACCTACGTTCTTCTAATTCTTCTCGTGGCAGTGGGCATCTATTTCTCATTCAAAACAAGGTTTGTTCAGATTCGCTTTATTGGCGACATGTTTCGCCAGGTGACTGAAAAGAAGCATGTTGAGGGTGAACGCTCGATTTCTTCTTTTCAGGCTCTCATGGTTTCTACTGCTAGTCGTGTTGGTACTGGCAACATCGCTGGTGTAGCGAGTGCGATTGCTGGTGTAGTCGGCGCTGGAGCCACTGGCGGTGCTGGCGCAATTTTTTGGATGTGGGCAATGGCGCTTGTTGGTGCAGCTTCTGCATTTATTGAATCAACATGTGCACAAATTTGGAAAGTCAAAGACGGCGAAGGTGCTTTCCGCGGCGGTCCTGCCTATTATATCGAACAGGCAATTGGTAGCAGAAAGTTTGGAGTCCTTTTCGCAATACTTTTGATTCTTTGCTTTGCTTTTGGTTTCAATGGCCTTCAGGCATTTAACGCATGCTCTTCTCTTGAGTATTACATGCCTGACTACCAAACAAATGGCGGTGCAATGATTGTTGGACTCATTCTTGTGCTCATGACCGCTGCTGTAATTTTCGGTGGCGCAAAGCGAATCAGCGTCATCACCTCAATCGTTGTTCCAATAATGGCATTTGCATACATCGCTGTTGCAATTTGGACGACTATTATTTTTGCAGACTATATTCCTCAGATGTTCCAGGCGATTTTCGCAGCAGCATTTGATTGGCAAGCAATATTCGGCGGCTTTACCGGCAGCGTAATCATGCTAGGAATCAAGCGTGGTCTTTATTCGAACGAGGCTGGCATGGGCTCGGCCCCAAATGCTGCAGCTACAGCGTCAGTCTCTCATCCTGTAAAGCAAGGACTCGTACAGAGCCTCTCTGTCTACATTGATACTCTTCTGATTTGCTCTTGCTCAGCTGTAATGGTTTGCCTCTTCCTCGTGCAAGATCCTGAAACTGCGCTTCAGTTTAAAGGAATTCCTCTAGTTCAGCAGGCCGTTCAAAACTCAATTGGACCAATTGGAATCCACTTTATTACATTTGCTATTTTTGCGTTTGCATATTCATCACTCATAGGAAACTATTTCTATGCAGAAAGTAACTTTAAATTCATTACTAAGAACAAAAATGCTCTAATCGTTTTCCGTTTCCTCTGTCTGGCTGCAATCCTTTACGGCGCTGTCAACAGCTTCGACCTTGCATGGAATCTCGCCGACATTTTTATGGGGCTCATGGCAATGATGAACCTCATCGTAATTTTGATAATTGGCAAGTGGGCGATTCTCGCACTTAAGGATTATGAGAAGCAGAAGAAAGAGGGGAAGGATCCTGTGTTTTTGGCTTCATCGATTCCTGGGCTCCCAGCTTGCGATTGCTGGCATGAGGAACACATTCCTGAAATCGGAGAGCCTGTCAAAGAATTTTTTGTGGATCCTTTATCTAAATAAGTTTCATCATAATAAAGAACTTGAAGGGAGTCGTGTGACTCCCTTTTTTTATGTTTAGCTACTCATCCGTTCTTTCATTATGCGATGTAACCGAATCTAAAATCACTGGCGTCAGACATAAATCACTGGTGCCAGACATAAATCACAGGGGTCAGAGATAGTTCCCTAAACAAAGGTGCCAGACATAAATCACTGGCGTCAGACATAGTTGCCTTCTTTTCGTTTCCTTCGTGGAAATCCGCACTTTTAAGTTGATGTAAAAGATGATATTTAACAATGGTGTCAGACATAAATCACTGGGGTCAGAGATAATTCCCTAAGAGATGTTTCCCTAGCAAATGGCCAGACATGAATCACCAGTGCCAGACTTGACTGTTTCATTCAAAAGATTTTTTAACTTCCGCATTATCGTTACCATAGTGCTACAATCGTTAGCATTGATTAACTTAGATTAGTGGAGTGCAACGCATGTCTGAATTTTTAAAGGTTCACGCTCTTGAGAAGTCATATGGCGATGGCGAGAGTCGAACGAAAGTATTACGAGGAATAAGCCTGTCGTTAGATAAGGGAGATTTTTGTGTCTTGCTAGGTCCTTCGGGATCTGGGAAATCAACTTTTCTAAACATCGTTGGCGGTTTGGAATTGTGTGATTCAGGGACAATCTCAATCGAGGGGCGTGAAATTACTAAATTTAACGATAAACAGCTCGGTGAATATCGTCGAGAAACGCTCGGCTTCATCTTTCAGTTTTACAACTTGGTGCCAGATCTCACCATTCGCGAAAACATTGAGGTTACAAAGCACATTTCAAATGACCCACTTTCAGTTGACGATTTGTTACACGATTTGGGCCTTTGGGAACACAGGCTTAAGTTTCCCAATCAAGTTTCCGGCGGACAACAACAGCGCTGCGCAATTGGCAGAGCTCTTGTAAAAAACCCGAAGCTGTTGCTTTGTGACGAGCCGACAGGAGCCCTCGATTTTTCTACTTCAAAAGAAATTCTTGGCCTGCTAGAGCGCGTGAACAAGAATTACGGCACAACAATTCTTGTTGTTACACACAACGAAGCAATTTCAAAAATGGCAACAAGAATCTTGAGACTCCATGATGGGCTTCTCGTTGAAAATAGTTTCAACGAAAACGTTGCCCCTGCTTCTTCTTTGAACTGGTAGGGGGTCAATTCGTGAGCCCTTTGGCAAAAAGACATCTGCGTCAACTCAAGAACAACTGGTCTAGGTATCTTGCGCTTTTCTTGTTGCTCGTGCTGTTTGTTAGCATCTGCTCCGGCTTCAAGGCGGCAGTGACTTCATGTCAAAAGATAGTTGGTAGTGTTCGTGACACATACACCGTTGAGGATGGGCGTTTTACCTCAAATTTTGAACTCTCCAACAATGTAATCTCTAGGGTTGAAGATAAAGGTGTATCCCTCAACGAGCTTTTTTCTCTCACGGCAAACTCTACATTCAGCTCAGGAAACAAAGAAGCTGATTTTAGGGTTTTTAAAAATAGAGAAAATGTTGACAAGGTGGCGATTCATGAGGGAACGTTGGCAAGTGAAAGTAATGAAATTGCGCTTGATGTTTCATTTGCCCACAACAATGACATTAACGTAGGCGATGTGATTGCCATTCAGGGGCTAAAGTTCACTGTCGTTGGGCTCATTTCGCTCCCCGACGCGCAAATGCTTTTCAAAGATAACTCCGACATGATGGGAAACTCAGTTTCATTTGGCATTGGGTGTGTTTCAAAAGACGGTTTTGCGTCAATTAAAAACTCTGGCGCAACGGTTTCTTATACCTATTCTTTTGTTTGTGACGACCGTCAACTGAGCGATTCGAAACGATTCGATCTCGAAAGTGAAATCTCCGATTTGCTGGCCGATGAAAAAGTAACGCTTTCATCTTTTATTGATTCATCGATGAACAATGGTATCAATTTTGCAACGAGTGATTTTGAAGGCGACAGCTCTATCGTTGGTGTTCTAATGGTTCTTGTGATTGCTTTGCTTTCGTTCATTTTTGCTGTTCTGAATAGCTCAGCCATAGATTCTGAGTCTGCCGTCATTGGAACGCTGCTTGCGTCAGGCTACCGAAAATCAGAACTTCTTCGCCACTACATGAGCCCTCCTGTTCTAATTGGAATTGTTGCAGTGATTTTGGGAAACATCGTTGGGTATCTATTTGTTATCGACTACATAGCTGGTCTTTATTATTCAAGTTACAGTCTTCCGCCTTTCTATGCGAATTTCGATTGGGGTGCGTTCGTAGAAACTTCGATTGGTCCGCTGCTCCTCTTAGTCTTTATTACTTTTATTGGCCTTGTTCGTAAATTACGTCTGACCCCACTTCAATTCCTTCGTCACGACTTGAAAAAACATCGCAAGGCTTCAAAAATAAATTTGCCAGAAAATCTACCTTTTACGACGCGTTTTCGACTGCGCGTAATTTTGCAAAATAGAGGTAACTTCATAACTCTGTTCTTTGGGATCACTTTCGCAAGCCTGCTTCTGATTTTCGGATTCTGTATTATTCCAACAATGGACAATTATAGTGACGATTTAAAAACCTCCATGCCTGCCGAACACATCTACACTCTTAAAAGCGAGGTTAATTTGGATGGTAAGCAGGAGGAGCGTGAGGCTTGGAGCGCTTTAATGGAGTTGCGAGAAAATGTAGATATGACTCGCGCGAACGAAGAAGACATAGCTAACATGGCAAGGCAGTACTACATTTCTCATTCTGGGCATGCTGAACTTCTTGGCATAGAGACGCCAGAGCAATTTGACACACTCAAGCCAAGCGATCTTGGTTTCGACGATTCTGTTTATGGAAATATGACAATTTCACATCTTGTTGATTTGATTGAAAAATCAAGCAGGATTGACATCAGTGATGAGAATGCGATTCCTGTCAATTCCTATGAACTTTCAAAAGATGCCCTTGATCAGGCGGAAAAAATCGCAGTTACTACGCTAAAAGTTCCACGTCGATACAGCGACAGCGAAGAAGAAGTTACTGTTTACGGAATTCAGCCAAATTCAAAATACTGGCAGAACCTTTCGGTGAACAATCTTTCAGAAAACGAAATAGTTTGCGGTCCTGGTCTTCTTGATAAATGTTTTGTTGAAAAAGGGGTCGTCTTTGGCGCCAATGCCGAGTTTACGAGTGACGAATATGACCTAATTCCGGTTGACACTTGGGGAGGCAGCACAAACACAAACATCTACATGTCGATTGAACAATATCGAAGAATATTTGGCGAAAACGAAGGTTATTTTAATGGCTACGTTTCCAATGAGGATTTGCATATCGACAAAGAGTATCTTGCTCGTGACATGACCACAGCAGACATGGAAAGCGTTGCGATACAAATGAACCAAGTTATGTCACGCGTGGTAGGCATAATTGTGTTTTTAGCTCTTGTAATTTATTTGATTGCGATGTTTTTACTCACGAAGATCATCGTTGATAAGTCGGCACGCTCAATTTCCTATATGAAGATTTTTGGCTACCGACCTAAAGAGATATCAAAACTCTACATTTCGTCAATTACTACCACAGTTGTTGCATCTTTGCTGATCTCGATGCCAATCATAATTTTTGTTGTTTCTTGGATTATGAAGCTTGCAATGGCGAGATACTCTGGAAACCTAATCACCATGGTTCCGTCTATAGAACTTATTAAAGTATTTTTGCTTGGTATATTTTCCTATGCGCTAGTTGTAATTCTTGATTTGCGACATATTCGGAAGGTGCCAATGGCTATGGCACTAAAGGTTCAGGAATAAATCTGCACTCGCGGCGTGAGGAACCCTTGGTGCCAGACTTCCGGCACTGGTGCCAGACATGAATCACCAGTGCCAGACTTGAACTCGAAGAATAAAACAGTTGTGGGAATAGCGATTAACAGCTCTCTTGCAAGGGTGCCAGACTTCTAGCACGGGGGGCAGACATAAAATCATCGGTGCCAGACATATAACTCGCACAGTATGTAAAGGAAATTCATTGAGTCCGATTTTTGATTGAGACACGGCCATCCCATGGAGTCAAACATGAATTGAAAATGGTCATTCTTACTAAATGTTCACTTGTTTTTTAGGTTGACTTCTTCTTTTTTGCCTATCTGCTTCTAAGTTTCTTCCGCCGTAACTATTGAGTTCCCTTGATGTTTTACCTGAGTATCTTTGATTTTGATGATTATTCATTTCTCTAAAAAATAGCCAAGTATTAATTTATTAATTTTTAAATTTAAAAAGTCTCGAGTAAGCACCTCATATTTGCAATGGTGCAAGCCATAGATTTAGGTTTTCAACACAGGGGTCAGACACAGTTTTTTTACCAATTTCAGCCAACTTAGCACTTAAAACACCCTGGTTGAAAGCCCAATTTCGCTTTTCTTCATTTCCTCGTACACTAGTTCAACATCTGTTCTATCGGTTTTGAATAACCTGTTTATTCTTATTTTTCTTCACTATTCAGAGTAGGCTAATGTTGAAACGAAAGCTTACAGGGAAAGGAGGGCATTATGCCGCGACCTTTGAGGTGCGATTCGCCTCTGCGTGTTCTTAATATTGGGCAAAAAGGGCACAATGGGCAGGTCATTTTTTATTATGACGAAGATCGAGAGTATTACCTTGAGTGCCTGCAAAATGCCTGCAAAAAATTTGGGGTAGTGCTGCTTGGTTATGTGTTGATGTCAAACCATATCCACGCGTTGTTTTACGGGGATATTGAAAAATGTGCGAGTGTTTTTCAATCTATTGGTTCAACTTATGTGCGCTGGTTTAACCGAAAATATGGCAGGACGGGGACGCTTTGGAATTCCCGCTTTTACTCAAAGCCTGTCCAGGACGAACAGCAATTCTTGCAAACTGCGGCATACATCTTTAACAACCCGGTAAAAGCGGGCATCGTGAAGCGAGCAGAGAACTATAGATGGTCCTCGTTTAAGGACATGGATACAAAAAAATTCGACGAAAAGGCAAGAGAGATACTTGATTCGACGCTTTCGATTGCCTATCTCAAGCAGTATACGCACGAGGCCGCCGAGGTCAAGTTCGATTCAGATGTCCAGAAACAGTGCGAAGTTATTCCGAATACCACACCCTCTGATCTTGAGGTTATTGATGCAGTCAAAAGACTTGTTAAAAGTAAGAATCTTGGTAAAATCCCAATGATGTCCAGGTCTTTTCTTCGGAAACTTGTTAAGGAACTCCTGAAGTTTGGGTCTAACATTAGTCAAATTTCTCGAATCACAACTTTAACACGTCATCAAGTTAGCGTCCTCGCTACGTAGGTTTAAGCGTTAATTCAGCCACTTGGAAAGCTAAGAGAGACGGTTCAGATATCTGACTTCGTGCTTTGCACTCTATTTGACATTAGAATAGATGTTTCATTTTTACATGTGAAAGGTTTAAGCAGCCACTGTGTTTGCAATTGCTTATATCCTTAATTGTTTATTCTTCTTTCTCTTCCTGCCTCCTTTAAATTAGAAATTCAACTTTCATCAATGCGTCAATTAGTCATTTTTTTGCTGTTTTACTGTTAATTTGGGATTTGTTTTATATGGAAATTCGGAATTATGTGATTATTTGTTGCTTTTTTCTTTTGCCAGTGTCTCCCAAGCGTCTCTCTAGTGTCACGTCTCTCTAGTGTCAGACTTTTTGCATCAGGGTCAGACGTAAGTCGCTATATTTCGTCACTGTATTTCGCCGTGAAAGCAGGCAAGTTATTCTGGCAGGAAGATGGTATGTGCTTTGGGGGGTCGTCTTGGTGCCAGAGTTTTGTATTGGGGGTCAGACTTATCGAGGGTGTGGCTGTTCTTGAGGTTCCATTGGATTCTTTGATCCCTATACAGAGATAAGATGTTGCTAACGCTAATTAAATTTGCAGGTATGAAAAGAGAAACAAAAAGCTTTCAGCACAGTTGTGCCAGAGTTTTTGTATTGGTGTCAGACATAAATTTTATGAAAATAGTTCATAGTGCGATAATTAATGCATGGGCAATAAGAAAACAGAAAATCTCGGGAAGGTAAGAGGAATTGTAAAACACGGCAGGGGAGATGGCGTTTCGCTTGGATTCCGCACTGCCAACCTCGAAGTTCCTCGCTCTTCCATTCCGGTCGATGAAGGGGTCTATGCCGCCTATGTCGAAGTTGGCAACCAATGTTTTCGCGCTGCAGTTTCTGTTGGGGTTTCTCCCCTTTTTAAGGCAGAAACTCACGCTAATATCGAAGCGCACATTCTCGATTTTGACGGCAATTTGTATGGAAATGAAATAACAATCGAGTTTGTCGAATTCCTACGCCCAATGATTAACTTTACGTCTACGCAGGAATTAATTTCAACTGTCCAACACAACATAAATCAAGCTAGGGCTTTGCCGCTGTAGTCTAAAAATGTCGTAACAGCTTCACTTCCGCTCACTTTCGTTTGTACGTTAATGGTGTCTGCACTGGAACGGGGCATGAAGTTCTTTGCGAGGAAGTATCTTATCTTCGCCTTTTTATCTGGAATGCGTGTCGATTTAACTTGTTCATTTATGTCAGAGAACAGTCACTGGTGTCAGACATTAATCTCTGGTGCCAGACACAATGGTTGGTGGAACAATAATTGAACAAGTATTTTCACTGGTGCCAGACATGGTTCACTGGTGCCAGACACAAATGTTGCTTCATAATTTAGAGGATGGTTGTTAGGATTGCTTTTTACGAACGGTGTGATAAATGTATTTTGAGTATGGGGAAACCGAAACTTCATATTTGTGCAGCAAAGACGCCCGTTTAAAAGATGTTATTGAACGCATTGGGCACGTTGACAGAAACGTTGACCCCGATTTGTTTTCCTCAGTAGTGCACCATATAATAGGGCAGCAAATATCTACCAAGGCTCAGGCTACAATATGGCTCAGAATACGCAACGAACTAGGAGTTGTCAACGCAGAGTCGATTCTCGATGCGGTCCCAGAACAACTTCAGTCCCTTGGTCTCTCTTTTCGAAAGGTGGTCTATATTCGTGATTTTTCGCGAAAGGTGCATTCTGGAGAGTTTGATTTGGAAGCTGTTAAAACGATGTCTGATGAAGACGCAATTCAGGCCCTTGTAGCTTTGAGAGGCATTGGTGTTTGGACGGCGGAGATGATATTGTTGTTCTGTCTTCAGCGTCCGAACATTTTAAGTTATGACGACTTGGCGATACAACGCGGTTTGCGAATGGTTTATCATCACCGAAACATTACCCGCAAACTATTCGAAAAATACAGACGACGTTTTAGCCCTTATTGCAGCACCGCAAGCATTTATCTTTGGGCTGTTTCTGGCGGTGCCATCCCTGAAATGAAGGATTTTAAACCCAAAAAATCTGGATAAAAGCAGATACTTTCTCTTCTCTTTTTAATGGTGCCAGACATCACGCATTAGTGCCAGACGTGATTCATTAGTGTCAGACATTACCCCCCTAGTCATGCTTAGTCATGCTAATTGGTGCCAGACATGATTCATTAGTGCCAGACATTACCCTCTGGCAACAGACATAAGTTCTCGATATTTCTTAGCTGCCAGCTAATGGATTCAGTTTTCATGCGTGCTATCTTAAGCGTTAATATTTCTAAGGAGGATTCATGGAAGATGTTCAAAACTTTAATGGTTCAGGAGAAAATAAAAGCAAATCAGTTCTTGCAATTGTTGCATTGATATTAGCAATTATTGCGCTGATTATTTCTTGGGTTCCAATCCTGAATAACTTTTCTTTTATTATTGCAATTCTTGCTGCAATATTTGGGGTAGTCGCTGTAGTAAGCGTTTCCAAATCCCACGGTCGAAAAAGCGGTAAATCAATAGCAATTGCCTCAATCGTAGTTGCTGCGATTGCGGCAGTTGTTGTTTTAGCATCTCAGGCGGCTTATTCTTCTTCAGTGGACGAAGCCAGCAGGCAACTTCAAGACAGCGCTGACAAAATGACTGGAGATGCGACCGAGCAGCTACTCAACACAGACATTGACGTCAGTCTCGGAGACTTCACTGCTTCGCCAACCACCTATGGAACTTATGACACCAAATTAGTGGTGACTGCTACAAATAAGAATTCAGAGGCTAAGTCATACAGCATTAAGGTTGAGGCGGTAGACTCAGATGGGAAGCGAATCAAAGATGACACAGCTTATTTCAATCAATTAGGATCGAATCAGTCACAGGATGTTGAAATCTTCAAATTCGTTTCTACCGATGATGTTGAATCACTTCAAGGGGCAACATTCAAAATAATGTCGGTAAGCCAGTACTAATAATTAACTCAGTTGGCTTGTTTGCTCGTGAGCGTGCTGGCAACCCTGGTCATTCTGCCTTATATATCAGGGTTGCCGGTTTTTATTCTTTTGCTCATTAAGTAACCTAAGGTGAGGAGAATTTAGAGAGAAGTAAGCGAAAGTGAGTTTCGGCGAGCAGATTTTTGTAAAGACGCTGAGGCAATGTTTGTGTGCTGCTCGGAAGTATGTTGATTAATAACTGATCTCAGAAGTGATTGCGGCAAATATGTGCATTCAGGTGTCAATGCCGCATCTAACCTGTATCAGAATTTGTTGATAGCTATCTCAAACCATTTGACGTTACAAAGGTTTAATGGAGAGATGTGCGCAAAGAATGACGCTGATAGCAATAATGCTGTCATTATTCAGAGGATTAGTGTTTGTAGAAAAGTGGTCGAACGATAATTTAATTTCTCTCTGCTAACATTTCTTTTAATGTTTAAAGAGATTAGTTGGAAGGGCATTAATAAATGAGTTTTAAGGAACCACTAACTGAAGAGTTGTTGGGAAAAATACTTGAGTCGGATTCGATAGAGGACTTAAGTGTTCCGAAGGCTTACTCTCGCAGGACCTTTGCTGAATATTTCTGCGAACTGCTCGAGATTAAACGCAAAAAGCGGGTAGATGTGATTCGCGAGGCTGGCATTGATGCTACATTCGGCTATCAGATTTTCAAAGGTCAGAGAAATCCATCGCGCGATAAGGTCCTGTCGCTTTGCTTGGCTCTCGACTGCACGCTTCGAGAAACTAACCGGGCTCTTAAGATTTCTGGAGCAAACGAGCTTTATTCAAAGAATCGTCGAGATGTGATTATTATTTTTGCAATCGAACACAACTTTTCTTTTCAAAGAACAAATGAAGCTCTTTATGAATTTGAGGAACCGACGCTTAATTAAACCACTTTAAACGCATGAAAATTACTGCAGTAAAAGATAGTCACTCAGAGAAAAAAGATTCATCAGAAAAACAAGACATCTTTTGCAAGACCTCTTGTTCCTCTGCTCGCGCAACTTCTGCTTATTCTGAAGAACTGCGTCAGCTGCTAGAATCCTTCGACCAGGATGGAGTCCGTGTAGAAGAGACGTTCAAAGAATCGAGTAACGAGACAACACAGCGCGTTCTCTATGCCGGGAAGCAGTGTATTCGAAAAGTTATAAAAACAGGAGGTAGGCGCACCGGTTATGATCTTTTGTTTGACTTGCAACGCGAAGGCGTCCCACTCCAATTCGTGCCTAGAATCCTCGATTTAAAACAGGGAAGTGATTCCGAAGTAGTCTTCATAGAATATTTAGAAGTGCCGTCATTGCGCGACTTAATTCTAGTGGAACCATTGTCACGAGACGCGGTGAATAACATATTTCTAAAAATATGTGATGCAGTAATTGAGCTCCATTCACAGAACCTGCCAATTATTCACAGGGACATAAAGCCTTCAAACATATTAACCAACGGAACAAACGTTTGGATTATCGATTTTGGCATTTCTCGCGCTTATGATGCACTGCAGAATTCCGACACCACGGTTTTTGGCACGCAGGGCTTTGCCCCGCCCGAGCAATTTGGGTTCGGACAAACTGATGTTAGAAGCGACTTATATCAGTTAGCTCAAACCTACTATTTCATGGTTGCTGGCCATCAAGCAGAAAAGCCACTAACAAAAATTGAAAATCTTGATGAGTTGTTCGGGAAAAATGTGGCAAACGTTTTGCGTAAGGCTTCTTCCTTTGATCCTGACATGCGCCAGCCAAATGTTTTGCAGTTTAAGCAAGAAATTCTTATTGCCCTACAAAATGACTCCACAGCTGCCGCATCTGCTGGTACGTTTCGTGGAATAGTGCTCGAAGTGCGCGAAGCGCTACGCGGCAAGTTTCAATCGGCAGGAATCATTTGGAACGCATTTCTGGTTGTCCTTTTCATTGTCTTGTTTTATGTTTGCTGCAAGCTTGCTTTTGTTCCTCAGCCACCTTCTGTCAGTTCAACTCCGACGGCAGATTTTGCATTTAATGTTGCCATTTATATAATTGGTTTCGTTCCGTTTTGCTTCTTTATTCTGTTTGCCTTTTACGACAAAAGGCGAATCTCTAAACGTTTGAAATTTTTTCAAGAACATGCCGTCATTAAATCGCTCGCTTTGATTGGTATTGGAATTGCATGGATTTTCTCTGTTGCTTCATTACTGGTTGCTTTGTTTTACTTTCGCCCCATCTAAGCACTTCGTATTCTTTTCAATTTCTTTTTAAAACTATTTATTCTCTTGTCAATAATTGACTGTGAGGTGCCCCGCGTTATAAATGAATAATGAGAGATAGGGAATTTATGAAATGAATTTTATTTGTGTGTCACGGCATTATTTGTAGAAATCTCTAAAATTCCCTGTAATATCAAGGTTTTTCGGGCTTGAAGGTGGTGCTACTACACCACTACCACACCAGTGAGTCTCGATGTTACAAAAATCAGAGCTCGTACTTGGTTGGAGTTCTTGTATGTTCTCCGGTAGATTTGATGGTTATATGCTGTTCAACTTCTTCGTCTGGTTCCGGGCAAGGCCCATAACCAAGCCGGTTGGAAACCAGTCGATTCTTTCTAAGCTCCTTTGAACAGGAAGGGGTTCTCGCCAGAAAGCAGGGCAAGTCGGCTCAATGCCAGAATAAACCACGAACGATTTTCAGTGTTCAAGATGGCTGCTGCATCGAATGCCCAATGATTAAAATATCGCCATTGGGAATAGATTGCCGATCCAAGCAGTTTAATGTCCGTAACCTCGTCAATGATACGATTTAGCGCATCACAACTGCTTGCTGCATCGCCATATTTTTCTGAAAAGGCATGGCCGCAATCCATCTGGAATCCCAATGCCTGACAATCATCAGCCAAGTAATGGTCAACCAGCTCTATGTAGCTGATTTTTTGATCTCTGAATTTCTCAATCCACTTTGTGGCGAATAAGTGTACTTGCTCTAAATACTCCATTGTGACCTCCTTCCGAATCGGATTAAAACTCCTCCCAAGTCCGACCGTTCAGATCATTTGCGATCACATCGGTGTCAGGCATTGTTTTATATCCGAACATATCAGCAAGATTGAATAACTTGCTTTTCTGAATCGGATTCTTACTGCTTTTTCTAAAGTCCATCGGGTAGAACTTTTCAACGATGAAATATCTATGGCTAATCGTTCGAAGGTTATAGCCATAATTATCTGCACGACGGATTGCCTCGTTGATGCGTTCAATCTCATCTGTGGTAGGTTCGGCTCCGCTTTCGGCACGATAGGTCATGCTGCCGTTATTTTCAACTGCGATGACGGTTTTTTTCAGCTTACCAATGGCACGGATACTCTTGTCCTTATACAAGCCGATATATCCATGTTCTGAGAAGTTGCGGGACTCCCGGTCATAGAACAAATCCAAATCCATATTATCCTGAAAAGTTGTACTGGCTACGGTTGCTCTCATCCATTTATAGCCATCCGGTATCAGCTTTTCATCAAAGCAATACTTCTTGAAATCGTCTAAAACGGCGATGATCTCCGTATCTCTGTCGTCAACAATATCCTCCATAGCGTCCATAAGCTGCTCGAATGTCAAGTTGACGTGCTTAATCGGATGGATAAGCCGAGTTGCATTTTCGCTATTATACTTTTTCAGTTCAACCGCCAGTTCATCAAACAGTTGCGGTTTCATCGGCTTGGGGTCAAGGGTGAGCAAAACCTTTATATCCTCAGCACCAAACTGCTCCAGATGATTTACAAGCTGCTGCTTATAAAACTGATTGTAGAGCTTTGTTTCCACCACTATTTTGAAGCTCTTTTGGCTGATAACCGCATCCGGAACACTATCGTCACCAACGACCTGCAAATCAAAGGTGATTTCCGGGCTTTCGTCCTCTCCAAGAATAAGGCTGTTCAGCATAGAAAAGAACTTATCAGCGTTATAGTTATACAAACGAGAGAGCATCAGCATGGTGTTTGAGGTATCCACATTCTCTTTGGAGTGGTATCTCTGAAAATAATGTATCTGCATATCGCACCTCCTAAAACCCATCTGCCGTTTCGTCTGCGTTACCGGGTCAGTTGATAACTCAATTCCAGCAAGGGCTTGATTTCATCTGCCGAGACTGTACTATCGAGAAGAATGCTGATCCAATTCTCTTTGTTCATGTGGTAGGCGGGGAAGAATCCCTCTTTCATACGCAGTGAACCTATCATCATCGGATCGCACTTGATGTTCAGAGCATCAACCGTTTTATCTTCTTGCAATCCCAGCTTTTTTGCATTGACTTCAACCACCAACGCAAACCACTTTTTATTGTTCTAAAGATAATACCGTTTGCCTGACGACCGGCAAGGAGATCACGCAGATTCTCACGACTCTGAGCGTGCATCGGGTCCTGACGCAAGAAATCCTTGCACTTTGCTAACTGTCCGAAAAGATAATCGTCCAGGTTGTTTCTGTCGGCCAGCACAACAATCGTTGGGCTATCCAAGGCTTCCTGAAGCAGATGAGAATAGAATACCATTGACAGCGATTTACCGCTGCCTTGCGTATGCCAGAACACACTACCTTTACCATCGGTAACGGTAGCTAGTTTGGTCGATTCGATTGCCTTTCTTTCAGCAAAATACTGACTATGGATATGGTTCGCATCCTCCTTGCGAAAATTCAGGACGAGTCCAATGCCTCCCCTGACAAGTATCCAAAGTTTTGGATTACGGCTAAACAATATGCATCTGAAGATGGAAGAAAACAGGTTGCGAAAGAGATCCGTGCTCTTTTTGGCGAATATGCTGATTCCTATCCGAATGTGTTTGACGCTCATGAAGATATATCCGTAGGTGACTCAACTCTGATCGAGGCTGCCTCGGTTTTGCAACGCTATACGTTCATCAGCCGCGGTGATGATGCTGATGAGTGGGATCTTATGGTTGCCGCTTATGAGCAGTTCACACATTCTGTGCTTAAAAGGCAACAAGGCCAGTTCTTCACGAACCGTTTAGTCGTAAGAGCAATGGTTCATATGCTTAATCCGAGTATCACGGACGCCGTTCTTGATCCGGCGGGCGGTAGTGGTGGTTTTGCTACCGAAGCATTTCGCCACAAACGCCGCAAAGTCATCGAGAGCACGATTGAGGGCACTGCGCAGAGGGAAAGGCAACTTGAACGTTCCAAAAACATGGTCTTTTTAGTCGAGATTTCTCAGCGTCTTGTCAAAATTGCCAAAACGGCCATGTTGCTCAGCGGTGACGGCAATAGCGGAATGACGCAAGGCAATTCGCTCGATGAATATTCCAATCTTGATGGGTGGATTACAAGTCACTGTCCTAGGCACACCCCTGACGTTATAGTCACTAATCCACCTTTCTCGGGTCAGAAAACCGAGTCTATGATGATGGACCCGGAAATACTTAAGCTATTCAGCTTCGGTCACAAGCCCACTTCGGACGGAATCTTCCCCGAAATCGGCGGAAAGGATGACTGGGAGGCCAACAGGGGCACAATACTCTCTCGGCAGGCGCCAGAGCTGCTATTCCTGGAGCGCTGCATTGACTGGCTCAAACCTGGTGGGCGTATCGGCATCGTCTTGCCAAAGGGCATCCTAGATAATCAAACCTATGTAAACTACCGAAAATGGGTGCTCTCCAATTGCAAGGTTGACGCCGTTGTGACGCTTCATAAAAATACCTTCGAGCCAGACACCGGGGTGCGTACGTGTATTCTGTTCCTCTCCAAACCCTCGGAAGGTGAAGAGGTTCCCAGCGACTACACCATCTTCATGGCTCAGTCTAGGCGAGTTGGTAGAGACTCAAAGGGTGAACCAGTCTTCTCCCTTGATGAAAAGGGGCACGCTACAGACGTATTGGATGAAGATCTGACCCAAATCTCGGATAGTTATGAAACGGTCAAGGCTAATGGTACATTTATCGAGTCCGAAACGTGCTTCAGTGCAAAACGTAGCGAATTGGACGACAATCTTAATCTGAATCCCCAGCATTATTCACCAGAATTGAACGCTACCTTAGAGCGCGTAAACGAGTTTGACGAAAAAGAAGGATGGTCGGTTACCACAATTGGTCAGCTCGATAAAGACATTCACATCTATATGGGACCAAGGTGGAACTCTCGCAGCCTTGTTGTGGAGAATCCTGATGACACAACGGGTCTAACCCCATACTTAACAGCAAACGGAGCTTTGGAACAACGCCGAATGACTGTCAAATGGTTCGATATGTCGCGCGCTACCGCCAAAAAGCGTGATTGCGTTGAGAAGCTGCGTGTAAGGCATGGGAACATCTGCCGCTCATCGCAATCGCAAACAACGCGGGAAGCCTGCCGCTGCTTATCTGCGCCATCCTGATCACGCTGCTTGCCACTTGCATGTACCGCACCATGACGGTGGTCATCGTGGCTGACATCACGCCGCACCCGCTGCGCACCAAGGCCGACTCCGTGCAGAAGATCGTGGGCTACGCCGGCACGGGCGTCATGCTGGTTGCCATCTCGGTCATGGTCCCCAACGTGGAGCGCCCCGACTGCCTGCCGCTCTTCCTGCTGCAGGCCGCCTTTGTGCTGGCGTCTGCCGTGGTGTACGGCCTTCTGGTCAAGGAGTCGGCGCTGGTGCAGAGGATGCCCCAGAAGAGTCTCGAGATGGGCATCCGCGAGGAGGCGGCCGAGGCCGATTAGGGCGGGTGCCGGCGCCCTTGCCGCCGGCGGCCGCGGCTCCGGACAGCGTACATAAAGATGAGCCAGACCCCCGAATCCGCCCGATTTGGGGGTCTGGCTCATCAAAATGTACGCTAAATCCATGAGGGTATATAATGGGACGCTCTGCTGGAATGCACGAAGGAAGGAGTGATAATGCCTGGTCACGAGAAGCGCGTCTTGTCGCTTGACGGCCTGCGAGGGCTCGGGGCGCTGATGGTGTTCCTGTATCACGTCGACATCATGGTCAAGCCGTTTGGCGCGGGGGGTCCGAGCCTCTTCCCTGGCACCGCATCGGTTATGGTGTTCTTCATCCTGTCTGGAATAGTGCTGTCTCTTGTTCCCTTTAAGCACATGGGAAACGGCGGGTACAACTGGCTTGGCTATTACCCAAGAAGGGTCGTCCGCCTTTGCGGGCCGCTGTTTGTGGCGATTGCGCTGGCCCTTCCTGCGGGCTACGTGGCCTGGCGCCTGGGGTCCACGTCGCGCTCCGCGCTTGCCGTCGCCTACGACGCGGGCCTTCCCACTGCGGTTCATGACATCCTCATGCAGTTCGACGTGCTGTTCAACGTGTCCGACGGCGTCAACAACCTCTTTGGCGCGCATCTCGTCCGCGTTGACTCTCCCGTCTGGTCCATGAGCTGGGAGCTCTGGTTTAGCCTGACGCTTCCGCTGGCCATCTGGTGCATATCAAGGATTCACCGGACGGGTCTGGCGGTTGTTGCGACCTTTATTGCGGTGCTTGTCTCGCACTGGACGGGCTACTTTCCGCTGCGCTTTTGCCTGATGTTCTGGCTTGGCGTCATGGTGGCCCGGCGATTCGACAAAATCAAGGCCGTCAAGCTTTCAATGCTGGCCGAGCTGGCGCTGCTTGTGGCCTCTGTTGGTGTTATCGAGCTCTCGCTAGTGTGGCATCCCGGTGGGGTCCTTGAGGCGTTGAAGTCCACCGCCATGAACGCGGCCTGCCTGGTGGTGGTTGTCGTCGCGATCGCCGATGGGTTCACGCGCCGTGCGCTCTCTGCGGCCCCCATGGTCTTTTTGGGAAAGGTGTCGTACAGCCTCTACCTTACCCACGCCATTGTCATCGGTGTGCTCGTTGCCCTGCTGCCCAGGCTCGGGATTGTCGACCCGCTCGCGATTGCCGCGGTCTCGCTGCCCGCAAGCATGCTCGTCTCCGTTGCGTTCTGGCGCATAATCGAGGTTCCCAGCATGAACCTGTCGCGCTCGCTGGCATCGTCAGGGCCTAGGGACGCCGTTCGATAATGCGTCGTACTTAGCTTCGTTTGGAGAGATCTGGTCATGAATAGCCCAAAGTCCGTCCACCGCGTTCTCTTTGTCTGTCACGGCAACATCTGTCGCTCGCCATCGGCGGAATTTATTTTTAAAGACATCGTTATGAGTCACGGGGTTGAAAGTGATTACAAAATTGAATCAGCGGCAACAAGCAATGATGAGATTTGGAACGGAGTAGGAAGTCCAGTCTATCCACAAGCAGCAGAGCTTTTAAAAAGGCACGGCATTGCATGTGAAGGAAAAAGAGCAAGAAAGATGGTCAAATCCGATTATGATAATTTCGATCTTCTTTTGGGAATGGATAACGCAAACATTTCTGAAATGAAACGAATTGCTGGCGGTGACGGTGACCATAAAATTCACCTGCTACTGGAATACACGAATAATCCTCATGAAATATCAGATCCTTGGTACACGCGAGACTTCGAAAAGGCCTATTCTGAAATTAATCAAGGTTGTGAGGCACTCTTCATAAAATTAAATTCTTAAGGAAGTTCACAGTCAGTGCAAATTTTATTTTTGACGTCTTTGTTGTTGGAAGTGCCTGTTGCCCGTGGTTTTTCTGTTTGTTGTTTAAATTTTTGATTTTTTAAAAATTGTTTTTTATGTTTCTTTGTTTTTGTAGAGGGGTTTAGATTCTTTTGCTCTAGATTACTCCGAATTTGAAAAAGGTTTGTTTTGGTTTTTGAACAATAATTGCTCTTGTAGTTCCCTTTTACGCCTTAGCTAAATCCTCGAGTTCGGGAAATTTCTCACGGACTCGTTCAAAACCTTTTGCGCCTTCATGCATGATTGTACATTTGCTGCAATCTTTGGTGCCATCGTCCAAATAGCAAAAGTCTCCTCCGCAATTTGGTCCTAGTGCATAAAGCGGGCAGTAGCAAAAGATGCAGTTGAATTTAACTCCCTCTGCTATTGAGTGGCAAGGGTAATAGGGACAGTCACTGTGAGTGAACACCAGCTGTTCATCATGTGTCACATTCATCCTGTTATCCCTTTCGCAAACTTTCTGCCAATCTCAATTTTAATTCCTTTAATCCGTTTTTTATGTTTGTCTTCCTACGTTGTAGAGACGAGGCAGTGATGTCTGACACCAGTGAAAACTTGGCATAACGAAAAGTTTAACGATTCCAAAGCCCACCTCGTTTTTTTTGTTTATCTTGGTTCTTCCCAATTTCCGCCCAAAAAACGCATTTGCAACGAATTATTTTGATTATGTTAAATTTTTGAAAACAGGACACTTGTGCTTGATGTGTGGCATTTTTGCAGCGATATACTACGCATTGCATGCAAAGGGCATGCGCGTCGATGTCGCGCATTCCAAAGCAATACAGCACGCACTAGACTGACTTTTCTGCCACATTTCTGCGCGACCCACTTTGCTTGGGATGTTCGGTTTGACGAAAGTGTGATTAGGAAAGGAAGTTAGAAATGAAAACACTTGAAAAAATAAGTGATTTCGCAGGAAAGTACATGGCATTCATCGCGTTGGCGGTCACAGTCATTGCTCTAATTATTCCAGGACCTACCCACACTATTCTACCCACAAGTTGGGTCAATCCGTTGCTAGGCATCGTTATGTTTGGAATGGGCATGACGCTCAAACTTTCCGATTTTAAAGTTGTATTCATAAAGCCAAAGGCTGTCATCACTGGCATTTTCTCGCAATTCATCATCATGCCTTTTCTGGCATGGGTTTTATGTCTCATATTCCAGTTGCCAACCGAACTTGCAGTCGGCGTAATCCTTGTTGGTTGTTGTCCTGGTGGAACATCGTCTAACGTCATGACCTATCTGTCAAAAGGCGATGTTGCGCTGTCGGTCGGCATGACCGCCTGCACCACAATCATGGCTCCAGTTGTGACCCCAGCTCTTGTTCTTCTGCTTGCAGGTCAAACAATTAACGTTAGCTATGTGAGTATGCTCATGTCAATCGTTCAAGTTGTTCTTGTGCCAATAGTTTTAGGGTTTTTAATTAACGCAGTTGCTCCAAAAGTTTCAGAAGTGTTCGGAAAGGTCCTCCCACTCATCTCTGTAATCGCAATATCGTTGATTATCATGGCTGTTGTCTCGGCTAATGCAGCAAAAATAATGACAAGCGGACTTTTGATTATTGCAGTTGTTATGCTCCACAATGTACTTGGATATGCACTTGGTTATGGTGTTGGTCGCGCACTTCATCTTTCAAAGGCACAAGTGCGCACACTGTCAATCGAGGTTGGCATGCAGAACTCTGGGCTTGCAACTTCTCTAGCTTTGACTCACTTTGCATCAATGCCTCTCGCAGCTGTTCCCGGCACCGTGTTTAGTGTTTGGCACAACATCTCTGGAGCTGTTTATGCAAACATCCTTGCAGCTACAGCGGGGAAAACTTCCGATGCTAAACAGGAAGGAGCTGAGGAAGAAAACACAAACAATCAAGCCGCCGACAAAAAAGCATCAGCTCACGCATAAAGTATGAATAAAAACAAATGCCCAGGGAAACCTTGTGTAACCCTGGACATTTTTCTTTTAGTCGAGTTTTTTCAATTCGTTAAAGTTATATGCAATCACATTGATTGGGCAGTCGTCTTCGTCTCATAACTTGACTTCGCATCTGGGGCATTCTCCCATATATGCTTGCTACGACTCGAATTGTTCCCTCAGGTAAACCTCCGCGTTCAATCAGCGAATTCACTCGGTTGTTCTCATCTATCTCCATTTTCTTTTACTCTCTGGGAAGTTAGCTATCATTCCTTGAATCATAGAGCCTTTATCAATTTGATAAACTGCTAATACTTTTTTTGTGCGGCCATTCTTGCCAACAACAGGAATTCTGAATTCATGTTTTGTTCGGTATTCAGACAGGGAGACCTCATAATGAACTGTTTTCCCTGATAGCACTGCTGTGTGAGTCTGATTTATCAAGCCTGAAGCATATGCTATCGTAAATCCATTGACCTTTTTTCGTATGCTTCTGCCTTTCCTGCTGAGTTTGGGTTTTCTTAATTTAAAGAGTGCACGTCTAAATTTCCTAAAGGTGCTAAGGACAGTTCATAATTTCGCGTCTATTTTCCAAATGACTTAAGTTACGAATCGGTTTCTTAATGAAGCGAAAGCAATATTGCGCGCACAGATTTTCGCGATAACACGAGTAGTGAAAAGGTCTTGTTTGAGCGGGCTAAAGTGATGCGAATAAACAAGCGCATCTAATAATGTCTTGAGAATTCAGATTTTCGCGAACGGAGTTGTTGCTGGCCTTTGAACCGTAGTAACGTCGTGCAGTGAAAAGTTGCTTCTCAGGAGGATTTACAGCGTTTAAAAAAAGCGATGCCCTTCATCGCTTTAACATGGTGCGCCCGGTAGGACTCGAACCTACAACCGCCGGATTAGAAGTCCGATGCTCTATCCGTTGAGCCACGGGCGCGCTTAAGACTCACATATTATAGCAAATGCAGCCGCTAAGGATACACACATTTTTATTCATGAGCTTTAAACATTACGGGCCTGATTCATTTCTTAATCGTCGACTTGGCTATAATGAGGATTTGGGATTTGGAAGGTCTACTTCTGCGCTTTGGTGGGCTTTTCAATCTGTTAGCTATTCTAAAAAAATATTTGAATAGCTGTGTTATCGACTTTTAATTGGGGGAGGTTACATGACTCTTAAGAAAATTATGGCATCTGCATTGAGCGCTGCACTTTGTTGCTTTGCTCTTGTTGGATGTGCAGGACAATCGAGCGACAGCAGCTCTGACAACGAGCAGCTCGAAGACAAGCTCGTCATTTATTCAACTCATCCAGAGGCACTTTTACAAGAAGTTGCTGATGACTTTACGGCTGAAACTGGTGTACCAGTTGAATTCATTAACCTCAAAGGCGGTCTTGCTGATCGTGTTTTGAGCGAGAAAGACAACCCACAAGCTGACATTATGTATGGTGGATCTACAACAACGTTCACCGAGCTTGCTAAGCAGGGTTGCTATGAGAAAACAAACCCATCTTGGGCAAATGAACTTGATTCTAACTTCAAGGACAAAGATGGCCAGTGGTACGCAACAATTCAAACACCAGTCGTTATGTTCTACAACACTGAAATGATGAGTGAAGCTGATGCTCCTAAGAACTACAACGACCTTGCAGATTCTAAGTATGCAGATCAGGTTGTGACACGCGACAATGCATCTTCCTCACAGCGTGAGTGGATTTGCGCAATGATTTATGCAAACAGCAAAGATGGCAACATGGACAAAGCAAATGAGTGGCTCAAAGGCCTTGCTTCAAACACGAAGAACTACTACAACTCAAGCTCAATGATGTTTAAGGCAATCGGCAACAAAGAAGCTGCCATTGGTGTTTCAACGTTGAATGACGTACAAAAGAACATCGAAAAGAACGGAATGCCTTTGAAGGCAATCGATTCTAGCGATGGCAACGTTATCTCAGTTGACTGCGTTGCAGCTCTCAAGAATGCTCCTCACTCAAAAGCAGCTGCTAAATTCGTTGAATTCTGCGGAACTGCAAAAGAACAGGCAAAGATTGCTAATTCTCAATCACGCATCCCAACACTCAAAAGTGCTCTCAAAGACAGCCCTGAGTGGATGCAAAAAGAAATGAAGATGCTTGATGTTGACACAGCAACTATTGCATCACATCAGTCTGAGTGGCTTGATCTTTGGAACAACACTGCCTATGACACAAGCAAAGTTGTTGAAGCAGAAAAGAAATAACTGGGACGATTAGAACAAAGGTTAGTAATGAGCGGTATTGCAATTAAGGATTTGTCTTTTTCCTATGGAGAAGCTGATGTATTAAAAAACATCAACCTCGACATTAAAGAAGGAGAGTTTCACTCGCTTCTTGGGCTTTCGGGCTGTGGAAAAACGACACTTCTTCGTCTTGTGGCAGGATTTTTAACACCCAGCAAGGGAAAAATTCTTTTAGATGGTCGCGACATTACTAACCTTGCACCAGAAAAGCGCAACATGGGCATAGTTTTTCAGAACTATGCCCTTTTCCTACACATGAGTGTTGCTGAAAACGTTGCTTATGGCTTGAAGGTTGACAAAGTGCCTGCAAGCGAAATCACTAAACGCGTTGATGAATATCTAGACCTCTTGAACATGTCTGAGTTTAAAAACAGAAATGTTCGCGAATTGTCGGGAGGGCAGCAGCAACGGGTAGCCTTGGCAAGAGCACTAGCGCGAGGCGTGGATGTTCTTTTGCTAGATGAACCAATGAGCAACTTAGACATTTCACTTCGCGAAAAAATGCGCGTTGAACTGAAGAATATTCAACAGCAAATTGGAATTACAACGCTACTGATTACTCATGAGCAGTCAGAAGCGTTATCTATTTCTGATAGTGTTTCGGTCATGAATAACGGCGTCATTGAGCAAACGGGCACGCCCTATGAAATCTATGAAAGCCCAAACACCGACTTTTTGCGCACTTTTGTGGGTGACATGAACGTGTTCGATGCGGGTTCGCAGTGGTCGACATTTGACCACATTGATGCAAATGGGAAAGTGTTTATTCGCCCTGAGCATCTTGTTGTTAGCCGAGATCCGAGTGAGTGTGCAATAGAGGGCATAGTCAAGCGTGTCAAATATGAAGGAGCAATTATCCAGTGCTTTGTAGAAGTGGGAAATCAGCTCGTTAAAGTTATGATGCTAAACACTAAAACGGCGTGCAAATTCAAGCCTGGCGACACTGCGTTTGTGAGCGAGGCAAAATAATGGGCTTTGTGTCGGACATTCGCAAACAGCCACTTAAACTCATTTTCCTAGCTTTTGTCATTCTGTTTGCGATTGGCTACATTTTGTTGCCGCTCGTTCAAACTATTGTTAAGTCGGTTACTGTTAACGGTGCGATTTCTTTTCAAGGATACATAGATTATTTCTCTAAGCCTGCTAACCTCACTGTTCTTGCTAATACATTTACTGTTGGCTTTTGTTGTGTGTTGAGTTGCGGTCTTCTTGGAACACTGTTGGCAGTCTACATGCGCTTTTTCTGTAAAAAACGAAAGGCGCTGTTGCAAATTCTGTTAATGAGCCCCGTTATGATTCCTGGCATTGTGATTGTCATTGCGTTTTCTCAAATGTATGGCGAGAGTGGTGTTATCACGCAGGCGATTAAGGCACTGCTTGGTCTCGGTGCCGCGCCCTACAAGTTTGAAGGCCTAGGTGCCATCGTCCTTGTCATCACATACACACAATATGTCTATTTCTTTATCAATATGCACTCCGCGTTAGAGCAAATTGATGCTTCAACCGTCGACGCTGCCAAATCACTTGGTGCAGGCAAGTTTAAGGTTTTTAAAGACGCGATACTCCCTCCGCTTTTGCCAGCAATCTGCATTAGTTCAATGACAACGTTTGTCTCAGCTATTGGTTCTCTTTCTGCACCAACCCTTGTTGGCGGAAGCTATCGAGTTTTAGTGAAACAAATTGCCGATTCCAAGCTCAATTTTGACATGTTTAACACTTCAATAGAAGTGACGATACTGTTGTTGTTTGGCGTTATAGTGACAGCTTTTTGTTCCTGGTTGAGCGCACGTTTTTCGGGTAATGTGTCAACTCGTCACGTTAATTATGAACCCGACTTTGGGAAAAATCACAAAGTTCTAAAAACTGTGTTCGTGATTTTTGTGATTATTCAGGTTTTCATGATTTTGGCGCAGGTGTTTCTAGTCTTTTGGATGAGCTTTCAATCGGGCAAAGCAATTATGACTCAGGTGGTGCCGCATGAATTCACGCTTGACAATTTTGTAGCACTATTCAACAATCCGCGTGACCTTGCCCCTTTGAAAAACTCGATTGAGATGGCAGGTCTTGCAGTAGTTGTTTCAACGCTGGTTGCTTTGCCTACTGCCTATTTTAGAAGTCGTGTGAAGGGTAGGGGAGCAGGCGCATTCGCTCGCCTCGCGCAACTCTCAATTACAGTTCCGTGGTGCATACCTGCGTCAGTCGTGGCTGTCGGATTGATTGTTTCATTCAACGTTCCAAATATCTTTGCATTTGGGTCTACGCTTGTTGGAAAGTTTGAAATTCTTCCGCTTGCCTACACAATTGTTGCGCTTCCAATCATGCTCAACACCTCACGCATCGCCCTCGGATCCATGCCAGAGAATTCTGAAGAAGCAGCTCGCTCACTTGGATCAAATTCGTTAAGAACTTTCATGAGCGTGGTTTTGCCGATGATTGCAGCCGGAATCATGTCGGGCGCCATTCTTGTTTTCGTGAAAATGATGGGAGAGTTTACAATGTCTTCTCTCCTTTATGGCGTGTTTAACAGGCCAATTTCGGTATCAATTATCACAAATATGCAGGAATACAACCTTGGCATCGCAATGGCACTTGGCGCAACAGTCATCGTTATATGCACTGCACTTCTTTTCTTAATCTTGAAGTTAGACCGAAAGAAGCTAGGTCTCACACAAGACTAGCTTCTACATTATCTCCAGTGTACTAACCTGTTGATGTTGGAATCGTAAAGAGCGTTACAAGACTAGCTTCTACATTCTCTCCGGTGCACTAACACCAAGAAGCCCAAGCACAAGAGCAATGAGTTTGCGCGTTGCATCGCAGAGTGCCAAACGTGACTTCTCGAGCCCCTTGTCGTCTTGAATGACTTTGCAGTTTGTGTAAAAGCTGTGGAACAGGGAAGCGAGCTCCTCAACGTAGTGAGTGCATCTGTAGGGTGCGCGATCTTTTGCAGCTGATTCAATGAACGATTTGAAGTCGGCCATTTTACGCATCAGTGCAAGTTCCGATTCGTGTGACAGAAGGCTCAAATCGGGGTTTTCGCCAATCAGTTTTTCTGCCAGTTCATCGGTAGAAAGCGACTTGATTTCGTCTTCTGTCATTCCGCTTTCTGCCGCTGCTTTTCTTAATATTGAACAAATGCGAGCGTGAGCATATTGCACATAATAGACAGGGTTAGAAGAGTCTTTTTTCTTTGCAACTTCGATGTCGAAATCGATTGGTTGGTCACTTGATTTTGCAAGCATCAAATAACGTGTTGCGTCAGGACCAACTTCTTCGATGAGTTCTTCGAGGGTCACCATCTCGCCTGTGCGCTTTGACATGCGCACCGACTCTCCATTTCTGAATAGATTAACGAGCTGCCCAAGCACAACTTCGAGTTTGTCTTTGTAGCCCCAGGCTTCCATCATGCACTGGCATCGTTTGACATACCCGTGATGATCTGCGCCCCAAATGTTAATCAGGTGAGTGAAGCCGCGCTGCATTTTGTTAAAGTGATAGGCAACGTCGCTCATGAAATAGGTCATCTCACCATTTGCTTTAATTAGCACGCGGTCTTTGTCGTCACCCAACGCGCTTGACTTAAACCAAACAGCACCGTCTTTATTAAAAATGTAGCCTTTCGATTCCATGGCAGCAATTGCATGGTCTACCATGCTCTTGCCATTTTTATCAGGCACATAAAGTGTTCTTTCAGAGAACCAAACGTCAAAAGTTGTTCCGATTGAGGCACAAATCTTCCTTTGATTTTCTAGCATCATTTTGTAGCCAATTTCGCGGAATTCACATTTGCGCTCATCATCAGTCATTGACTCATATTTTTTGCCTTCGTCATCGATGATTGATCGCGCGATGTCGGCGACATATGCACCTCCATAGCACTGCTCTGGCATCTGAACGTCATGTCCAAGGAGTTGCATGTAGCGAACTGAAATTGAGTTTCCAAAAACATCCATTTGCACACCGTGGTCGTTTACATAAAACTCCTCAGTCACTTCATAGCCTGCATGTCTCATAACATTTGCAATGCTTGATCCAAGTGCTGCCCAGCGACCATGACCCACGTGCATTGGGCCTGTTGGATTTGCTGATACATATTCAAGATCAACTTTCTCGCCTGCACCAAAGTCGCTTTTTCCGAAGTTTTTGCCTTCGCTTCTCAGTTTTACGATGACATTTTGCAATACGTCATTTGCAAGCTTGAAGTTAATAAACCCTGGCCCTGCTATTTCAGCTGATGCTATCAATTCATTGTTTGGAATGTGTGCCACAATTGCTTCTGCAATTGTTCGTGGCGCGCAATGAGCTGCTTTTGCGCTGCGCATTGCAACAGTCGATGCCCAGTCGCCATTAGATTCATCTCGTGGTCGTTCAAGAGCGGGGTCAGGGATTTCGTTTGAGTCCATTGTTAATGAACCGTCATTGATCGCAGCCTCGAAAGCTTGCTTGATAAGTGAGCTTAATTTCTCTTGAATTTCCATTTCGTCTTGCCTTTTATCTCGCGTTTTTACGTAACTCTGAATTATAACATGCAATAACTTGTGGCAGAAATTGTTAAACATCGCACAAAGAAAAGCCTGGTATTCATATTTAGGAGCGGCGCTAGAGAATAGAGGAGAGCAGAAACTCACGATAAATGAACGAAAAAAATCCTGGCGCATTCGTTATACGATAATTTTTAAGAGTTGTCAGATTTGCTCGGATTTATGCTTGTAAGATTGGAGCGGATGACGGGAATCGAACCCGCGTTGAAAGCTTGGAAGGCTTTAGTTCTACCATTGAACCACATCCGCTTGACCAAGTGAAAAACTGGTCGGGACGACAGGATTCGAACCTGCGACATCTTGTACCCAAAACAAGCGCGCTACCAGACTGCGCCACGTCCCGAAATCAGCACGTCTAATAATAGCATATGCGTTAATAAATCAACAAAGAAATCTTAGTTTTTTGGAACTTCTTGTTTATGACGCGCATGGTTAGCTCGCGTTATTCATTTATTTTTTGGCTTCCAGCTAAAGTCGCCTATTCGTTTACGGTGAGCCG
Source organism: Phoenicibacter congonensis (assembly GCF_900169485.1). Lineage (NCBI taxonomy): Bacteria > Bacillati > Actinomycetota > Coriobacteriia > Eggerthellales > Eggerthellaceae > Phoenicibacter > Phoenicibacter congonensis. The sequence goes on along the minus strand of NZ_LT821227.1, from coordinate 1,329,948 downwards.
AATTCTCAACTTTTTAGTGAAGAACGCAATCGCTAAATGAGTTGTTAGACATTCATCATGAGTTTCAAAATGCAATCGTGATTTGTTTAAACTAAAAGCATTGCGTCGCCAAATGATAAAAATCTGTAACCTACTTTTTTTGCTTCTTCATATGCATTCATAATGTTGTCTCTTCCAGCAAATGCCGAGACGAGCATCATGAGCGTTGATTTTGGCACGTGAAAGTTCGTAATCATCGCATCCACGACATTAAAATGTGAACCTGGCATTAAATAAAGTGAAGTTGCTGCGCGGCAGCAAGGTTCGATTGAGCTTGTGCGCAAAAAACATGACTCCAGTGAACGAACGCTTGTGGTGCCAACGGCAAAAATGCGTCCGCCGTTAGCACGTGTTTCATTTATGGCATTGACAGTGCTTTCAGGCACCGAATATGTTTCGGTGTGCATCGCATGATCTTCTGCATTTTCCTCATCGACCAGGCGGAAGGTGTCAAGACCCACTTCCAAGTCAACTGTGGCCCAGCCGACCCCTTTTTCTTCGCACTTAAAAATGAGCTCAGGCGTGAAATGAAGGCCGGCAGTTGGAGCTGCTGCACTTCCTTCGTGTTTTGAGTAGACAGTTTGATACATTTCTTCGTCGCCAGAATAATCATGAATATATGGCGGTAGTGGAACTTTTCCAACCTCATGAAGCGCCTCATCAAGGCTTGGAAGCTCTGTTGTGAGTTCAACAACCCTCTCGCCCTTTTGCGCGTTTTTAAGATCTTTTGCCCAGTCGATAATTCTTGCTTTAATGGCTACATTTCCTTTAATGTCAAAAAACTCAATTACAGCATCTGACCCAGGTTTTAGCCTCTTGCCCGGACGAACAAGTGCTTCCCATTTTGCGACTTTTGAATTAACTTTATTTTCAATCATGGGGCGAAGAAGCAGGATTTCACACACTCCGCCAGTCCCTCTCTTTTTGCCAATCAGTCGCGCTGGTATAACTCTCGTTTCGTTTGCTATCAACAGGTCGCCCGGATTAACATAATCAACGATGTCTTTGAAAATCTTATGTTCAATTTCGCCTGAGTCTTTATGCAAAACGAGCATTCTGCATTCGTCACGAACCTCCGCTGGAGTTTGCGCAATCAGTTTTTCTGGTAGTTCATAGTCAAAATCGCTAGTGAGCATCTCTCTCTTCTCTCATCTTTTTTAATATCTCGCGCTGTTTTGCGCGTTTTTTTGCATAGTCGGCTTTCTCTTCGCGTTGTTTTTGAAGTTTTTCTTCTCGCTCCTGCTGTCGCTTTGCTTTTATCGCTTTAGTTCTTTTCTTTTCAGCTTCTGCCTCTGCTTTAGAAGGCAGGCATCCACAGTAATTCTGCCTGTAGAGCCCTTCTTCTTTTGCACGTTTTTGGGCCGCTCGATAATGCGTTGAATAATCTTTAAAAAAACAATCAATGTCTTCTTTTTCACATGCTTTTTTAAGCTCTTCTTTAATGGTTAAGGTGTATTGGTAGGGGCTAATCGTGAGTGTGGTTCCAAGGCCACGAAACCCGTTTTGTTTTGCAAATTTTGCTGCTCGCTCGAAACGGATGCGATAGCATTCTCGGCATCTGTTCGGTTTTTGGGCAAGAAGACCTTTTGTTGCCTCTTTCCATTCGCATGGGCTGTAGTCATCTTCGATAAATGAAACATCGTGCATTTTGCACCAATCGCGAATAGTGTCTCGTCTGCGCTCATATTCTTCAAGTGGAGCTATGTTTGAATTTGAATAAAAAACAACTGGCTCGATGCCGCGATCACGCAATATTCTAATTGGCTCTAAAGAACATGGACCACAACATGCATGCAGCAAAAAGCTTGTGTTCTCATTTGATTGTGTTTTGGTTGGGCTCATAGCCATAAATTATAATTTAGTGCTTGCAAAACAATTATTTAAACAACGAGTGGAGTAACATGTCACTTTTTGATTGTCGAATTGACGCTGTATGTGGTCACGCGCGGGCACTAACATATGAAACCGCGCATGGAAACTTTCAGACGCCAATGTTTATGCCTGTTGGCACCAGTGCAACTGTAAAAGGAATAACGCCAAAGGTTTTGAAGGAGCTAAATTCTCAGGTAGTGCTTGCAAACACCTATCATCTTTCGATGCGCCCCGGAGCAGATTTGATTGCCGAAGCTGGTGGCGTTCATAAGTTTATGAATTATGATGGCCCAATGCTGACAGATAGTGGCGGTTTTCAAGTTTTTTCGCTAGCCGACACAGTGAAACTTGACGAAGATGGTGTCACATTCAAAAGCATTTATGATGGACATAGAGTCAAGTGGACGCCAGAAGAGAACATGGCAATTCAGCAAAAGATTGGCGCCGACATCGTTATGCAACTAGATCAGTGCGCACCCTATCCAGCAGAAAAAGACTTCGTTGCTAGAGCTGTGGAGTTATCTTCTATGTGGGCAAAGCGCTGCTTGGCATCACACACTAAAAAAGATCAAACACTTTTTGGAATTGTGCAAGGCGGAATGCATCTTGACCTTCGTCTCCAGTCGATAAACAGCCTTATCGAAATTGAAAACGAAAGCATGGCAAACGGCGGAAGAAGATTCGGAGGTTTTGGAATCGGTGGTTATTCTGTCGGAGAAGATCACGAAACCATGTTTGAAACTCTTGGGGAGGTTGCTCGAGCACTACCTCAAGATCGTCCTCGATATTTGATGGGGGTTGGAAATCCCACTACGTTAGTTCGTGCCGTAGGTGAGGGCGTTGACATGTTTGACTGCGTTTTGCCAACCAGAACTGCACGAATGGGCACTGCTTTTTCTTCAAAAGGGCGCATGAACATGCGAAATGCGAAATTTGAACATGACTTCACACCTCTTGACCACGAATGTGATTGCTACACTTGCAAAAACTTCACTCGTGCCTATATTCGTCACTTGGTAAAACAAAATGAGATGCTTGGCAGCATTCTTCTTTCAATTCATAACATTCACTTCCTGCTTGATTTAATGAGAAGAGCGCGTGCTGCAGTTATAGCCGGAAATTATTCTGAATTCCTTTCTGCTTGGCTGAACTCCGAAGGGGCCAACGACTACTAACTCCATCATGCTAAAATTATATATATGGTTTTTACTATAAACCGTTTCTGCAAGTCTGTTTGTTCACGATGTTGTTTTGTGACATTTGAGTCTGGCGACTGTCGCCACTGATTTATTTTGTTTTAAGGGGGATTATTTAATGACAATTTCGAAAAAATTTATGAGTGCTTTTATCGTTGTTGCACTTGCTTGCGGACTCTCTCTCGGTCTTGTTGCTTGCTCTTCTGGCTCAACAGAGGAAAAGAAAGAAGAAACAACTACCACTGAGGTTAAGGAAGTTGAGATGAAGCAAGAAGCTGTTGATGTAGCAAAAGATGAAGTTGGCAAGTCTGACGTTGTTTTCCTTGATGTTCGCAAGGCTGACGATTATGCTGCTGGACACATCATTGGAGCTGTTAATGCCGACATGGACAAAGCAAAAGATGGCGACAACGAGTCTGGCATTGCAAACATGAAAGAGGCAATCGAGAAGAACAACCTCAAAGACCAAAAGCTTGTTTTAGCTTGCTATTCAGGCAAGAGATATGCTCAAGCTGCTACAAACATCTTGAATGCACTCGGTTATGACATGTCAAAAGTTGTGACTCTTGAAGGCGGCATGAAAGCTTGGGATGCTGCTGGTTTGCCAAAAGCAACTGATGTCAAAGATGTCGAGATGAAGCAAGAAGCTGTTGACACCGCAAAAGGCGAAGTTGGACAATCTGATGTTGTGTTTGTTGATTGCCGCAAAGCTGATGACTTTAAAGCTGGCCACATTGAGGGTGCAATCAATGCCGACATGGACAAGGCAAAAGATGGTGACACGACTGACGGTCTTGTAAATATTTCTAAGGCAATTCAGGACAACAACCTTTCAGACCAAAAACTCGTTCTCGTTTGCTACTCAGGCAAAAGATATGCACAAGCTGCAACGAACTCTTTGAGTGCTCTTGGTTATGACATGTCAAAAGTTGTGACTCTTGAAGGCGGCATGAAAGCTTGGGATGCTGCTGGATACGACAAAGTTCAGTAGAGTTTAGCTAATAATTAAAACTTGCAGAAAAAGAATAAAAGGCTGGCAATAAAGTCAGCCTTTTTCTTTTTTTATAACGCAGCAGATATAATCTGCGTTTTATTTCTATTTAAAATATTCATTTACTGTGGCGTTTAGTTCCTCAAGTTTTTTGCTTGCATCATCAGTTGAGGTTCCTTTAACGAAGGTATATGCCTTAATCTTTGGCTCGGTGCCACTAGGTCTGATAATAACTTTTGCTTCATCTTCTAGGTCAAACTGCAAAACGTTGACTCGTGGCAGAATCTGTTCTTCTCTGTCTCTTGAATTGAGAATTGACATTTTCGTCTCTTCTTTGTAGTCGATGAATTGAACGACCTTTTTCCCATCAATTTCTGTTGGCGCATTACCTCTCAGGCTGGCCATTATGTTTTTCATTTTCTCTGAGCCATCGGCGCCTGGGAAGGAATAGCTAGTAGTTGAGTTTTTGTAATAACCAAATTCTTCATAGAGGGCAGTTAGCGCATCTATCAGGTCTTTTCCTTTTTTCTTGCACTTTGCTGCCATGTCGCAAATTGTTACTGTGGCAGAAATTGAATCTTTATCGCGCACGTGCGTTCCCACTAAATAGCCATAGGATTCCTCAAAGCCCATAACAAACCTGTTCTTTTCGCGCTTTTCTTCGAGTTTTGTGATTTGTTCGCCGATGTATTTAAACCCTGTAGGAACGCGTCGTAGCTCGAATCCATAGTATTTTGCAAGTGCATCGGCCATTGAAGTGGAGACTAGCGTTGTGCAAAAGATTTTGTTTTTAATTTCGTTACGTGAGCATTGTGATGCAAAATGATTCATCATCAAAAGCCCAACTTCATTTCCGCTAACTAGTTCGCATTCTCCATTGTGGCGAACAGCGATGCCAGTTCTGTCTGCATCTGGGTCTGTTGCAATCAGCAGGTCAGCATCAACATCATCAACCAATTTGATGCCAAGTTCAAGGGCGCTGCGCTCTTCAGGATTTGGTTTGGAGCATGTTGGAAAATTTTCATCTGGATTTTTTTGTTCCTCAACTATGTGCACATTTTTGACACCAATCATTTCAAACGCCTTTATTACAGGTTCAAGACCTGTTCCATTTAATGGTGAATAGGCAAGGCATAGATTCTTCATAGCATCTTTATCTATATTATTTACGTTATTCACTGCGTCTTTTACGAAAGAATTGATGCACTCATCGTTAATCCATTTGATTTTTCCTGACTTGATTCCGTCCTCGAAATCTATTTTCTTAATGCCGTCAAAGTAATCTAGTTTTTTTATTGCGTCAGACATGTCACTTGCGACTTGTGATGTTATCTGGCAACCTTTGCTATTGAAGACTTTGTAGCCGTTGTATTCTTTTGGGTTGTGGCTTGCGGTAATGCAAATGCCGGCGTCACAATGCAAAAACTGTGTTGCATAGGCAAGCGCTGGGGTTGGCTCAAGCCTTGGAAAAACATGTGCTGTAATTCCATTGGCCGCAAGAACAGAGGCCGTAATTTCTGTAAACCTCTCACCTTTATTTCGCGAATCGTGGGCAATGGCAACGCTTGGTTTTTTGTAGTGCGCATTTAGGTAGTCAGCCACACCTTGAGTCGCACGTGCGACCGTGTTTGCATTCATTCTGTTTGTGCCAGGCCCAATTATTCCTCGGAGCCCTGCTGTCCCAAATTCTAAATCTTGAAAAAAAGCATCTTCTATCGCGGCTTCATTTCCTTCTTCTATCCAGGAAAGCAACTGGTTGCGCATGTTTTCACATTTTGTTTTATCTGCCCATTCGCGAGCTGTTTTTTCAAATTTCATTGACTACCCTTCTAATTTTTGTGAAAGTTTCATTTTCGTAATTATTCCATAAAGCCATTGTCTAATAATGAGGCTGCAAATGTCGAGTGGTTGTCGCACGAAGTGAGAATTGCTAGGCGCAATTCTTACATTTTGAATCTAATTTAGACGCTGATGAGCAACTTGCGCTATCTAATGCGACTCTTCTTTATAACTTTTGTCATATGGTGGAAGAACTGGTTTGCCTAACGTAAGTTTTATGTGAACTTATGTTCATTTTGCTATCTTGTTTTCTTGTGTAAAGTGGAATTGTACGGCCTTTTCGGCGTCTCATCTTTAAGTGGAAATTCATGTAGGAAGTAAGCTTCGGTTTTTACTTCAAAAAGAGATAGAGTTTGCAAATCGGGTGCTAGGTGGGCTTTGGTTGCCCTTATTCTCGTAATATTTCTTGGGCTTCTGTGCTGGAAGTAAACTAATGTTTTTGCTGAAGACAAAGTTGCTCTGCCCGATGAGACAAGTGATTTGGACGTCAAGAGGGTGGGGAAGATTATTGCTCGATTGTAACTTGCACCCCTATGGAGTGAATTCACACAGACTGCTGGTTCGAGGTCATCGAGTTCCCTACGACGAAAATGACGAGACAAAAGAAGCGCTCAATTCAACGGTTGGACCATTTACAAATTACGCGATGTGGATTTTTCGTAGCCTAGCTGTTGTTGCACTCTTTGCAGTAGTAGTCATGAAGCGCAGCCGTGATTGTCAACAACTCGAACGCTTAAGAACAATATTGCTACACAAGCAAAAACGATTAAACACAGGTCTAGTCTTTTCTTTGTCAATCAAATGATTTTGACTCATGCAGTGAGCGACGGTTTTAGTAATGGAAAACCGCATAGAATAAAACACGGTTACAATAGCAATCACGATTATTACGATGAAAAGGATTTTTATGCTTTCTGCTGAAGAACAAATGCACATTATAAAAAGCGGCGTTGCACAAATTGTGCCCGAAGATGAGCTATTGAAAAAGCTCAAATCTGGACGCTCGCTAAGAATTAAGCTTGGCGTTGACCCAACAGCACCAGACATTCACATCGGGCACGCCGTTCCATTGAGAAAGCTTCGTCAGTTCCAAGACCTTGGTCACACAGTTGTTCTCATTATCGGAAACGGCACTGCGCTCATTGGTGATCCTTCTGGCCGAAATACAACAAGGCCACAACTCTCCTCAGAAGAAATCGCAAAAAATGCACAAACATATGTTGATCAGGCCTTCAAAATTCTTGACCCTGAAAAAACCGAACTTCGATTTAATGCCGATTGGATTTTGTCGGTCGACACTAAAAAGCTCCTCGAGCTCATGAGCAAGTTTACCGTTGCTCGTATTCTTGAGCGCGATGACTTTCACAATCGATACACCAACAATCAGCCAATCAGTTTGCATGAGTTCCTCTATCCTGTAATGCAGGCATTTGACTCTGTTGAAATCAATGCAGATGTTGAGCTTGGAGGCACCGATCAGCTTTTTAACTTGCTTGCCGGACGCGAACTCATGGAAAAGTGCGACATGGAACCACAGGTGGCACTCACCATGCCGCTTCTCGAAGGCACAGACGGTGTTCGAAAAATGTCAAAGAGCTATGGTAACTACATTGGTCTCACCGACAAACCAGAAGACATTTTTGGCAAGTGCATGAGCATTCCTGACGAGATGATTGTGAAATATTGTCGACTTGCCTCTAGTTTTTCAGTTGAGAAATGCGATGCGATTGAGGCTGGACTAGAAGATGGCTCAGTTGATCCATACAAAACAAAGCGCGAACTTGCAGCAAATTTGGTTGCTTCCTATTATGATGAAGAAGCAGCTAAAGCAGCAGAAGAACATTTTGATGTTGTTTGCAAGCAGGGCGATGTGCCAGATGATATCGAGTCCTATGAAGGAGAGCTAAAAGTAAATGACGAAGGCAATGTTTATTTGGCTGCTCTTCTTGCAGAAATTAAGTTTGCTCAAAGTGCATCTGATGCACGTCGTCTAATCGATTCAGGAGCTGTTAAAATTGGCGACGACGTTGTTCCTGCTAAGGCATACAACATTAATCCGACAGATTTAAAAGGCAAGGTCCTTCGTTCGGGAAAACGCAAGTTTATGCAGTTCTAATGTCTTTATATATGCCTTGATTAGGTTGGACTGGTAAACGCAAAGTTGTTTGCTAGAACACATTTGTTTCCCGTTTAGTTAAATCAAATCTGCAATCATCTATTGTTTTTAGTTGGGCGTCGCAAGTTGGCGACCTTTCTTTTTATTAAAACGACGAAGCAAAATGCTGTCTGTGGTTCTCTAATTTTTCAGCGAATAGGTCATTTTATAAAGAGAAAAGAAATGAATGTCTCAAACACCTATCTTTTATTCGTGGCTAGTGAGCTTTTAAACTTCTGAATTTTTAGAGGAATTTCATATGGATGCTCCTTGCATTATTAGGCGTGGAAGATGACGAGCAACTCTTTGGTAAGTAAAAAAAGCACATGTATGTTCTTTTCATTTATGCATGTCCTATTAGAGGGGCAACTCTGGAGCAAGTGGAAATGATCATGCAGGATTCTCTTATTTATGGGTGCCCGAGCTGACTGGCAACTCTTGAGCAAATGAAAGAGATTTTGTGGGCTACTCTTTTCGTTTATGGGTGTGCGATCAATACTCAAAAACGCTTCAGTTATCTGTCTTTTCCCAGTGTATGCTTGATTATTAGAGTGAATTTGAAGGAATTAAAAACAACCCGGGCGTGTCTTTTTCAAAGATTTTGAAAAAGTTTCGAAATTTCGTTGACAACTATTTTGAGACTGGTAATATAAATAGTCGCGCCGCGAACGGCGACGCGAAGTTGGAACAAATCTAACGAGTTCCTTGACAACCAGATACTGTGTAAATGACGAAGAATTTGACAGACGATGTTTTTTCGAATTCACATCTTTAAGAAATTTGTTTTAAAGATTTATCCTCGTTATAAAACAATGAGTTTGAGATAGCAGAATTTATCTGCACACATTTTTTCAGGAAACATAACCGATGGTTATGTGAACTTTTCGAACGGAGAGTTTGATCCTGGCTCAGGATGAACGCTGGCGGCGTGCCTAACACATGCAAGTCGAACGATTAACCCACCTTCGGGTGGTTATAGAGTGGCGAACGGGTGAGTAACACGTGACTAACCAACCCTGCGCTTTGGGACAACCTGTCGAAAGACAGGCTAATACCGAATATTCTCTTTATCTCGCATGAGATTTAGAGGAAAGCTCAGGCGGTGCAGGACGGAGTCGCGGTCCATTAGGTAGTTGGTGAGGTAACGGCCCACCAAGCCGATGATGGATAGCCGGACTGAGAGGTTGATCGGCCACATTGGGACTGAGATACGGCCCAGACTCCTACGGGAGGCAGCAGTGGGGAATATTGCGCAATGGGGGAAACCCTGACGCAGCAACGCCGTGTGCAGGACGAAGGCTTTCGGGTTGTAAACTGCTTTCAGTAGGGAAGATTCAGACGGTACCTACAGAAGAAGCCCCGGCTAAATACGTGCCAGCAGCCGCGGTAATACGTATGGGGCAAGCGTTATCCGGATTCATTGGGCGTAAAGCGCGCGCAGGCGGGCTGTTAAGCGAAGCCTCTAATCCCAGGGCTCAACCCTGGACCGGGCCTCGAACTGGCAGCCTCGAGTGAGGTAGAGGTAGATGGAATTCCCGGTGTAGCGGTGGAATGCGCAGATATCGGGAAGAACACCGACAGCGAAGGCAGTCTACTGGGCCTTAACTGACGCTGAGGCGCGAAAGCTGGGGGAGCAAACAGGATTAGATACCCTGGTAGTCCCAGCCGTAAACGATGAGCACTAGGTGTGGGGAAGATTACTTTTCCGTGCCGACGCTAACGCATTAAGTGCTCCGCCTGGGGAGTACGGTCGCAAGACTAAAACTCAAAGGAATTGACGGGGGCCCGCACAAGCAGCGGAGCATGTGGCTTAATTCGAAGCAACGCGAAGAACCTTACCAGGGCTTGACATATAGGTGAAGCTGTGGAAACACAGTGGCCGAAAGGAGCCTATACAGGTGGTGCATGGCTGTCGTCAGCTCGTGTCGTGAGATGTTGGGTTAAGTCCCGCAACGAGCGCAACCCCCGTCGCATGTTACCAGCATTTAGTTGGGGACTCATGCGAGACTGCCGGCGTTAAGCCGGAGGAAGGTGGGGACGACGTCAAGTCATCATGCCCCTTACGTCCTGGGCTGCACACGTGCTACAATGGTCGGTACAATGAGCTGCCACCTCTCGAGAGGGAGCGAATCTCTTAAAGCCGGCCCCAGTTCGGACTGCAGGCTGCAACTCGCCTGCACGAAGTCGGAGTTGCTAGTAATCGCGGATCAGCACGCCGCGGTGAATGCGTTCCCGGGCCTTGTACACACCGCCCGTCACACCACCCGAGTCGTCTGCACCCGAAGTCGCCGGCCCAACTTTTAGAGGGAGGCGCCGAAGGTGTGGAGGGTGAGGGGGGTGAAGTCGTAACAAGGTAGCCGTACCGGAAGGTGCGGCTGGATCACCTCCTTTCTAGGGAGTAACCTAGTAAACCTTTTTGTCGTCTAGTCATCAAACTCAGATTCTCACCATGAGCACAGCATCTGGTTTCCAAGGAGCTTGTATTTGCTCCTTTTTTTGACGCACCTTGACATCTGCATAGCGCGCGACATTTCTAAAAGAAAAGATATGTCGCAGATGATAACCAAGACAGAAAGCGAAAGTTATTAATACTTTAGCAAGGAGAGCAACATTAGTTGCAACCAATTCTGTCGCGGACGATCGCAATTTTCAAATTTTCGATAGCTTAAAAATATGTCTATTTAAGACATATTAGGTATGCATTTAAAGCATTCTTAATATCAACTCAAAACTTGAGTTAGGTAGTAAAGATATTAAGGGCGCACGGTGGATGCCTTGGCACAGACAGTCGATGAAGGACGTGGCAAGCTGCGATAAGCCCAGATGAGGCGCAAACAGCCTTTATTAGTCTGGGATTTCCGAATGGGGGAACCTGCATGGGGTTATGCTCATGTATCCGGCAATGAACACATAGTTGCCGAGAAGACAACCCGGGGAACTGAAACATCTAAGTACCCGGAGGAAGAGAAATCAACCGAGATTGCGCTAGTAGCGGCGAGCGAAAGCGCAAGAGCCTAAACCATTGAGTGTGTTACAGCTTTGGGGCGATGCCTCAATGGTGTTGTTGGGGCTCACTGTCACACAACCCAAATTGTGTGCCGCAGTTACAAAACTTATTCATAGCAGAACAATCTGGAAAGGTTGGCCATAGAGAGTGAAAGCCTCGTATGCACAATGTTTAAGTCTGCGGATGTGAGTTCCCGAGTAGGGCCAGGCACGTGAAACCTGGTTCGAATCTGGGGAGACCACTCTCCAAGGCTAAATACTAGTCTGTGACCGATAGTGAAACAGTACCGTGAGGGAAAGGTGAAAAGAACCCCGGGAGGGGAGTGAAATAGTACCTGAAACCGTGTGCCTACAAGCAGCCGGAGCACTCTTGCAGTGTGACGGCGTGCCTTTTGTAGAATGAGCCAGCGAGTTACGGTGTGTGGCAAGGTTTAGTTAGAAAACGAGCCAAAGTGAAAGCGAGCCTTAACAGGGCGTTTGAGTCACATGCTGTAGACGCGAAGCCGAGTGAGCTATCCCTGGCCAGGCTGAAGCGGGGGTAAGACCCCGTGGAGGGCCGAACCCACTTGGGTTAAAAACCGAGGGGATGAGCTGGGGATAGGGGTGAAAGGCCAATCAAACTCGGAGATATCTCGTTCTCCCCGAAATAGCTTTAGGGCTAGCCTCGATGCGTTTCCTTATGGTGGTAGAGCCACTGGTTTTTTGCGGGGGTGTCAAAGCCTGCCAACGAAAGCCAAACTCCGAATGCCATAAGGTTAGAGCTCGGGAGTCAGACCGCGTGGGATAAGCCGCGTGTTCAAAAGGGAAACAGCCCAGATCGCCTGCTAAGGTCCCTAAGTTTATGCTAAGTGGCAAAGGATGTGCGTTTGCCTAGACAACCAGGATGTTGGCTTAGAAGCAGCCATGCATTTAAAGAGTGCGTAATAGCTCACTGGTCGAGTGGACATGCGCCGACAATTAACGGGGCTCAAGCATAACACCGAAGCAGCGGACTAATTTATTAGTGGTAGGGGAGCTTTCTGTGTACGTTGAAGTTCAACTGTGAGGTTGGGTGGAGAGCACAGAAGTGAGAATGCTGGCATGAGTAACGAGAGATGGGTGAAAAACCCATCCGCCGTAAGCCCAAGGGTTCCTGGGGAAGGCTAATCCCCCCAGGGTTAGTCGGGAGCTAAGCTAAGGCCGAGAGGCGTAGGCGATGCACAACAGGTTTATATTCCTGTACCACTGCGGGTCGTTATACCGATGGAGTGACGGAGAAGGGCAGCCGAGCGGGGTTCTGGACGTCCCCGTGAAAGCGTGTAGGGAGATTTCGCATGGAAATCAGCGGAATCGCTAATCTCGAGACGTGAGACGAAGCACACTGGTGTGAAGTCGGTCATCCCATGCTTCCGAGAAAAGCTTCTAGGAAGACTTTGCAGTGCCCGTACCAAAACCGACACAGGTGGGCGGGTAGAGTATACCAAGGCGATCGGGAGAACTAAGTTTAAGGAACTCGGCAAAATGACCCCGTAACTTCGGGAGAAGGGGTGCCGCTTGTTGTGATGAGACTTGCTCTTTGAGCGATGGGCGGCCGCAGTGAATAGGCCCAAGCGACTGTTTATCAAAAACACAGGACTCTGCTCTAAGTCGTAAGACGATGCATAGGGTCTGACGCCTGCCCGGTGCTGGAAGGTTACGTGGATGGGTTAGCTTTTAGCGAAGCCTTGAAATTAAGCCCCAGTAAACGGCGGCCGTAACTATAACGGTCCTAAGGTAGCGAAATTCCTTGTCGGGTAAGTTCCGACCTGCACGAATGGCGTAACGACTTGGGCGCTGTCTCAAACTTAGACCCGGTGAAATTGCATTGTCCGTGAAGATGCGGACTCCCTGCGGAAGGACGGAAAGACCCCGTGAACCTTTACTGCAGCTTGGCATTGACATCTGGTACAGCGTGTAGAGGATAGGCAGGAGACTGTGAAGTGGGGGCGCAAGCCCTCATGGAGTCACCCTTGGAATACTGCCCTCGCTGTGCTGGCTGTCTAACTCGCGGCCGTGATCCGGCGCGAGGACCGTGCCAGGTGGGTAGTTTGACTGGGGCGGTCGCCTCCTAAAATGTAACGGAGGCGCGCGTAAGGTCCACTCGAGACGGTTGGCAATCGTGCTTGAGAGCGCAAGAGCGTAAGTGGGCTTGACTGCGAGACCTACAAGTCGAGCAGGTGCGAAAGCAGGCTCTAGTGATCCGGCGGCCCCATGTGGGAGGGCCGTCGCTCAACGGATAAAAGGTACTCCGGGGATAACAGGCTGATCTTGCCCAAGAGTCCACATCGACGGCAAGGTTTGGCACCTCGATGTCGGCTCATCGCATCCTGGGGCTGTAGCCGGTCCCAAGGGTATGGCTGTTCGCCATTTAAAGCGGTACGCGAGCTGGGTTCAGAACGTCGTGAGACAGTTCGGTCCCTATCCTCCGCAGGCGCAAGGGAATTGAAGGAAGCTGCCCCTAGTACGAGAGGACCGGGGTGGACGTACCTCTGGTGTAGCGGTTGTTGACCAACAGCATCGTCGCATAGCTACGTACGGAATGGATAACCGCTGAAAGCATCTAAGCGGGAAGCCACACCTAAGATGAGTTCCCTTTTTGGTAAGGACCCTTATAGACTATGAGGTTGATAGGGCGCAGTTGTAAGTACAGTAATGTATTCAGACGAGCGCTACTAATTGTCCGAGCTTTTTATTACCTAACATTTTTATATGCATCGATTTCACGTTTGACTTGCGATTGTTCATCTTGTGACGTATCATTTAGATACTTTGCGCCTATGCAGATGTCAGGGTGCGCTAATTGATAAAAGAATATCTTGAGTTAGCGGAACCATAGAGAAGGGGATCACCTGAACCCATTCCGAACTCAGTCGTTAAGCCCTTCATCGCCGATTGTAGTACGACGTTAGGTCGTGTGAGACTAGGACGTTCCGCTTACTCAGGATATTTTTTGAAAGCCAGTCAATTGAGACTGGCTTTTTTATTTTCGGTTGCGGACTTCTCGGACAAACATTTTTTTAATGTGAGAAGCTTTCATGATGCGAATGCCAATTTCAAAAGCTTCTCTACAAAAGTCTGTGTTCTCTGCTTTGCTCTCGCTGTCTCCTATAATTTGCCTATGGCAAAAATTTTCATCATAGAAGACGATGTTGTTCTGAGGACCGAACTTAGGAGAATTCTTGAGCTAAATAACTATGAAGTTGAGATATTTGAAGGCGACGATTTTAAAAAATCGAGTTCAGCGGCCCTGTCTTCGAATTGTGATCTTTTGATTTCCGACTTAAAACTTTCTGGTTTTGATGGACTGAAGGTCTGTAAAGAAATCAAGGAAGAAAATCCTAACATTTCCATACTTGTTCTCACTTCTTCCGATTCTGAATTTGATGAGATCTTTTCAATGCACATTGGCGTTGATGACTATGTTACGAAGCCCTACAGCGTTCCTGTTTTGCTTGCTCACATTGAGAGAGTTATCAAAAATGCACAACCTTTACTAAATGAGGACTTTATTTCGTGCGACAAGCTAAAGATTTATCCTTCAAAGTTCAAGATACAGCTAGGCGACCAAGAGGTTGACTTGTCGAAAAACGAAATGAAAATTCTTTTGGTCCTCACGAGGGCGAAAGGGGACGTCATTTCTCGACAGGATTTAATGTATGAACTTTGGCAAACCGAGAAGTTTGTTGATGACAACACTCTCACAGTGAATGTTAATCGTTTAAGAAAGACGTTGAAGGAGATTGGTGCGGGGGATGATTTCATCAAAACTGTTAGGGGCGAAGGTTATCGCATATGACATTTTTTAAATTTTGTCGCTCAAGAATAGAATATTTGATCGCCCTAATTGCAATTGTCGTTTTTGCTGATGTTTTTCTGTGCATGGTTGAAGCGTCTGGTTCATACGTCTTTCTTTTTTCTCTAGTTGCTCTGTTTGTTTTTATTGTTGTTTTCACTTGTTCATATTTTAAAAATCGTGATGTTTTTCGATCCATCGAGGCCATCAGCCAACTCGATAGTTACACTTTTGATTGCATGAACAGTTTTCCTAATATTCGAACGTCAGAACAGGAGTTAATTTATGAGGCAATTGAAGCAGTAATCATCAGTTCTACTTCAGCGATATCTGAAATGGAAGCGCGCAATTCTGAATACCAAGAATTCATTGAGGCGTGGGTGCATGAGATAAAAACGCCTCTTGCGGCAGCATTTCTTCTTGCTGATCATTTGCCATCCTCAGATAAAGTTCAAATTTCGGGTGAGCTTGATTCGATTAAGTATTTAATTGACCAAGTTCTTTGGTATGCTCGCAATGATTCTGTTAACAAAGACTATTCGGTTGCGCGAGTTAATTTGTGCGAGTTGATTAATTCCTGCGTTTCATCTAATGCACGTTTTCTCATTGAAAAACATGTTTCCCCAAAGAACAAAGTAGAACAAGGTGATGTGGTTTATTCAGATGCTAAGTGGTTGAGCTTTATTTTGTCTCAGCTTGTCATTAACGCTGCAAAATATGGCGCAAAAACTATTAATTTTTACACTGAGGAAAATTACGGATTTTCTTCGTGCAACGCATGCGGTGTGAGTGAGCATATAAACTCTTTAGGGCAATTGGACAGTAATGAAGATTTTCCAAAATGCTCTTCAGGTGTTAGTGAAGAACCGTTGCGTCAGAGCGCTATTTCCAAAACGCAGCTTGTGATAGAGGATGATGGTTGGGGAATTTTGCCTGAAGATTTGTCGAAGGTATATGAAAAAGGCTTTGTTGGTAAAAATGGGAGAATTGTTGGTCATTCAACCGGCATCGGCCTCTACCTTGTTAAATCGCTTTGCGACAAGTTGGGTCTTTCGCTTGAAATCGAATCACAAGCGGGAATTGGAACTAAGGCACGGATAACATTCCCTATTAATCGCGACATAGCAGCC
This sequence comes from Phoenicibacter congonensis, assembly GCF_900169485.1. NCBI lineage: Bacteria > Bacillati > Actinomycetota > Coriobacteriia > Eggerthellales > Eggerthellaceae > Phoenicibacter > Phoenicibacter congonensis. The sequence goes on along the minus strand of NZ_LT821227.1, from coordinate 1,313,909 downwards.
ACAAATTATCAACAATGACTGGCGGACTTGGGAAAATCCCCTTGATTTAGCGGCCGCAGAATGTTGGCAATCGCTTCTAAACATTGCCAAACATCTGAAATAAAGCACCTGGGTTCATCTTTCAGAGTTTTATAGATTTAGTTTTTTTAAGACAACTTGTGTTTGTTGTTCTCGCGAAGCTCAGAAGTGAATTCAGTTGCAAATTAGACACTTTAATGTGACAAAAATGTTAGGTTATTGTTTTCTTAATCGATGGCGCATAAACCCTATGTTGAATAGGATTTTGACATTCTAAATTATGCTATTTAAAAGAAAGGGAACGGTCGTGGTACAAGATTCGAATTTTGTTTCAACCTCTATTGATTGCAATGATGCGCTGTTGAGTGTGACTGACTTAAAGAAAATATATGGCAGGGGGGAGGCGGCTACTCATGCGCTTTGCGGCTTGACCTTTAACGTCTGCGACGGAGAATTTGTTGGTGTAATGGGCTCTAGTGGAAGCGGAAAATCAACACTTCTTAACTGTATTTCGACTATAGACGTGCCCACTTCGGGAAAAATTGTTTTAGGTGGTCAAAATGTGTGCACTCTGCGCAGTTCTCAACTCTCAAAATTCCGCAGAGAAAACATTGGATTTATTTTTCAAAATGCAAATTTAATTGAGACGCTAACAGGGGCGGAAAATATTGCGCTAGCTCTGAGTTTAAAAGGAGTCTCAAGTGCAGAAATTGAAAGCAGGGTTCAAACTGTTGCTTCCACATTGGGTGTATCTTCTGTTTTGGACAAAATGCCTAACGAAATGAGTGGGGGTGAGCGTCAACGTGTTTCAGCTGCGCGAGCAATTGTTGGCGATCCAAAAATTATTCTTGCCGATGAACCCACAGGCGCTCTCGATTCGAAGAACACAACAATTCTTTTGGAGACTCTTGAGCACATTAATAAATCCTCACATTCAACAATTCTCATGGTCACTCATGATGCATATGCAGCTGGTTTTACCGACAGGACTATTTTTTTAAAAGACGGAAAAATTTTTTGCGAGACTACGAAGGGTAGTAAATCTCGCAAGGATTATTACAAAGACATTGTTAATGTTTTGGCTCTTCTTGGAAGCGAGGCATAACAATGTTGGTTAAACTCGCTTTTAGAAATATAAAACGAAGTTTTCGCGACTTCGCAGTTTATTTTGTGACACTTGCTCTCGCAATCGCGTGTTTCTATGCGTTTAATTCTGTATCATCGCAAGAAGTTTTCTTCGAGATTGCAAATTCTGGAATGTCAATTTGGGAACTGCTTGATTACTGCATCTCGTTTGTCTCAGTTTTTATTGTTTTTGTGCTCGGTGCTTTGGTGCTCTATGCAACAAACTATCTCATAAAAAGAAGAAAAATCGAGTTCGGGACCTATCTACTCCTTGGAATGAAGGCAAGTCATGTTAGTTTTGTAATTGCTGTTGAAACTCTAATCTGTGGCCTTTTGGCGCTTTGCGCTGGTTTGGTTATTGGGATTTTTATTTCCCAGGGAATGGCTTTTTTGAGTGCTGTCATTCTCGATGTGAGTATGAAGCAATATGAATTCGTTATATCAAGCAAGACTGTTGTCTATACCTGCATCGCTTTTCTTTTGATTTTTGTTATTGTTGGCGTTTTTTCAATTGTAAAAATAAGACGAACAAAACTTGTGAATCTTCTTGTGACCTCGAACACACGCAATCGCAAAATCTTAAGCAAACCTGTTTCTATCGTCATTTTTCTATTCGCTATTGCAATCCTTGTATTTGCCTACTATGAACTAATTGAAAGCGGTCTTGTAACTTTTAACGACGAATTTGAAATTGCCACTTTAGCAATGCTTGTTGGGTCCTTTCTTTTCTTCGTTAGCGTATCGTCATTTGTTATTTATGTATCGAAAGCTAATAAGAAATTCTATTTCCAGAAAATAAATTTCTTTAACTTGCGTCAAGTCACTTCCCGTGTTAGTTCTGCATGCATTTCGATGTGGGTCATTTGCATACTGCTCTTCTTCGGTATCACTGTTTTTACTAATGGGATGGGCATTGCCAAGATTTATTCGTTTGATGTTAAAGAAACGTCACAATTTGACGTCACTTTGAGATACTACCTTTCCACCAATGAATCTGCAACTGCCGATAAATATAAGGAAATATCAGATGGCTTTTACACGGAACTATCAGATTTGATTGGCAATGCATCTACTTTGGAATTGATATCTGTCCCAATGACCTACGGTGATGCAGTTACTCAAATAGCTGAAGGGACACAATTTGACTTTGCTTCTCAGATTTTTGATTATCCAGTGAATGTTGTTAGTTTGTCTGAGTTCAACGCATTAAGAGATGTTTCTTCTCGGGAACCAATATCACTAAATAAGGGGGAATATGCTGTAGTTAATTCCTATGATGAGTTTGAGAGTTTTGCAGACTTTCTCTCCGATAGTGATGTGCCTTTGAATCTAGGCGACATTGCCATTTCTTCCTCTCACCAAAACATCTGGCAAAGTATAGGCAATTTTGGAACAGGCGATATGATGTTGTTTGTTGTTCCAGATGAAGTTGCAAAGAAACTTCTAGCGGAAGGTGCTCCTTTGTCTGATTGCATAATAAATGCTCAGTATAAAGATGGCATTGATGTCAACGAGGGTAATTCTTTGGTCTTTGAATATCTCGATAGGTTTTCCCAGTCCAACAATTCTGAAGAATCTTTGAGCGATAGTTCGTCAAATTCGACTACCGGCTATGCTTCAGCTATCACTCGAGGAGATGCGATCTGCGCAATGCTTGGGGTAAAACTCTTGTGCGTCTATCTTGCACTATACATTGGATTAGTGTTGTTGATTTCTGTTGCAACAATTCTTGCTATTCAGCAACTTTGCGAAACTCTTGACTCCACAAATCGCTACAAAACTTTGTGCGAGATGGGTTGTGACGAAAAAACAATCAATCAGTCAATTCTCATTCAGTCAGTTCTTTCGTTTGCCTCGCCTCTCATTTTGGCGGCAGCGCATTGCTCCTGCGTTTATTACGTGCTTTATGAAAACCTATACAAAGCTATTGGTGTTAGAACACTTGTGCCAATTATTCTTTCTGCCTTGTTTGTTGCTGTTGTTTATTTTGTTTATATGGCTATTACCTATTCAACCAGCAAAAGTGTTATTAAGCAAAGCGTTGGCAGAACTTTGATTTCATAGATTTGACTTACTTGATAACTGTGCCTTTTCTTAAAGCTTTAAAAAACCTCGGCAGAATGTTTAAATATTCATGGCCGAGGTTTTTCTATTTTGGCGAATTTGCTAATCCTGATTACACAAACTTTACTGCTGTGCCATAGGCAAGCATCTCAATTGTTCCTTGCATTACGGTGTTGCTTGAAAATCTCATCGATATAATTCCATCGGCACCTAGCTTTTCAGCTTCTGCAATCATTCGATTTTCTGCAATTTGGCGAGCCTCATTTGTCATTTCCGAGTAGGATTTTATTTCTCCACCCACAAGTGTTTTTGCGCTGGCCATGATGTCACGACCAATGTTTTTTGATGTCACAATGTTCCCACGAACAAGTCCGAGGATTTGGACTGTCTTGTCTGTTGGCACGATGTCTGATGTGCTGACTAGCATGAGTTCCTCCTTTACATGTCTAAATCAATTGTACTTGACAGGGAAAGAAGACGCCCGTGGGTCCTGTCATTCATTCATTCAGGCTGCTATCACTCCTCGGCGAATGGGTCATTTTATAAAGAGAAAAGAAATGAATGTCTTAAACACCTATCTTTTATTCGTGCCTAGTGAGCTTTTAAACTTCTGAATTTTTAGAGGCACTTTTATGGATTCTCCTTACATTATTAGGCGCGGAAGATGACGAGCAACTATTTGGTAAGTAAAAAAAGCTCATATATGTTCTTTTCATTTATGGGTGTGCGAGCTGTCTGGCAACTCTGGAGCAAGTGGAAAAGATTATGTAGGATTTTCTTATTTATGGGTGCCCGAGCTGACTGGCAACTCTTGAGCAAATGAAAGAGATTTTGTGGGCTACTCTTTTCGTTTATGGGTGTGCGATCAATACTCAAAAAAACGCTTCAGTTATCTGTCTTTTCCCAGTGTATGCTTGATTTTTAGAGTGAATTTGAAGGAATTAAAAACAACCCGGGCGTGTCTTTTTTAAAGATTTTGAAAAAGTTTCGAAATTTCGTTGACAACTATTTTGAGACTGGTAATATAAGTAGTCGCGCCGCAAACGGCGACGCGAAGTTGGAACAAATCTAACGAGTTCCTTGACAACCAGATACTGTGTAAATGACGAAGAATTTGACAGACGATGTTTTTTCGAATTCACATCTTTAAGAAATAAATTTTAAAGATTTATCCTCGTTATAAAACAATGAGTTTGAGATAGCAGAATTTATCTGCACACATTTTTTCAGGAAACATAACCGATGGTTATGTGAACTTTTCGAACGGAGAGTTTGATCCTGGCTCAGGATGAACGCTGGCGGCGTGCCTAACACATGCAAGTCGAACGATTAACCCACCTTCGGGTGGTTATAGAGTGGCGAACGGGTGAGTAACACGTGACTAACCAACCCTGCACTTTGGGACAACCTGTCGAAAGACAGGCTAATACCGAATATTCTCTTTATCTCGCATGAGATTTAGAGGAAAGCTCAGGCGGTGCAGGACGGAGTCGCGGTCCATTAGGTAGTTGGTGAGGTAACGGCCCACCAAGCCGATGATGGATAGCCGGACTGAGAGGTTGATCGGCCACATTGGGACTGAGATACGGCCCAGACTCCTACGGGAGGCAGCAGTGGGGAATATTGCGCAATGGGGGAAACCCTGACGCAGCAACGCCGTGTGCAGGACGAAGGCTTTCGGGTTGTAAACTGCTTTCAGTAGGGAAGATTCAGACGGTACCTACAGAAGAAGCCCCGGCTAAATACGTGCCAGCAGCCGCGGTAATACGTATGGGGCAAGCGTTATCCGGATTCATTGGGCGTAAAGCGCGCGCAGGCGGGCTGTTAAGCGAAGCCTCTAATCCCAGGGCTCAACCCTGGACCGGGCCTCGAACTGGCAGCCTCGAGTGAGGTAGAGGTAGATGGAATTCCCGGTGTAGCGGTGGAATGCGCAGATATCGGGAAGAACACCGACAGCGAAGGCAGTCTACTGGGCCTTAACTGACGCTGAGGCGCGAAAGCTGGGGGAGCAAACAGGATTAGATACCCTGGTAGTCCCAGCCGTAAACGATGAGCACTAGGTGTGGGGAAGATTACTTTTCCGTGCCGACGCTAACGCATTAAGTGCTCCGCCTGGGGAGTACGGTCGCAAGACTAAAACTCAAAGGAATTGACGGGGGCCCGCACAAGCAGCGGAGCATGTGGCTTAATTCGAAGCAACGCGAAGAACCTTACCAGGGCTTGACATATAGGTGAAGCTGTGGAAACACGGTGGCCGAAAGGAGCCTATACAGGTGGTGCATGGCTGTCGTCAGCTCGTGTCGTGAGATGTTGGGTTAAGTCCCGCAACGAGCGCAACCCCCGTCGCATGTTACCAGCATTTAGTTGGGGACTCATGCGAGACTGCCGGCGTTAAGCCGGAGGAAGGTGGGGACGACGTCAAGTCATCATGCCCCTTACGTCCTGGGCTGCACACGTGCTACAATGGTCGGTACAATGAGCTGCCACCTCGCGAGAGGGAGCGAATCTCTTAAAGCCGGCCCCAGTTCGGACTGCAGGCTGCAACTCGCCTGCACGAAGTCGGAGTTGCTAGTAATCGCGGATCAGCACGCCGCGGTGAATGCGTTCCCGGGCCTTGTACACACCGCCCGTCACACCACCCGAGTCGTCTGCACCCGAAGTCGCCGGCCCAACTTTTAGAGGGAGGCGCCGAAGGTGTGGAGGGTGAGGGGGGTGAAGTCGTAACAAGGTAGCCGTACCGGAAGGTGCGGCTGGATCACCTCCTTTCTAGGGAGTAACCTAGTAAACCTTTTTGTCGTCTAGTCATCAAACTCAGATTCTCATCATGAGCACAGCATCTGGTTTCCAAGGAGCTTGTATTTGCTCCTTTTTTTGACGCACCTTGACATCTGCATAGCGCGCGACATTTCTAAAAGAAAAGATATGTCGCAGATGATAACCAAGACAGAAAGCGAAAGTTATTAATACTTTTTGCAAGGAGAGCAACATTAGTTGCAACCAATTCTGTCGCGGACGATCGCAATTTTCAAATTTTCGATAGCTTAAAAATGTGTCTATTTAAGACATATTAGGTATGCATTTAAAGCATTCTTAATTTCAACTCAAAACTTGAGTTAGGTAGTAAAGATATTAAGGGCGCACGGTGGATGCCTTGGCACAGACAGTCGATGAAGGACGTGGCAAGCTGCGATAAGCCCAGATGAGGCGCAAACAGCCTTTATTAGTCTGGGATTTCCGAATGGGGGAACCTGCATGGGGTTATGCTCATGTATCCGGCAATGAACACATAGTTGCCGAGAAGACAACCCGGGGAACTGAAACATCTAAGTACCCGGAGGAAGAGAAATCAACCGAGATTGCGCTAGTAGCGGCGAGCGAAAGCGCAAGAGCCTAAACCATTGAGTGTGTTACAGCTTTGGGGCGATGCCTCAATGGTGTTGTTGGGGCTCACTGTCATACAACCCAAATTGTGTGCCGCAGTTACAAAACTTATTCATAGCAGAACAATCTGGAAAGGTTGGCCATAGAGAGTGAAAGCCTCGTATGCACAATGTTTAAGTCTGCGGATGTGAGTTCCCGAGTAGGGCCAGGCACGTGAAACCTGGTTCGAATCTGGGGAGACCACTCTCCAAGGCTAAATACTAGTCTGTGACCGATAGTGAAACAGTACCGTGAGGGAAAGGTGAAAAGCACCCCGGGAGGGGAGTGAAATAGTACCTGAAACCGTGTGCCTACAAGCAGCCGGAGCACTCTTGCAGTGTGACGGCGTGCCTTTTGTAGAATGAGCCAGCGAGTTACGGTGTGTGGCAAGGTTTAGTTAGAAAACGAGCCAAAGTGAAAGCGAGCCTTAACAGGGCGTTTTAGTCACATGCTGTAGACGCGAAGCCGAGTGAGCTATCCCTGGCCAGGCTGAAGCGGGGGTAAGACCCCGTGGAGGGCCGAACCCACTTGGGTTAAAAACCGAGGGGATGAGCTGGGGATAGGGGTGAAAGGCCAATCAAACTCGGAGATATCTCGTTCTCCCCGAAATAGCTTTAGGGCTAGCCTCGATGCGTTTCCTTATGGTGGTAGAGCCACTGGTTTTTTGCGGGGGTGTCAAAGCCTGCCAACGAAAGCCAAACTCCGAATGCCATAAGGTTAGAGCTCGGGAGTCAGACCGCGTGGGATAAGCCGCGTGTTCAAAAGGGAAACAGCCCAGATCGCCTGCTAAGGTCCCTAAGTTTATGCTAAGTGGCAAAGGATGTGCGTTTGCCTAGACAACCAGGATGTTGGCTTAGAAGCAGCCATGCATTTAAAGAGTGCGTAATAGCTCACTGGTCGAGTGGACATGCGCCGACAATTAACGGGGCTCAAGCATAACACCGAAGCAGCGGACTAATTTATTAGTGGTAGGGGAGCTTTCTGTGTACGTTGAAGTTCAACTGTGAGGTTGGGTGGAGAGCACAGAAGTGAGAATGCTGGCATGAGTAACGAGAGATGGGTGAAAAACCCATCCGCCGTAAGCCCAAGGGTTCCTGGGGAAGGCTAATCCCCCCAGGGTTAGTCGGGAGCTAAGCTAAGGCCGAGAGGCGTAGGCGATGCACAACAGGTTTATATTCCTGTACCACTGCGGGTCGTTATACCGATGGAGTGACGGAGAAGGGCAGCCGAGCGGGGTTCTGGACGTCCCCGTGAAAGCGTGTAGGGAGATTTCGCATGGAAATCAGCGGAATCGCTAATCTCGAGACGTGAGACGAAGCACACTGGTGTGAAGTCGGTCATCCCATGCTTCCGAGAAAAGCTTCTAGGAAGACTTTGCAGTGCCCGTACCAAAACCGACACAGGTGGGCGGGTAGAGTATACCAAGGCGATCGGGAGAACTAAGTTTAAGGAACTCGGCAAAATGACCCCGTAACTTCGGGAGAAGGGGTGCCGCTTGTTGTGATGAGACTTGCTCTTTGAGCGATGGGCGGCCGCAGTGAATAGGCCCAAGCGACTGTTTATCAAAAACACAGGACTCTGCTCTAAGTCGTAAGACGATGCATAGGGTCTGACGCCTGCCCGGTGCTGGAAGGTTACGTGGATGGGTTAGCTTTTAGCGAAGCCTTGAAATTAAGCCCCAGTAAACGGCGGCCGTAACTATAACGGTCCTAAGGTAGCGAAATTCCTTGTCGGGTAAGTTCCGACCTGCACGAATGGCGTAACGACTTGGGCGCTGTCTCAAACTTAGACCCGGTGAAATTGCATTGTCCGTGAAGATGCGGACTCCCTGCGGAAGGACGGAAAGACCCCGTGAACCTTTACTGCAGCTTGGCATTGACATCTGGTACAGCGTGTAGAGGATAGGCAGGAGACTGTGAAGTGGGGGCGCAAGCCCTCATGGAGTCACCCTTGGAATACTGCCCTCGCTGTGCTGGCTGTCTAACTCGCGGCCGTGATCCGGCGCGAGGACCGTGCCAGGTGGGTAGTTTGACTGGGGCGGTCGCCTCCTAAAATGTAACGGAGGCGCGCGTAAGGTCCACTCGAGACGGTTGGCAATCGTGCTTGAGAGCGCAAGAGCGTAAGTGGGCTTGACTGCGAGACCTACAAGTCGAGCAGGTGCGAAAGCAGGCTCTAGTGATCCGGCGGCCCCATGTGGGAGGGCCGTCGCTCAACGGATAAAAGGTACTCCGGGGATAACAGGCTGATCTTGCCCAAGAGTCCACATCGACGGCAAGGTTTGGCACCTCGATGTCGGCTCATCGCATCCTGGGGCTGTAGCCGGTCCCAAGGGTATGGCTGTTCGCCATTTAAAGCGGTACGCGAGCTGGGTTCAGAACGTCGTGAGACAGTTCGGTCCCTATCCTCCGCAGGCGCAAGGGAATTGAAGGAAGCTGCCCCTAGTACGAGAGGACCGGGGTGGACGTACCTCTGGTGTAGCGGTTGTTGACCAACAGCATCGCCGCATAGCTACGTACGGAATGGATAACCGCTGAAAGCATCTAAGCGGGAAGCCACACCTAAGATGAGTTCCCTTTTTGGTAAGGACCCTTATAGACTATGAGGTTGATAGGGCGCAGTTGTAAGTACAGTAATGTATTCAGACGAGCGCTACTAATTGTCCGAGCTTTTTATTACCTAACATTTTTATATGCATCGATTTCACGTTTGACTTGCGATTGTTCATCTTGTGCCGTATCATTTAGATACTTTGCGCCTATGCAGATGTCAAGGTGCGCTAATTGATAAAAGAATATCTTGAGTTAGCGGAACCATAGAGAAGGGGATCACCTGAACCCATTCCGAACTCAGTCGTTAAGCCCTTCATCGCCGATTGTAGTACGACGTTAGGTCGTGTGAGACTAGGACGTTCCGCTTACTCAGGATATTTTTTGAAAGCCAGTCAATTGAGACTGGCTTTTTTTAAACTCAAGGCACTTTATCACTCTACTGTGATAAAGTGGTTACTGCGTTTAAACTCTTTTATCTTGTTGTTCATTTCTTTTACGATTATGAAGATAAATAGATAGGATTTTAAGTGCTGGTTTTTGAATATTTATTTCATTTTGAAAGGACACTTTAAATGACGCCCATTACAGCTAGGGGATTTAGAGACATTATGCCTGAGGAAGCGCTTCTTCGTGAGCGAATTAGCAGACATGTTTCTGATGTTTTTTCTTCGTATGGCTATTTGCCCATAGAAACACCTCTTCTTGAAGAGGAGGCAACATCTAGTCTTTTAGGTGAAATATCATCAACACCTTTTTCGTTATTTGATGGCGACGGCAATCTTTTGCAAGTTAGATCTGATCTAACAATTCAGGTCGCACGACTAGTTGCTACGCGTCTTAAAAACGCCCAGACTCCAATTAGATTGCGCTACGTTGCGCCTGTTCTTCGCGAACAAGCAAGAAACATGGGCAAGTCTCGCCAATTCACTCAGCTTGGCATTGAGTTAATTGGAGCCGGCGGGATTGGTGCTGATATTGAAATTCTTTCCTTGGCGGAAAAAGCGCTTAGTGCTGCCGATGTTAAAGATTGGAAGATAGTTTGTGGCAATGTAAAAGCGATGAAAGATTTGCTTGAAGTTGCTGGAATTAAAGAGGCTGACAAAACAGAAATATTAAAGTGCGTGCACGCGTCCGACTTTGTTGATCTTGACGACAAAATTGCAACCCTGGAACTTGATGCAAAGTTGTCTTATGCCTTATCTGCCCTACCTCGCATTTGTGGTGGTGTTGAGGCACTTGATGAGGCAGAACGTCTTTTGAAAAGCGTTTCGGTTCCTGTTGAAGGAATTAGTGAACTCCGCGCACTCTTAGAAGACGATGAAATTCAAGAGTTTATCGAAAACGTGACAATCGATTTTTCAGTGATGAATTCTTTTGGTTACTACACAGGCCTCGTGTTTTCTGTTTATGCTCAAGGCGCGTCTTCTCCTCTTGGATCTGGTGGTAGATATGATGACGTGTTTTCTAAACTGGGGGAGCGTAATCTTCCTTCTGCTGGATTCGCTTTGTCGTTAGATGAGTTGGAGGATGCAGCCACAAACGAGAGCGATAATCGACCTTTGCGAATAGCAGTTCCAAAAGGGTCTTTATTCAAGGAAGCTGTTGCAGCTCTTGAAAACGCGGGATATGACACAAAGCCCCTCGAGAATCCTGGGCGTCAGTTGATAGTGCACGGTGACGGTGTTGACTATGTGATTGTGAGAGCAACTGATGCTCCTGCTTTTGTTGCTTCTGGAGGTGCTGATTGTGGAATTTGTGGTCGTGACTCCCTTGTTGAAGCGGGTCTTGATCTTCAACAACTAGTTGATTTGAAATTTGGTGGCTGTAGATTTGTTGTGGCTGAGCCTGTAGATGCTGCCGGCAAGGCAGCGCAGTCTTATTCAAGACGAGGGTCGATTCGGGTGTCAACAAAGTATCCTCGTATTACGCAAATGTATTATGACAGCATTGGAGTGCAAGCTGACATTATCACGCTTCATGGCAACATTGAGCTTGGACCCATTGTTGGCATGTCCGATAGAATTGTAGACATTACTGCAACAGGAACTACTCTTCGAGAGAACAATCTCGTTGTGGTTGATGACGTTATGGAATGTTCTGCGAGATTTTTTGCAAGCCCTGCCCGCATTCGTTGCGACAGTCGCATTCGCGAACTTGCTCGTGCATTAGAAACTTCAAGAAAGGCATAGATTATGAAAACTATAAAATTGCAAGACGGAGAGCGGCTCGAAGCAAGACAGCTCCCTCGTCAGGGAGTTTTGCCCGCTAACATCATGCAGGTAGCGCAAGATATAGTTGATGACGTCAAGTTGCGAGGAGACGAAGCGCTTCGCGAGTACAGCGAAAAATTCGACGGCGTTAAAGTTGACGACTTTTTAGTTGATTCAAAACTCATGGATGAGGCACTTTCAAAAGTTGATTCCGAGTTTGTAAAAGCAACAAGAAAAGCAGCTGCGCAAATTAGAGAATTTCATGAGCGTGAGGTCGAACAGTCTTGGTTTACAGCACGCGAAGATGGGACTATTCTTGGTGTAAAAATTACTCCAGTTTCTGCAGCAGGAGTTTATGTGCCAGGTGGTCGTGCGCAATATCCATCCACGGTGTTGATGGATTGCATTCCTGCAAAAGTAGCAGGAGTTGATAAAGTTGTGATGGTGACCCCTCCGCAGAAGGAAGGCGGCATTTCTCTATACACACTTGCTGCCGCAAAAATTGCTGGCGTCGATGATATTTATTCCGTTGGTGGTGCTCAGGCAATTGCCGCATTGGCATATGGAACGGAATCCATCCCTAAAACTTCAAAAATTGTTGGCCCTGGAAATGCTTTTGTTGCAGCTGCAAAAAGAATAGTCTCTGGTGATGTTGGAATTGATATGGTTGCAGGCCCTTCCGAAGTTTGCGTTTTGACTGACGCTTCGGCTGATGCCACTGTCGTTGCTGCTGACTTAATGGCTCAAGCCGAACATGATCCACTTGCTACTTGCTATTTGGTGACTTGCGATGAGCAATTCGCGATTAAGGTTCAAGATAGTTTTGAAAAACTTTTGTCTGTTAGTCCACGTGAAGAAATTACGAGGGCTTCTCTTGACAACCAAGGAGTTGTTGTTATTGCGTCTGACATGGAGGCTGCAATTGATGCTGTTAATACTATTGCACCTGAGCACCTTGAATTGCACTGCGAAAACGCAATGGGACTTTTAGGAAAGATAAAGAACGCTGGCGCTATATTTGTTGGTCCATGGAGTTCAGAGCCTCTTGGTGACTATGTTGCTGGCCCAAATCACACTCTCCCAACTGGAGGGACTGCTGCTTTTTCTAATCCATTGTCGGTGGAAGATTTTGTAACTCGCTCTTCGGTTATTTGCTACACACCTGAAGGCTTGATGAATGATGCGCCTGCAACACAAACTATGGCACAAGCAGAAGGTTTGTGGGCACATGCATTATCAGCTGGACTCAGACGCAAGATGATTAATGAGTCAATCAGTTCCTATGACGGAGTTGATTTGGGTGACATAAATAGAATTGCCTGGCCACAGGATTTAAAAACTCCAAGCGCAGGTGAATAAGATGACATCGCTATCTAGTCAGATGAAGACGCTCGTTGCCCCCTCACTTGTTGATTTCGAGCCCTATGATCCAAAATTCACTTCAACAAGAATAAACTTATCGGCTAATGAGAACACTCATGAGATGCCTGCTGGCACGAAAATGGCTGTTTGCGAGGCGCTCTCAAAGGTGCAGCTAAATCGCTATCCCGATCCGATGGCAAATGGCTTGCGCAAAACAATTGCTGAATGGAGACAGTGTGATTCTGCGTGCATTTGTGTTGGGAATGGGGGCGATGAACTTCTTTTCAACTTTTTGCTTGCATTTGGCGGACAGGGAAGAAAACTTCTGAATTGCCCACCAAGTTTTTCGGAATATGAACTTTTTTCAAAAATTACAAACACTGAAGTTGTGAACGTTTGGCGCAATCTTGAAACTTTTTGCATTGACGAAGAAGCTGCACTAAATGCCGCTTCAGATGCCAATTTAGTTATTCTAACTTCTCCAAACAATCCGACGGGTGATGTTGTGTCACGCGAATTTGTCTCATCTGTGTGTGAAGTGTGCCCTGGTATTGTTATGGTTGATGAGGCATATGATGAATTTTCGCGCAAAGAATTATCTTGCGATGACCTTCTTGAGAAGCACGATAATTTGATAATATTGCACACACTTTCCAAAGCGTTTGGACTTGCTGGCATTCGTTGTGGTTACATCATTGCATCTCCAGACATAATCGATGTGTTTGCCTCTGTCCGCCAAATCTATTCTGTAAATGCCCTCACTCAAGCAGTTGCTGCGGCGGTAATCGCCAACAGAGATGAATATCAAGGTGTTTGTGAAGACATTAAGTTTGAGAGACAGCGTTTGCTATCTGCTTTTAATTGCATGAGAGATGACGGGCTACCCATTGAAGTGTGGCCCAGTGAATCTAATTTCTTGCTTGTGAGAGTCCCTGATGCGACTTTTGTTCATAAACGTCTGCGCGATGAGTTTTCAATTCTTGTTCGCGATTTTAGCTCAACTACTGGTTTAAAAAATTGCCTTCGGATCGCAGTTGGCACACAAAGCGAAAACGATGAACTAATAGAAGCAATTAAAACTATATTAAGCACAAACAATTAGTTGATGTATTTATAAAATTAATTTATGTGATGAATTGGCTGAGGTGAGCCTATGTTTATGAGGCATGAACCAAATCAAGTTGATTGCTGGTTCTTTCTATTAGAAGGTTTCTTTGGCTAATTATCTAATCTTGCTATGAAGCTGTGAGGAACTGGGGAACGGATTGTCCCCTATCACGTTGAAGGAGAAATTATGGCTCGTTGTGCTGAAGTTTCAAGAAATACAAGAGAGACACAAATTACTATTGCGCTTAATCTTGATGGTGTAGGGTCATGCGCCGTTTCAACTGGAGTTGGTTTTTTAGACCACATGTTAAATGCTTTTGCTAGACATGGGCTTTTCGATTTAAAAGTGCAGGCTACAGGAGATCTTGAAGTTGATGCTCATCACACAACCGAAGATGTTGGTATTGTGCTTGGTGAAGCGTTTTTTAAAGCTCTCGGTGATAAGGCAGGCATTGCGCGTTTTGGCTCGTCAATAATTCCAATGGATGAATCACTAGTCATGGCATCAGTTGACATCTCTGGTAGGGGCCAAGCCTATTGCGACATGCCAATTCCAGCACCTCGCGTTGGAGATTTTGACACGGAACTCGCAGTTGAATTTTTCTATGCATTTGCGCGCGAAGCTAAAATAACTCTTCATGTGAAGGAGTTAGCTGGAGCGAATTCTCACCACATAATTGAGGCTGCTTTTAAGGCATGCGGCAGGGCCATGCGGCAGGCTTGTGAATTTGATCCTCGTGTAAAAGGAATTCCATCTACTAAAGGTGCTTTGTAATGAGTTTTCCTCGCATAGCTGTTGTCGATTATCACAAAGGGAACCTTTCAAGCGTTGTTAAGGGTCTCACTCGTTCTGGAGCTCATGCTTTTTCCAGCGATGATCCTAGTACTATAGCTTCTGCTGATGGTATCGTGATCCCCGGGGTTGGTTCTTATTATGACGCTGCAGAATTTCTGGGTGAATCTGGTTTAGGTGATGCGATTTTGTCATCATGCAAGGCAGGAAAACCTCTTCTTGGCATATGTTTGGGTCTTCAGCTATTGTTTGAGTGCGGAGATGAAGGCGTTTTGCCATCGAACGAAACCCTTGTTGGGGCTTCTTTGCCTCAATGTAGAGATAATGTTTGCGAGAGCCCAAAAGATCAAAGCCAATCTCTAGATGATTGTGATTCCAAAATCGATAAACGCGTTATTTCAGCTAAAGTCGAGCACTCTCATAAACTGGGGCTAGAATCGAGCCAACTTGATAGTGTTACAACCAATTTTGTAAATTCATCTCTTTACCAAACGTCATTAGAAAAAGATTTCTCTGTGGGCACTGTTTTTAGCGCTAACAGTAAGAATTTTGTTAGAGGTTTTGGTTTTATTGCTGGAGCCTGTGAAAGGCTTGAATCTAGACGCTTGAAAGTTCCGCATGTTGGATGGGACCAACTCCATCTAACTGAGCTTGGAGAGAGAAACGCACTCTTGCGCGGTGTAACCGAGGGAGCAAATGTTTATTTCACGCATTCCTACATTGCTCCTGAAAGCTGTTATGAAAAATTCGTTTTGGCAAAAACACATTATGTAAAAAGTTTTCCTTGTGTTGTTGCATCTGAAAACATCTATGGGGTTCAATTTCATCCTGAAAAATCAAGCAGTCAAGGCTTGTTAATTCTTGAGAACTTCGTTTCTATTGTGAGGGGGGCGTGTTAATGATAGTGTTTCCTGCAATTGATCTCATTGGTGGAAAAGTTGTTCGACTTGAGAGGGGCGATCGCAAAAAAGTTACAGTTTATTCTGATGACCCTCTGAATGTTGCGAAAGGTTTTTTGGAGCAAGGTGCAACATGGTTGCACGTCGTTGATTTGTCTGCCGCTTTTGAAGAAGATGAATATGCCAGAAATGCAAACACCCAAGCTATTAAAAAACTTTGCAAAGAAAGTGGTCTAAATATTGATGTTGGGGGAGGAGTGCGTTCGTTGGAAAGAATCGATGAGTTTGCTAGCTTCGGCGCAAAACGAATTGCGCTTGGAACAGTTCTCATTAAAGACCCTGAGTTTGCTGAGCGTGCAGCCAGTGAATATAAAGAATTGCTCGTTGCAGACGTTGCTTCAAAACAAGGTTTTGTGAAAATAAATGGGTGGAGAGAAAACGTTAACTTGACAAGTGGTGACGTTGTTGAAACACTTGTTTCGCTTGGATTCAAGCATCTTGTGTTCACCGACATTTCACGCGATGGCATGCAAACGGGCATTGACGTTTCGACCTACGAGCACATTTCTCGTGTTGCTGGATTTCCGGTCGTTGCTTCTGGTGGGATTTCGTCACTTGATGACATTAAGGCGCTTGTCTGTGCCGGCGATGTGGTTTTCGAAGGATGCATCATAGGACGCGCACTTTATGAAGGTGCATTTACTCTAAAAGATGCGCTCGTTGTGGCAGAAAGTGCTTGCTAGTGATCTCTCAGCTTGCAAATAGTTTTGTTTTTGGTTCAGACTTTTCGGAAGTTGTCAAGCTAGAGAATGGGTTTGTTAAAACTTTCTTCACAATGGAGTTTGCATATGTTAACTAAACGAGTAATTCCGTGCCTTGATGTCAAGGATGGTCGCGTTGTTAAAGGCGTTAACTTTGTTTCGTTGCGGGACGCTGGTGACCCTGTTGAGTTGGCGGCAGCCTATGACAAAGAGGGAGCCGACGAGGTTGTTTTTCTTGACATAACTGCAACGAGTGATTGCAGGGATACCACGATAGACATGGCAAGCAAGGCAGCCAGTGAGTTATCAATTCCCTACACCGTTGGTGGTGGGTTTCGAGACCTAGCAGGCATGCGTGCGATGGTTGCAGCTGGCGCTGATAAAGTTTCTTTAAACTCTGCAGCCGTCAAAGACCCATCATTGATAACAGATTCTGCAAATGCGTTTGGAAGCCAAGCAGTAATTTGTGCCATTGATGCGAAGCGAGTTGGAAAACCTGGGGCCCCAGGCGCTGACAAGTGGGAAGTTTTTACAGCCGGTGGCAGATGCGGAACTGGAATTGATGCTGTCGAATGGGCAATTGAAGCTTCTAATCGGGGAGCTGGAGAAATTCTGCTCACAAGCATGGATTGCGACGGAACGAAGTCGGGTTTTGACATAGCTCTCACCAGAGCTGTCGCGAGAGCGGTGCCAATTCCGGTAATTGCTTCTGGAGGTGTTGGCACTCTTGAGCATTTCGTTCAAGGCGTTGTTGAAGGTGAGGCAGATGCAGTTTTGGCAGCTAGCGTTTTTCACTTTGGGGAATTTAGCATCCGCCAGGTGAAGGAATATATGGCAAGTCAAGGCATTCCTGTAAGGCTTGACTTTTAATTGCGTGCGGTGGTTTGTCTGTATAGTTAACAGCTAAAGGGTGTAAGAGTTTTGGAACTGTTAGAGGTAGTTTGGTGTTAGCTTTGGATTCTCAACACTGGCGATGTTTGGACTTTTAGAATTTTTGAGGATGTCGACTATATCGTTTGTGCGGACGTTTGTAAGCTGTTGTTTTGAATAAATTGAAGTGATGCTAAAAAAGAAGATAGAGCTATGAGTTATGTAGAAAATATTGAAGAGTTGATTGAGGGCCTAAAGTTTGATGAAAATGGTCTAATTCCTTGTGTGGTTCAGCAGCATGACACAGGAGAAGTTTTAATGGTTGCGTGGATGAATCGTGAGTCCATTAAACTCACAGTCGAGACGAAGACTACTTGGTTTTGGAGCCGCAGCAGGCATGAACTTTGGAATAAAGGGGCAATAAGCGGTAATATCCAGCACGTTTTTGAGTTGTATTCTGATTGCGACAATGACACTCTTCTCGCAAAAGTTGATTCTCCAGGCCCAGCTTGTCACACAGGAAGCAGAACTTGTTTTTTTAATAAATTAGTTTAAGGAGTGATTATGGGAGTTAGAACTGAAAACGTTGTGGATGGAAACATTGGTGACACTCTCGAATCTCTTTCTCAAGTGATTCATTCAAGGAGAGATGCATCTCCAGAAGAGAGTTACACAGCTCGTCTTTTGACCGACGTTGAAGATGAGCTATTAAAAAAAATTGCCGAGGAGGCAAGTGAAGTTATCATGGCCTGCAAAGATAACGACCATGCTCACATTCGTTATGAGGCAGGAGATTTAGTCTATCATTTGCTTGTTGTACTCGAGAGATATGGCGTTACGCTTAATGAACTTGCTGGTGAGCTAAACGCACGTCGAAAATAGCATTTAATATTTGCTTAAGGTCGTCCTTCTGCCGTTGGTTAACATTCCTGCTGTTTATGTCTGACGCTTGCAGAGTTCGACATAGTTTTTGTGGAGCTAATGGTTGTTTTATAGTTCCCACGATTCCCATGAGCCGTCGGCTCTGGGGACATCAAATCGTCTATAGCCAATCTCCCACGCATGTTTTTGGGCTTTTCTTATGCCGTCACAGATAAATCTTGCATTGTGAGCATCTGATCCAAATGTGATTTTCACGCCTGCTTGAAAGAAGTTTTCTAAAAGCCCTTTTGCAGGATAAAAATCACATAGCCCTGCTCGAAATGAAGCGGAAGATATTTCGATTCGGCGATTTGTGTATCTCGCGCATTCTGCCATTTGACTCCACAGTTGTGATAGGTTGGATGGTGGTGCATATGTTTTAGAGAATCTCATTGGCAAGTCAGGATGTGACATTATGTCGAAATTGGCAGGACTCTCGCAAGCAGCGCACCAAGCACTCACATACTTTCTCCACACTTCATTGGGTCCCAGTTCGTCCCACACGTGTAAATCTTGTGAGTAATCAATCCAGCCGTTTCCTGTGAGGGGAGCATCGGCTGGTGCCACATTTTTGCTGCCTGGCTCACCTGCAGCAATTTCAATCTCATTACGAGTTCCCGCATCACCAATCCAATGAACACTTCCTAGTTTTACTTGTGCTTTTCTTGCCCAGTCATCTATGTTTTTTTCGCATCCTGGATACCAATCGCATTCAAATCCAAATATGAACTCAACATTCGGAGCAAAACTTTTAGCTTGCTCTTTAGCTTGTTTAAAACTGCACCTGTGCTCTTCAAGCTTTGAATAAGGAACTTGGCATTCTTGGTTAGGATCCATGCTGGCAGGCAGGGTGAGATGGTCGCTTGACACTAAAACTTTGCAACCTTGGTTGGCAGCTGCTTGCAAGTTTTCTTCAAAAGATGATTCTCCATCAGAAAAGAAAGTGTGCGTGTGGCAATCTATTAAAGCTGCTTGCATGTCTCTCCTCTTTAAGTGTTTAATCCATACAAAAAATTATAGGAGAGGACACTTAAATTCTGCGAGTACCGCCGCTTTGTGCAAATTAGGGAAACATTGCCCATTAGGTTGCTTTTTGTCTGACTGATATAATGGAGTAGTTATTTTAGTTATAGTGGGGGTATTTGTGCCAAGAACAAGGAAAATTCCTGAAAAAGTAGATATTGCACCTCTAATTGAATCTGCAATGAAAAATGATGAAGAGTTGTCAAAGCACATCCAAAATCTTGCAGGCCCAACAAGACGAGGACGTCAAATTTCTTCAACTATTGTTTTTGAAGTAGCAAATAGAGATCTTTCAAAAATTGAACCTTATGCTGAAGATATTGTTGATGGACTCAATCGTCCGGAGAGCCAAACGCGCTGGGAAGTGTTACAAACGTTGACGCTTCTTGTTGATGGGCATGCAAAAGAATGCATGGATTGCATCGAAGCCGCAGAAACAGCCCTTTTTGATGAGAACTCTGGCTCTTTGCGCTTGGCTGCGTTTGTTTTTTTGTGCAAACTGGGTGCCACAACTGAGGCTCGTAGCCGTGAGGTTTGGCCTCTCATCGATGAAGCGACTCAGTGCTGTCATGGTGACATCGAGTTCGGCGACATGTTGAATTCTCTCGTTGAGTTTTCTGATGGAAAAATCGACCCAGAAGTCGCAGGCGAGCTTGCAGAATTGATGAAGTTTGATGCAGAAAATTCGACTGGGAATTTGTTTGCCAAAAGCACAGCAATCATTGACAACTGTAAGAAAAAATCAAAAAAGAAATAACTTCTTTAACGAGAGAAAGGACCAGCATGCCAAACAAAAAATCAGGGTTAGACATGCTTTTAGATGCTTTAGCTCAAAGTAACGTTAAAATCGGTGAAGAATTTGGTCGCTCGTCTAGCGATTCTTCGCGAGATAGCAATTCGCACGATTCCTCTACAAGTCAAGGTGGCTCAGAACAAAGCCACAGCGGTGGCGGTTTTGGAGGCCACGGTGGCAACGGTGGCGGACGCTCCAACATTCTTAACGTTTCATTCAACGGACCAAAAACTAACAAAGGCAAAATTAGTCTCATAGTCGCGCTTGTTTTGATTTTGGGCGCGGCCTATTGGTGGTTTCATCCTGCGCTCAGCATTCATTCTGTTGATGTTTGGATGTTTATTCTTGTGTTTGTTGCATTGCCGCTTTGGCTTTTCTTTTCTTCACGTGTGCAAGCCTACAAACATGGACGCGGAAAAATAGAACCGAGCCCATCAAAGGAAAAGAGATTCAAAAAATTGATGTGGATACCAATTCTCATCGTTATCGCATATTTTTTGGGTCAACTTTTTTCGTTATCAATTGTTCCTGGGAATGCGGAGAGATATTCTAAAGTTATTACCACTGACACGCTCGAGTTCAAAGAAGACATTAAAGAGGTTGACTACAACCAGATTCCAGTCATCGACAGGGATTCAGCGATTCTTCTTGGCAATCGTGAAATGGGAACAATATCGGAATATGTTTCTCAGTTTGAAATTTCAGATCTCTACTCTCAAATTAACTATCAGGGAAAACCAGTTCGAGTCTCTCCTTTAAATTATGCCGATTTGTTCAAATGGTTTACGAACAAAGATAAAGGACTGCCTGCATATGCACTTGTTGACATGACAACACAAGAAGCTGACATTGTTCGTTTAGGTGACACTCCGATGTATTATTCAACAAGTGAACCACTAGAAAGAAACATTGATCGTTATGTTCAGTTGAAATATCCGACATACATTTTTGATGAAAAAAGTTTTGAAATTGATGAGAGTGGACATCCATACTGGATTTGCCCTGTTAGAAAATACACGATTGGTCTGTTTGGTGGCTACACAATCTACCGCGTTGTAATTTGCGATGCAACAACTGGTGAGACTCAAAGTCTAGCCATTGAAGATGTCCCAGAATGGGTGGATCGCTGCTTTCCGGCAAATTTGTTGATTGAACAATATAACTGGTATGGAAAATATCACAACGGATGGCTCAATTCGTTCTTGGGACAAGAAGGTGTTGTTAAAACCACACCAGGGTCAGGCAGTATTCTTGGCTATAACTACATCGCTAAAGATGACGATGTTTGGGTGTATACGGGCGTAACTTCGGCCACTTCCGACGACTCAATCATTGGTTTTGTGTTGATGAATCAGCGCACGCAAGAGTCGCATTTTTATTCTGTTAGTGGCGCAACTGAAGAATCGGCAATGGGATCAGCTGAAGGTCAGGTTCAAAACCTAAGGTATTCCGCCACATTCCCACTCTTGATTAATGTGGCTAATCAGCCAACCTATTTCATGGCGCTAAAGGACAGCGCTGGCCTTGTTAAAAAGTTTGCCATGGTCGACATCCAGCGGTATCAAAATGTTGCTGTTGGTGACACCGTTGCCCAAACACAGCAAGCCTATGAAGCGCTATTAGCAACCAATGGCCTTGTTTCAGAGGAAAACAAGCCTGCTAATGTGACGGAGGCTAGTGGAATAATTTCTCTTCTTAGTCAGGTAGTTCTTGACGGGAACACTCATTTTTATGTAATGCTTGAAGGCGACAGTAGTCTTTACGACTTTAAAATGCCAAACATGCTTGATATTGTTCGCTACAAAGAAGGTGACACAATTACGTTTGATTATGTGCGAGCTGACGGTGGAAGCCTTGAGGCATATGCTATCAAGAGGTAATCTAGCGCGGGCTTTCTAAAGCATTTTTTGAGGTGGATTGAAAAAAAGGTTTTTAGAAAATAAAGGGAATTTTGCGTGGCGACTCTTTGCAATCGCGGCAATTAGTGTCGTCACGATTTATCTTGGGTTTTTTTCGATTACAAATAAAAGCCTTGTTCACAATGGCGACATTCGTGATCGTTCAACTCCAGTAGAGGAATTCTTTCAAAAGAAAGCTGTGAAAGTTGACGACGGTGAGTGGAATGAAGTTTCTAATCACAGTGATCTTGAGAATTTTTTAGGGCCTTTAGTAAAAGATGGTGACTCAAGGATTACTTTATCTGCTGAAGTGCTTGAAATTGAAATTCATGAACTTTATTTTTACTCTAATGCAGACAACATAACAATTAAAAATCTTGAAGACGATTCCATAATTTTTGAGAGAAATGCCTCAGAACATAAACGCCTTCAACATTACTATGGCTATGGATGGAATCGTTTTTTGTGCGAACCACACACTTCCATTGAAGTAACTGTTTCGGGGCCCAACGCTGCCCAAGATTTAGACGATTTTTGCTCTAGTCTCTACTCAGAAGACGGCATAAATTTGTTACAGAAGCAGCTTGTTAAGCATTCTGTAAACATTATTTTAGGTCTAATAATTTTGCTAATTGGATTATTTTATGCATTCACACTTTTTCTTTTGAGGGCAACAAAAAAAGAGATTTCGCCGCATTATTTTTCGACTGGGACTCTTCTCATCGCAGGCGCAATCTGTTGCTTGATTGATTATCACTACACTTGTTTGATTTTTTCTGAAGTTCAGGTTGTCAATTGGATCGACTATGCTTCTCAATTGCTAATTGTTGTCTCTATTGTTGATTATTTGCGCTCACTTCTAACGAGCTCCAAATCACAAACTGTGGGTTCTTTAATCTTTGGAGCCTTGATAGTGTGTGCTGGCTTTTCTTTGATTTTAGCTGCAGCGGGAGTCTTTGGTTTAAAAGAGTGCGTCCAAATTGCTGCTCCAATAGCTATCGCTGGGATAATTGTGCTCATTGTGCTCGTTTTAATTGAAATGAGAAGTCGTTACTGGCGCGAGAACCTTCTTTTCGTTCCTTTCGCATGTGGTGTGTCAATCATGGCTTTATTTGAGATGGTTCATTATGTGATATCAGGAACGTTCTGGGTCATTTTGTTTGAAATTGGACTTTTGGTGTTTGGCATATCACAACTGCGCCTGCTCATTGTTGAGGCAAACGAAAAATTGCTTCAAGGGGAAAAGGCTGAACGCTTGCGTGCGAATTTAGTGCAAGCTCGAACACAAGTTATGTTGAGCCAAATACAGCCACATTTCTTGTATAACGTTTTGGCTTCGATCGCCCGCCTTTGCGACAAAGACCCAAAGCAGGCAAAAGCGCAAGTCCTAACTTTTGCTGATTATATGCGGGAAAACATGGACGTTTTGTCACAGGCTCGTCTAATTCCATTTAAAAAGGAGCTAGAGCACATTCGTCATTTCATGGCACTTGAAAAGATGAGATTTGGCGACGACCTTGCTTTCAAAGAAGTAATATCTTTTGATGATTTCTATGTTCCACCGCTCTGCATACAAGCAATGGTGGAAAACGCCGTTCGTTATGGTGCATGTGCGCTTGAGGAAGGAGGCACAGTTATTCTTTCAGCAATCAAAGAAGGAAATTTTGCGGTTGTAAAAATTAAGGATAACGGACCTGGTTTTAATCCCAAAAAAAGTCCAGAAGTTGGGAAGACTCACTTTGGGATTGAGAACTCGCGAAAGCGAATTGGAGCCTTCCCTGGAGCAGAATTTTCAATTGATAGCTCTCATGGAAAAGGATGCACTGTTACAATTCGCTTGCCCATCGGCTTGGAAGAGGAGTTTAATTAATGGAAATTCTCTGTGTTGATGATGAGATGCTTGCTCTTGAGCTTTTAGAGGATTCGGTAAAAGCGGCTGTGGATACTGCCAATGTGCATTCTTTTTGCAAGCCAAAAGAAGCTCTTGCATATGTGGCTAATGGGGGAGTAGTTGACATCGCTTTTCTTGACGTTGAAATGAGAGGGATGACTGGCGTAGAATTAGCTGAAAAGCTAAAGGCGACACTTCCTTTTTTGAACATCATATTTGTTACAGGATTTGGACACTATGCAACAGATGCTATGAATTTGCGAGCTTCTGGCTATGTAACAAAACCTGTCACAGTAGAAAAAATCAAATGTGAATTAAAGAACTTGCGCTATTCCGTTAAAAATTTGTGTGCCTTGTGTGCAGAGCGTGAGCAATGCAATGTTGCATTCATAGATGGAAGCTGTGATCCAAAAACTGGAGTTTGCAAAAGATTGCTGGGGTCAAACGCGCCTGCAAAAAAACTGGAAGTTCGTTGTTTCGGCAATTTTGAAGTTTTTTACAACGGACAGCCTTTGAAATTTAGCAGGGGACTTGCAAAAGAGGCTTTTGCCTACTTGATTGACCGGCGTGGTTCGTCTTGCACAATTCGTGAACTTGCTGCGGTTTTATTTGAAGATAAGCCATATGATTCAACAAGGCAAAGTTACCTTCAGTCAATAATTTCTTCATTGATGAAGACCTTTGAGTCGGTTGGTGCAAGAGAGTGCATTATCAAAAGTTACAATAGCATTGCCGTCGACGTCAATTATGTTGACTGTGACTATTACAATTTTTTGGCTAGCGACGAGTCGGAGCGAGATGGATTTTGGGGAGAGTATATGAGCCAATACTCGTGGGCTGAATTGACTGCGGCAAATTTGTCGCTTAATTTCTAGTTATTGCTAGTTTTCGTTAAAGATTAATTTAAGCTCAAATAAAATTAACAAAAGAGGAGCTTCCCTATTTGGTGGTGGTGGTGGTAGGGAGAGCTCCTTTTTTATCATGTTTACAATGCCTGGAGATTTAGACGAGGTTATTGGCATTGCCTGGGGTCTCATTTATTCTTTTCGCTATCAGCGCGACCCCATTTGCTTTAGCTATTGATTAAGCAAAACAATAAGAAACTTATCTCACGTCTCTTCAATTAATCTTTTTGGTGGCTTTATTTGAGACTTTTAAAAATTAAAAACGCTGATTTATTATCAGCGTTCGTTCTTTTTTCTAGTTCAAATTCCACCACCTGTTTCTGTAATTTCCTTGTATAAAACAAAATAGCAATCTGAGTGTCACAAAAGAACAACATTATTTAGAATTCAATTTTTAAAAAGATTTTTTAAAAGAATGAGGCGTCCATCCTTAAGGTGGTGGTGGTAAGAAGGACGCCATTCATATTTCGCGATGCCTGGAGATTTGGATGGTTGGGGGCATCGCTTCGGGCCTTTAAATAACCATCAGAAACCTTAGATAAAGATATAAGGTTCTTGTCATTTTGCCCTGGGTTTTAAAAATAGGCGAATTTTTTAAAACTTATGGACTTTATAGACTGCACAGTGTCACAAAACAACAACAAGAGCTTCATCGCTTTTCATTTGCTTTTTGTTTAAAAGCGCCACTTTTTTTGATGTATAATTTCTAGTCGCGTTTGAGAGAACGCGTTTGATAACAGAATAGTTCTGCTGCTTAAGACAGTCGGTACCGTTAAGGTTTAATTGAGGAATCAGCCTACCGAGGTGGTTAATGAAATTCATATGAATTGATTTACCCTTGTCTTTTTGCGGTTTTCGCAGAGCAAGGGTTTTTTTGTGCCCAGCTAACGGCAGAACTTAGCTTGCTAATTAAAAGATTGGAGGTGAAATAGGTTTATGCCAAATGCTGCAAATCAAGAACAGCTCGCTCAAATTAAAGAGAGCCTTTCTAATGCTGGTGCAGTTTGGGTAGTCAACTACCGTGGACTCACTGTTAAGCAAATCCAACAACTTCGTCGCGACATTCGTGCCAATGATGCTCAAATGTTTGTTTTGAAGAACACGTTGATGCACATCGCATTAGAAGAGCTTGAAATGCCTTCAATGGATGACATTTTGAGCGGCCCTTCTGCATTTGTTTTCACTGGAGAAGATCCAGTCGCAAGTGCAAAGGCTATCAAGAATTTTGCTAAGGACAATGAAGCGCTTGAAATCAAGGGCGGAATTATGGATGGTGCATTCCAGGACGCTGAAGCGGTTCAAGCAATTGCAGATCTTCCAAGCCGCGAAGAACTCATTGCAAAGCTCCTCGGAACTATCAACAATCCTATGGCAAAGACAGTTCGCACACTCAATGCAATCCTCGAAGCACCTGTTCGTGCAATTTCAGAGATTGCAAAAAAGGCTGCTTAAATCTAGCTGCCTAAAAGTTGCCTCATAGAGGCTCGATTTTTGATTATTATTTTTGAAAGGATGTTATAACATGGCTATCACTAGAGAAGAAATTGTTGAAGCATTAAAAGAAATGCCTGCTCTTGAGCTTTCTGAACTCGTAAAAGATCTCGAGGAAGTATTCGGCGTAAGTGCTGCTGCTCCTGTTGCAGTTGCTGCTGCTCCTGCTGCTGGTGGCGCAGAGGCTGCTGAAGAGAAAACAAACTTTGACGTTGTTCTTGAGGGCTTTGGTGACAACAAGATTGCTGTTATTAAAGTTGTTCGTGAACTCACTGGTCTTGGTCTTAAAGAAGCAAAAGAAGCTGTTGAGAGCGCTCCTAAAGCAATCATTGAGGGTGCAGACAAAGACAAAGCTGAAGATGCAAAGGCAAAAATTGAGGAAGCAGGCGGTGCTGTTACCCTTAAGTAGTTTTTGCAAAAAGCTTAAACTTTATTTAAAGAGCTCGCAAATTGCGGGCTCTTTTTGCTTTATTTGCAAGAATTCGTAAAATGTTTTTATGGCAAGAGAATCTATGAAATCAAGAGTTGAGCGCGCACTTGAGGTTGAGCGCAGAATGGAGGCTCGTTATGGCGCGCGTATATGTCCACTTGATTTTTGGGGTGACCCATTTAAGCTTCTCATTGCCGTGATGCTCTCAGCGCAAACTACCGACAAAAGCGTTAACAAGGTAACACCTGTGCTTTGGGAGAAATATCCCACTCCGCTAGATTTGAGCTATGCTAACCCAGCTGATGTTGCCTCAATCATTTCAAGAATTGGCCTTTATCGTGTAAAGTCTGAGCGGTGTGTTGCTATTGCTGATGCTATCGTTAATAAATATGAAGGGCACGTGCCCTGCGATTTTGACGAGTTGCAAAAAATGCCAGGGGTTGGCAGAAAGACTGCGAATATCGTCATGAATGAGGGATTTGGAAAGCCTTGTGGAATTGCAGTTGACACGCATGTTAATCGCATTGCTCACATGCTTTCCTTCGTCCCAAGAGATGTTAAAGACCCGAATAAAGTTGAGCAAGAATTGTTAAAACTTTATCCAAAAGAATACTGGGGAAAAATCAATCACCAATGGGTACTGTTTGGGAGAGAAGTGTGTGTCGCTAGGCACCCAAGGTGCAACACATGTCCACTTTCCGACATTTGCCCCAGTGAAATTCTTGGTGATTAATTGTAAAAGCGACCCAATTCGCTTAAATCTCAAAAGAGTTCAAGAATGTGCTCACTAGAGCATCTTCAATTCTCTTGAAGACTTCACTCTTTGGGTCTAGGCGCAATATGATTTTTTCCATCAGGTTTTCTCTTGTCACACTATCGCAGTAGCCTCGCTTGAGTCCTGAGTTGTATGCCTCGGCAATCGCTTCATTAGCAATAACCTCAATCTCGTGTCGAGTTAGCCCTTCGCAGAAATCTGCAAGTTCAGAATTGTTTAATCCACGAAGTGAGGGATGGTTGTTCGAAAGCTGATTCCAGAGCTGTATTCTTTCCGATTTAGTTGGTAGCTCAATGTTAACCTCGCTAAAATCTCCAAGTAAATCAAGAATTTCTTCAGGAATCATTTCCTGGTCACACGCTGTACAAATTATTTGTACTTTTGGATTTTCAACGCATTTTTCAATCAGGCCTAAAAACTCTTTGCCGGCTGGTGTTAGTTTGACCGGAACGATTGGCTGCATTGAGTCACCCAAATCAAATGGGTCCTCATCGAAGAAAATCGACCAGTCTTCAACGTTTTCAACAATCAAAAGGCCATCGTTTTCTGCCAGCCACAGCAAAGGTGTTTTTCCGCGACTAAGATTTATGCAAGTTTTGTTTGCTGCGGCAGCAATTCCAGGCAGACCTGTTGGGGTGTCTTGAATCATGAGTCTCACAGTCGCGCATGACAACTCATCGGCTGTTGCATCTAGAAGAGGTTCAATCTCTTCTGGTGTGTCACCAATCATCACGAGCGGTTTTAGAGCAGGGCGTGATGTCATGCCGTGAAAACGGTTAAGAGCATTGATTATGCTTTCATTTTGACTTTGCGTGCGATCTCCAAAGCCCAAGAATTTGAGTTTAGTTACAGCTTTTTCATATCCCGCCAAATCGACGTAAGCAAAAGGATGATAGTCTGATGCTGCAACACCTTGCAATCCATTTGCCGAATGCAGAATGCTTTCAGCGTCTTTGAAGTCTGCATTTTCATATGGCGCTTTTTCATTTTTTTTGACCTCAGGCTCTGAGGACTGTTCGCTTCCAGCTAGCTCACGTTTGAACTGTGCAAGCCACTCTGGAATGTTGTCATTCTTTTTGTTGCTGTTAACGTTTTTGTTTTCGCCGTCTGCCAACTTGGTCCACCTCCTTAAAAATTACCCAAGGTATCCAAATTCTAGACCTTCGCCATGTGTGATTCGCTATAAATCTCCGTCTATTCATATAGTATATGAAACAAATTGAAAAGCAACTTGAGAGGCTTCCTAATGAGTTTATTTGACCTAAAAATCGATGAAAAAATTGCAGATTTCGGGATTGGACATGCTACTGACAATGATGCGCTGACAGGAGTGAGCGTTGTTGTTTGTAAAGAAGGAGCTGTGTGTTCTTGTGATGTTCGTGGAGGCGGACCTGCTACTCGTGAGACTGATCTTTTGAGTCCAGAGAAAATGGTCGAGCGCGTGCATGCGGTTGTGTTGTCGGGAGGTTCAGCTTTTGGCTTGGAGGCTGCAAGTGGTGTTGCTCGCGTTCTTCGAGATGAAAAAATTGGTTTTCGGGCTGGCACAGATATTGTTCCAATTGTTCCAGCGGCTTGCATTTTTGATTTGGGAGTTGGAAAATGCGTTTTCCCTGATGTCGAAATGGGAAAAGAAGGTGCGAGGAATGCTTTAGATAATGTTGGAAAAACACAAGCTCCAGGAGTTGGAGTTGTGGGTGCAGGCGCAGGTGCTTCAGTTGGACTTAAAGGTGTGCCCCTAGTCAGCCCGATGAAATCTGGAATAGGTTATTCATTCGCAAGCTTTGGGAAATTAAAAGTTTCGGCCCTCACGGTTGTGAACGCTCTTGGAAATGTATATGAATCAAATGGAGACTTTCTTGCGGGCATCGAAAATGAAAAGACGATGATTGCAGCTTTCAAAGCGATGAATATAAAATCGAAATTCGGGGGAGTCAAAAACACAACACTTTCTGTTGTAATGACAAACGCAAAAGCAACAAAATCGATGTGCAAAAAAGTAGCCAGTTGCTCCCACGATGGATATGCTCGCTCAATCAACCCAGTTCACACTCAAAACGATGGAGATGCAGTTTTTGTAATGGCTTCTGATAAAGTTGCAGCCGATGTTGACGTAATTTCTGTCATGGCGGCCGAAGTTGTTGAAGAGTCAATTCGTGAGGCAGTTAGACATGCAAAAAGCGTTGCTGGTCTTGTGGGCCTTTCTCGTTAATGTGCAAATCTAGAATCATTGGAAAAGAAACTTAGAAGCTTGTCTCATTTATAGGAAAGCTATTGAAACGTTAGACGAATTTGTTTGGTAGTTTGCTGTGGTTGCTTTTCTAGATTTCGTCTAGACCGCGCCGGAGCTCTTTAAATTGCCTTGTTACCTCATCGACGGCAACATTAGCCTTTTCTTTCGACTCAATACTTGCTTTTGTAATCGCAATTGCCACACAAACTGCCTCTGTTTTAGTGTGAGTTATTGAAATTGGTATGTCGGTCACACCTGCTTTGTCTGCAATTGTCTTGGCTTTGTTGTGTAAAAGAACTTTCGGCTCACCATTTCTTTCGATTTTGACTTCAACGTCTCTATAACCAACGCCTCTCCCAAAACCAACACCGAGTGATTTTAATACAGCCTCTTTTGCAGCAAAACGTGCCGCAAGGTGCACTTCTGGATTAGTTTTTTTGTTAGCATAGTTTATTTCTGATTCAGAAAACATCTTATTAACAAAGCTTGGCGTGCGTTTACATATGAGCCTAAAGTGAGAAATGTCAACTACATCCACGCCTAGGCCAAGCTGCTCAGAGTTCGCATGAATAGAAAGTGCTTGGTCGACAACTTCTTGCATATGTCTTCTTCTTGTCACGGTTTTTGATTATAAAGCAGGCATTATAATGACTTCATGCTCGCAAATGAAATCAACAATATATTTATAAAAAACAACTGCGCAATCGATTTTTTTAAAAATATCGATGAAGGAAAAGATGCATCTTTGGGGCTGTCTAGCTCGGCGAGACCGATGTTTGCTTCTCTTTGTTTTGAGCATTTGAATGGTCCGCTTCTTGTCTTGCTCTCTGGAGCAGACTCTGCGCACAGTTTCGCGAGACAAATGTGCGCATTTACTGACCCTAAGAAAGTTTATGAATTTTCAGATTATGGCTTCAAGCTAACAGATGACAGGGCAATCGACCCAAAAGCCTGCTCTAACAGATTCATGTGTTTGCATGCTTTAGCGACAGGACAAAATGTGGTTGTTGTTGCATCTGTCTCAGCTGTAATGCGCCTTCTTCCTGACTCTCGCGATAACTACACTCTGCCCCTTGTTTTTTCTCCTGGTGAAGAATTAATAGTTGATGACGTGATTGAATCCTTGATTACTAAAGGATATGAACGTGTTAACAAAATTAAGAACAGAGGTGATTATTCTTTTGTTGGCGGGACGCTTGATGTTTACCCGGGAAACATGGACTATCCAGTGAGGATTGATTTTTTTGGAGATGAAATTGAATCGATTCGAAAGATATTTCTATCAACGGGTCAAACGATAAAAGATGTTGGTGCAGTCGAAGTTTATCCAGTGTGTGAGCTTCCCCTTACTAAAGAAAACAAGTTTTTTGCCAATAGAGAACTCGAGTCAAAAGCAAAAACTAACGCTTCAATGCGAAAACTTCGAAACGTTTTGGAAGATGGCATAAACTTAAAAGAAGCCCACCTACTGATGCCGCATTTGTGCAAAAGGCAAAGTTCATTTAGCGATTATTTGGCTGACAATGTGACAGTTGCAGTGTGTGAACCCACGTCGGTGATTATGGAGGCTAACAAGTTTTTAGCCGACCTTGATAAAGAATTAACTGGCACCTCTCACAAGGTTGACGAGTTTGCGTCCTCAATTTTTGATATTAGTTTTCCTAATGTTCGTCACATTACTTTTGAGTCAATAATGAGGTCGGTTGACGTTTCTGTCGATGATGAAGTAAAAATTCTACGCACTAATTCAGGCGGTGTGGAGATTCCTATTGTTGACAGAATAAAAGACTGGTTTGACGCTGGTTTCAAAGTTTTATTTGCGGACCCAGATCCAAATTCTGCTCGGGCAACTAAAGACGATTTGTTAGAAACTGAGATTTCGATTGGAGATTATGAATTAACTGAAAAGATTGCTCCACGAGTTGTCAATTTTTCTTCAGCTTCGGTTCCTCTTGGGTTTGTTATTCCGCAGGCCAAGTTTGTTCTTGTTTCTAAAAATGACTCTAAAGGCTTGCTTTCGGGCATGCGTCGCTCTAAAAGCATCGACATCACGAAAATTACTTTTCCCTATAAACCAGGAGATTATGTTGTCCACATGAACTTTGGTGTGGGGAAGTTTGTTCGAATTGTCACTCGTGACATCGATGGTTCTAAGCGCGATTACATGGAGCTTCATTATGCAGAAGGAGACAAGCTCTTTTTGCCTGTTGAACAGCTTGATCGCGTCACACGATATGTTGGGGCTGAAGCTGATAACCCCCGTCTCACAAGACTTAACACTCACGATTGGTCAAAAGCCGTCAATAAAGCTCGAGCAGCGACTAAGAAGTTGGCGTTTGATCTTGTAGATGTTTATTCCAGGCGTGCAAACGTTACAGGTTTTTCTTTTGAGATTTCTGACGAAACAAAACAGGTGCTTTCGAGCACGTTTGAATTTGATGAAACAAAAGACCAGGCTAGTGCCATAAACGATGTGTTCCAAGACATGCATTCGAAAAGGATTATGGACCGACTCGTTTGCGGTGACGTAGGGTTTGGAAAGACTGAAGTTGCAATTCGAGCTGCCTTTGTTGCAGTAAAAAACAAAAAGCAAGTCATGCTTCTTTGTCCTACGACAATTTTAGCTCAGCAGCATTTCGAAACATTTTTAAACCGACTTGACCCGCTCGGCGTAAATGTTGATGTCATATCACGATTTAGAACAAAAAAGCAGCAGAAAGAAACGCTTGCCGCGTTTGCTGAAGGTCGTGTCGATGTTCTCATTGGAACTCACAGGCTTTTGTCTCGAGATGTCAATCCAAAAGAGTTGGGCCTAATGATAGTTGACGAGGAACAACGTTTTGGCGTTGGGCACAAAGAACAACTCAAGGATTTGCGTGAAACAATAGAAGTTTTAACCCTGTCAGCAACTCCAATCCCCAGGACATTACAGATGTCATTGTCGGGCGTTCGTGACATGTCGCTCATTTTAACTCCGCCCAAAAAGAGGTTGCCTGTGAAGGTTCATGTTTCTAGCTGGAACCCTGATGTGGTGAGTGAGGCTTTGCGTTTTGAGTTTGCCCGTGGTGGGCAAGTATATTACGTCTCGAACCGTGTAAAAACCATTGATTTGACGCTACAAAGAGTGCAAGAAATTGTTCCTGAGGCACGAATTGGTGTTGCGCACGGTCAAATGTCTAAACTCGAGCTAGAGCATGTTATGGAGGATTTCGCTGCTGGCAAACTCGACGTTTTAATTGCGACCACAATCATAGAAAGCGGAATTGATAACAGAAACACTAACACGTTAATCATAGAAGACTCTGAGCGCCTAGGCCTCGCTCAGATGTATCAGCTAAAGGGCAGGGTAGGAAGGTCTTCTGTGCAGGCACATGCCTATTTTATGTATCCTGACAACATGCCATTAACAGAGGATTCAAAGAGTCGACTTGAGGCAATTGATGAGCATCAGGAGCTTGGAAGTGGACTTCGAATTGCGATGCGAGACCTTGAAATTCGCGGAGCAGGTGAGATGTTTGGTGCCGAGCAGTCTGGAAACATGAGTGCTGTTGGTTTTGATTTGTTTGCAGCAATGCTAAATGAGGCAATAGTCAATGAGCGAGAAGGAAACAATGAGGCCGACGACCGCGCAATTCACGTTTTAAGTGACATTTCTGTAAACATCAATGAGTCTGCGCGTCTTTCCGATGACTTTATCGAAGATGTGGCAGAGCGCGTTATGCTCTATCGCCGAGTTGCAAATGCATTTAGCTCAAATGATGTGTCAGAAATCTTTGATGAAGTTAAATCGAAATATGGGGAGATGCCCGATGAGGCACTTAATTATTTCGCTAAAGCGAAACTTCGATCTTTCTGCTTTGAAAATAACATCACTAACATTTCTATAGCAGGTGGCTATTTGGTGGTTGAGCCAATAGAATTGAACAGCGAGTCGGTTGCTTCCGTGAGACATCTATCAGCTCTTTATTCAAAAAACAAAAAGCGTCTTAAAGTTCCTTTTCACAATATAGACAGTGGGGCAGGCAAATGTCTAGATGCTCTTTCGTTTTTGAGTGATTTGCTATAATTCTTTGGCTTAATAAAGTTGATTTTTATGGAGACAATTTATGTCGAACAATCAAGTGCGCGTTAGATTTGCGCCTTCACCAACAGGGATGCTTCACATTGGTGGCGCAAGAACTGCTATTTATAACTGGGCTTTTGCTAGGGCACAGGGCGGAAAGTTTATTCTTCGAATTGAGGACACTGATCGCGAACGTTCTACCGACGAAAACACACAAATTATTCTTCGTGCTTTGAAGTGGCTTGGTCTTGACTGGGACGAAGGTCCTGAGATTGGCGGTGAATTTGGTCCCTATTTTCAGACTGAGCGCATGCAAACATACAAAGATGCTCTTTACAAACTCATCGAGAGCGGAGATG
Source organism: Phoenicibacter congonensis (assembly GCF_900169485.1). Classification (NCBI taxonomy): domain Bacteria; kingdom Bacillati; phylum Actinomycetota; class Coriobacteriia; order Eggerthellales; family Eggerthellaceae; genus Phoenicibacter; species Phoenicibacter congonensis. Next base: position 1,279,952 of record NZ_LT821227.1, on the reverse strand, counting down.
CTTATCCTTGCTTTTGTACAAAAGAAGAACTCGATGCGAAACGCGAAAAAGCCAACAAAGAACAAGGCGGCTATGCTGGATATGATGGCACCTGCAGACATCTTTCTGCTGAAGAGGCAAAGAGAAGAATTGAAGCAGGACAACCTCATGTTTGGCGACTAAAAGTGCCAAAAGACCATGCTCCAATAACATTTGATGACGAAGTTTATGGTCACATGGAATTTCCTTGTGACGTTATGGACGATTTAATTCTTGTTAGAACCGACGGAATGCCAACATATAACTTTGCGGTTGTGTGTGACGATTCAAACATGAGAATCACTCATGTAGTTAGGGGTGACGATCATCTTTCTAACACTCCTAGACAAATTTTAATTTATGAAGCGCTAGGCCTTGAAGTGCCAACTTTTGCGCATCTGCCAATGATTTTGGGAAGTGATGGAAAAAAGCTCTCAAAACGCCATGGTGCAACTAATGTTGAAGAATATCGCGATGCTGGGTATTTGCCTGATGTAATGGTTAATTTTCTTGCGTTGCTCGGATGGTCTCTTGATGGTGAAACAACAATTATTCCGCGTGATGTTTTGACGCAAAAATTCTCATTGAACCGCATCAACAAAAAAGACTGTATCTTTGATGAGACTAAGCTTGACTGGATGAACGGCGCCTACATTCGGGATATGGATGTTGATTCATGGGCAAACGTTGCGCTTCCTTGGATTAAAAAAACAGAAGGCGCTAAAACATCTCACATTAATGTTGACATCGATTTTGCAAAGAGCATTTGTCCTCTTTTAATCGAAAGAATGGTACGTTTTAACGAAATTCCTAAAAAGATTGAATATTTTTTCTGGGACGATTCTGTTGTGCTTGATGAGAAATCTGTCAACAAAGTTCTTTTAAAGGAAGGTGCTCGTGCCGATGAGGCTTTGCGCATTGCAATGTCTGTTCTCACTGACGAATCGAATTCATGGGAATTCGAGCCATTGCAGGAAAAAGTTAAGGCCCTAGGAGAAAAGGCAGGCCTTAAGCCAAAGTTGATTTTTCAACCAATCAGAGTAGCTGTGTGTGGAAACATGGTTTCACCTCCTTTGTTTGAGTCTATTGTTCTCATGAAGAGGGAAGACGTGATTGCAAGAATCCAGTTTGTCCTAGACAAATTTTTTGCATAAACGTTCTGTGGTAGAATAGGTAACTCATAAATATTCATTACTTGGCCTTTGCGGATCAGCAATCACACTTCAATCGAACAACAAGCTGAGCCAGCCCGACTGTGTGGGCGGGGACTTGAGTTTGTGACAAAACACGTTAGATGGAGTTTTTTGAAGATTAATTCTAGAAATAAAAGCTTTTCGGCGGTTGCAAAACCAACTGCACGAGTTAGCGTTCTAACAGTTGCACTATGTGTTGTTTGTGCTTTTGTTTTTATCTCTGTTGCAGGCATTTCCTATGCTAATGGGTTTAGCTTCGGTGAGCCCCAAGTAAAAGTTGAAGATAAAGCGGCCACCTCTGCAACCGATTTTGACGATGACACAACCCATGAATCTGATGCCCTTAAGGCAACGACTAAGCGAGATGTCTCAGCCCTCTATAACGAAATTAAAGACGAAGAAGACGAAAAAGCTCGCATTGAAGCAGAAAAAAAACGCAAGCACGACAATGAATGCATAAATCGTGGTGTTTCCAACAAAGCTGCGGCTGGAAATCCAAACGATGGCGTTGATTTCACTATTGGCAGAGATGAATTCGTTTCACTTTGGGGCGCAAGAATAAATGCCTATCTCGCTGGCTCTGCATTAGATGGCTACGGCGAGATTTTTGCTAATGCGGCGTTTGAATATGGTGTTGACCCTCGCGTTTCACCTGCTATTTCTAACACTGAGTCAACAAAAGGAGCAAATTGCTTCAGGTCTCACAACGCTTGGGGCTGGATGGGAACCGCTCATTGGTCCGACTGGGAGACAGCTATTGATGCACATGTTAGCGGCTTTGCAAGTGGCTATGGCTACACTGTGACTTTGTCTGCTGCTAAGAAATATTGCCCTCCAACATATGAAGATTGGTATGGCAAAACCATTTCGCAAATTGCTTTAATCTAGACACAGTTTCTATTTCTGTTCAATTGACTATAATCTCTTAAATTATGAGCAATATTATTGTCATAGGGTGCGGTCGAGTGGGTTCTCAACTAGCTGAAGGGCTGTCGTTGCAAGGGCACAACGTTTCTTGTATCGACAAGAATTCCGCAGCTTTTGAGGCCCTTGGCTCCGATTTTAACGGCGTCAAAATTCAAGGCTTAGGGTTTGATGTTGACACTCTTGAGCGAGCTGGTTCAGAAGATTGCGATGTTGTGGTTGCATGCACCCAAAGCGACGACGTCAATCTCATGGCTTGTGAAGTCGCAAAACGTTTGTGCGGAGTTGATAGGGTTATCGCACGACTTTACAATCCAACTCGTCTTGAAGTTTATGAAGAACTTGGTATTGAATACATTTGCGGCACAACACTCATTGCAAAAGCAATTCTAAAGAAGGTAGAAAAGCCATGTATGTCGTAATTGCCGGAGGCGGAAAGATTGGTTTTTACCTTGCTGAAACGATTATAGAAAACGACAATGAGGTTGCAATCATCGAAAAAGATGAGCAGTTGTGTAGTTCCCTAAGTGAAAGGTTGACCGGCCGGTTTCTAGTTATTCAAGGAGATTGCTGCGAAAGTCGCATATTACAAGACGCTGGCGTTGACCGTGCTGATGTTTTTGTGGCAAGCACAGGTCAAGACGAAACCAATCTTGTTTCTTGTGAGCTGGCTGATTGTCTCTTTGATGTCCCTCGTGTTGTTGCTCGCGTTAACAGCCCTCGCAATTTAAGAATTTTTAGAGAAGTTGGCATCGAGAGCGTATCATCTACAAGCCTCATTGGTTCTCTGATTTTAGAAGAAGCTCTTTATGGCAGCGTTTCAATCACTTCATCCCTAACTCATGGCGATGTGATTTTAAGTGAGCACACAATTCCTCACCGGCGACACATTACAGAGAATAAAGGGATTCGACTTGGTGACATGGAGCTTCCTGAGGGAGCGCGATGGGTTGCAATTGAAACTGACAGTGATGCAGAAGTTCCAACAGAAGATGAAATTTTGCATCCTGGAGATAAAGTAATCATCATTTCAGACAAATCTTTGATTCCTCAAATTCGTTTGGCTTTTAAGAATTTGTAGCATCTTAAACATTTTTCTTAATAGATTAATAAATTTCTAATCAGCACATTAAAACTGTTTTTTAATGTTGATGATTTTTAATTAAAGCTAGTTTGGAGTGCTAGGCCATAACTTTAAAAAACTCCCTTAGCAATTTTTAGCTGTCTAAGTTAAACAGCTAATGATTTTCGGTTTTTAAATAGTGCAGAAAATTCTTTATAGGTTTTCATTTCTGCCATTGGTTTTTAGGTTTAAGTAGGCTTTTGGGCAGCACGAAAAAACTTTTCTAAAGTGCTAACTTTCTTGTGGTAACATATAAAGTCGCGTTTGTATGAAGGGCAGACACGCCCGGACGCGTTTGACAGACGGAGTCAAGGTAGAAAGCCTCTTTATCTGCTTTATTGGCAATCGCTGTCAGAATGTATAAGAGGGACGCACTATTTCGCGTCAAGTCACAAGAAAGTGAGAAAAAGTGGGAATCAGGAATTACAAGCCGACCAGCCCAGGACGTCGCTTTCAGATGGTTTCTGACTTTGAAGATGTAACAGCTTCAAAGCCTGAGAAATCGCTTCTTGCGAAGAAACCAAAGAAAGCTGGCCGCAACAATTATGGTCGCATCACTTGCCGTCATAAGGGCGGTGGAAACCATGCACGTTATCGTGTAATTGACTTTAAGCGTAACAAGGACGGAGTTCCAGCTAAAGTCGCAACTATTGAATATGATCCAAACCGCACATCACGCATTGCTCTTTTGCACTATGCTGATGGCGAAAAGAGATACATCATTCAACCAAAAGGTTTGAAAGTTGGAGACGTTGTCGTGAGCGGCCCTGATGCTGACATTAAGCCAGGCAATGCACTTCCTCTCGCAAACATTCCAGTGGGCACATTGATTCATTGTGTTGAGCTTCAACCAGGTAAAGGTGCTTCAATGGCAAGATCAGCTGGTGCTTCTATTCAGTTGATGGGCAAAGAGGGAAAATATGCCATCTTGCGCATGCCTTCATCAGAAATGAGGCGTGTTCTTCTCACTTGCCGTGCGACTGTTGGTGAGGTTGGAAATGCTGAACATTCCAACATCAAAATTGGTAAAGCAGGCCGCAATCGCTGGAAGGGTATTCGCCCAACTGTTCGTGGTACTGTTATGAACCCTGTTGACCACCCTCATGGTGGTGGTGAAGGCAAGAACAAGAGTGCTGGTCGTCATCCAGTTTCTCCTTGGGGTCAGCCTGCAAAAGGTCAACGCACACGCAATAAGAAGAAGGCTTCACAGAAGCTCATTATCCGTCGTCGCAAGAAATAGCGCAAAGGTTTAAGGAGAAAATTTTGAGCAGAAGTTTGAAAAAAGGACCTTTCGTCGAGATGCGTCTTTTGGAGAGAATCCAGAAGATGAACGACGAAAATGACAAGCAAGTTGTCAAGACCTGGTCGCGCTCTTCAACGATCTTCCCTGAAATGGTTGGTCACACAATTGCAGTGCACGACGGTCGCAAGCATGTTCCAGTTTATGTAACAGAGTCAATGGTTGGTCACAAGCTTGGTGAATTTGCGCCAACACGCACGTTCCGTGGCCATGCCGACAAGAGAAAATAGTGAAGGAGGAGTAACATGGCAAAAACTAAGAAAACAGTTAACCCAAACGAAGCTACTTCTACTTCTAAATTTGTGAGAGTTTCTCCAAGAAAAGCTCGCATTGTATTAGATCTTGTTAGAGGTAAATCTGTAGCGCAAGCTCGTGAGATTCTTCAATTCTCAGAGCGTGCAGTCTCTGAAGTTGTTCTCAAAACTTTGAACAGCGCAGTTGCTAATGCTGTGAACAACAACCATTTGATCGAGAGCTCACTTGTTGTTAAAACAGCTGTAGCTGACGAGGGTCCAACAATTAAAAGAATTCGCCCTCGTGCAAAGGGAAGCGCAAGTCGCATTAACAAGCGCACTTCTCACATCAAGATTACAGTCGCAACTGGCAAGGAGGCATAGAGCATGGGTCAAAAAGTATGCCCAACAGGATTCCGCCTCGGAATTACTGAGAATTGGAAAAGTCGCTGGTATGCCGATAAAAACTATGCGACATTGCTTGAGAACGATTTAAAACTTCGTTCCTACATTGAAAAAACTCTCAAAGATGCTGCTGTTTCTAAGGTTGACATCGAGAGAACTGGTGATGCAGTTAAAATCACCATCAAAACTGCTCGCCCAGGCGTAATCATTGGCAAGAAAGGCGCAGACATCGACATTTTGCGCAAAAAGCTCCAAGAGATTGCTAACGGCAAAGTGAGCGTAGACGTTCTTGAAGTGCGTCGTCCAGAAATTGATGCTAATTTGATTGCTCAAACAGTTTGTGCGCAGCTCGAAGGACGTGTCGCTTTCCGCCGTGCAATGAGAAAGGCTGTTCAATCAGCTCGCAACAGTGGAGCTGAAGGCATCAGAATTCAATGCTCTGGTCGTCTTGGTGGCGCTGAGATGAGCCGTCGTGAGTGGTATCGTGAAGGCCGTGTGCCTCTACAAACTCTTCGTGCAAAGATTGACTATGGTTTTTGCACAGCTAACACTCAAATGGGAGCAATTGGTGTTCAAGTTTGGGTTTACCATGGCGACGTTATGCCTGGTCAGAAATATTCCGATCCAGCTCTTGAGGGTTCTGGACGCAACAACCGCGGTCGCAGTGGCCGTCGTGGCAACGAGAATCGGAGGCAGAAATAATGTTAATGCCAAGACGTGTTAAGCACAGAAAAGTGCAACGTGGCTCCATGAGGGGCAATGCAAAAGGCGGCACTAAACTTGCATTTGGTTCATATGGTCTCGCAACCACCGAGCGCCATTGGATTACTAACCGCCAGATTGAGGCTGCTCGTATTGCAATGACTCGTCATATGAAGCGTGGTGGCCGTGTTTGGATTACGATTTTCCCAGACAAACCAGTTTCAAAGAAACCTGCTGAAACTAGAATGGGTAAAGGTAAGGGCGCTCCTGAGTATTGGGTAGCTGTTGTAAAACCTGGTCGCATTATGTTTGAGATTGATGGTGTTGATGAAGCTACTGCAAAAGAGGCTCTTCGTCTTGCTGCAATGAAGTTGCCTGTTAAATGCAAAATCGTTACAGGCGAAGCACAACAGGCTGCTGCAGGAAAGGAGGCCTAAATGAAACCTAGTGAAGTAAAAGAACTCACGACAGAAGATTTAAAAGCCAAACTTGCTGAAAACCGCACAGAGCTTTTTAACCTTCGTTTTCAAATGGCTACAAGTCAGCTCGATAACACAGCTCGCGTGGCTCTTGTAAAAAAAGACATTGCTCGCATTCTCACCGAAATGAGAGCAAGAGAAATCAATGCGCAATAGGGAGGTGTGAAGAGCAATGACTACTGAAGCACAAGAAACTCGCAATCACCGCAAGGTGCGCCAAGGCGTTGTTGTTAGCGCTGCTGGCAATAAAACAATCGTCGTAGCTGTGCAAAGCGACAAACCACATCCAGTTTATGGAAAGATGATGACTTCCACAAAGAAGTATCACGCCCATGATGAGAATAATGAGGCTGGCGTTGGCGACCGCGTTCATATCGCCGAGACTCGTCCAATCTCAAAACTTAAGCGCTGGAGATTATTAGACATCGTCGAGAAGGCTAAATAGTGCTCCTTTTGGGCATTATTAAAAAGGACAAAGAGGTCAAAAATGATACAAATGCAATCTTACTTGCAAGTAGCAGATAACTCTGGTGCTCGCAAAGTGCAATGCATCAAAGTTCTCGGAGGATCTAAAAGAAGATATGCCGGAATTGGTGATGTTATTATTTGCGCTGTTAAAGAGGCTATCCCAAATGGATCAGTCAAAAAAGGCGAAGTTGTTCGCTGCGTGATCGTTAGAACCAAAAAGCAGGTTCGTCGCGATGATGGTTCCTACATCCGCTTTGACCAAAACGCTTGTGTTTTGATTAACGCTGATGGAACTCCTCGCGGAACTCGTATTTTTGGACCTGTCGCTCGTGAACTTCGTGACAAGAAATACATGAAAATCGTGTCTTTGGCACCTGAGACACTTTAGGGGAGGGACGAGTAATGGCAGTTAAATTTGGAACTAATGCAAGAGGAAAACTCGACAAGTTCAAGGTTCTCCCTATTAAATCTGACGATCAGGTCGAAATCCTTGCTGGAAAAGACAAAGGCAAGAAGGGTAAAGTCCTTCGTGTAATTCCTGCTCAAAACAGAGTTGTTGTGGAGGGAATTAACACAGTGAGAAAAACAATGCGCCCAACACAAGCTAATCCACAAGGTGGCATCCAAACTGTTGAGGCACCTCTCAACGTTTCAAACGTTGCGCTTGTTTGCCCTTCATGTGGCGCTAAAACAAGAGCTGCTCGTCGTCGTGACGAGAATGGTAAAAAGATTCGTGTCTGCAAAAAATGCGGCGCAGACATCGATAAATAAAACCGATTTAGTATAATGATTAGTTGGCCCGTGAGTGGCTTAGTTCATCTAAGCCTCATGCGGGACGCTGGTTTGGAAATCCAGTGTTTAAATCACCAAGTGTTAGGAGATAAGAATGGCTGATATGCCAAGACTTAAAGAGAAGTATGTTAACGAGCTTCGTGGTCAGCTCTCAAAAGAGCTCGATATCAAAAACGTTAACGATATTCCACGCCTTAAGAAAATTGTCGTAAACATGGGCGTTGGGGCTGCAACTTCTGATCATAAAATTCTCGATCATGCAGTAGACGACATGAGACAAATCACAGGACAACAACCAATGATTTGCCGCGCAAAAAAATCAATCGCTTCTTTTAAACTTCGTGAAGGCCAGGCAATTGGCTGCAAAGCGACTCTGAGAGGCGACCGCATGTGGGAATTCTATGACCGTCTTGTGTCAACAGCTATTCCTAGAATCCGTGACTTCCGTGGCTTGTCAACAAAGAGCTTTGACGGACGCGGTAACTACACCTTTGGTGTAACCGAACAGCTCATCTTCCCTGAGATTGATTATGAGAAGATTGACAGAACTCGTGGCATGGACATCACGATTGTTACATCTGCAAGAGACAATGAGGGAGCATTTGCGCTTTTAAAGGCACTCGGTTTCCCTTTCAAAGAAAACTAATTTTGGTTTAATTCAGACTTTGTCTGTTTTGAATAATTTAAAGACTTTTTAGAAAGAAGGAATTAATGGCTAAAAAATCGATGATTGCCAAGGCCAAACGTGAACCTAAGTTCTCGACTCGTGGCTACAATCGCTGCAGTCGTTGCGGACGTCCACATGGCTATTTTCGTAAGTTTGGGCTTTGCAGGGTTTGCTTGCGTGAGCTCGCTAACGAAGGCAAATTGCCAGGCGTAACCAAGTCTTCTTGGTAGAACTGGCACCAACTGAGCAGGCGTTTTTGCTATGGGCACTTAAGCGAACCGCTCAAATTGTGCATCATTAACTAGAAGGGAATCAAAATGACAATGACAGACCCAATTGCAGACATGCTCACGCGCATCCGCAATGCGCAGTCTGCTGGCAAAGACAGTGTGTCAATGCCAACGAGCAAAAAGCTCGTAGAGGTTGCTCGTGTTATGAACGAGGAAGGCTTCATTTCTTCATACGAAGTAGTTGATGGAAGCCCAAGAGCAACGCTCACAATCAATCTTAAGTATGGTCCTAACGGCGAAAAAACAATGCGTGGAATTAAGCGCATTTCAAAACCAGGCCTTCGCATTTATGCAGGAAAAGACAAACTTCCTCGCGTTCTTGGCGGTCTTGGACTTGCAATCATTTCAACTTCAGAAGGTGTAATGGCTGACCGTGACGCTCGTGCAAAGGGTGTTGGCGGCGAAGTCGTTGCCTATGTTTGGTAGTCAGGAGGTGTGAATAAATGTCTAGAATCGGTAAACTTCCTGTTGTTGTTCCAGAGGGCGTAGAAGTCAAAATTGATGGAACAACAGTAAACGTAAAAGGCAAAGTTGGAGAACTCACTCGTTCATTCCAAGATTGCATCGAAATCAAACAAGAGGGTGCTGAAATTATTTGCAGCCCTAAAGATGAAGAGCCTCAGACAAACGCATATTGGGGACTCACTCGCACTCTCATTCACAACATGGTTGAAGGTTGCGAGCATGGTTTTTCAAAAAATCTTGAGCTTGTCGGTGTTGGATATCGTGCAGCTATGAAGGGAAGCGACATGGAGCTTTCTTTGGGCTATTCGCATCCTGTCATCATTCATGCTCCCGAGGGAATCACTTTTGAAGTTCCAGATCCAGCAAAAATTGTTGTAAAAGGCGCTTCAAAAGAGCAGGTTGGACAAGTTGCAGCCGACATTCGCAAATGGAGAAAACCAGAGCCATATAAAGGCAAAGGCATCCGTTACGAAGGTGAATTTGTACGTCGTAAGGCTGGCAAGGCTGGCAAGGATAAATAATAACGAGGTGTGATGATGATTCAATCCCAACTGAAAAGACAAAATGGCATCGCGCGTCGTCATCGTCGCGTTCGCGGCAAGGTGTCAGGAACTGCAGAGCGTCCAAGACTCTGTGTGTTCAGATCAAACAGCAACATTGAGGCTCAAGTCATCAATGATGTAACACACACCACAATTTGTGGCGTGAGCACTCTTTCAAAAGAGTTCAAAGCAAGCGGCAAAAAATCAGGCACTGTCGAAGGTGCTGCTGAAATTGGCAAGATGATTGCCGAGGCTGCTAAATCAAACAATGTAAGCGAGGTCGTATTCGACCGTGGAGGAAACTTGTATCACGGACGCGTTAAAGCTTTGGCTGAAGCTGCACGTGAAGCAGGTCTCAAGTTCTAGAGGAGAAGCAAATGGCAAAAAGAAGCAATCAACAGCAAAACGCCATCCCTGAGCTTGAAGAGCGCGTCGTTTCGATTAAGCGCGTTTCTAAAACTGTTAAGGGTGGCAGAAGAATGCAACTCTCAGCTCTTGTTGTTGTTGGCGACGGAAAGGGCAGAGTAGGCGTTGGAATGGGCAAATCCCAAGAAGTTCCTAACGCAATCAAAAAAGGTGTTGAGGACGCAAAGAAAAACATGTTCAAGGTCCCCATCACTGAAGAAGGAACTGTGCCACATGAGGTAATGGGTGTTTATGGTGCTGGACGCGTTTTGATTCGCCCTGCTGTTCCTGGTACTGGTGTTATGGCTGGTGGCCCAGTTCGTGCCGTTCTTGAGCTCGCTGGCGTTAAAAACGTTATCACCAAATCTCTCGGAACAAGCAACTCCCTCAACATCGTTAAAGCTACTGCTGAGGGTCTAAAACTCATGGAAAGCCCTGAGGATGTTGCCCGTCGTCGCGGAGTTAGCGTCTCTCACATTTTTGGTACTAAAGTTGTCGAAAAGGCATCTGAAACCGAAAAAGTTGGAGAGACTAGCGAGAAAGCTGAGGTATAAAAATGGCAGAAGCAAAGACTCTCAAGGTTACACTTGTTAAAAGCCCAATCGGAAGAAGTGCTGATCAGCACAAAACTCTAAGAGCGCTCGGACTTGGCAAAGTAAACAGCTCACACGTGCTTCCAGATAACGATGCAACACGTGGAATGATTTTTAAAGTAAAGCATCTTGTTACTGTTGAAGAACTCTAGATGTTAATTTGTTAGTTACTGGCGGCGAGCTGCCAGATGGGGGCGCTTTTTGCAGCCCCCAAAAGCGTATTTAAGGAGATTTTAATGGAACTCAAAGATTTAACACCTGCTACAGGTTCAACAAAAGCAAGAAAGCGCGTTGGTCGTGGTCCTGCTTCAGGAACTGGAAAAACATCTGGTCGAGGCATGAATGGCCAAAAGTCACGTTCTGGTGGCGGCAAAGGCGCAGGATTTGAAGGCGGTCAGACTCCTCTTGCACGTCGCCTTCCTAAACTACCTGGATTTAAAAACCCAAATCGTGCTGAATATATCGCAGTTAATGTTTCTCGTCTCGACTCTAAGTTTGAAGCAGGCGAGACGGTCGATGCCGACACTCTTTTTGCAAAAGGCATCACAAAACACACAACCGATCTTGTTAAAGTTCTTGGAGATGGCGATCTCACAAAAGCTTTAACTGTTAAAGTTGACAAAGTTTCTGCTTCAGCAAAATCAAAGATTGAAGCGGCCGGCGGAAAGGTTGAAGAGCAGTGCTAAAGTCGATCGTCGACGCATTCAAGGTCCCAGAGCTTCGCAAGAAGATTTTGTTCACTCTTGCAATTCTTGCTCTCTATCGCCTCGGTGCCTATGTTCCGGTTCCTGGAATTCCATTCCGTGAATTTGCAACTGCCTATCAAGATTCTGGCGTTGCGATGTCGATGCTCGACTTGTTTACCGGCGGCGCTCTTTCTAACTTTAGTGTGTTTTCTCTTGGAATTATGCCCTACATCACTGCTTCGATTATTATGCAGTTGATGCAGGGTGTCATTCCTGCTGTTGGACGTTGGGCAAAAGAGGGGGAATCTGGCAGAAAAAAGATTACACAGGTCACTCGTTATTTAACACTTGGACTTGGTCTCATCAATGCTATTGGCTATCTTCTTTTGTTCCAATCAAAACAATATGGCGTTGTTTTCCCAAGCAGCGTACCTTATCCTCTAATGTGCTTCACAATTGTCTTCACACTTGTTGCAGGCACAGCTTTTATCATGTGGATGGGCGAACTCATTACACAACGCGGCGTTGGCAACGGAATGTCGTTGATCATCTTTACTTCAATCGTTTCTCGCGTGCCTAGCGCAATCTTTTCGTCTGTAACAAATCAATCAGACACTGGGATGGGAATTGCGCTGACAATTCTCATAATCCTTATTGTTCTTGCTTGCATCCCTGCAATCATTTACGTTGAGAGAGCTCAAAGAAGAATCCCTGTTTCTTATGCAAAGCGCGTTCAAGGACGAAAAATGATGGGTGGACAAAACACCTATCTTCCTCTGAAAGTAAACGCAGCTGGCGTTATTCCAATCATCTTTGCGAGCTGCATTCTTTATTTGCCTGCCCAGCTGAGCGCAATCTTTAATGTTGGCTGGCTCCATGCAATGGCTAATGCTTGTTCTACGGGTTGGATTAACTGGATTTTGACACTTTTGATGATTGTGTTCTTTGCATACTTCTACACTTCAATGGTGTTTAATCCCGAAGAGACTGCTGACACCATTAAAAAGCAAGGTGGATTTATTCCTGGTGTTCGTCCGGGAAGCGCAACTGTCACCTATATTAGAAACGTTTTGAAAAGAATTACTTTACCTGGAGGTTTGTTTATTGCTGCCATCGCTGTAATTCCGACGATTCTTTTCTATTTCACAGGCAACCAACTCATTCAATCATTTGGTGGCACTTCCATTTTGATTATGATTGGTGTAGCTCTTGACACAATGAGTAAAGTTGAGAGCCAATTGAAGATGCATAATTACGACGGATTCTTTAAGTAAGGAATTTAATTATGAACATTGTTTTATTAGGTGCACCAGGTGCTGGCAAGGGAACTCAAGCTGAACGTCTCGTTGCAGATTTTGGACTTTGCCACATTTCAACAGGCGACATTTTAAGAGCAGCTGTAAAAAACGAAACTGAGCTTGGACTAAAAGCTAAGTCATTTATGGATGCTGGAGAACTTGCTCCTGATGACCTCATCATTGATTTGATGCGCGAGAGAATTCAGCAACCAGACACTGAGAAAGGCGTCATCCTTGATGGCTTTCCGCGCACCACAATGCAAGCTGTTGCTCTCGATGCAATGCTTAAAGATTTGGAGCGCCCGCTAGACGCTGCTCTTCTTGTTGATGTAGAGCCAGAAGTTATCGTTAAACGCTTGACCTCACGTCGCATGTGTAAAGCATGTGGACACATTGGAACTGTTGCTGAAGGTGAGAAGTGTACAGTTTGCGGTGGTGAGATGTATCAGCGCGATGATGACAACGAAAAGACTGTCAGAAATCGCCTCGAGGTTTATGCGACGTCAACTGCGCCTCTCATCGACTATTACAAAGGTTGCGATTTGTTGGTCACTGTCGATGGTGACCGTGACCCTGAAGTTGTCTATAAAGACATCAAGGAACATTTATTTAAGTAGAAAAGTATAAAAATGCGGAAAGCTGCCCCAGCTGGAAAAAAGGGATATGTATCCTCCCTAGACGGTTTGCGGGCACTTGCCGTCCTTTTTGTTCTTGCATATCACATGAAAGTCCCCTTTGTTTCTGGCGGACTTTCTGGTGTTACAGTGTTTTTTGTCCTGAGTGGATTCCTCATCACATCTCTTCTTCTTGTTGAATTTTCAAACAAGGGGACAATAGATCTCCCTCATTTTTGGCTAAGAAGAGTAAAGCGCCTTTTCCCTGCGATTGTTTTAGTTATCTTTACTTCCGCAGCCGTTTTTACTGTTTTTAATCACGAGCTACTGACAAAAATGCGTCCTGACATTTTGTCGTCGCTATTGTTCTTCAACAATTGGCATCAAATCTTTCAAAACATTTCCTATTTTGATGCGCTTGGTGCGCCTTCTCCCCTGACTACATTTTGGTCACTTGCCATTGAGGAGCAGTTTTATCTCATCTGGCCTCCAGTGCTTCTGTTGTTGCTGACGTTAAAGTTCGACAAGAAGTTTATTATGGGACTTGTGGGGGCAGTTGCTTGCACATCTGCTGTTTTGATGGTTGTCCTGTTTGACCCTGCAGGCGATCCTAGCCGCGTTTATTATGGGACTGACACTCGTTGCTTTTCTTTGTTAATTGGTGCTCTGCTGGCGTTTGTGTGGCCTGTCAAGGGGCTTGGATTTAAACATGATGTCCAACTCAGCGAAACAAACAGAATAAAACTTAACGTTGCAGGAATCGTCTCTTTATGTGGACTTGTTCTTCTTTTGACTTTTACAAACGGTTTTTCGCCTTTTCTTTATCGTGGTGGAATGATTCTTATCTCAATTCTCACTGCGGTTTTGATAGCCAACATCGTGCATCCTTGCTCTATTTTGACTCCGATTTTCTCTAATCCAGTTTGTTCTTGGATTGGCACCAGGTCATACGGCATTTACCTTTGGCACTATCCAATATTGCTTTTGTTAATTCCGCGAAGTATTGCAGACAATGCGCCTGTGTGGCTTCTCATTGTCTTTCTAGCTGTCACTTTTATCGTTTCTGAACTTTCATATAGGTTTGTTGAAAACCCCATCAGAAAGGGTGCCATAGGGCGAATTTGGAAATCAATTTTGCATCCAGAGGCAACGACGTGTGATTCCTCGCGTGCCAGAGCAAGATCAAGGCAACATGCTAGGACGCGCGCTGACTCCACCTATGCCTATGCGTCTGGCGGCGTTGGTGGAATTTATGCTTCAGGGCATGCTTTTGCCGCTTCACCTATGCAGCGAATAAAATCATTTTTTTTAAACCATGCAATCCCGTCAGTAGCTACTGCGCTCGTTTTTTTAGTTGCTCTGGGCGGAATTATCTTTGTACCTGCTACCTCTGGAGTGTCGACTGCCGACACTTTAAAACAGCTCTCCGAGCAGTCTCAAGATGCCACTCCCACCGCGCAAGCTCCTCCCGCTGAAACTCCTGAATACAAGCCATATTCTGTTCTTTTGATTGGCGACTCGGTGTCGCTTATGGCCAACGATTCGTTTATGGAGGCTTTCCCAGGCGGCCATCTTGACAGTGCTGTGAGCAGATATGTCAGTGAAGTCCCTGGGCTATATGATTATTACGACGGCTATAAACTTGTTGGAGATGTCGTTGTGTTTGCGGTTGGAACAAACGGTCCAATGTCCGATAGTGATTTCGACAATATTATGGAAAAGGTGGGGAAGGATAAGCGTGCATTTTTTGTTAACACAAAGTCACCGCGAGATTGGGTTTCCTCATGCAATGCATCAATTGCTTCAGGCTGCAATCGCTATGATAACGCCTATCTCATCGATTGGTATTCCTATTCCATAAACAAGTCAGACCTTTTTGATGGTGATGGAACCCATTTGAAATATGATATGGCACCGCAATACACCCAGTTAATCGTTGATTCAATTACAGCAAATGGTGGTCTTCCTGAAGAACCTACGGCCGATGAAATAGAAGAACGAAACGAAAAACTTTCAGGCGCCTAGAAATAACAACTTCCATTAATGAGACATAATGCATCTTTTTAGTTTTTAGCAGTGCATTGCCCAATTTATGGTGCTTGCTAACTGTTTGACAGATTTTTTTGTCTGCAAAATTATTTATTCAGTGAAAGCGTTTCCTGTTAGTTATTTTGATGTGACCAATTTCGCATGTTTCAGAAGTCAGATTAACATTATCAGTTTTCTTAAATTTTGAGCTATTTGTTTCTGTATATTCTGTGATCTAGAGCCCAGTTTTTCTTAAGAGAGAATTGTCCCACCTCAAGTCCTTCATATTCTTCTGCATAAATCTCTAACCTCGAGTCGAGCAAGTCGATGATATGTAAGACTTCGGCTTCAGCGCACTTTGGAGTAACAACAGCTCCTTTGTCAGGTTCGCCGTGGTGGCTTAATATGAGATGCTCTAGCATGAGTTTCTTGTGTTCATCTACATTAAGACGCTCGCAGACTTCCTTCACTTTGGCAGCTCCCATGTATAGATGTCCAAGCAGTTGCCCTTCGGCTGAATAGTCGCTAACAAGGTCTAGCTCCGATAATGTAAATTCCTGAATTTTTGCTATGTCATGCAAAAAAGTTGCTGCAACAAGAAGGTCTTTATCTATGATTTCGTGGTAAAGTTCAGCAGTCATTAAACTCAGTTTCATCATGTTTACTGTGTGCATTAAAAGACCACATCTAAATGAATGATGAACGGTTTTTCCTGCTGGAATGTTTAGAAATTCTTCTTTGATTTCCGAATAAATGGTTTGTGAAACCAATCTGTAGTCATCATCAGCAATTTCATCAATCATTTTTTCTAATGCTTGCTGATATTCGTTTGTGTCGATCGGCGCAGTTGTCACTATGTCAGAAGTGTCGAAGAGATTAAAATCATCTTCGCGTGCTTGTCTGATGTTAAATATGCGCATTTGGGGGACTCCGTTGTAGTCATTCATAACGCCTTTGACTTTTACAATTGAGCCTATACACTTTTGAGAGACGTAAAATTGGTCAGGGTTTTCCCAACTAATGCCTGAGCACGTTCCTGAGTTGTCGGCTAGCTCCACGCGGAAGTAGGGATCTCCATTTTTCTTAGCTTGTTTTATGTAGTTTTTTAGTAAATAAAAATCGGTAAAAGAATCATTTGTGTGCAATTCTTTAATGCTTGCATGCATTTAGAGGTGCTCCTTGAATAATTGTTTTGTCCATTCATTTCATTGTATATAAACATCAATGCTCGACTTGTACCCTTGTCTCATTAATTATTTATCTTATTTTTTAAAACACGAAGCATTTGGGCATCCTGAAGGCGCAGCTTAAAAAAAGCCTGTGTGCTAGAGTGAATCAATGATGTTATCACATGGATGATATGTTTAAATGCAAAAAAATAACCCCTTGAAGCGTTTGCCTCAAGGGGTTTGCAAAAACAAATCGCAATAGGGATGCGAGTTTGATTGTTTTCACCTTTTTTCTATAGGAAGAAAATGAGCGTGTCGATTATGAACAAAGGTATTAGTATGCCAAATGACCAGGCCATGTAGCCAAAGAAAGATGGCATGTTGATGTGTGCTTTTTCAGCCATCGATTTGACCATGAAGTTTGGTGCATTGCCGATGTAGGTGAGAGCACCCATGAACACTGCGCCAGCAGAAATTGCGAGCAAGTTCCTAATTGCAACAGTGCCAACAGTGGTTACAATTGCTGGCATACCTTCTGAGCCAAGTGCACCTGCTGTTGTGAGGAACACGACATATGTTGGCGAGTTGTCCAAAAAGCCCGAAAGAGCACCAGTGCACCAGAAGAACTTGAGCGGACTGTCAATGCCTAGGCTGCCACCGTTTACACGGAGAAGCGCAAGAGCAGGAATCATTGTGATGAAGATTCCAATGAAGAGTTTTGCAACTTCTGCGATTGGACCCCATTCAAACTCATTAGCTTCACGAACTGGCTTCTTTGTTGTTTTGAGCGAGCAGAAAGCAGCAATCAAAATAAGAATAATCTGTACAAAGTATTGGAATCCAATGTGAACTGAATGCTCACCAAATGACATTGTAAATCCATAGACTTGATTTGTAGCTGGATCTATGAATTGTGGCATTTGTGGAATCAAGCCATTCAGAATTACAGCGACGATAATGAGCGCGAGCCATGCGATATTGACAAGACCTTCGAGCTTGATTGGCACTTTGTTTTCTGCCTTTTGTTGAAGCTCAAGTTCGGCTCTAGCTTCGGCATCTTCTTTCTTGAAGAAGTGATAATCAATTGCGGCAAAAAGAGCAAGCAAAAGCACTGAATTCAAGAGAAGAAGTGGCCAAATGTGTTCAAGAGTCCAGAAGAATGGAATTCCTCTTAAATAGCCAAGGAACAGAGGTGGGTCACCGAGAGGGGTTAGGCATCCGCCGATGTTCGCTACTAAGAAAATGAAGAAGATAATGATGTGTTTTTTGTTTTTGCGCCATTTGTTAGCACGGATGACTGGGCGAATGAGAAGCATTGCTGCTCCAGTAGTTCCAATCCAGCTTGCTAAAAATGTGCCAATTGCAAGCAAAATAACGTTGTTTTTTGTTGTGCCTGCAATAGATCCAGCCACATGAATGCCACCTGAAACAACGAACAGGCCAAGTAACAGCACGATAAAAGGAATGTAGTCAACGATGATAGATTCCGCGAGCTGATAGAGCGTTTCATTCATTCCATATGCAAAGGTAAATGGAATCAGGAACAAAAAGCCCCAGGCCAAGGCGACATGCAGCTGATGAGCTTCCCACCACTCTGGTTTAACAAGTGGGAAAATTGCGATTGAGAGCAGCATGCCAACGAAAGGTATGATGCTCCAAATCGGAAGTAAAGAGCCGACGTCCATACAAATTTCTCCTAACTAATAAATTAACCTATCGCCCTGCGAACCCCTCATTCACACGGCTATAAGAATTATAGATTGACTGGGCTTGTCTAGCTAGGTCAATCTTAAAAGTTAAATAAATTTTGTTTCAAATATAGGAAGAAGCGGCGCCGGGATTGAGACGCCGCTTCTGTTGGAGGGGGGTAGAGAAGGTAGAACCATTACTTTTCTCTACGCTATGCAAATCCCATTTGCGTTTGTTGGTTGTTCTGCTTTATTCGTCTTTAGCGCCAACAAATGGGAGGTTGCCAGGTTTAATTGGGTTTTTGCCCATCTTTGTGCGGATGTCATAGATAATCATGAAGATTACAAGAACAAATCCTACATATCCTAGTGTACCGTAAATGAAGTTTACGAGACCTTTGTATGGGACAAAGCATGCAATCAAGCATCCAACGATAGCGCCGATTACAACGGTAATCTTGTACTTTGTTGTTCCTTCTGGAGTGATGCGTGTAATGCCAGTCCAAAGCAGAGGTACTGATGTGGTGTAAATTCCGCAGAAAACGATGCATGCGAAGATTACGCCGAAGATTGGGTGGATTGCCATTGCCATCTCGAGTGATGGAATAGGTTGTACACATGACCAGCTAGCTGTGCAAATCAAAGCGAGTGAGCAAAGGATTGCTGCTGCAGCAATGCCGATAATTGAGAGAACAACACCAGCGTTAACTTCCTTCAGCTTGTTCTTTGCGCCGAGCTCAGCCATGAATGCTGCAAACCACATGATTACAAAGCCGCTGTATGAAAGGGCTGCTGAAATTGGATTTGTGCCAACTTTTGCTACCGTGCCATCAGCTACTAATCTTTCCATGTCTTGGATGCCTTGTGTGTATCCGCCAATGTTTGCTACCAATGTCCAAATTGCAACGAAAAGAATGAGAACGATGATGATTGGACCAAGTTTGCCAAGAGCGTTAACAATGCCGTCGAGCCCGAAAACTACAGTTGCAATTGCTGCTACTGTAATGATTACAGCACCAACGCCATATGGGCAGTTAATGCCGAAGAATCCGAAGAGCTGTGTCAAAGTTGAGTTTGCGCCGCCGCACATTACGAAGAAGCAAATGTAGCAATAAATTGCGCAAAACCAGTCAAAGAATGTGCCGACATATTTGCCGCAGTAGTGCTGGTAAATATCGCCGCCACGTTCTACGTTTACCCTTGAGCCAACTGTTGCAAATGAAAAGTTGGTGTAAAGGTAAATTACTGCCAATGCAATAACGACGACAATCATTGCATTGCCGTATGATGCCTCATACTGAAGAACCTCTTGGAAGGTTGCAAAGCCTGCGCCAATGTAGAAAGCGATCATGGCGCCTGTGAAGCCAATAACGGCTCCGATTTTCATTTTGTTGTTTTCCATAATAAACCCCTCAAGTTTTTTTGGAATCTGCTTTAGCAGACGTTGCTGCTGAGGATAGGGGGCTTCGTTTAGCCTACCGAGCTAAATAATTACAAGCCCCCTTGCCTCACTTACCGTTTTTTATTCAAACACTGTCTGTTCTGTGACAGGTGTTTCAAGAGCCTCAAGGCATTTCTCGACGAGTTCGTCGCGAATCTTTCTTGACTCTTCTTCGCCCTCGGTTGGGTCGCCTAATGGGTAAGGGATACCAATAGCAGGGACGATTCTGTTAGCACCGATTGTCTTAGAAATTGGGACAACTGTGCAAATGTGAACTACAGGAATGCCGTAAGCCTCAATTCCTTTTACCATCGTTGCACCGCAACGAGTGCAAGTGCCTCAAGTGGATGTGAGAATTACGCCGTCTACACCGTCTTCCTTGAGCTTCGCTCCAATGTCAGTGCCGAACTTAGCAGCTGAGTTTGTAGCAGTACCAGTGCCAGTTGTTGATGCAAACATTGGATAGAGTTTTCCAATGCGGCCATCTTTTTCCATTTGACGAAGTGTGTCAAGAGGAACAACAAGGTTTGGATTCTCGAGAACAAATTGACGGTCATAGCCACCATGAATGGTCATGTAGTCATCTTTGCTTAAGGAGTCCATGCCTTCCATTGTGTACCAACCAAACTTTGTAGCGTTTGATGACTCAATGTGGTCACGGTTGTCAAGAGGAACAATGCCGCCTGATGTTACAACAGCGATTGTTGCATGTGCCATGTCGGTGATTGCAGGGCCTGGCTCAACGCGGTCAAATTTAGGCATTGGAAGGTCTGTCTTGAATGGCTCACCAGCCATCTTTTTGATGAGCATTTTAATTCCGCGCTCAGAACCGCGCTCATCAGCGAAGTAGTTAACACGGATGCCACGCTCGAGGTAACCTTCCTCGTCTGGTCCGAGGATTTCCTCGCCAGTAGCCATCTTTTTGATGAGTGTTACAAAGTTAGGAACTGCTTTTCTCATTGTTGCAGCGCTGTCGCCAGTAGCAACGAGAATTACGTCCTGTTTGAACATGTCAGCACCAGGGTTTTCTGTGTACATACCAGAAAGAACTGGAACACCAAGACGCTCTTCAACAGCTTTGCAGATTGTGCCGCAAGCAACACCATAACGACCAGCGTTAAATGCAGGTCCAGCTACGAACACGTCTGGTTCATATTGCTTAACCATGTCAACAATTGTGTCTGTTGCTTCGTCAAGGTTCTCGCCGAAGAAGTTGTCGCCGCAGATAACTGTTGCAACAATTTCAAAGTCTTCACCAAGACCAGCTTGAAGAGCCATTCCTGGTCCGATTACCTTTTCTTGTACTTCTGGTTTGAAGTCAGCTTTGTCTTCTCCGCCAATGCCTGCGAAGAACTGATTTAGGTAGTGTACTACTTTGTATTTAGCCATTTTCTATCACGCTCCCTCTTAGTATCCTCTTGCAGCAAGCTTGTTGTAGCCGTTTGCGATTGTGGAAGCGATGATGATTTGGAGTTCAGCCTCAAATGAGCCGTCTTCGTTCATGCATCCAGCCCATCCACCAATTTGTGATTCGATGAAGTCCTGCATGCCAATGACTTTGTCCATGGCAGGGAATTGCAATGTAGCATTGCCTTGGCCACATGAAGAAAGCGCTGTTGCTTCTTCGCATGTGTCAGCCAGAGATGCTGACTTGCCGTCTTTGCCAGGGAATTCGTCAGTAATCAAGCAAACTTTTGTGCCAGCTTGCTCAACTTTGCGGCAGTTCATCATGAGGTCAGTGTCTGGGTTGCCATATCCCTCTTCAGAAATGAGCACACCGTCGAGACCCATCCATTTGCAAAGTTTTGCAACCATGTCTGAGTGACGCTCTTTGTCAGCCAAGAAGACGTTTTCATTTGTGAGAATTACACCCATGAAGTTAACGTCTTTTCCATGGTGCTCATAGAGGTCATGAATAACAGGGTTATTCATGTGATGGAATGAAGTTACCTTGTCGCATGGAGCAACGCAGTTACCAGAAACGATAGCGCCGTCCATAATCTCGGTTGGGTACATGACAGTAGGAACGATTTGTTTTGCGTCAACGCCGTAGTAGTAGGTGTCGTGCAAAAGTCCCTGTGACTGAAGCATGTGGATATAGCCAACTTTTGGAAGATCTGGGTATTGAGCTGCTTGCTCGAAGATTGGCTTTGTCTCATATGTGATGATGTTGTCAGGCTCGACGTCTTTGCCAAGTGCGCCAACATATTGAGCAACCTTGAGGCCTGCCATTCTTCCAGCCTTCTCATAAACATGTGTCTCAAGCTCACCATTTGGCTCAATGACAACACAAAGGTTTACTGTCTTTGAGAATGGGCAGTAGTCAGCTGCTGGACCTGACATGTCGACAACGCCTTCCTGGAATCCAACGATGCGTCCGACTGTCATAACAGTGCAGCCCTTCAATGCATGAGTGCGACCTTCGCCAACTGCTGGTGATACTTTACCAAGAATGCCTGGGAAGATTTCTCCGCCACCAGATACTTTAACGCGTGGCTCGAGCACGTCTTTTACAGGAGTGATTCTTGTCTTGTCTCCTGGACGAGCAATGTCCAATTTGCATCCGGCAAGTTTCTCGTCTTCAAGAACTAGAGCTTCTACTTCTTCTTTATTGATGTAGAGAACTCCGTCTTTAACTTCCGACTTGTCTGCGAATTGGATATCCTTAATTTGAATTTCTCCAAGTTCAAGTTTCATAACTTAAACCTCCTCTTCTACAGAAATTACAGAATGATCGTGATAACAATTGCATAGAGATTTGCAGTGATAAGTTGAGTTGTTTTAGATCCCCCCATTCTTGTAATCGTGATAACAATAACCTCTGAATAATTCCCCTAAAACTGTTTCACGAAGATGTCTATATTATGCACCAATTTAGTGCATATGCTCTGGAATTCGTTAACTTTTTTGCAACATTCAAAAAATCGTTTAATCAAGTTTTCCCAGTGTTACCTTGATAACAACTCTATTTCCTGATTTTTCATAGACTAAGAAATTTTAATAATGTAATCACGCTAATTTTTTAAACATGTTTTTTTGGATGAGAGATTTAAGGGTCGCTATTTTTGATGTTTATTTGAGTGATTGTGAGCTCAAGTGATTAATGTCTTAATGGCGCGGTTGAACAAATGAGTTGCTACAAAACTGAAGGGGAGTTGGTGACGTAGTATCCTTTGTATCCTTGAAGGTCATCTGCAAGTGCAAAAATTATCATGTCAATGTCTTCAATGCATTGTCTTGTCCAAGAATCGACACCATATTGCTCAATGCCTTCATCTTCGATAGTTTTGAAATAACCCTTATAGAGCATGCAAACAGATCTGTTGAGTTGTTTTGCCTTGTCATATGAAATGCATCCTAAATCGGCACATTTCAGGCACATCTTGTAGTCACGTCCCATGAAGTCTGAAGTTGAGAGCATTTGTTGGAAAATCTCATTTGAGTGGGTGATGTTGTTTGGAAACATCTTGTAGTATTCCTTCATGGATTTATTCAAATCGCTGTTAGTGTTTTGAAAAAAGATTTGGTCATAGGCTTTTACGTGGGTAAAAGCTTCGCGGCAATAGCAATCCCAAACCCCAGAATACATGTCCCACGGGGTCTTCCAATTTTGTTCGGCTTTGTTTAGACGAATTATGTAGTTTTCTAAAACTTGCAAATTGACATAATAAACAAGTTCTTCCTTAGATTTGAAATATCTATAAAGCGCAGCAGAAGAACACTTCAATTCTTCAGCTAGACTTCTGATTGTTATGTTGTCTATTCCGATTTTATTTGAAAGCGCAATCGCTCTATTGATATATTCTTTTCTATTTAAGCCTTTAAAATATGTGTTTTTGTCTTTAGGCTTCACTGTCCCACCGGCGTTTCACTAGCTTACAAGGACTTATGTTATCAGATGGTTATTCTATTCTAGGAATAACGTTATCAATGACTGACAAATCTATTGTTTTAAAATCGTTTGCAACTTTTGGTTTATACGACTCTGGGCTGGGAGAAATCTCTTGCCACTCATAATAAACTTGGATGCATTTATCAATCAACATGATGTCTTTGATGTTATCCTGATCACCTTTTGGGTATACAATCACGCTTCTGTAGGGAGTCTGGTTTGGTTTTAGGCTTGAAGCTTGTGGGTGGGTTAGCAGGATGTGCTTGTCATAAACTAAATCACGAACTTTAATCAACACTTGCTCATAGGTGTCACACAAAATAATGTTTGTTACATCTTTGTATTTTTCAGCAACTCTGTCGTTGTTAGTTACGATGGTTGCATATTCTAGTTTTTGAAGTGACATTAAAATGCCTCCTAAATAATTTCTGAATAAGAACCCAAATAACGATATTCTTCGACAACATCGTCAAGGGAAGCCATTAAGCGCTTGAATTCAGGCGCATAAACGCTGCAGCCGATGTCAAAATAGAACATGTAGTCGAAGTCGCGGTTTGGGATTGGTCTTGATTCTAGCTTACAAAGCTGAATCTCTAATGTGTTAAAACGTGCAAGCACTTTATAGAGCGACCCAGGTTCATTTCTGGTGACAATTGACAGAGATGTTTTGTCAGCTCCAGGATAAATCTCTAAATCTTTTGAAATGCATGCAAAACGAGTGTAGTTTGCATTGTTGTCTTCGATGGATTTAGCAACGAAATCAAGGTTATATATTTCAGCTGCATTTGAGCTCCCAATTGATGCTACAGTTTTGGAATCACTTTCGGCAACCATTTTTGAGGCTGTTGCAGTGTTTTCTGCCACGTGGATTTTGACGCCTTTTAGATTCTCTAGAAACCTTGAGCACTGCTGAATCGCCTTTTGGTGTGAATAAATGTCAGTTATATCTTCAAGTTTTGTGCCAGGTTTGGCAAGCAGATTTTCAGACACCTTCAGGCGAACAATTTTTACAATGTAAAAATCAAATTCGCGCATCAATTCATAAACTTCGTTTACAACACCTGCAGTTGAGTTTTCGATTGGAAGCATTCCATATTTGCAGAATCCTTCATCGACAGCTTTGAATACACTTCTAAAGCTTGGGAAAAATGAGATTTTGGCATGTTTAAAAACTTTGTCAGTTGCAATTTCAGAAAAAGCACCTTCTACGCCTTGGCATGCGACATATGCTGTGTCAGACATGAGTGCCGGAGTGTTTTTGATTGCATCTTCTATCTTTGAAACAATTGGGCAATCCATGTTTATCGCCGCTGACTGGTCAGCGCGAGACACCTCAAAGAGCGTGTTAAACAATGCCATCACATATGACTTGCGATTTTCAGGAACACTTTCAATAACTTTTGCTATTTTTTCCCGCTCTCGTGCGCGGTCGAGAACTGGAATGTCATGTTCACGCTTGTAATTTGCAACTTTTGCAGCTACATCCATGCGTTTTAAAAAAGTGTCGACTATCTCTTCGTCGACTTCATCCATTTCTTCTCTGATTTTTTGTAGTCCTGAATCGGTCATTATGCAGTCCTTATTCTTTCAGATTCTTTTTTAATAGCGTCGCCTTCGCTCAAGAATGCTTCTAGTGCCTCTCTATCATTATCATCAATAGCTTTTTTGCAGCGCTCTAAATTATTAATTGTTTTTTCAATCATTACACTTAAGTAATCTCTGTTTTCAAGGAAGAGTTCACTCCACATAACCGGGTTTAGCCATGCTACTCGAGTTAAATCTTTCCAGCTTCCAGCTGAGAAGCCATCGTGTTTTAGCGCAAGTTCGTTGTTTGCATAACATGATGACACAACGTGTGCAAGCTGTGAAGTGTAGGCGATTATCTTGTCATGATGTTCTGCATTTGTCACCGTATAGAAGCCAAATTTGCAAGGTGTAAGCATCGTTTGCACCTTGTCGATTGCGATTACGCGCTCCATGTCGGTTAATTTTGGATTTGGAACCAGAATCATTGGTGCACCTTCATAGAGGCTTGCATTTGCATGAGCATAACCAGAGAACTGTGTTCCTGCCATTGGGTGCGCGCCAATGAAAGTAAAGCCATGCTCTTCAGCGATTTTCCAACACTCAGCGCATATTTTTCGTTTTATGCCTGCAGCATCAATTACTATCGTGCTTTTGTTGATGTGGGGAGCAAATTCACGAAGCCAATCTACACAGTGTTGAGGGTATGTTGTCAATATTACAAGTTCGCACTCGTCGATGTTTTCTTTTGTTAGCTCTTTTTTGACAGAGTCGATTTTGGCAGCAGCCAGAGTTTCTTTGTTTCTGTTCCATGCATAAACGTCTGTGCCGCTATTTTTAAACGCCTTGGCAAACGAGCCGCCGATTAGTCCGAGACCAACTATTCCTACTGTCATTATTCTTCTGTCTTCATTGTTACTGCTTGGCGAATAATCTTGATGCGTTTCATCGCGTCATCAAATTGCGCTGGAGTGAGTGCCTGTGCGCCATCGCTCCATGCTTTAGAAGGATTGTTGTGAACTTCGATTTCTAGAGCATGTGCACCTGCTGCTGTTGCAGCAAGTGACATTGGCACAACATAGCGTGTGTAGCCTGTTGCATGGCTTGGGTCTGCGACAATTGGTAAGTGAGACAGGCCTTTAACAACAGGAATTGCGCTCAAATCAAATGTGTTTCTTGTTCGAGTTTCAAATGTTCTAATTCCACGCTCGCAAAGCATTACATTTTTGTTTCCGCCCGACATGATGTATTCTGCAGCCATTAACAACTCGTCTACGGTTGAGCACAAACCTCTTTTTAGTAGCACTGGCGTGTTAATTGTGCCCAGCGCCTTTAAAAGTGAGAAGTTTTGCATGTTGCGTGCTCCAACTTGCATGACATCAACGTTGTGTTTCTCAAACACTTCAATGTCTCTGGCATCCATAATTTCAGTGACGATTGGCATGTCAAGTTCATCGCCTGCTTGACGAAGGAGTTTTAGCCCAGATTCTCCCATTCCCTGATTTGAATAGGGGGAAGTGCGTGGTTTCCAAGCACCACCGCGAAGCATTGTCGCGCCACTTTTTTTAACTTCTTTTGCAATCTCGAAGAGATTGTCGCCTTCAATTGAACATGGTCCTGCAATAACGTTAAAGTTATCTCCACCCATTTTGACTCCGTGACCGCAGTCGATTACTGTGTCTTGTGGGTGAAACTTTCTGTTTGCTAGCTTAAAGCTTTCTGAAACACGAGTTACTCGATTGACAATTTCCATGCTTTCGAGAAGAAAAGGGTCAAGTTTTGTTGTGTCACCAACAAGACCAATTATTGTCTCAGTGGTGCCTCTTGAGATGTCAACTTTTAATCCCTTTGTTTTTAGCCAGTCGATTAAATGCTTGAGTTCTTCTTCTGTTGCCGTATTTTTAACTGTAGCTATCATGCGAGTTTCCTGTATCGATCTTGGGTGCTTAGTGGGATTATGATAGCATAAGCAAAACTAAGGTAGACGAGTTGAAACGAGCTTGAAATGCAATATGTAACATCTGGAGAATCTCACGGTCCAAAACTAACTACGATCGTGACAGGCGTTCCTGCGGGTCTAAATTTAGATGAACAAAGCATCGCTAGTGACATGAGACGTCGGCAAAGTGGTTATGGTCGCGGTGGTCGCCAAATTATAGAGACCGACACTGCAACAATCACTAGCGGTGTTCGTTTTGGGAAAACTCTAGGCAGCCCAGTCTCTATTGATATTGTCAACAAAGATTGGAAAAACTGGACTGGAAAAATGGCTGCCTTTGGAAATCGTCCCGATGAGTGCCCTCGCGAAGTGACTCCACGGCCAGGTCACGCTGACATTGTTGGTTTTATGAAAACCAACACCGATGATTGTCGTGACATTCTAGAGAGAGCATCGGCTAGGGAAACCGCTGCACGTGTTGCGGCAGGAGCTATTGCGCGAGAGCTTTTAGCCGAAGTTGGCGTTGAAGTTTTTTCTTGGGTCAAATCTATTGCAGATGTTGCAACCGATGACTCTTGTTTAATTGACTATACAAATAATGAGATTCCTAGTGATTTGCTTGCTCGAATTGAATTTTCGGAGGTGCGTTGTCCTGACGATGAGGTAACACAGCGCATGATAAAGCGAATAGATGAAGCAAAAGAGGCTGGTGAGACTTGTGGTGGCACTTTTAGGGTTGTGGCAACCGGCCTTGTCCCTGGTCTTGGTTCCTATTCTGAAGCAACAAGTCGTCTCACCTCAAAGCTTGCAGCAAGCATTTTTTCAATTCCTGCAATAAAAGGACTTGAATTCGGTGCAGGTTTTGCTGGTGTCTCACAATTGGGAACTCGTTTTCACGATGAAATCGCAATCTTGAGTGGCTCATTTGTTAGAAAGACTAATAACGCTGGTGGGCTTGAAGGTGGCATGACAAATGGAATGCCGCTCATTATCACAGCTGCAATGAAGCCAATTCCAACATGCATGAACCCTCTTGAAACAGTCAATCTTGACACTCTAGAAGTTGCTAAATCAAGCAAAGAAAGGTCGGATGTTTGTGCTGTGCCTGCCGCCGCTGTTGTTGCGGAAGCGGAGGTGTCGCTTGTTTTGGCTGATGCCTACATTGAAATGTTTGGGAACACTTGCATGAGCGACTTGAAAGCTAACCTTAAGCACTACAAGGATCGTCTTTCTGTTATTTCACGATGAAGATTAAGTTACACAAAACAATTTATTTCATAGGCTTTATGGGCGCAGGAAAGACTACTGTGTGCCGGAAGCTTGCTAAAGTTTGTGGTTGCGAGTGCGTTGATGTGGATTTCTACATTGAGCGTTTTCACGGCAAGAAAATTTCTGAAATTTTTGACGAGGTGGGAGAGAGTGGCTTTAGGGAATATGAAACAGAGGCTCTTTTAAACATTTCTAAATCAAACACCCCAAGACTTGTTTCTTGTGGAGGGGGAATTATTGTCACAGATGAAAATATTAGAATCATGAAGAACTCTGGCATCGTGATTCATCTATATTCCGACGCAAAAAACGGCGCAAGAAGAATTTCTAATAAAAAAACAAGACCGTTATTTAAGGATGTAAAAAAGGCGCAGAAGCTGTTTTTTCAAAGACTGCCGAAATATGAAGAGGCCGCCGATTACACGATTGATACCACAAGAAAAACTTCTGGGCGGGTCTATCATGAGGTAATAGATATGATGTCTGAAGAAGGGTTAATAGACATCATTGAAAGCTAATAATTAGGAGTTGATAATGAAATTGCTCATATTGAACGGGCCAAATTTGGATATGCTGGGGGTGCGAGAGCCTCAGATTTATGGAACTTTAACGCTCGATGAAATAAACGAGAATATTAAAAGCTCATTTTCGAATAAAGAAGTTGAATTTGAATTTTTTCAATCAAATTCTGAAGGCGAGCTCATCGATAAAATCCATGAAACTCACTGTTCTGACATCGATGGAATAGTTTATAACCCAGGTGCTCACACTCATTATTCCTATGCTCTTCGTGATGCTATTTCTTCAGTTAGTACACCTGTTATTGAGGTTCACATTTCAGACATCAAGACTCGTGAGGACTTTAGGAGAAAATCGGTTCTGTCACCTGCTTGTGAGTGCCAAATTTCTGGCCTGGGGAAAGATTCCTACACAAAGGCAGTAGAGACTTTTCTAAACAACGAAGGCGATGTTTTGTGGAAGCGTTCAGTGAAAACTGACGATGAAATTGAAGTTCTAAAAGAAGCACAAAAAATTGCAGACAGGGCGTTTCTTGCCATGTTAGAACAAGTGAAAGAAGGGATGACAGAGCTTGAAGTTCGAGACATTCTCGAAGGTTTTATGCTCGAGTTTGGAGCTGAATCTTTTAGCTTCCCAACAATTGTTGGAACAGGAGCAAACGGAGCCAATCCACATGCAGAACCGGGTGATCAAAAACTAAAACATGGAGACAGTGTCGTTATTGATTTTGGTGTTGTTTATAAAGGACTTTGCTCCGACACCACAAGAACTCTGTTTGTTGGGACTCCGAGAGGTGAGCTTTATCGCGCGTGGTTGGCAGTTAAAGATGCTCACGAGACTGTCGCTCGTGAAGTGAAGATTGGAATGACAGGAAAGCAGTGTCACGACCGCTCAATTGAGGTAATTAATGACTATGGCTTTAAGGGTTGCATGCCTCATGGTCTAGGACACGGTGTTGGTCGCGACATTCATGAAAAGCCTGTTTTGTCACCACGATGCAGTGCAAAACTCACTAAAAACAACGTGATTACAATTGAGCCCGGCGTTTATAAAGCTTCAAAGTTTGGAATTCGTCTTGAGGATTGTGGAGTCTTGACTGAAAACGGTTTTGAATCGTTCACGACGTTGACACACGACTTAATTGTTATCTAGATTTTTCGCGATGCTTGATACTGAGCTAGGTTTCTCTACCAGCTCAGTATCTCATATCCATCATTAGTTACGACTAGCTGAATTTCCCATTGAGCTGACAAAGAGTGGTCTTTTGTGCGGACCGTCCAGCCATCCTCTTTGCTTGTTACAATTTTGTATTTCCCCATGTTTACCATTGGCTCAATGGTAAAACACATTCCTGGAGGCATAATCATGTCTTCGCCGGCATAAACAGTGTGGCTCACCCAAGGGTCTTCGTGGAATTCTTTGCCAATTCCATGACCGCCATATTCCCGAACAACGCTGTAGCCTTGCGCTTCTACATAGTTTTGAAGTTCACGAGCCATGTCTTGTAAATTAAACCAAGGCTTAACCTGTGTGAGTCCCACATTGATCGATTTTCTGACAGTTTCAACAAATTTGTTAATTTCTTTAGAAGCTTCGCCAATGATAAACATTCTGCTTGAATCAGAGAAATATCCATCTTTAACTGTCGAGCAGTCAACGTTTACAATATCTCCATCTTTTAACACTTGGTTTTTATTTGGAATTCCGTGGCAAACCACATCGTTTACCGAAGTGCAGCAGCTTTTTGGGTATCCTTCGTAGTTTAGAGGCGCAGGAATAGCTCCGTTATCAAGTGTGAAGTCATGCACCCAGTTGTCGATGTCTTCAGTTGTGCATCCAGCTTTTATGTTTTTTGCAACCTCATCGAGAGCTCCAATGTTTACTTTTGCGCTCTTTTTAATACCTTCGATGTCAGCTTGCGTTTTTATGAGGCTGCGAGGTGGAACACATTTGCCTTCTAGATAGAGTTCTTCTAGTTTTTCGTCGAAGTCAGCGTGGCATTTTTTATATTTTTTACCGCTTCCACACCAGCAAGCATCGTTTCTTCCAAGTTCTGCAAAATCGTCATACATTTGCGAAGCATCCTTTTTTACTATGTGTTTGTTTTAAGTAATAATAATCTAAATCAAACACTTTTCAATTCATTTAAAAAGGAAAAAAATGACATCGAACGCTTTGTTGGCAGAAGAAAAAAACATTGCACACACTCGCATTTTAGACTTGCGCAAAGAGATAAAAAAAGCAAGCGATGCCTATTACATATCAGATGCTCCATTGATGAGTGATGCTGTCTATGATTCGCTTATGCGTGAGCTAATTGCACTTGAAAATGCTTATCCTGAGTTTGCCGATGCTAATTCTCCGAGCGTTACTGTTGGCGGTGGAGTTTCATCACAGTTTGAAGAAGTCAAACATGAATCAAAAATGTATTCTCTTGACAACGCCATGAACTTCGAGGAACTTGATTCATGGGTTCACAAGGTCGAAGATGAACTCGGAGTTTTCCCTGAATTCTGCCTTGAATTAAAGATTGATGGTCTCTCGATTGCCTTGACGTTTGACGAGAATAAGTTTGTTCGAGCTGCTACTCGCGGTGATGGAGTCGTTGGTGAGGATGTGACAGAAAACGTTTTGTTTGTGCAAGATGTGCCTCGCGAGCTTTCGATTCAAGGTGCTGCTAAGGTTGAGAACTCAAAAAAACCACTTGAGCTTCGTGGTGAGACATACATGCCGAAATCGTCATTTTCTGCGCTTAATAAAGAGGCGGAAAGAATAAATGGCGAGATTTCATGCGGGCACTTAAAGGGCAAAAAGGAAAAACTTTTTGCCAATCCAAGAAATGCCGCCGCTGGTTCTCTGCGTCAGAAAAACCCGCTTGTCACACGTGACAGAAATCTAAAGACGTTTATGTATTCGATTGCCTCCCAAGATGATGTTGCGATCACAAATCAATTCGATCTTCTTAAATGGCTGGCTAATTGCGGGTTTCATGTGAATCCCGATGTTACTCTTGCTAATTCTATAGATGAAATACATGATTTTTGCAAAGCTTGTCTTGAGAAACGTGATGTTCTTGAATATGATATTGATGGTGTCGTTGTTAAAGTAAACGATTTTTCTCTTCAAGAAAAATTGGGCTTTACGTCAAGAGCGCCAAAGTGGGCGATTGCCTACAAATTTCCTCCTGAAGAAAAAACAACTCTATTAAAAGACATTACTGTTCAAGTTGGCAGAACGGGCGTGTTAACTCCTGTTGCTGAACTCGAACCTGTGACAATTGCTGGATCAGTTGTGTCAAGGGCAACTCTTCATAATGAAGATGAGGTTGTGCGAAAAGATGTTCGCATCGGTGACACTGTCGTTGTTCACAAGGCAGGTGATGTTATTCCTGAAGTTGTGGGTCCAATTCTTGAACTGAGACCTAAAGATGCGAAACCTTGGGAAA
Source organism: Phoenicibacter congonensis (assembly GCF_900169485.1). Taxonomy (NCBI): domain Bacteria; kingdom Bacillati; phylum Actinomycetota; class Coriobacteriia; order Eggerthellales; family Eggerthellaceae; genus Phoenicibacter; species Phoenicibacter congonensis. The sequence goes on along the minus strand of NZ_LT821227.1, from coordinate 1,247,841 downwards.
TGGCTAAAAAATGTCCAGCTTGTGGTAGCACTGTTGTGAGAATTGATGGGGAAGTTGCGCACCGTTGCATATCTCTAGAGTGCCCAGCTCAAAGGCTTGAAAAATTAAAGTTTTGGGCAAGCAGAGAAGCAATGGACATCGAATCATTGGGATCAGAAAACATCTCGACCCTAATTGATGAGGGCAGAGTCTCAGACTTTGCCGATTTTTATACGCTCACTGTTGACGAGATAAAAACACTAAAAACTCAGAGAACAAACAAGGATGGTGAGCCTGTTCCTGTAGGGGAGAAAAACGCAATTAAAATTTTCGAGAGCATCCAAAAGTCAAAATTTAATAATTTAGACAGAGTTATTAATGGTCTTGGGATACCAGGTATTGGGAAAAACCTGGCCCGCGATTTATCTCTTCATTTTTCTGACATGAAAGAATTGATGAATGCAAGTCCTGAAGACTTAGCAAAAATTGACGGCTTAGGTGCCATCCTTGCTAAAGGCGTTGTGGATTTTTTCAAAATTCCCCAAAATCTAAACGTGATTGACAGGCTCATGGAACTTGGCGTTTTAATGAAATCAAATTCTGGCGGGACGGCTGACAATCTGCCTTTAAAGTCTTTGACTTTCGTTCTCACGGGGACAATGGTTAACTCTGGGATGTCTCGTGATGAGGCGTCAGATGAATTGCGTAATTTGGGTGCTAAAGTAACGTCGAGTGTTTCTAAAAATACATCATTTGTTGTAGCAGGCGAAAACGCTGGTTCTAAGCGGGAAAAGGCTGTTGCACTCGGCGTCCCTATTCTAAATGAACAAGACCTAGTGTACATTTTGGAAAATAGGGCCCTGCCTGCTAGGTAGTGTATAATTCTTATCCATGACTACGCGAAGAAACAAACGCAGCTACACAATTGCAGATAATTTAGCTAGCACTGGCTCAGAGGGAAGCAGAAGGTCATTTAATAGAGATTCCTATGTTTCGGGCACTGTAAAGCCTGCTTCAATGCCATATAGTGCTGACGAAGTTCCCAATCCAGGTTCTGTAGATGCAATTCGCTATTCGAAGATTCGCAAATCAAGAAAGAGAAAAAGACGCCTTGCTGCAGTTCTTATTGGTGTTTTGACTGTTTTGCTTTTGGGCGTTGGCTCTGCGTTTGCCTACATTAACTATTTAAATAATCAGATGAATGATGGACTGACTCAGGATTTGTTGAGCGCACTTGTGCCAACAGACTCATCTTCTGATCCTTTTTATATGTTGTTGCTTGGTGTTGACAAAAGCGAAGATAGAGACGCTTCCGGTGAGTTTGATGGATCATATCGTTGTGACACAATGATATTATGCCGCGTTGACCCTAAAAACAAGCAAGTGTCTATGGTCTCAATGCCTCGCGACTTGCAAATTCAAAACATGGGAGCTACGAGCGATAACCCGGTTGGTTATGGCACTCAAAAGCTAAATGCTGCATATACATTTGGTGGACCAGCACTTTGTGTAAAAACTGTTGCTGACATTTCTGGCATTTCAATTTCTCACTATGTCGAGGTTGACTTTGATGGTTTTACTGCTGCAGTTGACGCGGTGGGAGGAGTCGAAGTTGACGTTTCTGTAGAAATTGATGACCCACACACAGGCGTTTATGTTCCCGCTGGCAAAAACACTTTAAATGGCGAGCAGGCGCTTTCTGTTTGCCGCTCGCGTCACACATATGACAATCTAGGAGATGGAGATGCACTCCGCACCGCCTATCAGCGACAAGTAATCTCAGCATTAGCTGCAAAGGTTCTAAAGAGCGACGTTGGAACGATTGTAAACACCGTTAATTCTTTAGTTAGCTATGTCAACACCGACTTTGACGTTAATTCGTTGCTTGGTCTTGCGAAAAGCTTGCAGGGGATTGATTCTTCAAAAATTTACACCGCATCTGTGCCAAAGACATCACAATATGTAGATGGCGTTTGGTATGACTTTGTCTACATGGATCAGTGGAAAGAGATGGTAAACAGAATGAACCAAGGTTTGCCACCTGCTGAGACCGAGATTGATCCTGCTACTGGAATTGTTATTTCATCTGGTGGTGATGGTGGCGAGACTGACTTTTCTTCGACCACAGCTTCATCCCCAGCCCATGCTTCTGCATCAATTGCTGTCAGAAATGGCACAGAAACTTCTGGCATTGCTGCCGCTGCTGTCGATAAGCTCAAAGATTTCGGTTATTCAAACATTTCTGCTGGCAACGCTAACTCGTCTGACTATGATAAGTCAATAGTTATTTATGACGATGACACCTACAAGCGCGACGCTGAAATCATAGCTGCACAGCTCGGGTTTAATCAAGTTGTGAAAAATGACGGTAGCTACATCGTGTCTTCAAGCGTTTTGGTTGTGCTTGGTGACGACTACGCATCTCAACAACAGTAAACTTGTTATTGAACATTAGCGTGACTTTTTAACCCCAACTTAAGTTTTTAGAAGTTGTTGCGACTTTTAAAGATGCGGTTCTTTTAAGAAAAGTGTATCTGAAATAAAAGCCTGAATTTCCGCAGAGCTTAATCGTTTTTAATTGTTCGATTATTTAATTGTCACCTGAGTAAAGTTGGCTCATTTAAGATGAGTAGTTTCCTTTAGAAGTGAATCAAAGATCTCTGTCGCCTCATCTCTTAGTTGCCGCTCCATTTTGAGATAGACTTCTAAAAGTTCCTTGCCTTCGGGTGTGAGTATGCTTCCTTTTGGACGGACACTTTCGATTAGCTCAAAGCCAAGTGCCTCGCTCGTTTTTTTTGTTATTCTCCACGCTTTTGAATAGGCCATGTTCATCATTTTTGATGCTTGATTGAGGGAATGAACCTCATCTACGTTTTGCATCAAACGAACAACACCCTTGCCTAAAACTGACTTAGATTCTGAGTCAGGATTTACAAAAGAGAGCTTTATAGCTGGGGAAATGTGTTTTTTAGCTTTCATATTGATAATTATACTTATGTTAAAATTTATGAGCAATATATCTATGAAAAAAGAGGTGTAAAACATGCCAATTAGTGTTTCAGACATCGAAAATGTCAGTTTTGCAATCACAAAAAAAGGCTACGACGTTGACGAAGTCGATGTATTCCTTGAAAAAGTTGCTGATGGCATTGAAGAATTGCATTCCACTATTGCTAATCTTCGCGCTCAGTTAGCCAGCAACGCACAACAAGAGCTCGATGATCAAACCGAGCAGATTGATAATATTGACAAGTCAGAGGATTTTGACGACCTTGGGGAAGATGCTAAGCAAATTATTGCTGAAAAAGAGCGCCTCATTAATCAGCTGCAAGAACAACTTGCTGCAAAGCAAGCTGACGGTGCTGCTATTTCTCAAGCATTGATTGTTGCTCAGCGTTCAGCTGATGAAATTGTTGCTAAGGCTAACACAAAAGCTGACATTACTATTCAAGATGCACATGATGAAGCAGACAGAATTGTTAACCGTGCTGAGGCCGAAAAGCAAAATATAATGAATGCGATTTCAAAACTAGAAGAGAATCGTGAAGAAAGCAGAAATCATTATGCAGAGATGCTTCGTGACTTCATTGAGGATGCTAATTCGAAGCTCACAAACCTTGGCTTTGATGACGATGTTTCTGCTATTCCATATGAAGACATTCAACCAACCTCAAACCCTGCACCAATTGGCTATGAGCCCATGTCTGTAGATTTGGGTCAAACTACAGCTGTTGAGCCGATTGGTGGACTTGTCGAAAAAGACATGAGTGGTTTTGGTGCATTGTCAGATGACGATGATGATATTGATTAATTTCTGTTTAACAGCACAATAATTTTTGATTTCAATAGGAGCCAATTTTGGCTCCTATTTTTGTTGGGGTTACTAGAATTGATTCTTTTAGCGGAGGCCATATAAGCCGGGTTCTGTGAACTGCTAGTTTTAGCAGAGCGACGGTCATTTATCTTGGATGTGCGTCGCCGCACACCTCTAGCACGCAACCCGAACGCGAGGAAGAGACACCTCATGCGCGTTCCTACTTGCGCTTGCTTCAGATGGGGTTTATCAAGCCATGCTGTTGCCAACATGCTGGTGCGCTCTTACCACACCGTTTCAGCTTTTCTCGCACACACAGTGCGCGGGAGTTTTCTTTTCTGCGACACTAATCCGTCGGGTTACCCCGCCCAGTCGTTAACTGGCATCTTGTCTCTTTGAAGCCCGGACTTTCCTCATGCATTGTGCACGCTCCCGTCCAAGCCTCCGCAGCTGTTAATTCTATCAAATGCTGGTTTTTAGTTTCTGCAAAAACGAATTTGTTCACAATTGATAAAGCAAACGAGCAACGATGCATGTTTGATTGCCTGTGTTATTTGGTGATTTGAAAAAGGTTTGCCTAAGTCAAAACGTGGACTCGAAGCTGTCAGGTGATTAGAGTTTTGGTAAATCTTCATTTTGAAAGCTTGATGTAACGAGCAATAAAAAAGAGCTGCCGAATTATCGACAGCTCATTGCTTTTTGGTAGCTCCGAAGGGATTCGAACCCTCGACCTCCGCCTTGAGAGGGCGGCGTCCTAAACCGCTAGACGACGGAGCCATTTAGTGGCGTTGTTGCGAACGCGACTTTAAATTATATGATAAAAAATTAATTGTTTGGCCTAAATCTAAATTTTTTTGTAACACCATGAATCGCTTTTTCTGCTCTACTATTCTCTTGTAAAATTCGACTCATCGCTGTACTGATTTTTTCTTTTAAAAAAGTGGCCTAGCTCATGATAAATTCACAATAAGAGTCTTGCTCATTATCTCTCGTAATCCTGACAAAAGTTTGCAATACATTTGAGTGAAGAAGTTAAAAAATTTTTATGCCCTCGTGCTTTTTAATAGCACTCAACTTCAGTTCTTAGCTTTGTAATTAGGCTGTCTTTAGAGTCAGTTTTAGTCTTTTGGCACATTTTTTTGATGGAATATCTAAACTGACTTTCGCTAGTGTGCATCTTTTCAACACACTCTTTTGTTGAATTAGCTTTTAACAGAAGCCATGCGAGCTCCTTTTCCTGTGTTTTAAATTCATATTTATCAAAGTAGGTGAAATACATTTCTTTCATTCTGTCGTTAAATTCACAAATCACGTCACTTCTTGACTGTGCCAGGTTCATTATCGCTAGTTTCTTTTCTTTCGTTATGCTTTCTAGCAATTGAGGTACTGACGTTATGACCGGCATAGATTTAGCGTTTTTGGGATGCTCTAGGCGAGCAAATAAAACGAGCAGTAAAGACATAATGTCTACTAGGATTTCAGAGTTAGAAACCTGAGTGGTTTTGTCAATTGCTCCACTCTTGCCTGAAATTGAAGATGTGTTGTAGTTAATTGCGTTTTTCATAAATACCTCCCTTAACGCATAACCTATGACACATCAAATATGACACATTTACACTACATATAGTCGAGAATAATTAAGACGACTACATTATGCGCTATATATGTAGCGAATTATCTGATAACTCTATTGTGAGATGTCAGTGCTTATTAAAAGTTTGATCTTTAGTTAGATTCTTGAAACTTTTTCAAGGAGTCTATCTGCCAGAGAATACCAACTCAATTTGTCTACAGAATGCGAATTGCCTTCAATTTTAAAAGCTTCCAAAATTGCTTCTTTGAGATGTCTCTTAAAAACAGGGAGGTCTGAAAGAACGGGCACATCTACGTTGTTCATTTTTGGTGGAGTGACAAAAATGAGGGGAGCATCTTTTACATTTTCTACATACCATTGTCTTATGCCAGGCAAATCTGTCATAACGCAGGAACATCCACACGCGATTGCCTCAAGCGTCACAAGCGGCAGGCCTTCAAAGAAAGAGGGAAGACAAAACACTTTAGACGTGGAGTAAAGTTTAGCAAGATCTCCTTGATGGACTTGCCCTGTAAAAGTGATGTCAGCATTTGCATCTTTTGCAAGTGCGGCTATTTCGTCATACTCTTCTTTGTTGCTATATCCGCCTGCTAAAACGAGTTTTATCCCTGAGATTTCTTGTGATATTTCTTCGCAAGCCTCTATGAGTTCTCGCACACCTTTTTGTTTACAAATCTTTCCGGCATATATGATTGTTTTATCGTCTCTTTTGCACTCTTCTGTTGGACTTTTAAACACATCGGAGTTAAAACCAGTTCCGATGATGTCGATTTTTGAGAGATCCATGCCATATACATTGTTAATTTCATCAATTTGGTCAGTGTGTAAGACAAACACCTGATCAAGGTTGCATATTCCGTCTTTGATGTAGTTTTTGCAAAGCTGATGCTTCTTCATTTGACGAATGTCAGTGCCGTGACAGATTGCTATGATTTTTGATTTGCTCATCATAGCCTTGTTTACGTGTGACGCAATTGCAGTTACAAGGTAGAGATGATGACAAATTATTAAGTCGGGCTTAAATTCTGCTATGGCTTTAGTGATTTGAGAGAAATAGGCACTAACGAAATTTGCTGTCATCTCATCTGTGAAATCACAATATCTTGTGGAACGATAGGGCATGTTGTCGCTCATGCCTGCGATTGGGAAGTTAAGGTCTCTCTGCATGAATGTTACAGGATAAGAAGCCTGCACTTCCTCCTCAACTTTCATTTGCTGATCGTCTGGCATTCTTCCATAAATTATTGCCTGATCATGACCCCTTTTTTTAAACGACTTTATGACTTCCGTCAGATAAACTCCACTTCCTGTAGACGTTGGTTTTTGGGCAGTAATCGACAGAATTCTCATTGTTATTCTCTTTTGTTTTAGCCTCTATGCGAACCATTTTGTGACAATTGGAATGTATCCAGAAATAATCACAAGCAGTACAAAAATTGGAACAAAGTAGGTAATGTAACCTTTGATCCATTTAGGGAATTTTAATCCTTTTCCAGTGTCAGCCTCTTTGATGAAATTATCCCAACCCCAACCGGATCTTTTGGTGCAGAAAAGTAGAATCACGAGAGAACCAATTGGAAGTAGATTATTTGAAACCAAAAAGTCTTCGATTGCTTGGATGTCGCCAATTCCAGGGATTGTAAAGCCAGCCCAAACGTTAAAGCCCAAAATACAAGGCATAGAGAGTAGAGCAATCAGTGTGCTGTTAATAATGCATGACTTCGAGCGGCTCCAGCCAAAGTGGTCCATGCCCCATGCGATTATTGTTTCGAACACGGCGATAATCGTTGACAATGCAGCAAACGCCATAAACAAGAAGAACAAGCTTCCCCACAGTTGCCCGAGGGGCATTTGTGAAAACACAGTTGGAAGAGTGATAAACACAAGGCCAGGACCAGAATCAGGAGTTATTCCATAGGTAAAGCAAGCAGGGAATATGATGAGCCCAGCCATAAATGCAACTGCGGTGTCAAGTGCACAAATGCGAACTGCCTCACCTGGTAATGCTCTTTCTTTTTCAATGTATGAACCAAATATAAGCATAGACCCAATGCCAATTGAAAGAGTAAAAAATGCTTGACCCATTGCAGCAAAGCATACTTCAATTACTTTTTGCCAGCCGCCATCAAAGATTTTTCCGAAGTCTGGCATTAAATAAAAAGCAAGTCCTTCTCCTGCGCCTTTAAGAGTTAGAGAATGGATACAGAGCAAAATCATAATTGCAAAAAGAGCTGTCATCATCCATTTTGTAATTCTTTCAACTCCGTTTTGTATTCCTGCCTTACACACAATAAAGCCAATAAAAACAACTATCAACATAAAAAGAGTCAGTTGAACTGGGTCGGCTAAAAGCCCGGCGAAAATGTTTGGAATCTCGCTGGTGTCAACTTTGTTGAAAGTGCCAGTTAATGAGTAACAAATATAGGCTAAAAACCAACCCGTTACAGTTGTATAGAACATCAACAGGCAGTAATTTCCAATGAGGCAAGCCCATTTGTGAAGATGCCATTTTGAGCCCGGCTTTTCAAGAGTGTTAAAAGCTTGCCCTGCGCCTGAACGTGCGGCTCGCCCAATCGAGAATTCCATTACTAGGATTGGTAGTCCAAATATAACAAGGAAAATCAAATAGAGAATAAGAAAAGCGGCTCCGCCATATTCACCAGTAATGTAGGGAAATCTCCAGACGTTTCCAAGACCGATTGCGCAACCAGCGCTAATCATGATAAAACCAAATCGTGATTTAAATTTCTCACGGCTTTTAATTTCAGCCATAATTTTCCTTTTCTAAAGCCCAAAAGATTAAAAAAATATACCACAAATGCACCCCATACCTCGCCATTTGTTCGTGATGTTGTTTGCTAAGTGGTGTTTTGATAAAATAAAAAATCGCAAAAACCCGCAACAGGTTTTGGCAAATTTAGAGAGAGGACTCATTGTGAATAATAGAATTGATGGTTCACTTGAAATATCTAATGGCGTTCTTGCCGATCTTGTTGGATATGCAGCCCTTGAATGCTATGGCATAGTTGGCGTTGCAGACGCAAGTAAAAGAGACGCTTTTTTAAAAATTCTTCCTCAGACTCGTTTGCGCCGTGGAATCAGAATTGATGTCACTGACTCTGGAGTTTTTGTTGAAGTTAATGTTGTTGTTGAATATGGCACTAACATTGCAGTGGTCTGTGATAACTTGCGCGAGAGAATTCAGTTCATCTTGAAGGAATATGCAGGTGTTGACGATGTTTGCGTTAACGTAAACGTTTGCGATGTGAACGTTAGGTAATTTATTTGAAGGCAACTTCATAAGTCTATATGCACAAATGAAAGAATCGAAGGTCAATAATGGAAATTTCTAAGTTTGTGAGCGCTGTGGTTTTTGCCGCACATTCACTAGCCGAGAAAGAAGAAGAAGTCAATCGTTTAAATGTTTTTCCTGTACCCGATGGAGACACAGGAACCAACATGTCTCTCACAATGAGGAGCGTCGAAGATAACCTTAGTGCCCTTGGCTCCAATTTAAACAAAGAATCTGTTTGTCGCGCAATCACAACTGGCGCATTGATGGGAGCTCGTGGTAATTCTGGCGTTATCACATCACAAATTCTGAGAGGTATTTGCGAAGGAATTAAGAAGTGCGATGAGTTGACTAGTGAGTCAATTGCATTTGTTTTTGATTCTGCTGAAGATGTAGCATATTCTGCTGTGAGAAAACCTGTAAAAGGAACGATTCTCACAGTTCTTTCTGATATTGCACAAGCTGCAAGAGCCTCTCGCGATGCTGGACTTTCTGTAGAAAAAACGCTAACAGGGCTTGTAGAAGCAGGATATGAGTCGGTAAAGACGACCCCTGAATATCTTCCAGTGTTAAAAGAAAATAACGTGGTCGACGCTGGTGGATATGGTTTTTCTATTCTTCTCGACGGATTTGTCACTTCATTCCTTGAAAAAGGCGAGGAACTATCTCTTAAATTTGACGCATCAAAAATGAGCGCTCCTAAAGTTGAGATTGAACAAATTAATGACTGGGAGGGTTCTAAATATCGTTACTGTAACGAGTTTTTGGTTGATTCTGACGAGCTTGTAATTGAGGATGCCTTGAACTTCTTGTCGACAATGGGTGATTGTGAACTCTGCGTTGGAGCAACACCAAAGTTTAAGGTTCATGTTCATTCAAACACTCCTGATCAGGTTTTAAAATACTTCCTAGACAGAGGTCAAATTGCAGAAGTGCACATTCACAACATGCAATTGCAATCCATGGATCGTGCTGAAAAACTTGCAAACGAGCAGGAAGAGCAAGAGCTTTGTGTGGTGGCTGTGGCAGCAGGTGATGGCAATGCTGACATTTTAAGAAGCCTCGATGTTGACGTCGTTGTTTCTGGTGGTCAGACAATGAATCCTTCCACTAAAGATCTCTACGATGCAGCGATATCTGTCCCAGCGAAGAGCTATTTGTTCCTTCCTAACAATTCAAACATTATTATGGCTGCAGGAGCTGCTGCTGAGCTAATCGGCGATGATGCTTGTGTTCTTCCGACAAAAAGTGTTCCTGAGGCTTTTAGCGCACTTTTTGAATTAGATAAAACAAAATCTGCACAAGAAAACCTTGATGTAATGAGTGATGTTTTGGGTTCTGTTGTTACTGGTGAGGTGACTTGCGCCATTAAAGATTCTCACGATGCAAACGGCAATTGCATTAAAGAGGGAGATGTGATTGGCATTCTCGATGGAGAAATCCTTGCAGTTGGAGATGACATTAGCCAGGTTGTTCTTGATTTGATTGCAAAAAAAGATACTGACGATTATGACACATTCACTTTGCTTTCTGGCGAAGGTTTTAGTGAAGAAGACAGTGAACACCTCGTCGAGAAAATTGAAGATGCCTATCCAGATTTAGAAGTTGACCCGCATGTTGGTGGCCAGCCTCTCTATCCAGTGATTTTCTCTCTTGAATAAATTTGGAACTTGATTGCCTAAATTATCTCCCCGTTAGATATCTTGATCTCACATCAGTTTGTGAGATAGGGGAAGCAAGGACAGGTTTTTTTTGTACTATACGCGCTCGAGTTTTGAGCGTTTCGGAAGGAAAAACGAGCAATAACGCTATTTTTTGTGACTATCTTTTAGGCGATGGTTCGGCTTGTTTGATAGCGCGGTTTTATGAACCCTATGTATTGTCTACACATTTTGAGACTGGCGATGTGGTCGTCGCTGGTGGAGTTTTGATTGAGCATGACTCAATGAAGTCATTCACCAATCCTTTAATCTCTTTAATTTCAGATTCTGAGGCGCGAGAAGTTTTGCCTGTTTATGCGCATGATATGTCAATCACAAAGAAATGTTTTAGCTACGCTAAATATGACGAAATGCTGTTAGGTGACACATTCTATTCATGGCGGCAAGCTTTGATTGGTGTTCATGGCTTTGAAGGGAAGGTTGAACTAAAGAAATCAAGGATGGCTCTTAAACTTCACTCAATCATTGAAGTTTTGATGCAATGTCAAAAGAGAAATGTTACACTCAGCGATTTGCTGCTTCAACCATTCGGCCTCGTTGAAGAATCTAGTGGGAGTGTGGGTTCTGTTTTTCTATATAAACAAGATGATGCAGGAGATGTATTTGACGCAATTCGAAAGCATGATTTTGGGAAGGGGGACGTTTGTGTTGTGTCTCCGTTAGCTGGTGTTTCAGCTGAGCAGCGAGATCGACTTGTTTGGGGTTATCCAGATTTCTTAAAAGTTCCAGCAAGACAGCCACAAACTTTAATCTCTGTTGAATGCATGCAAGGCCTGCAAAAAAACTTGCAAGGACTTAAGGCAAGATATTGTTATTATCTTCATGCATTGGGTTTTGAAATTTCTCAACATCTGCATTTAGATTATTCATTTAGGAGAAGCGAAAAATTTAAGTGTGGAATGTTAATCGTAGAAGACGCTAACCGCATATCTTCTCTTGTAATAGACAGGATGCGAAAACTGGCCTGTTGCGACTGTTTTTTAATTAGCAAATCAAATGCAATCAATCATAAAAAACGGCTTGAAATATTAGGTAATTCTACAAATCAGATTGATATTTTGAAAAATGAATTGCGATACAGAAGAGAGGGAGACATCCTTGGCTGCACAAATGACATTTTCAAAATCTGTAGGCTTGTAAATTTTGTTAGAGATGAAGCTCTTTTGAAAAAAGCCGAGTCGTTTGTTGCCCATGATTTGCTTGGAGGTTTTGCCCCAAATGATTAAGATTGTTTCTGGAATCTATGGTGGGCGCTTTATCGAAACTCCCGAGGGAAAGAGCACCCGACCCACAACTAACAGAGTTAGAGAAGCTGTTTTTAATTCTCTTTGCTCTAACTACAGTTGTAACCTGACATTAGAAGGAGCTAAAGTTCTTGATTTGTTTGCTGGATCGGGAGCACTCGGTTTTGAAGCTTTGTCGCGTGGTGCTAATCATTGTGTTTTTTGTGACGTTAATGCGAAGGCTATTTCAACATTAAAAAAGAATACATCGGTGCTAAAGGTTAGTAGTACGAATTGCTCGATAGTTAAAACTGATTTTAAAAGTGAGAATATATCTGAAAAACTTCTTCCATTTGCTCCTTTTGACCTCGTGTTTTTAGACCCTCCATATGCTTTTTCCCCTCTAGTAGTTTTTTCTTATGTTGAAAGATTTAGAAATTTTGGTTTAGTGGCAAAAGATGCTCTTTTATATTATGAACATTCAAATAAAACTATTTTTGGTTGCTTGGGTGTTGAATTTGAGGTTCTCTATGACAAGTCTTTTGGAGAAGTTGGTTCGACCATCCTAAGAATTTCTGACAAGAGCACACATGGTCAGAACTTGTAGCTACTTTTTTGGCTGTGTTAGAATTTATAAGAATAGCGTCAAAAGAACTTGAAAAGGAGATTTAAATGGACGAGAGCGGAGTTCTTGATAGGCTAGAAGAGCTACAGATTTTGTTAGAAGATGCAAAGCCTTGTCTTGGCAGACCAAATTTGCGTCAAGTTAACACCGATGAGGCTCTAGATATTCTCGATGAAATTCATGATATTTTTCCTTCTGAGTTTGCGCAAGCTCGACAGATTATGCGCGAGCGTGAAGCACTAATTGATGATGCTGAAGCCCAGGCGGCAAGAATCATCGAGGACGCTAAAAATCAAGCACTAACTGTTGCTTCTGAGCAAGAGGTCGTGAGAATTGCTCAAAAAGAATCAGAGTCGATTATGCAAGAGGCACGTGAAATGGAGCGCGAAACACGTGCTGGTGCTGAAGATTATGCTGATGAGGTCTTTGGTCATGTAGAACAGACATTAGAAAATGTTTTGTCCCAAGTTCAGCGTGTGCGTGATCGCCTGAATGCAACTTCTACCGTTCCTAAGCAGTAGTTTTGAACCCAGTAAAAATTCGCATATCTAACAACCTGTTGACTCCTTCATGCACCGAGCGTTTCGATGGAGTGGTTGACTTAATCGCTTTGACGTTTGCAGGGAATAAATTTGTCTCAACAGAGCCTGTTAAATGGAGAGTTAGTGTTGTTAATGGCGGTGAAGGTTTCTTGTTTATAGAGGGTAAGGTAAAAGCTACATTAAAAACCGAATGCGTAAGATGCCTTGAAGATGCATTTTTTGAGGTGGATTCTGAGATAGAGGGGTATGCCAAGCTTAAGGAAGACGTTAAGCTTCCTGCCGATGTAGAGGAAGATGAGTGCGTTTTTGTTCACAACAACGTTATTGACATTTCTCGATTCATTGAAGGTGCCGTTTGTCTGGATTTGCCAATGCAACCTCTATGTAGCGAAAACTGCGTAGGTTTGTTTGAATTTTGCGATCATGATGAACTGAACGAAGAGCCTTTGCAAACACCTTTTGAAGTGCTCAAAAATTATGAGTTTTAGTTTATTTCTTTGCTATAATTAGTCCTCGTGCCTTGGTCGGAAACCAAGGGAAACACTAACCAATTAGGAGAAACAATGAAAAAAAATATCCATCCAGAATATGTTGAGTGCACTGTAACTTGCAGCTGCGGCAACACATTTAAAACTCGCGCTACAAAACCAGAGTTAAAGATTGACATCTGCAACGTATGCCATCCATTCTACACAGGAACACAAAAACTCATTGACACTGGTGGACGTGTTCAACGCTTCTCAGATCGTTTCGGAAGTGCTACTGATCTTGTTAAAGAGCGCGAGGCAAAGAAGAAGGCAGATCGCGCTGCTAAGCTCGAAGCAGAAGCAAAAGCAAAAGCAGAAGCAAAAGCTGAGAAAGCAAAGCTTAAAGAAGAGCGTGCTGCAAAGTTTGCTGCAGAAAACGCAAAGAAAGAAGCTGAGGCAGCAGCTGCTGCTGAGGAAGCAACACCTGCTAAAGAATCAGAAGACTCTTCAGAGGAGAGCGCTGAATAGATTTTCTGTTCAAATAATTTTTCAGATTAATGGGCGGGAGCTTATCCCGCCTTTTTTATAATTTTATGCATTATGAGTGATAAGAGAAAAATTTGCGTATTTGATGGAAATGCCTTGATGCACAGGGCTTTTCATGCAATCAATGGGCCTTTTACCGCACCTGATGGAACACCCACAAATGCTGTTTTTGGCTTCTTTAACATGTTTTTTAAGTATGTCTCAGACCTTCATCCTGACGCTACAATTTGCACTTTCGATCATGGAAAGGCAACTCATCGCATCGACCTTTATGACAAATACAAAGCCAATCGTCCTAAAATGGATGATAAATTGAGAGTGCAATTTCCAGTTGTTGAGCGCATTCTTCAGGCGATGGATGTTCCAATTTTCATTGAAGAAGGTTGGGAAGGCGACGATGTGATGGGAAGTTTGTCAGTGCGTTGTAGCCAAGAAAACTGCACTTGCTATCTTGTCACTGGAGACAAAGACATGAACCAGCTTGTCAAACAAGATGTGTTCACTGTCACATCTGACGTCAAAAATAAAAATGTGATTATTCGTGATGCCGATGCTGTTAAAGATCGTTTTGGCGTTGAGCCAACTCAGATAGTTGACTATTTGGCCATCGTCGGCGACAAATCTGACAACATTCCTGGCATTGATGGGATTGGAAGCAAGGGTGCCGCCGATTTGCTTGCAAAATATGGCTCGCTTGATGGCGTTTATGAGAACTTAAGTGACTTTAAGGGAAAGAAACTTGAGCACTTGATAGAAGGTAAAGACGACGCCTATCTAAGCCAAACACTTGCAACAATCAACACACATCTAAACATCGAAGTTGATCTAAGAACTGTTGAAAGCTTCCACTGTGATTTGGTCAAACTCGAAGAGGTTTTTAGCGAATATGGGCTTCGTTCAACTTCTGCTAATTTCAAAAAAACAATGGCCTCTTTAAAAAGCGATTCGCGCAAGGACGACACTCTTGAAAAGATTGTCTTTCCTAACTTTGTGCCTTTTGACGAAGCTAGACAGCTTGCAATAGAGGCGATTGAGGCGAAGGAGCGAATCGCATTTAGCATAGTTGTGCCCACAAAAACATATGCTAAAAAACACGGTGACAATAGAACTCTTGTTGGTGTCTCTGGGGCTTCTTTTATGACGGTAGCTGAACCTTCTGAAGTTGCTTATGTTGTGGCACATGCACTAAAAAACACTGAAGTTTGTGCATATGACGCAAAAGAAATAATCAAGCTTGCCTATCCTCATGACAACAATACTTTAGCTTTATTGACTGAATCTGAGATGCTTGGCGCACAAGTGTTTGATGTTCATGTATGTGAAAACATGCTCAATTCGTCGGTTGTTTTTAAAACACAGGAAGACTTCTTCTCGTTGCTTAACACGAATTACTCTACCGACGATGATCTAGAAAAAAGAGCTCAAGAATTTGCGTTTCTTTCTTTAGTTTCTGCAAAGAGACAAGACGAATCTTTGTTGCAATGTGGAGTGGATGTTAAAAATCTATTCTATGAAACAGAAAAGCCTCTAACGTGCGTTCTTTCTTTAATTGAGAGAAATGGTTGTCGTCTTGATGACGACATCTTAGTTTCACTTAACGACTACTGTGAGCATGAGCTCGATCAAATTAGGACGAAAATTTTTGAATTGGCAGGTCACGAATTTAGCATAGAGTCGCCAGCTCAGCTCTCTGTCGTCTTGTTTGCAGAGATGGGCATTAAACCTTTAAAGAAGACAAAGAGTGGCTTTTCGACAGATGCCAAGGTCTTGCAGGAACTTTCCGCTGAACATGAGATTTGTACGCATGTAATCAAATATCGAGAGCTTGCGAAATTAAAGTCAACCTACATTGATGCTCTTCCGAAAATTCGATTGAAAGATGCTCTTGTGCACACTGATTTTAATCAAGCAGCAACTGCAACTGGTCGATTGAGTTCAAGTGATCCAAATTTGCAAAATATTCCTGTTAGAACTGAGCTTGGCAGGAAAATTAGAGAAGCTTTTTTGCCACTTAATGATGATGACTATTTCTTAAGTGCCGACTATTCTCAAATTGAGCTTCGACTTTTGGCACATCTTTCTGGAGATGAACACTTGATTGCTGCGTTTAACTCAGGACGAGATTTTCACACTCAAACTGCGGCGAGAATTTTTGGTGTTGATGAAAGCGATGTCACACAGACGATGAGGTCTTCGGCAAAGGCCGTAAACTTTGGAATAATTTATGGCCAGCAGGCTTTTACGCTCGGAAAACAATTAGGCATCTCTTTTGGAGAAGCAAAAGATATTATCGACAGATATTATTTTTCTTACCCGCAAGTCAGGGTGTTTTTGGATGACACAGTGAAAAGTGCGAGTGAAGTTGGATATGCGCAAACTATGTTTGGGCGCAGACGAGTTATTCCAGAGCTTTCTTCTTCGAACAGAATGACGCAGGCTTTTGGTCAGCGAACAGCCATGAATCATCCTATGCAGGGAAGTGCTGCAGACATCATCAAAAAAGCAATGGTGAAACTGCAATCAGCGCTAATTGGTCGTGGACTAAAATCAAAAATTCTAATTCAAGTGCACGACGAACTAGACCTTAGTGTTCCGCCCGACGAACTAGAAACAGTAAAAGCGCTTGTGAAAGATGTCATGGAAAATGTGGCACAATTGAAAGTCCCGCTAATTTCAGATGTGTCGTGTGGGAAAAACTGGTCGGAAGCACATTAATTTTTTCTTGACTTAAAGACTGACACGTGTATAATAGTCAATCGTGTCTATTAACGAATATGGGAGTTAAACTAATGTATGCAATCGTAAATACAGGCTCTAAACAATACAGAGTTAGCGAAGGCGACTTCATCAACATTGAAAAGATTGCAGGAGAAGCCGGCGACAAAGTTGAGTTAGATACAATTTTTGTTTCAGATAATGGAAAAATTGTTTCTGATCCAGCAAAAGCTGCTGCAACGAAGGTAGTTGCTGAAATTGTTGAGCAATTTAAAGACAAAAAAGTAATCGTCTTCAAATTTAAGAAGCGCAAGAATTATCAGCGCAAAGTTGGTCACAGACAACAATTGACACGTGTCAAAATTGTTTCAATTGGCGCATAGGTTATTTTGTTCTGCAAAAAAGCAAGTTAGATAATTCATTCGTAAGGAGATATTGATATGGCACACAAGAAAGGACAGGGCTCGATTCGCAACGGTCGCGATTCTAGAGCTCAAAGACTTGGATGCAAAATGTTCGGTGGCCAAGAAGTTAAAACTGGCATGATTATTGTCCGTCAACGTGGAACAAAATTTCATCCAGGCAACAATGTTGGAAGAGGTAAAGACGACACCCTCTTCGCATTGTGCGATGGCACTATTCAATACACTAAGGGCGATAAACGAAAAGTGCACGTCATTCCTGCTGCTTAGTTTGACTCGACAGATATGTTAATATTAGCCCTGTTACGCAGGGCTTTTTTGTTTTTTTAAGGAACAAATTTGTTTATAGATAAAGTACACATATTTGCAAAAGGTGGCGATGGTGGAAGCGGATGTGTTTCGTTTCGCCGTGAGGCTCATGTTCCAAAAGGTGGCCCTGATGGAGGAGACGGTGGCGATGGCGGAAACGTTGTTTTAGTTGCTGATTCGTCAATTTCTTCTTTGATTGAATTCCGTTTTTCTCATCATTTCAAGGCCGACAGAGGAATGCATGGGCAGGGTTCAAAAAAATCAGGCAGGTCTGGAGATGACGTTGTCTTAAGAGTGCCAGTCGGAACGGTTGTTAGGTTCTACAATTCTGAAATGGGAATTGCTGGAGATGACATCGCTGATTTGTCGGTTGAAGGGCAAAAGTGCATGATAGCTAGAGGTGGCAGAGGGGGTTTGGGAAACACCCATTTTGTTACACCGACTCATCGTGCGCCTGCTTTTGCTGAATTGGGTGAACCAGGTCAAGAAACAGAAGTCGAGCTTGAGTTAAAGTTAATTGCAGACTGTGCACTCGTCGGCATGCCTAGCGTTGGGAAGTCTTCTTTGATTTCTGTTATGAGCAAAGCAAAGCCAAAAATTGCCGATTATCCTTTCACTACATTAGTCCCAAATTTGGGTGTTGCTACATATAACGACAAAGCTTTTGTTGTGGCAGACATTCCAGGATTGATTGAAGGCGCAAGTGAAGGCAAAGGTTTAGGGCACGAGTTTTTGCGTCACATTGAACGTGCTAGCACCATTGTCCACGTTGTCGACATCACTGGTGGACTTGAACAGCGTGATCCAATTGATGACTATGAAATCATTTCAAAAGAGCTTAAAGATTATTCATTAGAACTTGCACACAAGCCGCGTTTGATTGTTGCTAATAAAGTTGATGTCGCAGATTATGATGAAATCGCCCGTGAAAATTTAGAGCGTCTTCAAAACCGAGTCAAACAAGACTTCGACGAAGTTTTAGATAACGAGGGAAATAGAATTTATCAATCAGACAAAGTGATTCTTGTTAGTGCTGTGACAACTCAAGGCATTGACCAACTGAAAGCTCAAATTCTCACAGTTGTAGAGAACAATCGTCATGCTTTGGAAGTTGAATCTCAACAAAATGAGAGCTATGACAGCGTTTATGAATATGTGCCAACTTCTGCTGGAGGAACTTCTATTGAGAGAGAAGATGATGCTTGGCGTGTCGGTGGTGACGCAATTGTTAGGGCAGTCATCCAAACTGATTGGGACAACGAAGAAGCAGTTGATCACTTCCAAAAGCGATTTAGGAAAATGGGAATTGAAGACAAGCTTTTTGCCGCTGGAGCCAAAAATGGCGACGAAGTGAGAATCGCCGATGTTTCTTTTGATCTTTATTCAACAAGACAAGTTGGAAAGCTAAACGTTGGGATTTTTGGCGGCTCTTTTGATCCTGTGCACCTAGGCCACATGGCTTGCGCTGAATTTGCAAAAGAGGCTGCGCGTTTAGATAGGGTCATATTTGTTCCAACACACATTTCCCCTTTTAAAGCCGAAGAAGTTGACGACATTATGTTTAGTGACGATGAACGATTTGAGCTTTTGCAGGCCGCTTTGTGTGAATCAGACTGTTTTGAAGTAAGTGACTGTGAAATCGAGAAGCAAGGAATTTCCTACACTTGTGACACTCTTCATTTCTTTACAAAGTTCTATCGTGATGAGGGAATTGATGCAAACTTAACGCTCATTATTGGGTCTGACTTGGCAAATGAGCTTGATAGATGGAAAAATGCCAGTAGGATTGCCCAAATGGCAAATGTAGTTTGCATTATGCGACCTGGCTACAATGAAAAAATGCTTCCGGAGAAAGTTAGAGAGCTTGGATTTAAAGTTAACTTCATTAAAAGCCCTAATGTTGATGTTTCTTCGACACAAATCAGAGAGATGCTAAAAGCTGGCGAAGACGTCACAGGTCTTGTTCCAGATGAAACGCTTAAGTTGCTTAAAGATTTCATGTCAAAAAGAAACAACTAGTAAAACGATAAACAAAACATGATTGATTACCTGACTAAAGATTTTTATGAAAAAATGAAGCATGATGTAGAGCAACGTGTTTCAAAGAAAAGATATAACCACATTTTAAGTGTTGCCAAAACTTGCGAATTGGTCGCCGTGACCTATGGTCTTGATGTTAGAAAGGCATCTCTTGCCGGCATATTGCATGATTGGGACAAGGGACTCACTCCCCAGCAGGAAATTGAGAAGGCCTATGAATATGGACTTGATAAAGAAATTGATGAGTGGACAATCAACAACTTGCCGCACTTGCTTCATGGACCAACTGCAGCTGCTGATTTTCTTAAGAATTTTAAAGGTTTTCCCCAAGACGTTGCCCATGCTATTTATGTGCACACTACAGGTTGTGTAGACATGAGCGACCTTGATATTTGTTTGTATGTTTCTGATGCAATAGAGCCTAATCGAAAATATGACGAATTGGGACAACTGCGAGCTATGGTCGGGAAGGCTACGCTTGAAGAATTGTTTGAATCGGTGTTTTGCTTGTGGACTGCAAAGCTCATTTTAAATAGAAGATATGTTGAGCCAAACACTTTAAAGGTTTACAACTCTCTTGTAATGAAAAAGCAAAAATAGTTCTCATTTTTTGACAATAATTCACCCATTATTTAGTAACTTTTTCACCAATAATTAAAAAAACAAGGCTTTTAGCTTGTGGTTTATTGCTTTTGTGCTGCACGTTATCTTCTTTTGACAAAATCGAAAATTAGCGCAATTATCTTCTTCCTTAAAAAACTGATTGAAGGGTGGTTGGTATGTCAGTTTTTGTCGAAAGATGCGTTTTAGAAGTCTGTAGTCTCCCAAAAATTGATGACAGTCTAATCGAGAGAAGCACTTTATTGAGCAAGCTTGTGCAAGAGCGTCGAAGACCTCGCTTGCTCGTTGCTCCTTCTGGTTATGGCAAAACTACTGTGTGCTCGCAGTATGTAAAAATGATGTTTTCGGATTCAACCGTGTTTTGGTGTGATTGCTCTTCTCCTTGCTTTTTTCGTGATTTGCAAAATTCAGAAATGCTTAATCACTTCAGCAATCAAGCTAATGGCGCTGCGATTTGCGTTTTTGATAACGTACCAAAGCTTGTTGGAGAGGATTTGTGTGAGTTTGAACAAATCGTGGAAACAATCAGTGAGTCTGGCGTTGAAATCCTGATCACCACTGCCCCCGAGGCAAACCCTTCTTTTCTTAAGCAGTTGAGTCTAGCTGTTTTGCGTCCAGAGGAATTCGTGTTTCAAGACAGAGAAGATGCTGAAGACAAAAGTGTTCCAATTCTTTGTTACTCTAATAATCATTTTGAAAAATTCTTTAATTCGATTAGAGACTATGGCTTAAGGCGCTCTGAACTGCTTGTCTATTTCAGCATTCTTGCATTGCAGGTAGGAAATGTTAAAGATATAGAAGGATTGTCGACTGCTAAAAATGTTGCAAGCATCTTTAACAAATTTTCACTATTCTATCCACATCTTGGAATTGATTGCAAAAAAGGAGCTTTTAGCTCTTGCAAAATTGATGCATCACTCATGAAACAGGGTCTAAATTATGCAATGAGCGAAATTGTTAGGTCAAGTGTGTTTTCAGATGAAACAGAATTTTTGTTTGGACTGGCTGGTATTCTTGTTGAAAGAAAACAATATTTGAGGGCCTATGAGTTAGTTTCTGCTTTTTGTAAAGTTAATGATGTCGTTAGATGGGCAATAAATAATGGCATTACTTTAATTGACGCTGGCCAAATTGGTCTTTTTGTAAAAGCAACATGCATAACTCCTCAACAGCTAAAGGAATTACGTGACGAGGTCAACACAATCAACTTAGTTGCAAATTATGCTACTTCTAACCAGGTGGGCACAGAAGAGTTTAATTTAAAACTATTTAGGTCACATAATTCTCTACCTTCTCAGCGCCTTTTGGCAAGTTTGCTTTCTATTGCATCATGTGGAGTTGAAGATAGATATGAATATGCAAAGCAAGCGCTAGAGTGCACAGGTCTTTATGAAGCTCAAATTTTGAGCGAAGATGTTTTTTCTGGTTGTCGAATCAAGGGTGAGTCGCTGCTCTTGCTTAATGACATATTGTTAACCTATGTTGATAACCGCTACCGAGGTTTTGTTGTTCTGTTAGACGAGATCAACGTTTACAGTTCATCACGGCTAGACGATTCAAATCTGTGTGCTCTATTAATTTGTTCAAGACTAGTTATTAGCGATTTTTTGTTCTTTTTAAACGGAGCAGACGATTTAGAAGTTTGTTATAAGAGACTGTTTGGTAATGTCGAAGACCTAAACTTTGTTCGTGATTTGTTTGAGTGTTTGATTGAGTTTGTCATCAACGAAGCCAATGTTGCAGGTGTCGAAGATAAGTTTTATTTTGAGCTTGTAGACGCAGTTCGCGAGGTAATCAGATATTGTGACCACCTAAATGATAAAGCTTTGAAAAAAATTGATAAATCAGCAAAATCTATTATTGAAGAAATGCATTCTGCTCGAGCGAAAGATGCAATTGCCTGCTGTTCGACCTTAGCTTTAAATCAAAAGAAACCTTCTGTTGTAAAGCCAGTTGAGCCTCGTCGTGAAAAGCCTTCCTACAAATTGCGTCTCACATTTTTTGGTTGCGCACAAATAGAGTTAAATGGCCACTATTTTGAAAGCGACATTTTAAGGAAGAAAAACCCCTGCTACATGTTGTTTTGGCTTTCCAAAAACCTGGGAAGAGAACTTGGACGCGATGAACTTGTTGAAAAGATATGGGAAGACGCGCCCAGCATCGAGTGCAAACACAGAAACTTTTATTCCACGCTATCTCACTTAAAGAAAGAATTAAATTTCAAATCTGGTTTCGACTTTATAAAGAAAAGCTCTGTTGGATATTACCTTGATGCCAAACATTGTGAAAGTGATTTACTGGAGTTCGATTCTTTTTGTAATAAGCTATGCTTCGAGCCGGAAGTTCTGCTTCGTGACATGGATAAGCTTTCAGCTGATGTAGCACGTTTCTCGCGTCCTCTCATCCCTATGATTCGCAATAAAATCAATTTGCCTGAGCTTAGATATGCCTATGAGCAGCAACTAATCGATTCTTTGATATTAGCTGCTGTTAACTTCATGCAAAAAGAAGAATATCGAAATGCTCTATGGTTTGCAAAACAGGCAAAAGAAATTGATAGAAACAGAGAAGATGCCTACGAATTGATTATGAAAGCCCAAAGTGCACTTCATCTTCGATCTTCTGCATTTTCGACCTATTTTGAATGTCGTGATGCATTAGATGTTTCCTATGGAATCAAACCCTCTGATGGTTTGCAGTCAATCTACAAGTCGCTGTTGACCTAGGCTAACCGCTCACACCTTTATAAATGCTTAGCTCACCTTTTGGGCTTTTACCCCTAAAAGCTAGTGTAGTAAAATTTATAGTTTGTATGACTCAATTGTTTCTTTAAAAACTGAGGTGGAATTTAGATGAGTTTGTTGTCTAAGTTGTTTTCTGCAGGTGAAGGAAAACAGCTAAAAAAATATCAAGGAAAAGTCAATCGAATCAACGAGCTTGAAAGTTCAATTGTTGCACTAACAGATGCGGAGCTTGCGCAAAAAACTGTGGAATTCAAAAAGAGATTTGCAGATGGTGAGACCCTAGACGATTTGTTGTGTGAGGCATTTGCAACAGTTCGTGAGGCTTCAAAGCGAACCATTGGGCTTCGACATTTTGATGTTCAGTTGATTGGTGGAATGTCTTTGCATGCTGGCGAAATCGCCGAAATGAAAACTGGTGAAGGCAAGACTCTCGTGTCAACACTTGCTGGTTACTTAAATGCGATACCTGGCAACAATGTTCACATCGTTACCGTTAATGATTACCTTGCAAAGCGCGACTGCGAATGGATGGGAAAAGTTTATGAGCTTTTGGGAATGAGGGTTGGACTCATCCAAAATGGAATGAATCAAAAAACAAAAATTCCTGCATATAAAGCCGATGTAACATATGGGACCAACTCTGAGTTTGGTTTTGACTATTTGAGAGATAACATGGTTACACGGCCAGAGCTTCGAGTTCAGCGTGGCCATTCTTTCTGCGTGGTTGACGAAGTTGACTCCATTCTCATCGACGAGGCAAGAACTCCTCTCATCATTTCAGGTCCAGGCATGCATGCAGCGGAGACCTATCGCAAGTTTGCTTCAGTTATGCCAAATCTCGAAAGAGATGTTGATTTTGAGATGGATGAGGCAAAGAAGACGATTGCGACTACCGAAGCTGGTCTTGCAAAGGTAGAAAACATGCTTGGGGTCGATGATATTTATTCTGACACGACAGGTGTGCTTGCTAATCACTTGCAACAGGCTCTTAAAGCGCAATTCTTGTTCAAGCGCGATGTTGATTATGTCGTTGTTGATGGCCAGGTTAAAATTGTCGATGAATTTACTGGCCGAATCATGGAAGGTAGGCGCTATTCTGAAGGCCTTCACCAGGCAATTGAGGCAAAGGAACACGTTAAGGTTCTTGATGAAAACCAAACACTTGCTACAATCACGCTTCAGAACTACTTTAGACTTTATGACAAGTTGTCTGGCATGACTGGCACGGCTATGACTGAAGATGCTGAGTTCAGACAAATTTATAAACTTCCAGTGTTTTCCATTCCGCCTAACAAGCCTGTTATTCGTGATGACAGAAACGATTTGATTTATAAAACAGTAGATGCGAAGTTTAATGCCGTTGCAAATGACATTGCTGAGCGTCATGCAAATGGTCAGCCTTGCTTGATTGGCACTGTGTCAATTGAAACGAGTGAGAAGCTCTCGCGCTTGCTTGATAAGCGCGGAATCAAACATGAAACCCTCAATGCTAAAAACCACGAGCGTGAAGCTCACATAATTGCACAAGCTGGACGCGTCGGTGCTGTCACTATTGCTACCAACATGGCTGGTCGTGGAACTGACATCATTTTAGGTGGTAATCCTGATGTATTAGCACAAGACATTATTCGGCTTGATGGCTTTGATCCTGATGCTCCTGAATTTGACGAAGATGGGAATAAAAACGACTTGTTTGCATCTCAGGATGAAAGAGATAAAGCTTTTAAATTAGCTAAAAAAACCTGCGATAAAGAGCAAAAAGAAGTGCTCGAGGCAGGTGGTTTGTGCGTTATTGGCACTGAGAGACATGAATCTCGAAGAATCGACAATCAGCTTCGTGGCCGTTCTGGTCGTCAGGGGGATCCTGGTACAACGCAATTTTACTTATCTCTTCAAGATGACTTAATGCGTCTTTTTGGTGGGAACAGAATGGATTCCATTTCTCGCATGATGGAAAAAACTGGAATGGAAGACGACATGCCAATTCAAGCATCCATGGTTTCAAAAGCCATTGAGTCGGCACAGCGTCAAGTCGAAACAATGCATTTTGCTGCTAGAAAAAATGTTCTCGAATATGACGACGTCATGAACTTGCAAAGAAAAGCAATTTATGAAGAAAGAAATGCAATTCTAGATGGCAAGGATGTTTCAGAGAAACTTCCTGAAATCATTGACGATGCTGTTACTGCGCATGTTGAAGAGTGCCTAGTCGGAGACGATTCTCGCGAGTGGGATGTGCATGCACTAGAACTTTGGGTACAAGACCAAACTGGTCGTGATGATTGGTCGGTTGAAGAGATTGACCATGACGATGACCCAGAAGTTGTTGCAGATTCTTTGAATGATTATTTCTCTTCGATTCTCGATGAAAAGAAAAATTTGCTTGGTGAAGATGGGATTAAGCACCTCTCAAGCCAGGTTATGCTTAGAATGATTGACGTTCGCTGGATGCAGCACCTCTCTGACATGGATTATCTGAAGACAGGCATTGGACTTCGTGCAATTGGACAAAGAGATCCTTTGGTTGAGTACAAAAATGAAGCGTATAACGCTTTTGAGAATATGACAGCGACGATGTATGACGACTATCTAAAGACTCTGTTGCGCATTCAAATCGCAGTCGCGCCGAAGCCTGAAGATGATGTTGTAGAGGAAAGAGAGATGTCCTATTCGTCTCCTGAGGAGTCGTTAAATGAGCCGGGTTTGCGAAGCGCTAACGCAGAGGCACAAATGCGAGCTCAGGGTGCTGGGGCTCCTCCTCGTCTCCAGACAGGCAAAGTTGAAACATATGTAAAAGACAAGGATGATATTTTTGCTAATGTTGGCAGAAATGATCCTTGCCCTTGTGGCAGTGGAAAAAAGTTTAAAAAGTGTCATGGCGCCTAGAGATATTACCGGAATAAAAAAGAGACTAGATGAAGTTCGTGCGAGCTCACACATTAACGATTTGTTTGGGCGACGGATTGAACTTGACAATGAGTTTAAAAAACCTGATGTGTGGGATGATGCGCAACGTGCAAGCAGGCTTTCAAAAGAGATAGCTGAAGTGCAGAACACAATCGACTCCTATGCAAGTGCGTGTAAGCTCTATGATGATGTTGTCTGTGCTCATGACTTAGCGCTTGAGGATTCAGCCTGTGAGCCGCTTTTAGATAGTTTGGCTGAAAGACTTGATGAAGAGCTAACACAGCTAGAGCTTGAATCGTGGTTTTCAGGGAAGTTCGACAAGGAAGATGCAATATTAACCATTAATCCTGGCCAAGGGGGTCTTGAGGCGCAAGACTGGACCGAGATGCTTTATAAAATGTATGCTCATTATTGCGAAAACAAGGGTTGGAAATATAGCGTTCTCGACATCGTTAAGGGCGAGCGAATTGGCCTTGACCGTGTGACTATGCAAATTTCTGGGCATAATGCATATGGAATGTTACGAAGCGAGATTGGTGTTCACCGTCTTGTGCGAATTTCTCCAACAGACATAAAAAAGAGAAGACACACCACGTTTGCTAGTGTAGAGGTTTTGCCAGTTTTGCCTGATGACATTGAAGTTGATCTTGACATGAATGATGTTAGAGTTGATGTTTATCGGTCAAGTGGGCCTGGTGGACAATGCGTTAACACTACAGACTCCGCTGTTCGTTTAACTCACATTCCAACTGGTATAGTTGTTACGTGCCAAAACGAAAAAAGCCAGCTTTTGAACAAAGAGGCTGCACTGAGCGTTCTGAAATCAAAGCTCTATGAAATTGAAGAATTAAAGCGGCGTGAAGAGATCGATGAATTGCGTGGAGAAAAACAGGATTCATCATTTGGTTCTCAAATTAGAAACTATGTGCTGTATCCTTTTCAGCTAGTCAAAGACACTAGAACTAACATTGAAACTTCCAACACAACTGCAGTTCTTAACGGCGATATTGATGATTTTGTTATCGGTTATCATAAATACATTGCTTCGCTTTAATGGGAGCTTTTAACTATTTAAATAATTTTTTTAAGGAAATCAAACTTGAACACTACAACAGAAGAATTGCAGGCCATTGCAAGAGAGTGTCGTCGTGACATTGTAAAGATGATTCACAACGCTAAAAGTGGTCATCCTGGCGGAAGCCTTTCGTGCATCGATATACTCGTTACGCTCTATTTTGGTGAAGTTTTAAAACACGACCCAAATGATGCAAAAAGCGATGAGCGCGATCGTTTCATTCTTGCGAAGGGGCATGCAGCACCTGCTCTTTATGCAGTTTTGGCCAATGCTGGCTACGTTGATAAAGCATCTCTTCCGACACTTAGAAAATATAAATCTATTTTACAAGGGCATCCTGACAGATTAAAGTGCCCTGGCGTTGAGGTTTCAACGGGATCTCTTGGGCAAGGCCTATCAATCGCTTGTGGTGAGGCTTTGGGTCTAGAACTTAAAGGCGATGACAAAAATTCTGTCTTTGCTCTTCTTGGCGATGGTGAGTGTCAAGAAGGTCAAGTTTGGGAAGCCTTCATGTTTGCTTCTCAATATGGTCTCGATAACCTTGTTGCAATAATTGACAGAAACAACCTCCAAATCGATGGAAACGTAAATGATGTCATGAGTCTTGGCGACTTGAGCGCAAAAGCATCTGCTTTTGGCTGGGATGTTGTTAGCGTCGATGGCCACAACATTGACAAGCTCAAAGAAGTGTTGCTAGATGCTAAAAAGAAACGTGAAGGCAAACCGAAGTGCATCATCGCGAACACAATTAAAGGCAAAGGTGTTTCTTTTATGGAGAACCAAGCTGGCTGGCATGGCAAAGCCCCAAACGACGAAGAACTTGAAATTGCTCTTAATGAACTTGCATAAAGGTAAAGTGAAACACATGACCAAGAATTACTTAAACCCAAAACCTTCTAAAAAAAGAGCCACTCGTGAAGCATTTGGAGAAACTCTCCTTGAATTGCTTGAACAGGGCGAAAACATCGTTGCAGTAGATGCCGATTTAACTGGCTCTACAACTTTAAAAAAGCTAAAAGCAAATCACGCCGACAGGCTAATTAATGTTGGCATCGCGGAACAGAACATGATTGATGTTGCCGCTGGTTTGTCACTCACTGGTGCTGTGGCTTTTACTGGATCATTTGCTGTATTTGGAACTGGTCGTTGCTATGACCAAATCAGAAACACTGTTTGTTATTCTGACCTCAATGTTAAAGTTTGTCCGACTCATGCAGGCATTTCAGTTGGGCCTGATGGAGGGTCTCACCAGATGCTTGAGGACATTGCACTAATGCAAGTTTTGCCTAGGATGAAAGTGGTTGTTCCATCTGATTTCAATTCTTGCAAGGCAGCTTTAAAACTCGTCGAAAAAACTGAAGGGCCCGCCTATGTTCGCATGGGACGTGCTAAAGTTCCTCAGGTTTATTCGGAAGATGTTGATCTCAGACTTGGTGGGTCTCATTTAATTAAAGAGGGCACAGACGTTTCTATTTTTGCAAACGGAGTCGAGGTTAACGAAGCTATTTTGGCAGCTGAAGAGCTTGATCGGTCTGGCATTAGTGCTGAAGTCATCGACCTCTACAGTGTAAAACCACTTGATGTAGACGCAGTTGTTAACAGTGCTAAAAAAACTGGCAGGGTTGTAGTGTGTGAAGAACATTCAATTTTTGGCGGACTTTGCTCAGTTGTTTCACAAACTCTTGCGCATGCTTGCCCATGCAAATGCAATTTTGTTGCAGTAAAGGACCATTTTGGGACGAGTGCAGAATTTGATGAGTTGCTGGAAGCGTTTGGGCTAAACTCTTCTGCAATTGTAGAAGCTGCTCGCGCACTCATGTAAATAATCTCTATGGTTTATTGCGAACTATATTTGTTAGCTTTATAATTTATGTTTCCAAGGTGTTATCAGATAATTTAGAAATGGAGCTAAAACGTGGCATTAGAAGGTAACCCAAGGCGCTCTCGTCATGCAAGACATGGTGCCGACACCGCCGATTCTGCGGTTGCATCTAACCCAAGAACAACAAGACCCGGGTCAGCTAGGCAGCAGGTTGCCGACCGTCCAAGTGCGACACAGCAACTTGACATTTCTCTTCCTCAAGTTGAGACAGGGGAACAAACAGAGTCAGTTGGCAAGCCTGTCATTACTTTTGAGCATGTGACACACATTTATCCAGCTCAACCTAACAAACCAGCTTTGTCTGACATTTCATTGAAGATTTTTGCGGGCGAGTTTTTGTTTTTGGTAGGTCATTCAGGATCTGGTAAATCAACTTTTATAAAACTGATAACTCGAGAGCTTCGTGCAACTCAAGGTAAAATTACCATTGCTAATGAAGACCTATCTTCTATGAGAAACTGGCGTGTGCCATATCTCAGAAGAAACATAGGATGTGTTTTCCAAGACTTTAAACTTCTTCCAAACAAAACCGTTTTTGAGAACGTTGCATTTGCGCTTGAGGCTATCGGTAAATCTCGTCATGTTGTAAAAACGCAAGTTCCTGAAGTTTTGAGACT
This sequence comes from Phoenicibacter congonensis, assembly GCF_900169485.1. NCBI lineage: Bacteria > Bacillati > Actinomycetota > Coriobacteriia > Eggerthellales > Eggerthellaceae > Phoenicibacter > Phoenicibacter congonensis. The sequence continues at coordinate 1,218,706 of NZ_LT821227.1, read as the reverse complement.
TGTTGGTCTGCAAGAAAAAATGAACAAAAAGCCAGATCAACTTTCTGGCGGTGAACAGCAAAGGGTGAGCATCGCTCGAGCAATCGTCAATCGCCCGCCGCTTTTGATTTGCGATGAGCCAACAGGAAATCTCGATCCACAAACTTCCCGCGGCATTATGGACCTTCTCGAAAGAATTAACAGAACAGGAACCACAGTTTTGGTGGCAACGCATGATCGTGAGATGGTCGACAACATGCGTCGTCGTGTTATTGCTCTTGATAGAGGCAAATTGACACGCGACCAAGACAGAGGAGTGTATGGTTTCGATGACTAATATTGCTAGATTTTTCCGCGAAGCCATTCAGGGCTTCACCCGCAACGCTTCAACTGCGGTTGGTTCGATTATTACGATCTTTTTGTCGTTGTTGATAATCGGCATTTTTATTGCAGCAGGATCAATGCTTGATTCGTTAATGTCTTCTGTTGAAGATGAAGTTTCAATTACTTGCTATATCAAAGATGATGCCAGTGAGGCCGACTACACCGCAATGATGCAAAAGATTCAAAAGTTTGATAGCGTCAAAAGTGTCAGTTTCACTTCTAAAGAGCAGGCAATGGAAAACTTTAAGAAAACGAATTCTTCAAACCCTGATATCATCGAGGGTCTTGATGGAAGCAACCCACTTCCTGCCTCTATTAATGTTGAGCTCGTAGATTCCCAGAACGTGGCTCTTGTAGCGAAGCAAATTGCTAATGATTCTGATTTTAAAAAGATTTGCGACAACGAAAAGGATTCGAGTGAATCGGTTAAGTATGGGCAAGGAACTGTTGAGCGTTTGTTCCAGATAACTAATTACGTTAGAATTGCAGGCATTGCTATAATCTTGGTGCTTGTTTTTATCGCTCTCATTTTTATCAACAACACAATTCGTCTGGCAATTCTTGCGAGAAGAAAAGAGATTGCTATTATGAGGTTGGTTGGTGCGTCAAATGGCTACATTCGAGGGCCATTTTTGATGGAGGGCGCGCTGCATGCGCTCATAGGCTCTGCGCTTGCTATTTTGTGTATTGAGCTTCTGCGTCGTTTTGCGATTCCTCAGTTGCAGAACATGATTAAGTTTCTGAACTTTAATGTTGACGGCTCGGTTTATACATTGATTTATATTTCGCTTGTAGCATTTGGTCTAATTATCGGTATCATAGGTTCATTGCTGGCGATGAGGAGATACCTAAAGGTTTAACTAATGGACACAGCTTCAAAAAACGAAAAATCGAAGCTATCAAAACTATTAAAAGAAAAGGCAAGGACGAGACGAATTGTTGTCGTCCTTGCTTGTTTTGTAGGCTTCTGTATTGCTTTTTTCCTTGGATTTGCTTTCAGATCACAAGTTTCTTTGATGGAGTCTATTGGAGTGCCAATTGGCGAGGAATCAACTCTAAATAGATTCCAAAGTAAAGCCAACTCTGATGTTGGAAACAATAAATCGATGAAGTCTGTTTACAATTCGCTTTCCAAAAGAGTCGATGAAGTTGAAGATTTGTTGTCTCAGAACAGCTTTGATTCGATAGATATTGAGCAATCAACGACCGATGCGATAACTGCGATGCTGAAAAGCACTGGCGACAGTTTTGCTAAATATTACTCAGCTGCTGAATATTCAAAAATTGTTACAGAATCAAAAGCTAATCCATATGCTGGAGTTGGAGTGACCTTTAATGAAACAAGCGGACGCGTTTATGTAGCTGATGTTTTTGATGGTTCTGAAGCTGAACTCAAAGGCGTCAAAGCCGGTGACTATATTAAAAGCATAAATGGTGAAAACCAGGTTGGCAAAAGTGCCGTTGAGGTTCGCAATTTAATTGCTAACAAAATTAACGAAAGTTTAATGATTAACCTCGTTCATCCCTTGTCGAAATATGGCGAGAGTGGAGATGAATATTCTGTTTCCCTAACATGTGCCAGCTTGAATGTCCCAAATGTTACATCTGAGATATCAGACGGCCTTGCCTACATTAACATTCATCAGTTTAACGAGGACACCGCTAGCATTTTGTCTACATTAGTTAAGCAACTAGACAGCGAGGACATAAAGGCTTTTGTTATCGACGTTAGAAACAATCCGGGTGGTTATATGAGTGGAGCACTTGACTCTGCATCCTATTTTCTAAAAACTGGCACACTTGTCACAATAGAGTCGGCTGATGGCAATCAAGATAGAACAACAGAAGGCGAAACCATAACAAAAAAGCCTGTTGTGCTTTTGACAAACTCTAACACCGCCGCGGCCGCAGAAGTTTTTGTTGCAGCTTTGCATGACAACAATAGAGCAAGTGTTGTGGGTGAAAAAACTGCTGGAAAGGGAATTTTTGCAGCCACAAGTGAGCTTTCATTTGGGGGAGCAGTTCGATATACAGCAGCTAAATATATAACTCCTAATGGAAACTCAATCCAGGATCATGGAATTGACCCTGACATTGATGTTGCTGGCGTTGATGACTATGATTTCGATACTGAGCCATTAAGAAGCGCAATTGACAGTGCAATTAGCATATCATCTCGTTAGGCAGGGCCATAGCCAAAGTTTTTTTCTTATAAAAATTTGGGAACTTTGTTGTAAAATAAATCTTCGCGTGTGAAGCGCCATAAATAAACATAAACATTTTAGTTATTAACATAGTACAAGGAGACAGACATGGCAGTACCAAAGCAACGAACAGGAAGAATGAGCACTCATCATCGTCGTAGCGCAAATGACAGAGTTGATGCGCCAGCAAAATGCACATGCCCAAAGTGTGGACATGCAAAACTTCCACATCATGTCTGCCCTAACTGCGGCACATACAAAGATCGCGAAGTAATCGTAACTGAATAGTTTGCGACGTTAAGCTTTTAATAAACTGTTAGTAGGGGCCGCATGGATTTAAAGTTCATGCGGTTTTTTAGTTAATATGGATAATTCAAAAACAGTAAAAATTGCACTCGATGTCTTTGGTGGGGATAACGCTCCTGACGTGTGTATACAGGGGGCTTTTCAAGCGCTATCTGAAGATAAAAACATTATTCTTTATGCAGTGGGGGAAGAAACTGTCGTAAACGAAATGGCAAAAGCAAACGACCGCATTGTTCCAGTTGTTGCTAACGAGGTAATTGGAATGGCGGAGCACCCCGTAGATGCAATAAGAAGAAAGAAAACCGCATCAATTCCTGTCGCTGCTAGATTAGTGCGTGATGAAGTGGTTGACGGTTTTTTCTCAGCTGGTTCCACAGGAGCAATGCTTAGCGCTGCCACTTTGATTACAGGAAGAATAAGAGGAGTTAAACGACCTGCTATAGGCTCTGTTTTGCCTGGTTTTAACAAGCCTACATTGTTGATGGATGTCGGTGCTAATGCTGATTGCAAGCCAGAATTTCTTTTTCAATTTGCAAAAATCGGAACTGTGTATATGCGTTCAGTTTATGGGGTTGAAAACCCAAGGGTTGGACTTTTAAACATAGGTGAAGAAGATGAAAAAGGCAGCGCATTTGCGATTGAAACGAATAAGTTGCTAAAGAAAAAACTTGATAATTTTTATGGAAATTGCGAAGGACGCGACCTTTTGCTTTCCAACTTTGACGTTGTAGTTTGCGATGGCTTTACAGGCAATGTGGCTCTAAAAACTGTTGAGGGCACAGGAAAACTTATGTTCAAGCTCTTAAAGGAAGCTTTGATGAGTGGACCAAAGGAAAAACTGTCTGCCGTTTTGCTTGGGTCTAAACTAAAGGAGCTCAAGATTAAAATTGACCCAGATGAACAGGGCGGCTCACCTTTACTTGGAACGAAAGGTGTCTTTGTCATAGGACATGGTTCTTCTAGTGCAAAAGGCATAAAGAATGGGATTCTTGAAGCAGCAAAAACTGTCCGCTGTGATCTGTCAAAAGCCATTGAGGACGCGATAAAATAGACGTTATAGATTAGCGTTATTTAAAGAATTGAATCAAATGAGTTTAAGCGCAGAACAAGAACAAAAAATCAATCTCGTCCAAGACATTATTGACTATCATTTCAATGATCAGGACTTAATCTTGAGCGCGATTACGCACCCAAGCGCCATAGAAGGCAAGCCTGTAAAATATTCCTATGAACGTCTTGAGTTTTTAGGCGATGCTGTCCTTGGGGCAATCGTGGTTCATCAAGCCTACATGTCATTCCCTGAAATGGATGAAGGTGGTCTCACGCGAATTAAAGTGTCGCTTGTTAGCGGGTCTACTCTTTCTGATTTGTCCGACAGCCTAGGATTTAAAAATGTAATAGTTTTTGGCTCCTCTGAAACTGGGACGGGCAAGCGTGGAATGCATTCTGCTCTGGAAAATGTCTATGAGGCAGTTGTCGGAGCGCTTTTTCTGGATGGGGGAATGCAAGCTGCACAAAAGTTTGTGTTGGACACTTTAATCCCAAAAATGGATGCACACATGGCTGACAAGCCTGAAAATCCTAAGAGTATGCTTCAGGAAAAAATGCAAGCTCATGGTGTTACTCCAACCTATAAATTGATAAAAATGGAAGGTCCTCCACATGACAGGACTTTTGTAACTCAAGTTTTTGCAGGAGAAATTGCTCTTGCAAAAGGCAAGGGTAAATCGAAGAAAGAAGCTGAGGCTAATGCGGCTAGTGCTTCGATGGCTCAGCTAGACAAACACATTGCACGAATCGAAAAGAAAAAGAAGAAGTCGAGCTTTAAGTTCCCGGCCGAAATGCTATTTAAGCTCGATAAGCAAAAAGACGATTCTTCTGATTCAAATTAGAACTCAATGTATCTAAAGTCACTAACTTTAAAAGGTTTTAAGTCTTTTGCGAAGAAGACTACGCTCGATTTTGAGCCTGGAATTTCGTGCGTCGTGGGCCCAAATGGATCAGGCAAATCAAACATTTCAGATGCTATTTTGTGGGTTTTAGGGGAGCGCAGTGCTAAAAACATTCGCGGCGAGTCGATGCAAGATGTTATTTTTGCTGGTACGAAAAACAAATCACGTGCTGCAATGGCAGAAGTTAGCCTTTGTCTTGACAATTCAGATGGCACATTAAACATCGATTATTCTCAAGTTGAAATTACAAGAAGGATGTATAGAAGCGGTGAGAGCGACTATTGGCTAAATGATGCGCCCGTTCGCCGCCTCGATGTTTTAAACATATTGCACGATTCAGGTCTTGGTGAAGGAACTCATTCCATCATTTCTCAGGGCTCGCTTGACTCCGTTCTTTCTTTCGATGAGATGCAGCTAAAATGCATCATCGAGGAAGTTGCAGGAATTCTAAAAGACAAGCAGAAAAAAGAAAAGTCAATGCGCAAGCTTGATTCTATGCAAGCTAATTTTGACAGAATAAATGACGTGACGACCGAAATTGAACGTCAGCTTGTCCCTTTGCGTCGTCGAGCTAAAAAGGCAGACACCTATCTTGAGATCAAAGACGATTTGATGCGTGCTAACCTTGAACTAGCTGTTGATGATTATCGTCGGTCAACAAAATCTAAACAAGATGTTGCGTCGAACATAACGAATCTCGATTTGTGCCTCAAGTCTCTTGATGAAGACATTAGCAAGATTAATGTTCAGATTACAGAACTAACAGAACAAATAAAAACTGAAAACGAAATTCGAGGCAAACAAAGCGGTGAATTTAGAAAATATAATGAACTTCTTTCGCGTCTTGAAAGCGTTTTGATGCTTTTAGATCGATCTCTTGATCAGACGCGTGATGAATCTCAGAGAATTTCTCGAGATGCTCAATCAGCGTGTGTGGAATTGGCAGTTCTGCAAAAAAAGCAGACAGACACCATCAAAAATTTTGACGAAGCTAACGAGAGAAAAGAAAAACTTGCACAGAAGGTGTCTGAAGTTCAAGCAGGTCTTGATGAAGTTAATAAAAAGAAAGCATGCTTTGACGAAGAAATTTCTCAAGTAAAAGAAAAGCAGTCTATTCACTCAAAACAGGTTCGTTTGTTACAAGAACAAATCTCTCGGGCTATTGCTGAGATGGAAGGGGAAAAAGCAAGACTTCAGTTTTTAAATGAAAAAAAAGATTCTCTTGAGAAAAAGATATCGTCTTTAAGAGAGACTCTTAATACTCAAAAAACTAGCATTGACAACGCAAGCGATTTACAGGAGAGTTTAAGGCAAAGTGATGAGTCTGCAAAGCAGGTTGTCATTAGTTGCAACAAAGCTAAAATCGCTGCAGAAGAAGCGCTTTCAAAAGCAAGAATCGAGCAAGATTCTTGCCAAGCTCAGCTAAAAGCTTTGGAAAAGATTTCGAAATCACAAGATGTTAGTTCGTCTGTTTCTCGCTTTGTTGACTCCAGCAACAGCTTGACTGAGAACAACTATTTGTTCAAGCAAATTCATGTTGAAAAAGGCTATGAGAGTTTGTGTGAAGGTCTTTTGAGCAAGCTCACCGATTCTCTAACAGTTAGTTCTTTAGATGAAGCTTTGCAAGTGTTGCGAGAGATTCCTCAAAATGCCGATTTTGCCCTATCTCTAATTGCACCAAAAAGTGTGTCTGTTCACGGCGATTGTGAAAAGTGCGACAAGCTGACCTGTCACATTTCAGGAAATGATGCCGTAATGCAAATCATAAATTGCTTGCTTGGCAATGTGTTTGTGTGCGAGAGCATTGAGGATTGCATCGCAAAATCTAGATTAAATGAAAACCTAACGTTTGCTACAAAAGAATGTGACGTTGTTTGGGCAAATGGAGTTGTTAGCTTTAGTTCAAAGTCGGCTGCCCATGATAATGGTATTTTGCATCGTGCTCGCCAAATCGAAGACATAAAAACTGCTTTAAAAGAAAGCGAAAAGTGTGTTTGTGAACTAACTGAAAAAGCTAGAATTGCAGCAGGTGCCCTTGGAGATGCCCAGGCAAATTCTTTAAGCTATTCTCAAAAACTAGCAGAAGTTAATGCCAAACTTGATGCAAGCAAATCGGACTATAAAAATAAAAGCAAGGAATTAGAAGACACCATTGAGACTTTAGGCGATCTGAATAAAGAAATAGCCGATAGTGAAATTGTTGTTTTAAAAACAGATGATATTGATATTCTTCGGGATGAACTTTCTCGTGAAGGAGAGCTTGAAAGCTCAGCTAATAGCGAAATGAGTCGTCTCATGGCTGCGCGAGATGCGCTTGCTGATGACATTAGCGAATTTAACTCACAACTTAACATTCACAAGCCCGAGCTTGCTGTGCTTGATGAGAGGTGTACCTATTATTCCAGACTTCAGTCTTCTCAAAAATCACGTGAACACACTCTCAACAAACGCATTTCTCATCTTGAACGTGAGAAACGAGGTGTGGGCTTTAGAGCAGCAAACATTCAAGATATGATACAGATTCTTTCGAATCTTGAATCGACATTTAGGAATAAGGCGCATCTTTTTGATTTTAATGATCCAAAAAACGAAGAGCACATTTCCTCTCTTTTTTCCAGACTTTCTGATTGTCGAAATGAAGTTGCGGCAAAAACTGACAAAAAAGATGAATGTTTCGAGAAAATTAGTGCAAATAGAGTTGAATTGACAAAAATTGACATAGCTCTTGAGTCAGCTACTGAACGCATTGAGTCGAATTTTGAAGGCTCTTTAATGGATGCGCTTTCAATGCCTGAGTTGCAAAACAGAGATGAAGTTGAATCAGTTGCAAATGAACTTAACACAAAGATGACAAAGCTTGGCTCTATTGACCTTGCTGCACGCGCCGATTATGAGGCATTGCAAGACAGATTTGACTTCATGAATTCAAATTTAGAAGACATTAAAGAATCTATTTCAGCCATAGAAAAAATCAATGCATTAATTGAAAAGCGTTTCAAAGAGCAGTTCGAAAAGACTTTTGAAAATGTTAATCGGAATTTCAAAAAAGTGTTTACAGAACTGTTCCCTGGTGGGTTTGGTGAACTCAAGCTCACGAATCCTGAGAACATAGACGAATCTGGTGTTTTGATTTCCGCAAATCCAGCTGGTAAACGAATTAAAAAAATATCGCTTCTTTCAGGAGGCGAGAAATCGCTTGTTGCGCTGTCTTTTTTGTTTGCGCTCTATAGCACAAGACACACACCTTTTTATGTACTTGACGAGGTTGAGGCAGCGCTAGACGACACTAACTTGTCAAGAATGCTTTCATACATTGATAATATGAGAGAAGAAACACAGTTTATTTTCATAACGCATCAAAGGCGGACAATGGAAATGGCTGATGTTTTGTTTGGTGTCTCAATGCAAGAAGATGGCATCACAAAAGTAATTTCGCAGAAGCTTAGTGCCTTTGCTCTTAATGATGAATAAATTACTGGGGGTTTTACATGGCATTTTTTGAATCATTACAAAGAGGTCTTAAAAAAACAAGAGAGTCTTTTAAAGAACAAGTAAATTTTCTTCTCGATCGCGGACCAGAGCTAAATGATGATTTTTGGGATGATTTGCTTGAGGTTTTGATCTTAAGTGATCTTGGTGCTGATGTTGCTGAGAAAATTGTGGAGGAGCTTCGCTATGACGCAACAGCTAAGGGGTTGCCTCACGCCTATGCTGTTTTAGACGAGCTTGATAAAAGAATTGCTGCTCAGTTTAGTGCCCCTGAGGTTGACATCTTTAACTTGCCTAAAGCATGTGTTTTGTTTGTTGGAATTAATGGCACAGGAAAAACAACTACTGTCGGAAAGCTAGCTAAAGAGGCCAAATATGCTGGCAAAAGTGTCATTTTGGGCAGTGCTGACACATTTCGCGCTGCTGCCATTGAACAGCTTGAGGTGTGGGCAGAAAGAGCAGATGTAAAAATCATTTCTGGCAAACGAGGGGCAGATCCTGCAAGTGTTTGCTATTCGACTCTTGAAGCGGCTGATGAGCTTGGTAGTGATCTTGTCTTGATTGATACTGCGGGACGCCTCCACACAAGCGATGATTTGATGCGCGAACTTGAAAAAGTTGTGAATGTTGTGCGCAAGCGAGCCAACATGGACGTTTACACAATTCTTGTAATCGATGCTACAACTGGACAAAATGGCCTCACTCAAGCAGAGAAGTTTAACCAGGCACTCAATTTAGATGGCCTCATAATCACTAAACTTGATGGAACTGCTAAGGCTGGCATCGCTGTTCAAATTTCATCTAAACTCAATCTTCCAATTTATAAAATTGGTGTGGGTGAGGGGATTGATGACTTAAAAGACTTTAAAGCTGATGAATTTGCAAAAGCACTCATTGGCTCTTTTGATGATCGCTTCAACGAATAGAAAGAAGGTTTGTTTTTATGCTTGAAAATTTAAGTGACAAACTAACCTCCGTTTTTGATAATCTTCGTGGCAAGGGCCGTCTTTCTGAAGAAGACATTGAGGCTGCTGTTCGAGAAATTCGCCTTGCTCTGCTTGAGGCAGACGTTAACTACAAAGTTGTCAAAAATTTCACGAATAAAACTAAAGAACTTTGTTTGACGAGCGAAGTTATGGATTCTTTGACTCCTGCTCAAAATGTAGTCAAAATTGTTCTCGATCAGCTAACTGAGCTTTTAGGAACCTCCACTTCTCGCATTGAATTTTCTTCAAGGATTCCAAACGTCATAATGCTTGCAGGATTGCAGGGCTCAGGTAAAACCACTGCTGCTGCAAAACTTGCCTACAAGCTCAAAAATGAAGGCCATTCGCCACTACTTGTTGCCTGCGACATCTATCGTCCAGCGGCTAAAGATCAACTTGAAACTTTAGGTGCTGAGATTGGTGTCAAGGTGTTTAGGGAAGACATCAATGATGCTGTTGTTATTGCAAAACATGGCGTCCAACACGCAATCGACACAATGAAAGATGTAGTCATCATCGACACTGCTGGTCGCCTGCACGTTGATGAAGACATGATGAATGAATCTATTGCTATCAAAGAGGCTGTGAAGCCTGAATACATTTTGATGGTCGTAGATGCAATGACCGGTCAGGATGTTGTTGGTGTTGTTTCTGCCTTCTCGGAAGCTCTTGATTTTGATGGCGTTATCCTAACGAAAATTGACGGCGATGCACGAGGTGGTGGCATTCTTTCTGTCCGCGAAGTAACTGGCAAGCCAATTAAGTTCATTTCTTCTGGCGAAAAACCTGATTCGTTGGAAGAATTTCATCCCGACAGAATTGCAAAAAGAATTCTTGGAATGGGGGATGTAGTATCTCTTGTTGAGGCAGCCGTTAAAGCACAAGAAGATGAAGAAGCAGCAATTGAAGCAGAAAACATCGCTCGTGGAAACATCACACTCAATGATTTTAAAACCATCAACGCTCAAATCAATAAAATGGGTGGCGTTGCTAAACTCATTGGTCAACTCCCTGGCGGTGACAAATATCTAAATCAAGGCCAAGTCGATGATCATGCTCTCGACAACATGGTTGTGATTATTGATTCAATGACAGAAAAAGAACGCATGACGCCAGATGTTCTAAATGCATCGCGGCGCCAAAGGATTGCCTCTGGTGCTGGTGTTACAGTAACCGATGTCAACAATTTAATAAAGCGTTTTAATGAAATGCGCAAGATGATCAAAAAGATGTCCGCCACACAAGAGCAAGCTAGGTCTAAACGTCCAAGAAAAGGTGGCAAAAAGCAGAAGAAGCGAGCGCATCGCGCTTCAAACACAACACTGCCAGGTGGGCTTTCAATGAAAGATATTATGGAGCTTGCTAACAAAATGGGTTAACGCAAGAAAACTTTGTTATTCCCTAACACGATTTTCTTGTATCATATAAAAGTTGCAAACTTATGATTTAACAAATTTAAGGAGAACGTTTAAAAAATGGTAAAAATTCGTCTCGCAAGACATGGTGCTAAAAAGCGTCCATATTACAGAATTGTTGCTGCTGACTCACGTTGCCCTCGCGACGGAAAATTCATTGAGGAAGTAGGTCGCTATAATCCTTGTTCAAGCCCAAAGGTCATTCAATTTGACACTGATGCAATCGACAAGTGGCTCTCTCAAGGTGCGCAAATGACAGACGTTGTTGCTAGCCTTTATGAGAATTACAAAAAGGACAACAAATAATGTCCTCCGTTTGTGAGAACGTTAGTGGACTTGTTGAATATCTAGTCACAAGCATTGTTGACAATAAAGACGCTGTTAACATTGTTTCGTCAGAAAGCGACAATGGTGACATTTCAATTGAAATCAATGTGGACGAATCAGATGTCGGTCACATTATTGGAAAAGAAGGCCACATTATTAAGTCAATTCGCAGGCTTGCACGTGCTTGCGCTTTAAAGTCAGATGTGCACGTGGACGTTGAGTTAGTTGATTAACTCAGAATTCCAAAAGAGCGATTGGTGTGACATTTGCACTGTTCGTTTTAGAAAAAAATTTATAAATGTCTGTGCTCTTGAGTGCACAGACATTTCTTTTGTTCCAGAAGTTGGGCTAGAAGTTTTTTTAGTTCCTCCAAAAATAGATGTCCCCAGAAAACTGCATATTGGAAAAGTCGGTGAATTCTCAGGCAGTTTTAGTGTTTCTTTTCAAGAAACTTTGACCTGTGATGTTCTTCATGAGCTTGATGGAATGCATTTGATTGTTAGCGAAGCTGACGCATGTTCCCTAAAACAGCCTGAAAATTTACGTTTTGTTGGCTGGAGTGTTAAAAATTCAAAAACTGGAGACATTTTAGAAATTGATGATGTGATTGAAATGCCAACGCAACTATTGGCAATTTCTCACACAGGTGGCAGAGAAACTCAAATTGTTTTGCATGATGATTTAATAGTTGACATTGATGACGACAAACAACTCATCACTTTAGTTATGCCTGATAGTTTTATTTAATTAATGAGAATTGATTGCCTGACAACATTTCCGCACATTTTTGATTCACACATGAGCGAATCAATAATGATGCGCGCTCAAAACAATGGTTATCTCGAATTTCATGCGCACAACTTGCGAAATTGGACACACGATGCTCACAGGACAACTGACGATTATGTCTATGGCGGTGGTGTTGGCTTGCTCATGAAGTGCGAGCCCATTTATGAGGCGGCCGAAGAGCTCATTGGTAAAGAAGAAGTTTCTTTGCGAATTTCTGATTATTTGTCTGGAAAGAAATCAGCTAACAAAAACGTGAGAGTTATTATTGCGGGTCCTCAAGGAAGGACATTTGATGACAGGCTTGCGTGTGAATTGTCTTTAGAAAAACATCTTCTTTTTATCTGTGGTCATTACGAGGGACTTGATGAGCGGGTTTATGCATTAGCTGATGATGTCGTTTCGATTGGTGATTATGTGCTAACTTCTGGTGAGCTCGCCTCAACTGTGATAATTGACGCGACGGTGAGAAAAATTCCTGGTGTTTTGGGTGCTGAAACAGGTGCTATCAATGAGTCATTCTCTGATTATTTGCTTGAGCAACCTCAATATACACGTCCTGACTCCTATCGAGGAATGGATGTGCCAAGTGTTCTCCTTAGCGGAAATGACAGTAAAATCGATAAATTTAATAGGGAATCAAGCATAAGACGAACATGGAATTCAAGGCCCGATTTAATCGAGAGGGCACTTAGAGACAATCTTTTGTCGACTGAAGATCTAAAAATGCTCGATAAAGTAAAGCACGTAGCGCATGCGCCCACTGTTTAAATAACGTATAATTTTTTCTCATCTTGATAAATATTCCACTCTGGGAGAATTTAATTGTTTGAAGGCGATCACGCAAATTCAAAAGCGACTAACTTTTTGGGTTCTGTTGTTTGGGTGGTGGTGTGCGCTGCGCTGATTTTTATCTTCTCCATGCTGCTTAGGCAATTTGTCATCGAACCTTTCACAATTCCAACTGGTTCAATGGAAGACACAATCATGACTGGAGACAATGTTTTCGGAGAAAAAGTCAGCTACCACTTTCGTGAGCCTGCAGTTGGTGATGTTGTGACTTTTAACGACCCCCAAACTCCTTCAAGACTACTTATAAAAAGAGTAGTTGCTACAAGTGGCCAAACTGTAAATTTTGTTGATGGAAACCTTGTGGTCGATGGAAAAGTTGTTGAAGAAGATTATACTAACGGAAAAGAGTCTCGCCCGCTTGCGAACTCAATTGCGATTAGTTCCTACCCATATGTTGTTCCTGATGGTTATGTGTTTGTGATGGGTGATAACCGAACTAACTCGCAAGATTCGAGATATTTTGGTGCTATTGCTGTCGAAACAATTCAAGCGCGTGCGTTTGTAGTGTATTGGCCGCTTAACCACATACATTTAATTTAGAAGAAAGGAATTTGAGCTATGGAGCGCAGAAAAGCCAGAGAGGGTTCATTGACTTTCCAAGAAGTCGTAATGAATCTTCAAAAGTATTGGTCCGAGCAAGGTTGTGTTATCTTGCAGCCATACGACAACGAGGTTGGCGCCGGTACCAACGCTCCTGCAACAACACTTCGCACTTTAGCAGGAGAGAAATGGAAGACTGCCTATGTTCAAGGATGCAGACGACCTGCAGATGGACGCTATGGCGAAAATCCAAACCGCTTGCAGTTTTACTATCAATTCCAGGTCATCTTGCAGCCGTCTCCAGATGATGTACAAGATTTGTATCTTGGTTCTTTAAAGGCTATTGGCATTGACATTCACAAGCACGACGTTCGTTTTGTTGAAGACGACTGGGAAAGCCCAACTCTTGGCGCTTGGGGTCTTGGTTGGGAAGTTTGGATTGACGGCATGGAGGTAACTCAGTTTACCTATTTCCAGCAAGTTGGTGGCTTCGAGACATTCCCTGTTCCAGCGGAGCTTGCTTATGGTCTTGAGCGTCTCACAATGTTTGTCCAAGGTGTCGACAACGTGTTTGATATTGAGTGGGCTCGCGATGCCGAAGGTCATGTTTACACCTATGGAGACGTTTATCTAAACAACGAAAAACAATTCTCAAGATATAACTTTGAAGAATCAAATCCTCAGTTCTTGCTAGAGGAATTTGAGAAAAGGGAAGAAGAGGCTAACGATCTTTTGAGCAAAGATTTGCCACTTCCAGCATATGATTCAGTTTTGAAATGCTGCCACACATTTAACTTGCTCGATGCCCGAGGAATGATTTCGGCAACTGAGCGTCAATCATACATTCTCCGTGTTCGAGAAATTGCTAAGGGATGTTGCGAGTCCTATATGAAAGTCGTTTGCGGTAAAGATGGAAAGGAGTAGGGAAATGGCAAACACTAGAACTTTTGCTTTTGAAATTGGCAGTGAAGAAATCCCTGCGTTTGACCTGGCAGATGCCACAGTTCAATTAAAAACTCTTGTTCCAAAGCTATTAGATGATGCGGGCATTGTTCATGGTGAGGTAGAAATTTTCACTTCTCCTCGACGTCAAATATTTATTGCTCATGATGTTGCTGAAGCAACTGATGAAAAGATTGAAAAGTTTAGAGGTCCTTCTAAAAAAATCGCACTTGATGAAGATGGCAATCCAACTAAGGCACTTCTTGGTTTTGCTCATTCTAAAGGCGTTGAAGTCGCAGACCTCGTTTTGGAGGGAGAGGGCGATAAAGCGTCATATTGTGCAACTGTTGTAACACCTTCTGTAAATGTAATTGAACTTTTGGGTGATATTTGCCTAAAAACAATCACTGGAATTAAGTGGCCAAAGTCATGCAACTGGGGCTCAACTCGTGAAGTGTATTCTCGCCCAGTTAGATGGCTTTGTGCAATGTTTGGTTCTGATGTCGTAGATGTCAAGTGGGCCAACTTGGAGAGCTCAAACAAGACAATAGGGCACAGATTCTTAAATCCTGGACCACACACAGTACCTTCTGCTGATAGTTTGATTGATGTAGTGCGAAGTGCAAGTGTTATTCCTTTGGAAGAAGAACGCAAGCAGATTATTCTCGATGGAATAAAAAAGATTGAAGAACAAACAGGATATACATCTCAAATTCCTCAAAAAACACTTGTTGAAGTCACAAACCTTGGTGAATACCCAACTCCAATGGTTGGAACTTTTGATGAAGAGTTCCTAAAAGTTCCTGAAGAGATTATTGTTGATGCGATGCTTATGCATCAAAGATATTTCCCACTTTATCAACAAAATGGAAAACTTTCAAACAAGTTTGTTATTGTTTCAAATGGCAATCCAGAAAATGAGGAAATTATTGTAGATGGCAATGAGAGAGTAGTTGCTGCTCGTCTCTACGACGCGAAGTTCTTCTATGAGGAAGACTTGAAGCATCCACTAGAAGACAATGTTGAAAAACTAAGCGAAGTAATTTATCAGGAAAAACTTGGAACAATTAAAGCCAAGAATGACAGGAACGTTTCTCTCGCAACCTACATTGCTTGCAAAGCTAATTTGCCAGAAGAAGAAAAAACAGATGTTGTTCGTGCAGCATATCTTGCTAAGGCCGACCTTCCTTCTCAAGCTGTAATCGAGTTTACAAGTGTACAAGGAATCATGGGAAGCTATTATGCTGCCGCAAGTGGAGAAAATGAGCACGTTGCTCTTGCAATTAAAGAACACTATTGTCCAAAGTTTGCAGGAGATGATGTCCCTCAAGAAATCACTGGTAAAGTTGTGGCTTTAGCTGACAAGCTTGACTCAGTTTGTGGGCTTATTGCTGTTGGCGAAAAGCCTACTGGTTCTAAAGACCCGTTTGGGGTGCGCCGCGCCGCACTAGGTTGCATTTCCATTATGCAATCAGGCCTCGACATAGAGCTTCTGCCTGCAATTGATGATTCTTTGGCTCAGTTGAAAAATCAAGGCATCGAGTTTGATATTGACGAAGCTAAGAAGAACATTGTTGATTTCTTCTGTGATCGCGCATCTCAGATTTCTAAAACTAACGGATGCGAACAGGAAACAATCGATGCTGTTATGGCTTCGGGTGTCGAGGAACCTTTGACAATCATTTCACGCGCTTTAGATTTGCAAAAAGCAAGAGAAGAGCTAAAAGACGATTTCAATGATTTGAGCACAGCATTTACTCGTGCCTACTCCCTTTCTGACCCATCTTTGGGCCTAGACCTAGACGAGAGCCTTCTGAGCGACAAAGAAAGAGAACTGTATACTGTGATTTTGAAGGCTAAGGAAGACTCGACTGAACAGATCGATAGTGACTATTTCTCGGCCCTAAAGTGCCTGGCAGCATTGCGCGCACCAATTGATGACTTCTTTGAAAGCACAATGATTATGGACAAAGATGAAAAAATCAAGGTTAACAGAATAAAGATTTTGAACAACTTTATCGATTGCTTTGCCGGCATTGCTGATTTCGCTAAATTCTCTAAATAGCTAGCGAATCTTATTTCTTTAAAAAATTATTTGTCTCCTTGCTTGTGATTGTGGGCTAACGACAACGCAAGTAAGGAGTTTTTGTGTTTGTCGTTATTTTTGTGTTCAGTTGAAATTTGAGCATTTTTACCAGTTATCATTAGTTATATTATGCTAACTAACGATGGCTACTTTTTGGCCAGAAGGAGACAAGCTCATGTCTGACACAAAAAGAGTTTTTGCATTCGGAAATGATTCCAATGGGCAAAACATTACCGAAGGAAATGCGCAAATGCGCTACGTTTTAGGCGGCAAGGGAGCTAACCTTGCTGAAATGTCTAATTTAGGCCTGCCCGTTCCCCCTGGGTTTACGATAACTTGTCAAACATGCATGGAATATGCAAATGAAGGAAACGTTTGGCCTGAAGGTGCCCTTGCTGAGATTGAGCGTTATCGTCTTAATCTGGAATCGCGCATGGGAAAAAAGATTGGGGATGAAAAAGACCCACTTTTGGTTAGCGTTCGAAGCGGCGCTCCTATGTCGATGCCGGGTATGATGGACACAGTTTTAAACCTTGGTCTAAACGATAAGTCAATCTATGGATTAATTGAGCAAACAAACAATCCTCGTTTTGCGTGGGATTCTTATCGTCGTTTTATTCAGATGTTTTCCAACGTCGTCATGGGGCTAGATGGCGATTTGTATGAAAAAGCAATTTCTGTAAAAAAAGATGCTTTGGGTGTTGAGTCTGACACCGACCTTGATGCTCGAGATTTAGAGGACTTGGTTTGCGAGTTCAAGACAATTTTTTCCGATAACGTCTCTCCAGTTGATTATCCATCGCTTGTAAAGGATGGAAAAGTTACATTCCCTCAAGATCCAACTGTTCAATTGAGGCTTGCTATCGAAGCTGTTTTTGGATCTTGGAATAATCCACGTGCTGTTTTATATCGTCAAAAAAATAAGATAGCCAACGACCTTGGTACTGCTGTTAATGTTCAGTCAATGGTTTTTGGAAACAAAGGTAACACTTCAGCCACTGGCGTTGCATTTACAAGAAATCCTGCAAATGGAGACAAAGTTTTTTATGGAGACTTTTTAGTAAACGCTCAAGGAGAAGATGTTGTTGCTGGCATCAGGAACACAACTCCGATTGCAGATCTAAAAGATGTGCCAGGACTGAAAGAAGCAGCTCATGAGCTAGAGGACATATTTAGCGTTTTGGAAAATCATTTTCACGACATGTGCGACATTGAATTTACGATTGAGCAGGGAAAACTTTGGATGCTTCAGACGCGTGCTGGCAAAAGAACTGCTGCGGCTGCGTTAAAAATCGCAATTGACATGGTCGAGGAAGGGTTGATTGACAAAGAAACCGCCATTTCTCGAATAGCTCCTGACCAACTAGATCAGCTATTGCATCCACAGTTTGACAAAAACTCAACATATGAAGTGGTTGCAAGTGGGCTAAATGCATCTCCTGGTGCTGCTGTTGGAAAGGTTAAATTTTCAAGTGGTGAAGTCGTCTCGGCGGTTGAGAAAGGAGAAAAGTGCATTCTTGTCCGCTGGGAAACGACTCCCGATGATTTGGCTGGAATGTATGCAGCTGAAGGCATTCTAACCTCTCATGGTGGAAAAACTTCCCATGCTGCAGTTATTGCAAGAGGGATGGGGACGCCTTGTGTTTGTGGTTGCGAATCGCTGCGGATTGATGCAGACGCCAAAACGATTGAAATCCAAGGCCTAGATTTAGTGATTCATGAAGATGACATCATTTCTCTTGATGGCTCAGAAGGGATTGTTGTTAAAGGGGAAGTTAGCCTTGTTGAACCAGAAATCACAGGGGATCTTGACACTATTTTGGAGTGGGCCGACAACATTAGAAAACTCGGCGTTCGTGCTAATGCCGACAATCCAAAGGATGCTAAATGCGCAAGAGATTTTGGTGCAGAAGGCATTGGTCTTTGTAGAACAGAGCACATGTTTTTAGGTGAAAGAAAAAAGATTATTCAATCGTTCATTCTTAATGAAGACGAAAAATCTCGCTCAGCAGCAGCTGAGTCGCTATATCTTGCTCAAGTTGAAGATTTTTA
The DNA here is from genome assembly GCF_900169485.1 of Phoenicibacter congonensis. Taxonomy (NCBI): domain Bacteria; kingdom Bacillati; phylum Actinomycetota; class Coriobacteriia; order Eggerthellales; family Eggerthellaceae; genus Phoenicibacter; species Phoenicibacter congonensis. The sequence continues at coordinate 1,200,406 of NZ_LT821227.1, read as the reverse complement.
TGAGATGCTAAAGGTCATGGACGGATTGCCAATGATAATTCGCCTGCTAGACCCACCACTTCATGAGTTTTTGGACAACCCACGCACGTTAGAAGTAGAAATTGCTCGTTTAGAAGAGCGAGACGCTGAAGCTAAGGTAATTTCGAATAAACGTGAATTGTTGTCTAAGATTGATTCTTTTAATGAACAAAACCCAATGATGGGGTTGCGTGGATGCAGATTAGGCATAGTTTATCCTGTTTTGACAGAACTTCAAGTTCGCGCGATTGCAACTGCAACTGCCAAATTAAAAAAAGAAGGGTTTAATCCAAAGCCTGAGATTATGGTGCCTCTTATTTGCACCGTAAATGAACTTGCATATGCAAAAGAGGATGCATTGCGTGTTATTTCAGAGGTGTCAAAGGCTGAGGCTGTTGATTTAAACATGGAAATCGGCACAATGATAGAACTTCCACGAGCTGCTTTGACGGCAGATGAAATTGCGACACAGGCTGATTTCTTCAGTTTTGGAACTAATGACCTCACTCAAACAACATTTGGATTTAGTCGCGACGATGTTGAGGGTGAGTTTATTCCGCTTTATCTTGAAAAACACCTGCTAAGCAGAAATCCATTTGCAACAGTTGATGGAAATGGTGTCGGCAAACTTGTGGGGATGGCAACCGAATTAGGAAAACAAACAAATCCTAATCTTTTGTGCGGTGTGTGTGGTGAACACGGCGGAGATCCGGAATCAATTCACACATTTGCGAACTGTGGAGTTGACTATGTTTCTTGCTCGCCCTATCGAGTGCCAGTTGCTCGTCTTGCAGCAGCACAAGCTGCTCTTGACTAGTTAATTATTCTGAAGTGATGCGTTAACACTAGATTTTAAAAAGTTGGATATCGTTAAGGGAGCTATTTGTAGGTTTTTGTGAATAGTATGTTCATGTCGACATCGGTGTCGATGCCTGCAACTGCTCCTTGATTGTCATATTGCCAAATTGAGAAGTCGAACTGAGCAGAGGGCTTGTTTGAGTTGTATTCTGCATACCAAACCTGCATTTTGTCCTGACCAAGTTTGCTCACAGAACTAAGTAGTCTTTCACGCTCATATCTTCCTATGTCGCCAGCATTTCCATATATCATTGGTCGCAAGCCAGATTGAGCTATTGTTTTGCAGAATTCAATGGCGCAGTTTGTAAGGTCAGTGCGAGATAGATTATCTGTTCGTCCTGCACCATTTGCAGTTGGTTCATGATCAAAAACCAAAGGCATTGACAGGGGAGAACCATTGATTTTTAAATCACTGCTAATGTTAGATAATCTATCTATGCAAAGCTCTGCTTCATCTTTTGCCTCATTTTCGTCTGTCGCTTGAGAATAGAAGTATGCACCAACATCAAGTCCAGCATTTCGCGCATTGATAATGTTTTGAATGTAGAATTTGTCATCATACAGGTCACCTTTTGTTGAGCCTCTATATCCAATTCTCACAAATGCAAACTCGATGCCGTCTGCCTGAACTTGGTTCCAATCTATTAAACCTTGGTTTTCAGAAACATCAATTCCTAGCCTAGAGCCAAGAGATCCGTTTTCGTAATAGGTTGCCCTTCCATTCTTTATTGACAAGCTATTAAAGTCATAGGGGCTTTTATAGCTTGGATCACGCTCTTCTTGATTTTGGGCACATCCCGAAAACATCACGCAAGAACTGCCAATTAGTGATAAAACGCCTGCAACAGTTGAACTTTTAATAAACTGACGTCTTGTAATTTCGATGCTAGACATAACACGTTAATTCCTTTTTATTTCATTTTCATGCTTTCACATTTCCTGATGTCTTTTAGTTGATTTTTGATAAATAAAACTAATTTGAATTGAAATTACGAAATTCGAACTACTGATTCGAGTCTTAAAAACTTGATTTTCTTCGATGAGATGAAAAAATATTTTTATTATTTGAAAAACAAAAATATATAAAAATGTATAATTACTTTGTTATAGATACTCCCGGGTAGGTTGCGTTAACCGAACTGGGAAAATATCTATAATAAAAAGTCGCGTCTTCGAAGGAAGCTTGAATTCTCATGGGTCATTGGTGTTGATTCATGACGTGCTGACAATAAGTTTTCTATGTAAGAGGCAAAGCAAATGCTTTTCTTAAATTCAGAATGAATTTGTGAATAAGCGAAAAGAAAGCACTAATTTAAAAACCAAGAAGGAGAAAATTCGTGCCTACAATAAACCAATTAGTACGCAAAGGCCGTGCAAAGCAGGTTGACAAGAAAAAGACACCTGCATTGAAGGGCAATCCACAAAAACGTGGTGTTTGCACACGTGTATTTACTTCTACACCTAAAAAGCCTAACTCGGCTCTTCGTAAAGTTTGCCGTGTTCGTCTTGTAAATGGCATGGAAGTATCTGCCTACATCCCTGGTATTGGACACAATTTGCAAGAGCACTCAATGGTTCTCATCCGTGGCGGACGTGTAAAAGACCTTCCAGGTGTTCGTTACAAGGTCATCAGAGCAGCTCTTGACTGTGCAGCTGTTGACAACCGCTCACAAGCAAGAAGCCGTTATGGAGCAAAGCGACCTAAATAGGGACTAAGAGTAAGTCGCGCGGGTTATGAATCTAGCCTAATGCTGACAAGTTTGGGTCAGCCGAAGCGCGCAGATTAAGAAAGGATAAGCAAAAATGCCACGTCGTGCACCAGCACAACATCGTCCAGTACAACCGGACGCAAAGTACAACAACAAGACTGTTACTCAATTGATTAACAAGATTATGTTGGACGGCAAGAAATCACTTGCTGTCAAAATTGTTTACGATGCATTTGACATTGTTGCAGAGAAAACTGGTGAAAAACCACTTGATGTTTTCAAGCAGGCAATGGACAATGTAAAACCACAACTCGAGTGCAAGCCAAAGCGTGTTGGCGGTGCAACCTATCAGGTTCCTATGGAAGTTGATTCTCGCCGTTCCACAACTCTTGGCATTCGCTGGATTGTTGATTACAGCCGTGCGCGCAAAGAGCACACAATGGCTGAGCGTCTCGCAAAAGAGATTATGGATGCAGCACAAAACACTGGCGCTGCAGTTAAAAAACGTGAAGATATGTTCAAAATGGCAGAAGCCAACAGAGCATTTTCTCATTATCGTTTCTAGGAGTGAGAGAAAATGGCTAAAACAGATCTACAACACACACGCAACTTCGGCATCATGGCTCACATCGATGCTGGCAAAACTACCACAACAGAGCGCATTCTTTACTACACAGGTAAAACTCACAAAATTGGTGAGGTTCATGAGGGTGCTGCTACCATGGACTGGATGGCTCAGGAGCAGGAGCGTGGTGTAACTATTACTTCAGCTGCTACTACTTGCTTTTGGAGCTACCCTGGTGGGGCTCATGACGGTGATAAATATCGCTTCCAAATCATTGACACACCAGGACACGTAGACTTCACAGCAGAAGTTGAGCGTTCACTGCGCGTTCTTGATGGAACTGTTGCAGTTTTTGATGCAGTTGCTGGCGTTCAGCCACAGTCTGAGACTGTTTGGCGTCAGGCAGAGCGTTATGGTGTTCCAAGAATCGCTTTCATTAACAAATATGACCGCGTTGGCGCTGACTATTTCCATGCTATTGACACAATGCGCGATCGTCTCGGTGCTCCTGCTCATGCAGCTCAAATCCCAATGGGAGCTGAAGACAAGTTTTGGGGAGTTATCGACCTTGTTACAATGACAGCTTGGGACTTTAAAGCTGACGACAAAGGAATGACATATCCTGAACCAATGGATTCAATTCCTGAGGAATTCCAAGCACAAGCGGAAGAACTTCGCCAAGAACTTCTCGAGGCAGCTGCTGACTGTGATGATGAACTCATGGAAAAGATTCTTGAGGATCAAGAGGTTACTATCCCTGAGTTTAAGGCTGCAATTCGCAAAGCTGTTATCGCTTGTAAATTGAATCCTGTGTTTGTTGGTTCAGCCTACAAAAACAAAGGTGTTCAGGAACTTCTCGACGCAGTTGTTGACTATCTTCCTTCACCAACTGACATTAAGGCAATTGAAGGAACAAATCCAGAGACTGGCGAGACTGAGCCTCGCCCAGCTGATCCAAAAGCACCATTTAGTGCTCTTGCATTCAAGATTATGACTGACCCATTTGTTGGAAAGCTCACATATCTTCGTTGTTATTCTGGCACTTTGGAGTCAGGTTCATATGCTCTTAATGCGACAAAAGACAAGAAAGAAAGAATTGGCCGTCTTCTTCAGATGCACTCAAATCAAAGAACAGACGTTGACAAGTGCTCTGCTGGCGACATCGTTGCCGTTGTTGGATTGAAAGACACTGGCACTGGGGACACTCTTTGCGACGAGGATCATCCAATCATTCTTGAATCAATGGAATTTGCTGATCCAGTTATCGACATTGCTGTTGAGCCAAAGACTAAAGCTGAGCAAGACAAAATGAGCATTGCTCTTCAAAAGCTCGCTGAAGAGGACCCAACATTCCGCGTTTCTACAAACCATGAAACAGGACAAACAATCATTGCTGGAATGGGTGAGCTTCACCTTGAGATTATTGTTGACCGCCTGCTTCGTGAGTTTAATGTTGAAGCAAACGTTGGCAAACCACAGGTTGCCTATCGTGAGCGTCCTGGTCATGAAGTTAAGGGTGCTGAGGGCAAATTTGTTCGTCAGTCTGGTGGACATGGACAATATGGCCATGCAGTTATCAACATGTATCCACAAGAGCCTGGTAAAGGTTATTTGTTTGAGAACAAGATTGTTGGCGGCATAATCCCTAAAGAGTTCATCCCAGCAGTTGACAAGGGCATCAAAGAAGCTCTCAATAGCGGTGTTTTGGCAGGATATCCTGTTGAAGACGTTCGTGTTGAACTCTATGATGGATCATTCCACGAGGTTGACTCTTCTGAGGCGGCATTTAAGGTAGCTGGTTCTATGGCTATTAAAGATGCTTTGAAAAAATCAGATCCAGTCATTCTTGAGCCTGTTATGAAGGTAGAAGTTGAAACTCCAGAAGAATACACTGGCTTTGTTATGGGAGACATTCCATCACGCCGTGGTGTTATTCTTGGTCAGGAACAGCGTGGCAATGCTGTTGCAATTGACGCAAAAGTTCCTCTGTCTGAGATGTTTGGTTATGCAACCGATCTTCGCAGTGGCACGCAGGGCCGCGCAACCTACACAATGCAGTTTGACTCATATGAGCCAGTACCAAAGAGCGTTTCAACTGAAATCATTTCAAAAGCTGGCGGAAACGCTTAAGAGTTTTGCTTTAAACAAGAAATTTGGAGGATAAAGTGGCTGAAAAGAACATACGCATTCGTTTGAAAGGCTATGACCACGAGTTAGTTGATCAATCAGCAAAACTCATTGTGGAAACTGTCGAGCAAACTGGTGCAAAAATTTCTGGACCAATTCCGCTGCCAACGGAGCGCAACCTTTATTGCGTTATTCGTTCGCCGCATGTAAACAAAGACTCTCGCGAGCAGTTTGAGATCAGAACTCACAAGCGTCTGATTGACATCCTTGAGCCAACACCAAACACAGTTGACTCTTTGATTCGTCTTTCTCTTCCTGCTGGTGTTGACATCGAAATCAAACTTTAAAGGAGGTGACAGAGCATGATTAATGAGATTTTTGGTAAGAAAATTGGCATGACACAAATCTTCAATGAAGAAGACAAACTTGTTCCTGTCACAGTCATTAAAGCTGACCCAAATGTAATTTGCCAAGTAAAAACTGTTGAGACCGACGGTTACAATGCTTTGCAACTCGGATTTGGCGAGGTTAAAGAAAGCAAATTAAACAAGCCTGCTGCAGGCCATTTCAAGGCACAAGGTGTTGAGCCTAAAAAATATCTTCGTGAAACTCGCGTAGAAGACGCAAGCGCCTATCATGTAGGTGACACACAAACTGTCGAAGCATTTGCTGATGTTGCTAAAGTTGATGTTACTGCAACTTCAAAAGGCAAAGGTTTTGCTGGCGTTATGAAGAGATATGGCTTTAGAGGCGGCCCTGGTGGACATGGTTCACACTTCCACCGAGCACCTGCTTCTGTCGGTCAGTGCGCAACCCCTGCTCGTGTTTTTAAAGGTAAGAGACTTCCTGGTCACATGGGTTGTGATACCGTTACAACACGCAACCTTAAGGTTGTGCGCGTTGATGCTGAGCAAAACCTCATTTTGCTTCGCGGAGCTGTTCCTGGTGGCGTAAATTCTGTTGTTCGAGTTAGAGTTGCTCGCGCATAGTAGGATTTCAAGAGACATTTAGGAGAAGAAAATAATGGCAACTATTGAAATTAAAGATGCTGCGGGCAAGGCAAGTGGCGAAGCTACGCTGTCCGATGCTGTTTTTGGCATCGAGCCTAACATGCATGTAATGCATCGCACTGTCAAAGCACAGCGCAATGCCTGGAGACAAGGAACTGCAGCTGTTAAGAATAGAAGTGCAGTTTCTGGCGGCGGTAAAAAGCCTTGGAGACAAAAAGGAACTGGTCGTGCTCGTGCTGGTTCATCTCGCTCTCCAATTTGGCGTGGCGGTGGTGTAGTATTTGGACCAACCCCTCGTTCATATGCTCAAAAAGTAAACAAGAAAGAGATAAAGCTTGCTCTTAAGAGTGCTCTTTCTGCAAAAGCTGCTGACAACGAAATTATTGTTGTAAAGCCTTTTGAATTTGAAAAGCCTTCTACAAAGAAAGCTACAGACATTTTGAGCGCACTTGATTGTAAAGATGTGAGAATCACTCTTGTTATTCCTAACGATGCAATTGACACATATCTTTCATTCAGAAACTTGCAAAATGTAGACATTTTGCCTGTTAACGACATCAACACATATGAAGTTCTTGACAACAAGAAGCTCGTAATCGTTGATGAATGCTTGAAATATATCGAGGAGGTGTTTGCATAATGCAGCTCGATGCAAGACAAATCATTATTCGCCCTGTTATTTCAGAGCAATCATATGATCAAATTGAGAACAATGTTTACACATTTGAGGTTGCAAAATCAGCAAACAAGATTGAGATTGCTCAGGCAGTTGAGAAAATCTTTGGTGTAACTGTTGAAAAGGTGAACACCTTAAATGTCAAACCTAAGTCGAAGAGACTTCGCTACAAGCAAGGTCTAACCAGAACTTGGAAAAAAGCGATGGTAACTCTCGCTGAAGGCGACACAATCGAGATTTTTGGTGCATAAGCTGAGAAGTTTATAGATTCAAAGTTAAATCTTGTAAATAAACTAAAGCCGTGACATTTACGTCACGGCTTTTTTAATTGTTTTAACTAATGAGTTTTGTAATTACGAAATCGTTTGTTTTGTTTTTTTGTTTAGTCATTGGTTTGCTTGTTTTGTCACGGCTGCGTTGAATGGGAGATAATCTTATACATTCATTCAACCATAAATGAATGTTGAATTGATTGCTGTAGACAGATTTATCTTGACTGTTTGCTCCGCAAGTCTTCCTATCACTAAATGTTTTCTTTAATTTGGGGATAAAGGTTATCCGACAAGGCAGACTTTAAGTCCTATGATGATGAGAACAATGCCTCCTGCGATGGCAGATGGTATTTCCCACTTGCTGCCAATTCTGTTACCTATTAAGGCGCCAGCAAAGCAAATTATAAAAGTTATAACACCAATAATAGCCGATGCTATTATTATGTTTACCTGAAGCGCAACATAGCTGATTCCGACAACCAGGGCATCTATGCTAGTGGCAATCGCAAGCATAAACATTTCTTTTGCGTCAAGAGAATTAGTGATTTCTTCGTCTTTATTTGAAACTGCTTCGCGAATCATGTTGATGCCAACAAAAGCAAGTAACATCAATGCTATGGGCCCTGAAAACTGTTGTATGAACGCAGAGACAGTGCTCCCAAGAGCAAATCCTACGACTGGCATAATGGCCTGAAATGCACCAAACCACACCCCACAAACTAGTGCTACTTTTAGTGTGTTCTTGTGAGTAGTGAGGCCCTTGCCAATGGACACTGCAAAAGCATCCATTGCAAGGGACACCGAAATCAAGAGGATTTCAGCAATCAAAAATTACTCCGAAATTTCAATAGTTTATTCGTCAAAATTTATTTGTTTTGAATCGGTCACTGATTCAAATGCGTTTTCTGGACTAAAGTCTTTTTCTGGGAAGATCACATTTAAAACAATGCCAGCAATTGAGGCAATCGCAAGAGCTGTTAAAGTAATTGATATTTCGCCAACAACAATTGTGATGCCGCCCGTGAGACCAAGTGCGACAACAAGAATAACACCTGCAATGAGCGTATTTCTTGTCTTTGAGAAGTCTACTTTTGCTTCTACAACATTTCTAACGCCAATAGCTGAAATCATTCCGTAGAGAACAAATGAAATGCCGCCAACGATTGACATCGGGATTGATGTGATGAGAGCTGCAAATTTTGGACAAAAAGACATTGCAATTGCGAAGTAGGCAGCAATGCGAACAACTCTTGGATCGTATACTCTTGATAGCGCAAGCACGCCAGTGTTCTCACCATATGTAGTGTTAGCTGGTCCTCCGAAGAGAGATGCAAGAATTGTTCCTAGTCCGTCACCAAGAAGTGTTCTGTGAAGACCAGGGTCAGTTAGGAAGTTTCTGTTGCAAGTTGCTGAAATTGCGCTGATGTCACCGATGTGTTCCATCATGGTAGCTAGAGCGATTGGCATAATTGCGATGATAGCGCCAATTGCTATTCCTGAATCATGAACACCACCGAATACGGTGTGTGACCACTCAATCGGAAGACCAATCCATGCAGCTTGTTCAACATTTGTAAAGTCAATTGCAAAGCTTTCAATCCCCAGGACATTACCAGCAATTACTGCAACGAGATAGGAACCAATGATTCCAATGAGGATAGGAATAATTTTTATCATTCCTTTTCCGAAAACGTTAGCAATGATTACTAACACGAGGGCAACCACGGCTAGACACCAGTTTGATGAGCAATTAGCTATAGCGGAAGGGGATAAAGATAATCCAATGGCCATGATGATGGGGCCGGTAACTACCGGAGGGAAGAATTTCATGATTCTTTTGATGCCTGCAATTTTAATACAAGCAGCTAGAACCAAATAGAGAATGCCTGCGAATGCGACGCCTAGGCATGCATATGGAAGCATTTCGGTGTTTGGTTGTCCATCAATCATTGGAGCTATTGCTGCATATCCTGCAAGAAATGCAAATGATGAACCAAGAAAAGCAGGTACTTTCCGTTTAGTTAAAACGTGGAAGAGGATTGTCGCTAGGCCTGCACAAAGAAGAGTTGTTGAAACGCTTAATCCTGTTAAAAGAGGAACTGTTACTGTGGCGCCAAACATTGCAAACATGTGCTGGAAGCCAAGAGTAACCATCTTAGGCATTCCAAGTTCGCGAGCGTCTCGAATTTCATTGACTCCAACTTTTGGTTTGTCTGACATTACTTAACCTTTCTAAACCCTAAGTATTTATAGTGTTCCAAAAATTCTGTCGCCTGCATCTCCAAGACCTGGAACGATGTAGCCGTTTTCATTTAGGCGTTCATCTAGGGCAGCGCAATAGATGTCAACGTCAGGATGCTCTTCTTTCAGTCTTTCAAGGCCTGATGGGGCTGCTACAGTGCAAAGAAAGGAAATCTTTTTAGGTTTTCTTTGCTTTATGAGCTTTATTGCATCACATGCGCTGCCACCAGTTGCAAGCATTGGGTCTACAACAAAAACCTCGCGCTCTTCTATGTCGTGTGGTAGTTTGCAGTAATATTCATGTGGCTCTAGTGTTTTTTCATCGCGATATAGACCAATGTGGCCAACGCGTGCTGCGGGAACAAGTGTCAATGCCCCATCTAGCATACCGATTCCTGCCCTAAGTATTGGGACAAAAGCAAGCTTTTTCCCTGCAAGCTGGCGGCATTTAGCAATGCCGCAAGGTGTTTCAACCTCGACTTCTTCTGTTTCTAAATCACGGGTGGCTTCAAAAATCATCAATTCTGAAATTTCATTAATCAGCGTTCTGAATTGGTTTGAAGGCGTGTTTTTATTGCGCAAAATGCTCAATTTATGCGCGATGAGAGGATGGTCCATAATCATAACTTTTCTGGGCATTGCTAGACACCTTTCTTTAAGTACCTATTTTGTTTTTTGGTGATTTAAAGCAACTATAGCTAGTTTGTTTCGATGCGTGTTTTCAAGTTAACTTTATCGAAAGTAAATTTTACCATTTAAAGACAGATAACCTCATCAGCGCAGTTTAGTAAATGTGCGTCATGGGACACGCTCAAAATTGCAGTGCCTTCTTGTTTTAAACAATCTATTGAATTAGTGATTTTGATTTTGTGCTCCTCGTCAAGCATTGACGTTGGCTCGTCAAGAAACAATAGCTTTGGTCGTGTGATAATTGCTCCTGCGAACGCGACTAATTGAGCTTCGCCGCCTGAGAGTGAAAACGATGCAACGTTTTTTAAGTGTGTAATTTCAAGGTCTATGAGTTGTTTTTCTGCTCTGGTTTCAGCTTCTTTTCTTTTTATGTTTAAGTTTTTTAATCCAAAAATCAGATCTTCAAAGGGTGTTGAACCAATTATTTGAAGGCTTGGGTTCTGGAAAACAAAAGATAGCTTTGGCAAATATCTTTTTGAGCTCTCTTGCTTGGAATCATTGTTAATTTCAATTCCAAAGATTCTCACCGAGCCTTCATCTGGCCTTAACAAGCCTGCTGCGGTTTTTAAAACTGTTGTTTTTCCGCGACCATTTTCGCCTGTTAAAGCAATGTGTTCGCCTTCTTTTAGTTTTAGTGAGAAGTTTTCTACAACTGGTTTTTTTGCATAGGAGCAAGTAATGTTTTTTATCTCAAGAGTGTTTTTCATGCACTTATAGTAAATGAGGAGGCGTTTAATCTCCTAAATTTTCATCTCTGTTTTGCAATTTCAGAATTTGTTTCATAATATTTCGAAGATATGGAATTTCGGGATAACAAAAAAATTACTGTCATTGCAAACCCCACTTCTCAAAACGGGGAGGCTAAAGCTGTTGCTGAGTTTGTGAATAGTCAACTAAAACTCCGTGGATTTGATGTTAGTTTTCATTTTACGAGTTGCAGAGGCGATGCAGAAAGGCTAGTTTTTAGCTTCTCTTCTGAGTCCGATATAGTTTTGGCTGTGGGCGGCGATGGTCTCGTTCATGAAATTGTAAACGCTTTAATGAAACTCAAAAAACAAGATCGCTCGAGTTTTGCGTTAATACCTGCTGGAACAGGCAACGATTATGCAAGAAGTTTGAAAATGTCGCTAAAGCCAAAAGATGCTTTAGAGCAGCTAATGAAAACTAGGCAAACTAAGGCAGATCTTGGAGTTTGTAATGGCGAATATTTCGCTCAAACATTGTCATTTGGTCTTGATGCTGCAATTGCATTGGGCACAATTGAACGAAGAATTAAAACAGGCAAAACTGGCACGAGAGTCTTTTTCGAAGAGGGGCTATATCAGCTAAAAAACCACTTGGATTTAATTCCATTTTCATGCAATTATCTAGACAATCAAGGTGAGCCACACAGTTTTACTGGTCAAACATACATGTTAGCCACACAGGTTGGAAAAACATATGGAGGCGGATTTGAGATTTGCCCAAATGCTGAAATAAACAATGGGCTTTTTGATGTTTGTTATGTGACACCAAATCTTTCTTTTTTATCTGCCCTAGGCCTATTTTTACTTGCAAAAAACGGACACCACACTCAGTTTAAAAACATCAAATCTTTTCAAGCAAAAGAGATGCATATATCAATTTCTGGTGATCAAAAAATTCAAATTGACGGTGAGCCACTTTCTTCTTCGTGTCTTGATTTAACGCTAGCTTGCGGGGCAATTAACGTTTATAAAAACGCCTAATTAATTGCAGTAATACTTTTTTATAATTAGAGTTTCTTTTGTAATCTATCAATTTAGCGAGTTTAATTTATGGACGGATTAGTAGCGATTATTAACAGTATTGATGGTTTTGTGTGGGGACCGCCGATGATTATCATTTTGCTTGGAACTCACCTTTATTTAACGGTGAGAACAGGCGGAATTCAGAGAAAGCTTTTCACTGCAATTAAAATGAGCATTACTAAAGAAGATGTGGGAGCAAAAGGTGACATTTCTCAGTTTGCAGCCCTTTGCACTACTTTGGCTGGAACTATTGGCACTGGCGCCATTGTTGGCGTTGGAACGGCTATTCTTGCTGGTGGACCTGGTGCCGTCTTTTGGATGTGGCTCACTGGTGTTTTTGGAATTGCCACTAAATATTGTGAAGTCTACATGGCTGTAAAGTTTAGAAAGCGAGATGAGAATGGAAACATCATGGGTGGCACCATGGTTGTTTTTAAAGAAGCATTCAAGACTGCTTTGGGCGAGATTCCTTCGTGGGCAAAATTTGGAGCTGGTGCGTTTGCTTTTTTCTGTGCACTTGCAACGCTTGGGACAGGCGATGCTGTTCAGTCGCAGGCTATCACATCAATTCTCACTTCTAACATCCCTGGTCTTGAGAATTGGATGGTTGGGTTAGTTATTACAGTTGTTGTGGCACTAGTTGTTGTTGGAGGCATTAAAAACATTTCTCGAGTTTGTGAGTTGTTAGTTCCATTCATGGCTCTTGCATATGCGCTGGGATGCATTGCAATTTTGATTATGAATGTTGATGTTTTGTGGCCAGCTCTACAAATGATCGTTGTTGCTGCCTTTGATCCTAGTGCTGCGTTCGGTGGAGCTCTTGGTTCAGGAATTATTGTTGCAATGCAATATGGATGCGCACGTGGTCTTTTCTCTAATGAGTCGGGACTTGGTACAGCACCAATCGTTTCATCTGCTGCTCAAACAAAAAATCCTGCTAGACAATCTTTGATTTCGATGACAGGCACATTTTGGTCAACTGTTGTTATGTGCCTTTTAACTGGCATTGTAATAACAAGCTCTATGATTAAATATCCTGACATTATTTCAAACGTTACTTCTAACAACATAACTGCAGGGGCGCAACTCACGAATGCTGCATTCAATGAAATACCTTTTCTTGGTGCTCCGCTGCTTTCGCTTGGAATTGTAACGTTTGCTCTTTCGACAATTCTTGGTTGGTATTACTATGGAGACAGATGCGTTTCATATCTGTTTGGGCGCAAAGCCTTGCCTGTCTATCAAGTGCTCTACCTTGCAGCTTGCATGCTTGGTGCCATTGGAGTGGGCGATGTTGCTTGGGCAGTTTCAGATATTGCAAACGCATTGATGGCTATTCCAAACCTGATTGCAGTGTTGGCATTGAGTGGCCTTGTTGCAAAAGAAACTAAGCATTTTGTTTGGGATGGCAACCTTGATGAGGAAGATTTAACTTTGACCTAAGGAGGCTACTATGAAACTCGAAAATTGTGTTCTCTACTATCGTGAAGGCTGTCCATTCTGTCAGCGCGTTCTTCGTTTCATGAACAAATCAGGCATTGAGTGTGAAATGAAAAGCACCGACGAAGAAACTAACGCTTTAGAGCTCGAGAAAATTGGCGGCAAAAAGCAAGTCCCTTGTCTTGTTATTGATGGTGAAGCAATGTATGAGTCAATGGACATCATTCAATTTATGAATTCTAAACTTTAATTAAAATGTCAAAGAATATTGCCATAATTGGCTCTGGTCCAGCAGGAATTGTCGCGGCAATTTCTGCTTCTTTGCATTCTAAACATGACGGTAATATTTTTTTATTTGAGTCATTAAAAGATGTTTGCAAAACTATTTTGGCAACTGGCAATGGGCGCTGCAACTTCTCTAATGTTGTTCTAGATATTGATCGTTTCAACAACCCGCATTTTGTTAATGAATTCAGAAGATTTAGCGACCTTGGAGAAGACGTTGTTTCGATACTTGAATCATTTGGGCTTGAATGGATGGTTAATGATGCTGGCTTGATGTTCCCGCTTTCGAACAAAGCTAGCAGCGTTAGAGATGTTTTAGTCGGGGCGCTTGGCAAATCAGATGTAAAAGTTGTCGCAGATAGGCAAATTTCTTTCATCAGTGAACTTTGCGATTTTGATGCAGTGATAATTGCAACAGGGCACAGAGCTTGTACTGATCTTTTATCAGGCATTAAATGTTTTCCAATGAGGCGAGTTTTGTGCCCGATAAAAACTAGGGAAAATGTTTCAGTTGCAGATAATGTTCGTTCTCGCGTAAACCTCAAAGTTATTCGCACTTTAAAAGAAGCAAACAAAAGCGCTGTTTTTTGTGATTCTGCCAAGGATAAAGATTTCGAACAGTTAGTTTTTGAAGAAGATGGGGAAGTCCAATTTAGAAAATATGGTATTTCTGGCATAGTAACTTTTAATGCCTCTCGTTATGTTTTATCAGGTGATAAGCTTGTTCTAGATTTTGCTTCGCCTATTGTGGCCGATGACATTAAAAACCATTTGCAGGCGCGTTATGAAAAATGTAGCGGAGATGTTGATTTATTCTTCAAGGGTTTTCTGCATGAAAATTTAGCAAGATTAATCAAGACCAGGATCAAAAAACAGGATTCTTTTGAAGAAGTTTTTAATTTAGTCACCTCGTTTGAGCTTACCGTTGATGAAGTTTTTAAGGATGAGAAGTTAAGTCAAGTTTCGCGCGGCGGAATAGATGTTAATTATGTTTCACCTTCTACTCTTGAAGTAATGCCTTTAGAGAAAGTTGTTAATCATAAGATTTTCGCTTGTGGGGAAGTGCTAGACATTGATGGGCCTTGTGGTGGATATAACCTCACGTGGTGTTTTGAAAGTGGTTGGAGAGCAGGCAAATCGACAGCTCAGCTCGTCTAGTGGTGGTTAGATTCTTGGGTTGTGAGAGTTGATTTTTTCAAATCTTAATCACTCGTTGATTTTCCTCTCATCACAATTTATACAGAAATAAGTATTATTTACTAAATCAATCATATTTGGAGTTTAGATGTCACCTTTAGAAACTATTGTTGAACATTTGAGAGATGGGGAAGTGGTTGGTTTTCCAACTGACACAGTTTATGGATGCGGAGTTTCTGTTCGCGATGCAAGCTCAGCTTCACTCGTCAATGAATTTAAGAGACGTGATCCGAACAAGCCGGTGGCCTGGCTAATTGCTAGCAAAGATGAAGTTGAAGTTTATGCAAAAAATGTGCCTGACTACGTCGATGAGTTAATGGCTACAGGCTGGCCTGGTGCAATGACCTTGATTTTTGAGGCTTCAGAAAATGTGCCATTAAGTTTTTTGTGTGGACTTGACACCATTGCTTTAAGGCTGCCTAAGTGCGCTTGCGTTAGAAAAGTTATAACTTCACTGGGGTGTCCAATCGCTGCTAGTTCAGCAAATTACACAGGTGAAAAACCTCCAAGATTTTTAGATGATGTCCAAAGCGGTTTTCTGGACAACTTGGGATATGCTTTGACTTGTTTGCATGGACAATGCAAAGATGCTAGTGGAATTCCTTCAACTATAATTGACTGCACAGGTGATGTGCCTGTGACGCTTCGATAAAACATCTAGGATAAGGAACTATCTTGAAAATTGCATTTGCTTCCGATCATGCTGGTTTTGAGCAGAAAGAGAAGCTAAAAGAGGCTTTAGAGAAAGAGGGTTATGAGGTTTTAGACCTCGGACCTAATAACGATTCACGTGTTGATTACCCCGACTATGCTGCAAGGCTTGCTCACACAGTAGCAGATGGTAGTGCTAGGTTTGGAGTTTTAGTTTGCGGAACTGGCATTGGAATGGCGATTGCTGCAAATAAAATAGATGGAATTAGAGCAGCAAATGTAACTCGCAGTGATTTCGCAGCGCTGTCGCGTGAGCACAACGACGCTAATGTTTTAACGTTATCGGGCCGTTTTGTTAGATTTGACGAGAACTTGGCTTGCGTTAACGCTTTTCTCTCAACTGAGTTTGGAGGCGGCCGTCACACTGGTCGAGTTGAAAAAATTATGAATTTGGAGAAATAGTCATGGCTGAAAAACACGACACTCGTCCTAGCTGGGATGAATATTTCATGAAGCTTGCTAACGATGTCGCAACAAGAACCACTTGTCTTCGTCGTGGAGTTGGTTGTGTTATTGTGAAAGACAACCGCATTTTAGCAACCGGATATAATGGTGTTCCTTCTGGTCTTCGCCATTGTTGCGAAACAGGGTGCTTGCGCGAAAAGTTAGGTGTTCCAAGTGGGCAGCGACATGAGATTTGCAGAGGTCTTCATGCCGAGCAAAATGCAATCATTCAAGCTGCAAAATATGGAATTAACATTCAAGGTTCTAAGATTTATGTAAACACTCAACCTTGCATTGTGTGCGCCAAAATGATTATTAATGCAGGCATTGAAGAGATAATTTATCAAAACCCCTATGATGATAAATTGGCGCGAGAGTTACTTCAAGAGTCTGGCATCAAAATGCGTGTTTTCGATTTTTAATTCTTTTTTGAGGACATTCTTATTATGGCAATTGCAATTCTTATTGGCATTTTAATTGGCATTGTTGGTTTTTTGCCTCTTTTAGGTGCGCTAAAAATTTCTAAAAAAATTGTTGCGACACGCACTGGCCTAAACGCCGCGGTGATGATTTTCAGCATTTTAATTTCTCTTGCGATTATGATTGTTTCGATGCTCATTTTTAATGATCTGAACCACTCAAACATCTTGCCTTTTGTGTTGAGCGCGGCCATAACACTCATTATTACAGCGATTGGTTTTGGAATTTGGTTTCAAATTAAGCACTCTTAGTGCGAAGTTACTTTCTTTAGTTAACAAATTCTGTGATATACTCACTTTTGTTATCTAACTGTCTTAGTTTCAATATAAATCTCAAAACATCTTTAGCAGAGAGGAAAATCTTGAAGTTCTTTCTTGACACTGCCGACCTTGCAGAAATTGAGGAGGCAAACAGTTGGGGGGCTCTAGCTGGCGTAACAACAAACCCAACACTTTATTCGCGAATTGGTGGAAAGCTTGACGACTTTCATAATCACATCAAAAAGATATGTGATATTGTTGGTGAAAATTGCCCAGTTTCAGCCGAATCTGTCGCTATGACTCGAGATGAAATAGTTGCTGACGGTCGCGTTTTAGCTGCAATTGCTCCTAATGTTGTCGTTAAAGTGCCAACTTGCGTTGAGGGATTAGCTGCAACTAGAGCTCTTGCTGACGAAGGAATTAGAGTTAACATGACTCTTTGTTTTAGTGTTCCGCAAGCAATATTAGCTGCTCGCGCGGGTGCTCGTTATATTTCACCTTTTATTGGTCGTTTTGATGACATTTCAGAAGACGGCCTTGATCAGGTGCAACAAATTGTTCAAGCAATCGGAAATTATGATTTCACAAAAAACACAGTCAATGGAGAGCAGGTAGAAATCATAGCAGCTAGCATTCGTAGCGCAAATCATGTAACACAATGCGCTTTATTTGGCGCGGACATCGCCACAGTCCCTTTTGCTGTCATGAAAAAACTTGTGAAACATCCATTAACCGACGCTGGAATTGAATCGTTTTTAAACGATTGGGAGAAAGTTAAATAATGCCTAGAAAAAAAGCAGAAGAAACAACAGAGGTGGTTGCCGAGGAAAAGCCTAAGACTGTGCGTCGGGGCAGGCCAAAAAAGGTTGATGTCAAGAGCACAGAAGCACCTTCAACCGAAGAGGCAGTAGCGAAAGATTTGGCGGCTGTGCCTGAGAAGACTACCAAAAGAACAAGCACTAAAAAGGCTGCTTCTGCAACAAAAAAAGATGTTGACGAAAAATCTTCTGCTTCTGATGAAGTTGAAAAGAAGCCTACTAGAAGGCGCGTTTCTAAAAAAACTTCATCTGCTTCTGTTGATGATGAAGAGGCAGCTGCAACTGATGCCCCGAAGGTTTCTTCTGATAGTGAAGACTCTTCCACTTCTTTAAAAGACTTAAAAGAGGAAAAGGCAGATGTTGATGAGAAAGTTGACACTGAGTCTAAAACTGAAGAAGTTGAAACTTCTCATGAAAAAAAGGGTGAATCTTTAGAAAAAGAACAAGACTCTGATGCGCAAACTCGGCATGCTGCCAGGAAAAATAATAAACAAGGCAAGCGGAACAAGCGCCAACAAACACAATATGAACCAAGCACTTCGCGTGAAGATCTCGAAGCGCTAACTGTGTCAGATTTGCGTGAAAAAGCAGCACAATTAAACATTGATGCTTCAGGCATGCGCAAGGCTGAAATGATTGAGAAGATTTATGTCAATTTAGCTATTGCTGAAGGTTTTATGGAAGTAACAGGGATTCTTGATATTCTTCCTGACGGCTATGGCTTTTTGCGCATGGATGGCTATTTGCCAAGTGAGCATGATGTTTATGTTTCTTTGTCAACGATTAGAAGAAACGGCCTTAGAAAAGGTGATAACGTAACAGGTCAGACACGCCCAGCACGCAGCGGAGAAAAATTTGCTGCAATTCAAACTGTTATTAGCGTCAACGGAATTCCTGTTGACGAGTTGTGCTCCCGCCCTAAGTTTTCTGAGTTGACGCCAGTTTATCCAGATGAAAGACTTTTGATGGAGCATGGCAAAGACACAATCACAGCGCGAGTCATTGATCTTGTATCTCCAATTGGCAAGGGACAACGTGGATTGATTGTTTCTCCTCCAAAGGCTGGTAAAACTACAATTTTGAAGGACATCGCAGCTTCGATTCATGCAAACAATCCTGAGGTTTATTTAATGTGCTTGCTTGTTGACGAACGTCCTGAAGAAGTCACCGACATGGAGCGATCAATTCACGGCGAAGTTATTTCTTCAACTTTTGATATGCCTTGTGAAAATCATATTCAAGTTTCCGAACTCGTGATAGAGAGGGCTAAGCGTCTTGTCGAGCAGGGAAGAGACGTTGTGATTTTGCTTGACAGCATCACTCGTTTGGCTCGAGCCTACAACCTTGGCCAACCTGCTTCGGGTCGTGTTCTTTCTGGCGGTGTTGATTCAACCGCGCTTTATCCACCAAAGAGATTTTTGGGTGCAGCAAGAAACATTGAAAATGGCGGATCTCTAACAATTCTTGCTTCTGCGCTCATCGATACTGGTTCTAAAATGGATGAAGTTATCTTTGAGGAATTTAAGGGCACGGGCAACATGGAGCTTAAACTCGACCGCAATCTTGCCGACAGGAGAATATTCCCTGCCATCGATCCAATTACTTCGGGCACTCGTAAAGAAGAGATTTTGCTTGATCCTCAAGAGGCGCCTTTGATTTGGGCCGTTCGAAGCGTTCTTGCTAATTTGGGAAGCACTGAGCGTGCGATGTCGGTTCTCATTAAGTCTTTAAAGCAAACTGGTTCTAATGCAGAATTTATTATTCGTTCAGCTAAGAAGGCACAAACACACATCTCTGGCGACAATTTTGAGTTGTAATTATGACAAATATCTGGAACAAACAAGATATAGCGAACAATTGGCCAAAAAGAGCTGTCGTAACGACTGGTACACCATATGGAAATAAAGCGCTTCACTTTGGACACATTGGTGGCGTGTTTGTTCCTGCCGATGCTTTTGCACGTTTCTTGCGCGACAGGCTTGGAAAAGACAACGTTAGATTTGTTGGAGGAACCGACTGCTTTGGATCCCCAATTAACGAAGGCTACAGAAAAGCTGTTGAGGCAGGCACTTTTGAAGGTTCAATTTCTGATTATGTTATGAGAAATCACAATCTTCAAGCCGAGACTTTAAAGGCATACAACATTTCACTTGACATTTTTGAAGGCTCAAACATTGGAACTTCTGCTGAAGTACATTCCCAACTATCAAAAAACTTCATATCTGCACTCTATGACTCAGGAACTTTGCACCTTGAGTCGACGATGCAGTTTTATGACGAAAAGGCAAAAACCTTTTTAAATGGCCGGCAAGTGCATGGTCATTGCCCTGTTCAGGGGTGCAAATCTGAGGAAGCATACGCTGATGAGTGTTCTCTGGGACATCAATATGACCCAACTGATTTGATTAATCCAGTCTCGACAATCACAGGCGAAGTTCCAACGATGAGACCTGTTAAAAACTGGTACTTCGATTTGCCTAGTTATCTTGAGTTTCTAAAAAAATATTGTGAAGAATTGCGCGACGATGATTTGGTTCGCTCAATCGTCCCCACAACACTTGAGGAGTTTTTGGGAGACCCAATCATATTCGTTAAAAATGAGGCTTTTGATGAATATAAAACTGTGTCAGCTGATTTGCCTCAACATGAATTTAGAGAGGCGCAAAAAGGCAAGCAATCATTTGAACTCGTGTTTAAAACAATCGAAGATCGCGATGTCGCACGTGAAGTTCTAAATTCTGCGCACATTCGCATCAGAACTTCAAAAACTCTTGTTCCTTTTAGGCTAACGGGAAACATCGAATGGGGTGTAAAAGCACCTGTAATCGACGATGTCAACGGGCTTACAGTTTGGTGCTGGCCTGAGAGTTTATGGCAACCCATTTCGTTTACGATTGCAAGAAACAAACAACTTGGACTACCTGATGACGCTTGGCAAGATTTCTGGTGTGATGATGATGCACAGGTCTATCAATTTTTAGGCCAAGATAATCTTTATTTTTATGGTGTTGCTCAAACTCCGATGTTCGATGCAGTCAAAGATAAAAACTTGTTTGGTGGTTCTAAAAAAGAGTTAAAGCAAACAAGACTAATTGCTAATTATCATTTGCTTTTCGGAAAAACTAAAGCTTCTTCATCTGGTTCTGTAAAACCTCCAAGTGGTGAAGAGCTTCTTGAACACTACACGGTCGACCAGCTCAGATGTCATTTTTGTTCTCTTGGCCTAGGTTTAAAGCCAGTTGCTTTTTCTCCTAAACCATTTGACCCAAATTTGACCGAAGAGAAAAGAAGGGATCCTCGAGTTGCTGATCCTGCACTAAAAGAGGCGGCTCTAATTAACAATGTTTTTAACAGACTTGCTCGAAGTTGCTTTTACGAGGCTGCTAATTCATTTTCTTCTAATGTTCCAATTTGTCCGATCAGCGATGATGTGGTTGAAAGAGCGCAACAAGCGCTAGTTTCATATGATGAAAAAATGCAAAAAGTTGAACTTCACAGCGTTTTTGGCGTGTGTGATGAGTTTGTTCGTTATGCCCAAAAATATTGGGCAGATGGCGCAAAAAGTCTTAAAGATTCACCTTCTGGCAGTGATGAGAGACAACACCTTCTTTGTGATTGCTTGTATTTAACGTGGATTAGCGCGCTAATGATGCATCCTTTCGCTCCATCTGGTTGCGATTTGATTTGTGAATGCATGAACACAGACCCCAGTGATTTCTTTTCTTGGAATTCAGACTTTGTTTCTTTAACTGAAATTTTTGGAGATGTTAGTGTTCATGAGGTAAAAGACTTGCCTCCTCGCTTCGACTTTTTCCCAAAGCATCCTTCGCAATTCAAGAAATAAAGAATTTGCTAGAGTTAAATAGTTTATTAGGATCTTTTCTTAGTTCCTCCAAATCAGTTTTTATTTGTGAGGCTGTTGGTTTTGGTTTTTTTAAGTCAAGTTTTAGTCGTTCTAATTGGATAAAAATTGTTGTTGTAGTCAAAATGACTTGGACACAAATTAGAAGCACACTAAATTGCTGGTTAAGTGGCTACAACATTTTAACTATTCGTTAATTTATGCGTATTAAAATGTTCTTTGTAGGACTAATTTAATTCATAATCTAGGAGTTCAAATGAAAGTATTAGCACTAAACGGTAGCCCCCACAAGAATGGAAACACCTTTGCTGCATTGACTGAAGCAGGAAAGGTGTTTCAAAACAAAGGCATCGAATTTGAGATTTTTCAAGTCGGAAAAGGTCCAACTCGTGACTGTATAGCTTGTGGTGGCTGTAGCGAAAAAGGGTGTGTTTTTGGTGATGATGACGGTGTTAATGAATTTATCGCAAAAGCTAGAAAATCTGATGGTTTTATCTTTGGAACACCTGTTTACTATGCCCATCCATCTGGACATGTTTTGTCTTTTCTAGACAGAGCATTTTACAGTGCAAGCAATGCCTTTGCTGGCAAGGTTGGGGCTAGTTTTGCTGTTGCAAGGCGTGCAGGAACTTGTTCTTCTTTCGATGTAATGAACAAATATTTCGGAATTTCGAAAATGATTATCGCTGGCTCGTCATATTGGAACGTTGGGTTCGGCCAAGCTGATCAGCAATTCTTAAGTGACAAAGAGGGCACCCAGACAGTGCATAATCTTGCATTGAACATGACCTATATAATGCGCTGTGTTGAGGCGGGAAAGCAAGCAGGCATAAAACCGCCTGAGTTTGAAAGTGGCAACTGGTTTAACTTTATTAGATAACAGAGAGTTGTTAAACAGCTAGTGCCTAGTCTGCTTTAAGGTCATCTAGTTCAGGCACTTTCAGCATCACGAAAAAGCCAATAACGAAAAGAATTGCAATTGACAGCACACCAATGCTTGAGTTTCCTGTTAACACTGTAAAAGTTCCAACAAGAAAAGTGCCAAGAATTGCTGCATATTTTCCAAAGATATCAAAGAATCCAAAATATTCGTTTGAGTTTTTCTTTGGACACAATTTTCCAAATTCCGATCGGGAAAGTGCCTGAATGCCTCCTTGGAACATTCCGACAAGAATTGCTAATATCCAAAACTCTGATGCTGTTCTCAAAAACAACGCCGCAAATAGAGTGATTCCGCAATAGGCTGCAATGGCAATTAGCAGCATGCGTCGCGTCCCATATTTGCTAGCAAGTTTGCCATAAATTATTGCTGAAGGGAAAGCCACAAACTGTGTTACGAGAAGAGCAAGAACTAGTTGAGTCGAGCTGATTCCTAGGTCTGTTCCATAGCTCGTAGAAAGCTTAATTATTGTGTGCACGCCATCGATGTAGAAGAAATAGGCAATCATGTAATATCTGATGGCTTTGTTGCTCCAAATCTCTTTGCATGTTGCTTTTAGCCCTGTGATTGCTTTTTTGACTGCGTGTGGTTCTCGTTTTTTGTAGTGAATTTGTTTTACGTTTTTTAGCATTGGAATAGTGAAAACTAGCCACCAAACAGCTGTGATAGTAAATGCAATTTGCATGGCTGTTTTAAGACTAATGCCGATAGCTTCATAGTTGAGAACCACAAGCAAACATGCAATAAACGGGACGCAACTTCCAATGTAGCCCCAAGCATATCCCTGGCTTGAGACCTCATCCATGCGTTCGTTTGTGGTTGCATCAATTAAAAGAGAATCATAGAAAACCATTGAGGCGTTGAGTGACACAGCACTAATCACATAAATTACAAGAAATGCGATTGGCAAGGTGGGGAGTCCAAGTGTCACAGTTGCAACAACTCCTGTTCCAACACACCCTGCTATGAACTTCTTCTTCATCCCTTGCATGTCGGCGATTGAGCCTAAAATTGGCATTAGGAGTGCGATGATTAAAGAAGCGACTGTCTCTGCATAACTCCATGCAACTACAATTCCTCCTGAGGGGGACAGTGAACTGAAATAAATCGGAATGATGCTTGTTGCTAGAAGGACTAGCGCTGAATTACCGACATCATATGCTATCCAACTTTTCTCGATGCCAGTGAATTTTTGTTTTGACATTAAGTCTCTTCCTCATGTTGATCGATTATAGCCTCTAATATTTTAAATTTATTGTTGTAAAGCTTTAGCTATATTTTCGTAATAATGTTTTAAAAATGCCTGTCTAACAGCAAAAACGAAGGCTTCGTTGCTTTAAAGGTCTGTTTTTGATTTTGTAGTGTGCGATAATTCACCTCAGCCAAGAAATAGGAGGTTTTTGTATGCCCGCTATTCTCACACATCATTTTTTCGGAAAAAGTGTTCTTAATGAAGTGTCAACCATTGTTGAATTTAAAAGCAAGGAAGAAATCGATGCTTTTCTCCTTGGTAATCAAGGCCCAGATCCTTTCTTTTATCTCGTGCTTGGCAAGAGATACAAAACATCGAAACCAGTAGGTTCAGTGATGCATAAGGCTAGGCCAGCACAGCTATTGTTCAATTTGTGTTCATTGACCAAAAATACTGAGAGTGACTCATCGCAAATTGCTAGGGCCTATGTGTCTGGATTTTTGTGTCATTGGGCTCTTGACTCAACTCTGCACCCCCTTGTTTATTATTGGCAAAATGCTCTCATTGGAGCTGGAGTTGTTGGCTTAGATGCATCGTCTTCAGGCAAAGTTCATGGAGAAATTGAGCGTGACATTGACGAAGCAGTTCTTTATTCTCGGACTGGCAGAACAATAGATAGTTATAAACCCTACAAAGAAATCCTTAATTGTTCTAAAGATGCCTTAAAAACAATTGATTCTTTGTATGAGGGAGCCTCTATCATGACATATGGTCTCCCTGTTAGAAACGATTCATTTAGCGCAGCTGTTTGCGGATTTAGACACATTCAGCGATTGTTTTACAGCCCAGGCGCCACCAAAAGAGGTTTATGCAGTGCAATAGAAGTTTTATTTACTAGAAATGATTATTCACTCTACAATGCAATGTCGCATCGAAGCAGGGCAGAAGCTTTTTCAATCTTTGATAACGGGGAACATGATGATTGGATTAACCCTTTTACGAATGAAAAATCTAGCGATTCATTTGAGGATTTGTTTAACAAGGCAAAAGATCTAGCAGTTGATGCTGTTAAAAAACTTGTTGTAAGCACTTGCACTTTAAATGTTTGTGAAGAAGTGACTAAAAACTTAAATTTTGAGGGCGAGTATTCAGAGATTGATGGCGATTTTGAGTGGTGCTAGCTGCCTCCTATTCTTTAGCAGCTAGCATTTCCACGAATTGTTTTGCGGTTCTTCCGCTTCTTCCGCCCTTTTGTGTTGCAAAGCGCTCTGCTTCTAATTCTAGTTCGCTTTGCGGAATTGATATTCCTGCTTTAACGGCAAGGTCTCTCACAATACCAAGATATGTTCGCTTGCTTGGGCGAGAGAAAGTGACATGAATCCCGAATCGCTCCGATAATGAAACCATTTCTTGAATAGAGTCGTTTACATGAATTTCATCGCCATCTCTATCGCTGAATTTTTCCTTTACGATGTGGCGCCTGTTTGAAGTTGCATAAATGAGCACGTTATTCGATTGAGCAGAAAGTGATCCTTCCAAAAGCGCTTTCATTTGTCCAAAAGTGTCGTCATCAGATGAAAATGAAATGTCGTCAATAAAAATTATAAAGTGAAGAGGGGAGTCTTCTGTTTCGGCAATAACACGCGAGATGCTAGCAATTTGTGACTTTTTAATCTCTATGACACGAAGCCCTCGACTTGCATATTCATTAACAACTGCTTTTATTGTTGATGACTTGCCAGTTCCTGCATCGCCAGTTAAAAGGACATTTTGCGCAGGCTTATTGTCAAGAAAAGCTAGAGTGTTGTCAATTACAATTTGACGCTCTCGGTTGTAGTCAAAGAGATTTGCAAGGCTTGTTGTATCAGCGTGTTTGACTGGAACAATTTGTCCTGTTGAATCGTCTAGTTCAAACATAATAGATTGTGCCCAAATGCCAAAGCCTCTTGTCTTTACGTTTTCGGTTATTGCGTCAAACGTTGATTTAATATCAACGCTTGACGTTTCAAAACGAGGCGCATTTTCTCCCCACGCTTGATAGGAGCTAATCTCATCGCATGTTGTGTCAGCGATGCTTTGCAAGATTTTTAAATCACTTTGCATAGCGTCTTCTAGACACTGAGGGATTTTTTCACCTTTTGACGTTTTTTCAAGATAAACATTGTCATCGCTTTTTACTAATTGCAAGACATATTGAGAAAGGTCTCCACCTGCTCTTTTGTAAAGCTTTCTGCACAGGCTAGCATATTCAACCTGTGCAGAAGCACAATTCAAGCTTTTGTTAAGTTTTTTTAAAACCGAATCTTTTGATGGTTTATTAAAAACTGTCAGATACTTTATGTTTCTTGAATTATCCATAATTATTGGTTTACTATCGCACCAAAAGCGCCACCTGAAACAAGTTTTGCATAGCGCTTGAGATAGCCTGATAGCTCCTTTGTCTTTGGTGTAAAGTTCTTCATTCTTTCATCAAGCTCTGCTTCATCCACTTGAAGTTCAATTGTGTTGTTTGGGATGTCTATTTTAATTATGTCTCCGTCTTTTACAACACCAATGAGTCCACCTGATGCAGCTTCTGGTGTTATGTGACCAACACATGCACCGCGAGTTGCTCCACTAAAACGACCATCAGTAATGAGAGCAACGGAGTCTCCAAGTCCCATTCCCATAATTGAAGAAGTTGGGGCAAGCATCTCTCTCATGCCAGGTCCGCCTTTTGGACCTTCATATCTAATTACAACAACATCGCCTGCAACAATTTCTCCCGCGTTGATTGCTGATTGAGCCTCTTCTTCTGAATCAAAGACTTTTGCAGGCCCAACATGAACTAATATTTTGTCAGAAACTGCGCTTCGTTTTACAACGCATCCGTCTTTAGCAAGATTTCCTCGAAGAACAGCAATTCCGCCAGTTTCAGAATAGGGAGCATCAACGCTTTTAATGATGTCGGTGTTGAGATTCTTGCAATTTTTAATGTTTTCGCCAACAGTTTTTCCAGTTACGGTAATGCAATCTTCGTGAATGAGTCCCTTGCGTGACAGCTCGTTCATCACGGCGTAGACTCCACCAGCTTCATTCAAGTCTTCCATGTATGTGCGTCCAGCTGGAGCTAGATGGCAAATGTTAGGGGTTCTCGCGCTAATATCATTGGCAATGTCAAGGTTGATATCAATTCCACATTCGTGAGCAATTGCAGGGAGGTGAAGCATTGAGTTTGTAGAACAGCCAAGTGCCATGTCGACAGTGAGTGCATTCTCGAATGCCTCACGTGTCATGATGTCACGAGGGCGAATGTTTTTCTTATACATTTCCATCACCTGCATGCCCGCTTGCTTTGCAAGTTCAAGACGAGCTGAATATGGTGCAGGAATTGTCCCATTTCCTCGAAGGCCCATGCCCAAAACTTCAGTTAGACAGTTCATTGAGTTAGCCGTGTACATTCCTGAGCAACTGCCACAAGAAGGGCAGGTCTTGCACTCAAATTCATGAAGTTCACTAGCTCCTATTTTTCCTGCATTGTATTGACCAACTGCCTCAAAAATTGATGAGAGGGACGTTTTGTTTCCATGAATGTGACCAGCGAGCATTGGGCCACCTGACACAACAACAGTTGGAACATTAACTCTTGCTGCTGCCATGAGCAGTCCTGGTACATTTTTGTCACAATTTGGAATCATAACAAGAGCATCGAATGAGTGTGCAATTGCCATGCATTCTGTTGAGTCAGCGATTAAATCACGTGTTACGAGAGAATATTTCATTCCAACGTGCCCCATTGCAATGCCATCGCAAACAGCAATTGCCGGAAATTCAACAGGCGTTCCGCCTGCCATTGCAACACCTATTTTTACAGCTTGAACAATTTTGTCGAGGTTCATGTGGCCAGGAACAATCTCGTTGTACGAATTTACGATTCCAACAAGTGGACGTTTCATATCGGTGTCAGTCATGCCTAGCGCATGGAAAAGTGATCTTGCCGGTGCGAATTGTAGATTTTCGCTTCTGTCTTTAATATCCATTTATATCTCCCAGAAATAATTATTTTTTAAGTGCTTTTATTATCTCGTAAGTAATAAAAAAGGGGAGTTTGCACTCCCCAAATTTCTCATCAATTCTTCTTGATGAGTCAATTAGTTGTTAATGAGCTGATCGTCGTCGCTCCAGCTGTAGAGCTTACGAATCTCTTTTCCAACCTTCTCTGATTGGTGCTCAGAAGCAAGTTTTCTCATTGCGTTGAAGTGAACTTGTCCACCTGCATCGCTCATGTCAAGCAAGAACTCTTTTGCGAATGTTCCGTCTTGAATGTCAGAAAGAATCTTCTTCATAGCTTTCTTTGTGTCTTCAGTGATAATCTTTGGACCAGTGATGTAATCACCATACTCAGCAGTGTTTGAAATTGAGTAACGCATTCCTGCAAAGCCCGATTGATAAATCAAGTCAACAATGAGCTTCATTTCATGAATGCACTCGAAGTAGGCATTTCTTTCGTCATAGCCAGCCTCAACAAGTGTCTCAAATCCAGCCTGCATCAAAGCGCAAACACCACCACAAAGAACAGCTTGCTCACCAAAGAGGTCGGTTTCTGTTTCTGTTCTGAATGTGGTCTCAAGAACACCTGCACGCGCACCGCCGATTCCTGCTGCATATGCAAGTGCAATGTCCCAAGTGTCACCAGTTGCATCGTTTTCTACAGCAACGAGACATGGAGTGCCTTTTCCAGCTTGGAACTCACTGCGGACTGTGTGTCCTGGAGCTTTAGGAGCAATCATCATCAAGTTAACATCAGCTGGTGGCTTGATGCAACCGAAGTGAATATTGAAGCCATGTGCAAATGCCAATGTGTTGCCTGGCTCAAGGTTTGGTTCAATGTCGTTTTTGTAGAGGTCAGCTTGAAGTTCATCATTGATGAGAATCATGATGATGTCGGCAGCCTTAGCAGCCTCAGCTGCTGTTGTCACTTTGAGGCCTTGCTCTTCAGCTTTCTTCCAGCTTTTAGAACCTTCATATAGGCCGACAATGACGTCCACTCCGCTGTCTTGTAGGTTTAGCGCATGAGCATGGCCTTGTGAACCATAGCCAATAATTGCGACTGTTTTACCTGACAGTTTCTGGATGTCACAGTCTTTCTCATAGAAAATTCTTTGCATTGATCCCATCTCCTTACTAATTTCTTAGTGCAAAAAATTTATAAAATCACAGAATTGCCAATTGTCCTGCTACCTTTTTCAAGCGAGACACTGCCAGTTCTGCAAATTTCAAGTATAGTGAACTCCCTCATGATGTCAATGAAATCATCGATTTTCTCAGTGGTGTCACAAAGTTGTAACATTATTGAATGCTTCGAATAATCAACTGTTTTTGCGCCGAATGCATTAGCCGCCGCAATGATGTCAGCTCGTGTTTTTGCGTTGTTGTCCATCTTAACTAACAGCAGTTCTCTAGACACAGAGTTTGATGAATCAAATTCTTTTATTGTTCTCACATCAGGGAGCTTAACCAACTGATTTTTCAGTTGCTCTTTTTTTATGTCATCTCCATCAAAGACAACAGTGATGCGAGAAAGTTCGCTGTCTTCTGTCTCAGACACGGTTAGAGCATTGATGTTAAACTGGCGGCGCCTAAACATTGAAGTTACACGGTTTAGCACACCAAACTTGTTGCGGACAAGCACTGCTAATGTATATCTCTTCATGTTAATCACCCAGCTTTACGATAATTTCGTCAACAGATCCGCCTGGTGGGAGCATTGGCAAAACCATTTCATCTTTGTCGATAGTTGCATTGATGACATAAGGTCCGTGTTTCTTAAATGCACGTTTTAGCGCTGCGTTCACTTCTTCAAGAGAGTTTGCATTTTCTCCGTCGGCACCAAAAGCTTTAGCAAGAGCCACAAAATCGGTTTGTCTGTCAAGAATAGTGTTTGAGTAATGTTTGTCAAAAAACAGTGTTTGCCATTGACGAACCATCCCCAAAACTCCGTTGTTGAGAATAAGAATTACAACTGGGACCTCGTTTTTAACTGCAGTTGCAAGTTCGGTTAAGCACATTCCAAAGCTGCCATCGCCTGTAATTAGGACAGTGTGCTCCTTTGTTCCCATTTCGCATCCGATTGAGGCACCAAGCCCAAATCCCATAGTTCCAAGACCGCCGCTTGAAATAAATGTTCTTGGCTTTTCATAGTCGATGTATTGTGCAGCCCACATTTGGTGTTGCCCAACATCTGTGCAGATTGGCGTGTTGACATGTTTGATTTTATTCAGTTCTCCAAGAATGTTTTTTGGAGTCATGCCATCGCGATTATCGGCATTTTGTTTTTCAATTGCTTTTTGTTGTGCGATAAAACGATTCCATTCGAGGTTTTCTTTTGGTTCTACTGCTTTATTAAGTCGGCGTAGGGAGCCTTTTAGGTCGCCACGAATTCCGCAAACACATTTAACTGTCTTCGACAATTCAGAAGGGTCGATGTCGATGTGAATAAACTGAGCGCTAGGAGCAAATTTTGCTCTGTTTCCTGTTGTTCTATCGTTGAAACGAACACCGAGCGAAATAACGAGGTCTGCATGGTGCATAGCAAGAGAAGATGCATAGTGACCATGCATTCCTTGAAAACCAAGGAAACGAGGAGTGCTGTCAGGTAAGCCAGAAATTCCCATTAGGGAACATCCGATTGGTGCATCAATTTTTTCTGCGAGCTCAAGCATTTCTTCTTGAGCTCCAGAAGTAATCATGCCGCCACCAAAATAAATGAATGGGCGTTTTGCTCGTTTTATGAGTTTTGCTGCTTCATTGATTAGAGTGATGTCGGGCTCGTTTGTTGGAAGTGGCTCGACAGCTGGTTTTGGCTTGAAGTTGCATGTTGCCTGTTGCACGTCTTTTGGAATGTCCACAAGCACAGGTCCTGGACGCCCAGAGATTGCAAGTTGATAGGCCTCTCTAATTACATCTGCTAAGTCTTCTACTTTGTCAACAAAATAGTTGTGCTTAGTTATTGGTAGAGTGATGCCTGTGATGTCGATCTCCTGAAAGGAGTCGGTCCCAATTTGTCTTGTTGGGACGTTGCCTGTAATTGCTAGCATTGGCACAGAATCAAGATATGCTGTAGCAATTCCTGTTACCAGGTTTGTTGCTCCTGGTCCAGAAGTTGCAAACACCACACCAACTTTCCCAGTTGCTCTAGCATAGCCGTCGGCAGCGTGTGCTGCACCTTGCTCATGAGCTGTCAGTATGTGTGTCATCTTGTCGCTATATGACCAAAGAGAATCATACACGTCGATGATTTGTCCCCCTGGATAGCCAAATATAGTGTCAACTCCCTGTTCGAGGAGAGTTTCAACTAGGATATCACCACCCTTTAATTTCACTTTCCTGTTACCTTTCAACTAGATAAATGAAGCTATTAAGTTGCCACACTCTTTGCATCCAACTTTTTTAGTTCCATCAGTGTAAATGTCGGCCGTTCTGTAGCCTTCGTCTAGATATTTTGACACTGCATCTTCGATAGCTTTGCTTTCTTCATCAGCATCGAAGCTAAATTTTAGCATCATGGCAGCGGAGAGAATTGTTCCAATTGGGTTAGCGATGTCTTGACCGGCGATATCGGGAGCGCTTCCATGAATTGGTTCATAAAGGCCGCATTTAGTGTTCCCGAGTGAACTTGATGGAATCATTCCGATTGAGCCTGTTATCATTGATGCTTCATCGCTCAAAATGTCGCCAAACATGTTTTCTGTAACAATGACGTCGAACTGCGATGGGTCACGAACAATTTGCATCGCGCAATTGTCAACGAGCATTTCGCTCAATTGAACATCAGGATATTCGTTTTCCATCTTATGAATAACAC
Organism: Phoenicibacter congonensis; assembly: GCF_900169485.1. Classification (NCBI taxonomy): domain Bacteria; kingdom Bacillati; phylum Actinomycetota; class Coriobacteriia; order Eggerthellales; family Eggerthellaceae; genus Phoenicibacter; species Phoenicibacter congonensis. The sequence goes on along the minus strand of NZ_LT821227.1, from coordinate 1,168,999 downwards.
GCAGCCACAAACGGGAAGTTGCTAAAACATTGCTTTTTTGAACAACGCAAAGTTTTTTGTTTCTTTTTTGAGCCATTTCGAATCCAATTTTGCAAATTCGTCTGACTTCTGCAGAGTTGTATGGCATGTAATCTATTGCCTGCTCGTGATCGTTTTCGCTAAATGTCTCATGTTTTCCAAAATAAATTCCGCCAATGAGTTCGCGAACAATCAAAAAGTCAATCCCTCGATCAACAATTTCTTGCTTTAGAGGAGAGGCGCTTGCAAGCTGTGGCCAAATTTTTGCTGGCCTGTTGTTGGAGTAAACCTTCATTGCAGCGCGTAAGTTCAAAAGACCCTTTTCTGGGCGCTTTTCGCTTGGCAAATCGTTCCATTTGTCTCCGCCAACTGCACCTAGCAAAACACTGTCGGAATTGCAGCAAATCTCTTTCGTCTCTTGTGGCAAAGGTTCGCCTGTCTTATCAATTGCGACACCGCCCATGTCAACAAAGTCAAAATTAAAGGTGTGACCAAATTTTTCAGCGATTTTGTCTAAAACAACTATTGTGGCATCAACAATCTCTGGGCCGATACCATCGCCCTTGATAACAGCAATATTTTTTTCCATGTTTAGTTTCCTTTTTTGATCGAAGCTAAAAGCCCACCATCAGATATGATTTTTTGAATGAACGGTGGGAAAGGTTGTGCTTCATATGTCTTGCCAGTTGAGTTGTTTGTGATAATTCCTTTATCAAAATCAATTGATACGTCATCGCCGTCGTTAATCTCTTCAGCTGCTTGTTCACATTCAAGAATTGGAAGACCAATGTTTATGGAATTGCGATAAAAAATTCTAGCGAAGCTTTTTGCAATAACGCAGCTAACACCGTTTGTTTTTATTGTTAGTGGGGCGTGTTCGCGAGAAGACCCGCAACCGAAGTTCCAGCCGGCAACGATTATGTCGCCACTTTGAACTCTTTCTGTGAAAGTTTTATCGATGTCTTCCATGCAGTGCTTTGCAAGTTCTTGAGCATCGGAAGTGTTTAAATAGCGAGCAGGGATAATTACATCTGTGTCAACATTGTCTGGATATTTGAAGACTCTTCCTTGTGCTTTCATTTCTAAGCCTCCAATTCTGTGATGTATCCGGTTAATGCACTTGCTGCAGCTGTGTATGGGGATGCAAGGTATACTTCTGAATCAACATGTCCCATTCTACCCACGAAGTTTCTGTTTGTGGTTGCAATGCAACGCTCGCCAGCTGCAAGAATGCCCATGTAGCCGCCAAGGCAAGGCCCACATGTCGGAGTAGAGATGATAGCTCCTGCGTTTATGAATTCACCAGCCCAACCGCGGTCGATGCATTCTTTATAAATGTCTTGAGTTGCAGGAATGATTATGCATCTAACGCCGTCTGCAATGTGTTTTCCTCGAAGGACTTCATATGTTGCTTTCATGTCTTCAATGCGCCCATTTGTACAACTTCCAATAACAACCTGATCGATTTTTATGTCGTGCAAATCCTTTGCATCTTTTGTGTTTGACGGAAGATGAGGGCATGACACTGTTGGTTTTATGTCGCCAAGATTAATCTCAAACGTTTTTTCATATTCTGCGTTCGTGTCGGCATGGAAATAGCGGGGCTCACGCTCTGATCTGCCCTTTAAATATTGTTCAGTAATTTCGTCAGCTTCAAATATTCCGTTTTTGCCGCCAGCTTCAATTGCCATGTTGCAAATGCAAAGACGGTCGTCCATGGAGAGGTTTTTGCAACCCTCTCCAGTAAACTCCATTGATTTATAGAGAGCACCATCAACTCCAATTTTCCCAATAATTGACAAAATGAGGTCTTTTCCGGAAACATTTGGTGCAAATTTGCCGCTAAGTTCGAATTTGATGGCTGAAGGAACCTTAAACCAGGCTTTGCCAGTTGCCATTCCAGCCGCCATATCGGTAGAACCCACGCCTGTTGCAAACGCTCCTAGCGCGCCATAGGTGCAAGTGTGTGAATCGGCACCAATAATTACATCACCTGCGGTAACAACTCCTTGTTCAGGTAAAAGTGCGTGTTCAATACCCATTTTTCCAACGTCATAAAAATGAGAGATGCAGTGCTGACACGAAAACTCACGACAGGTTTTCGATTGCTCAGCAGCTTTGATGTCTTTGTTGGGAGTGAAGTGATCAAGAACAATTGAAATGTGGTCTTTATCAAAAACACCATCAAAACCAGCTTTGTTAAATTCGTTAACCGCAACTGGGGTTGTGATGTCGTTGCCAAGAACCATGTCAAGGTTAGCTTCAATGAGCTGGCCTGGCACAACTTCCTTTTCTCCAGCGTGCGCCGCAAGGATTTTTTGAGTTAAAGTCTGTGCCATTATTTGTCACCTCTTTGCATGTTTGTGTACGCAGAAAGAAGTGCGTTTACGTTTGCACGCATAACGTCGGTGTCAGTTCCAGCGCCCCAATACATGTTTCCGTCTTCATCTTGAATTCCGATGTATGACGCACCAACTGAACGCGAGCCGTCAGTCTCCATTGAGTGCTGCGAATAAACCTCTAATGTGTAGTCTGCATTTGTGATTGCCCTAATGGCGTTGTTTATTGCATTCAATCCACCGTTGCCGTTAGCGCTCATTTCAATTTCTTCACCATCTTTGACAACTCTGAGCTCAGCAATTGTTCCATCAACTTCAGTTGAAATGTTGAAATCGATGACTTCAATGTTACCTTTGAGGTTCAAATAGTTTTCCTCAAATATCTTGTTAATCTCGTCTGGCTTGAGCTCTTTTTGAGCATGGTCAGAAATGTCTTTGCATTTATATGAGAAGTGCTCACGCATTTTTGGAGGCAGCACATATCCATAGCTTTGTTCAAGTAAATAGCCAATTCCGCCTTTGCCTGACTGCGAGTTAACGCGAATGACGTCAGCGTCATATGTCCTGCCAATGTCATTTGGATCAATTGGTAAATATGGACATGTCCATTCGTGCAGATTGTTAGCCTCGCGATATTTCATGCCTTTAGCAATTGCATCCTGATGAGACCCGCTAAATGCCGCAAACACAAGTGAACCTGCATATGGAGCGCGCTCATAGACGTGCATGCGGGTGCATTTAACATATTTCTCCACGAGTCGATTCGTGTCAGAGAGGTTAAGTTTAGGATCGACTCCGTGGGAGTACATGTTCATAGCAAGAGTGATTATGTCGACATTTCCTGTGCGTTCACCGTTGCCAAAAAGTGTACCTTCAACGCGGTCTGCACCTGCAAGAAGGGCAAGTTCGGTGTCAGCAACACCAGTTCCGCGATCGTTGTGTGGATGGAGAGATAGTACAACGTTGTCGCGATACTTTAAGTTTTCACTCATGTACTCAACCTGACTTGCATAAACATGCGGCAAGCTCATCTCTACCGTGACTGGCAGGTTGATAATAACTTTGTTATCTGGTGATGGTTCAAGAATGTCTAAGACTTCATTGCAAACTTCAAGCGCATAGTCTGGTTCTGTTCCAGTAAAGCTTTCAGGTGAGTATTCAAAACGGAAATTGCCATCATATTCACTTGCAAGCTTTTTCACCAGCAAAGCACCATCTGTAGCTATTTTTTTAACTTCGTCTTTAGATTTCTTAAAGACCTGTTCGCGCTGAGCAACACTTGTTGAATTATAGAAATGCACAATTGCACTTGGGGCGCCTTCGCATGCTTCAAATGTCTTTCTGATAATGTGTTCGCGTGCCTGAGTTAACACCTGCACTGTCACATCGTCAGGAATCATGTTTTGCTCTATGAGTGTGCGCAAAAATTCATATTCAGTGCCGCTTGCGGCCGGAAATCCAACTTCAATTTCTTTAAAACCCACATCTAGCAAAACCTGGAAATACTCAAGCTTCTCTTCAAGACTCATTGGAATTACAAGCGCCTGGTTTCCATCGCGCATGTCAACACTGCACCAGATTGGCGGTTTTTCAATGTGGTCTTTGAGCACCCAGTTATTGTATTCAGATGAAACTGGATAATATCCTGGTTTATATTTGCTAGCATCCATCATTTTATTTACCTCTCTAACGTCGCTCTTGATTAAACTTCTGCAATAACCTCAATTTCTAGTAGAGCGCCTTTAGGTAGGTCTTTTACAGCCACGCATGATCTAGCTGGCTTTGACACGAAGTATTCTGAATAAATTTCGTTAACTGCTGCAAAATCACCCATGTCAGCTACAAAGCACACAGTTTTGACTACTTTTTCAAAGCTAGTTCCCGCAGCTTTTAAAACTTCTCCGAGGTTTTTGCAAACTTGATGGGTTTGCTCTTGAATTGTCGTTCCAGCAAATTCACCTGTAGCAGGATCAATTGGAATTTGACCTGATGTGAAAACAAGGTCTCCTGCTTTGATGGCCTGTGAGTATGGCCCGATAGCTGCTGGTGCGCTGTCTGTGTGAATTACTTCGCTCATTTTTCTCTCCTTTTTAACTAAATAGTTCTACTTTTATATGAGCTTAAAGCCCTCACTTGCAAGGGCTTTTTTGATAGTGTTAACGTGATCGAAGTCACGGGTTTCCATTTCGATGCGCAAGAAGCATCCATTTATGTGAAGTGTGTTTCCTTTTTCGTAATGTACGCCTGTTACGTTGCCTCCACAATCAGCAATAATGCGGCTGATTGCTTTGAGTTGTCCAGGTTTGTCCATGAGTTCAATTAGGAGTGACGATGAACGACCTGAATTGAGAAGACCTCTGTCAATAACACGTGAGAGGCTTGTTACATCAATGTTGCCGCCCGAAACTACAGCAACAACTTTTTTGCCTTCAAGTGAAAATTTGTTAAACATTACGGCTGCCACTGCAGCTGCGCCTGCGCCTTCTGCAATCATTTTTTGCTTCTCAATTAAAGCTAAAATAGCGCTTGCTACTTCGTCATCGGTTACTAGAGCAATGTCGTCGACATATTGTTTAACAATTTCAAAAGTGTTCTCTCCTGGCTCTTTAACAGCAATGCCGTCAGCTATGGTTGACACTGCATCGAGACATTCAATTTTGCCATCTCTAATTGAGTTAAACATTGAGGGAGCGCCTGCAACTTGCACACCATAAACTTTTACACTTGGGCGAATTTGTTTTACTGCATAGGCAATGCCTGAAATCAATCCGCCACCGCCAATTGGCACGATGATTGCGTCGATGTCATCAAGATCGTTAAGAATTTCAAGGGCAATTGTACCTTGTCCCATGATTACGTTTTCGTCATCAAATGGATGAACGAAAGTGTAGTTTTTCTCGTCTCTGAGCTCTATTGCTCGTGCATATGCGTCGTCATAGCAACCTCCCACAAGTTCAACCTCTGCGCCATAACGTTTTGTGGCTTCTACTTTTGAAATTGGGGCTGTGCCTGGTAGGCAAATGATTGACTTAATTCCATGTTTTGTTGCTGCAAGTGCAACACCCTGTGCGTGGTTGCCTGCGCTGCAAGCTATTACGCCATGTTCGCGTTCTTCTTCGCTCAACATTGCGATTTTGTATCCTGAGCCTCTAACTTTAAAAGAGCCAGTGATTTGCAGGTTTTCTGGCTTTAAATAAAGCTCACAGTCATTCGCAATTCCATATGAACGCACGCATTTTGTTTCGCGGATAATTCCTTTTAAGACTTGTTGTGCTTCAAATACTTTATCAAGACTCAGCATGTGTAATTTCTCCTGTGTCGTTACATATACTTATTGCAACAATCCATTATAAAACTTACATTTTTTAATTTCTTCGTTCATATTGCTCTAAATAAGCTATTTTTATTGTAATTTAGATAAAAATTGTGCCGTTTTGCTGGACTAGTTAAAACTTTTTTATAATGTGAAGAAACGTGCATCGTGAAGTATATATAAAGATGTGAATAATTTTATATCTGCTTTAGAAAATCAGTTGTAGTGCATTGATTTTTATGTATAATATGCAGTCGCGTGTTTTTGAATGATATAAAGGACGAGAAAAAATGGATTACATTAGAGCTATAGAACAACAACAAATCAGAAATGACATCCCTGATTTCAAAAGTGGCGACAACGTAAAGGTTTACTATCGCATCGTTGAAGGAAACCGTGAAAGAATTCAGGTTTTCCAAGGAGATGTTATTAGCCGTCATGGAATGTCTTCACGTGAGACTTTTACAGTGAGAAAAGTTAGCTTTGGCGTTGGTGTTGAGAGAACTTTCCCTGTAAACTCACCTAAAATTGACAAGATTGAAGTAGTTCGCAGAGGTGACGTTAACCGCTCTAAACTCTATTATCTCCGTGACAAAGTTGGTAAGGCCGCAAAAATCAAAGAGAAGTCATTCAACTAGTTTTTTCTCGCGTTTATTTGATTGTTAAGAGCCTCGATGTCGAGGCTCTTTTTTTATTTAGGAGAAGATAGTGTCAAAGTTAACGCTTGAACAGGATAGGGCAAGAGTAAAATCTCTGTTTGATTTCGACCGCAAAATTGCAGAATCTTGCTTAGGAAAGCCAGACGCGATAATTTTAGGAATTGATGAGGTTGGGCGTGGACCGGTGGCGGGACCTTTGGCTGCTGGCGGAGTCGTTTTTACGAGCGAAGTTTTCATTCAGTATTTAAATGATTCTAAAAAAATTACTGAAAAGAGGCGCCCCATTGTTGCTGAGTCAATTAAAAAATGTTCAAATTTTTTTGATGTTGAGTATGCTTCTGCCTCAGAAATAGATGAGTTTGGAATAGTTTGTGCACTAAAGAAGGTGTTTTTGGCAATTATTCAAAAGTGCGAAAAAAGCGGTTATATTCCAGATCTAATTCTCATTGATGGAAATAAAATAGACATTGACCCGCGTGTAACCACAATTGTAAAAGGCGATGCTCAATCGGCTTCCATTGCTGCAGCATCGGTAATCGCTAAAGTTGCAAGAGATTCTCTTATGACAGATCTCGGGAATGAATTTCCCCAGTATGAGTGGGCTAAAAACAAGGGCTATGGCACAAAAGCTCACACAGATGCAATTCTTGAGTTCGGGCTAACTGACCAGCATAGACGCACTTTTTTAAAAAAGTTCATTTAGTTATTCACTTGTTCAACACTCCTTTTTTCAGTTTTGGATAACCATTTCTTTCTTATTTTTCTTCACTTTTCTTCTTAGTCTTAATCTCAAACGTTTTAACAGGGAGGTTATTTATGAAAAAAGAAGAAGAAAATGTTAAATCGGAATGTAAGAATCACAATAAGATTCTTGGTGAGAGGGGCGAGCGAGCAGCTGAGCTTTTCTTAAAGAAGCATGATTATGTGATTCTTGAGAAAAACTGGAGATGCAAATATGGCGAAGCTGATTTAGTTGCCATGGATGGCGACTGTCTTGTTTTTGTGGAAGTGAAAACTCGAACATCAAGAGAACAGGGTTTTCCTAGCGAGGCTGTTGGGCCGAAAAAACGCGCCAGATATGAACAAATTGCGCTTGAATATCTTGCTCAAAGTGATTTGTGCGATTTGCCAATGCGTTTTGATGTTGTCGACATCGTGCGGGTTGATGATAACAGGGCAGCCCTGCGCCATCATGTTAATGCTTTTGGGGTAGCGTGATTTTCATGGGAAGACCAGTTTGCATTAATAGCGCAGTGTTGCGTGGAGTTGAAGCGCAACCTGTTTCTGTTGAAGTCTCTCTTGTGCAGTCACTTCCTGGAATTTCAATCGTTGGCATGGCAGACACTGCAGTTATGGAAGCAAAGGAGAGAGTTAGAACAGCGATTCGGATGTCGGGCTTTTCGATGCCGAACAAAAAGATTGTCGTTAATCTTGCTCCTTCCGACATTAAGAAAAGGGGATGCGCATTCGATTTGCCAATTGCTCTTGGTGTGTTAGTCGCGACTGGACAAGTTAGTTTTGAATTTGTAAATGGGCGTCTTTTTGTTGGAGAGTTAGGGCTAGATGGTTCTGTTAGACCTGTTCCAGGGACACTTGCATATGGAATTTGTGCTCACAAACAATCTCTTGCTTTAGTGAGCGCTGGTTATGAGTCGGTTCCGATTGACACACTTGAGCAGCTTGCTTGCACGAGTCTAATAGATTCACTTGAATTCGAACCGCTTCCTAAAGTTAGCTTTGTTAAACCAGCTAAAGAGTTTTTTGTTTCTGATGGGCCTGATTTTTCAGATGTATCGGGCCATGGTTTCGCTAAAAGGGCTGCTCAAATTGCCGTCACCGGGAATCATGGGCTACTGATGGTTGGACCGCCAGGATCGGGAAAAACTATGCTTGCAAGCAGAATGGTTACAATATTGCCTCCATTGTCAAGTGAAGAAATGTTGGATACCGCACTTGTGCATTCTGTTGCAGGTGAAGATATATCTCCAATATTGTCTGGAAGACGGCCATTTAGAAGCCCTCATCACAGTGCGACAATGGCAGGTCTTGTGGGTGGTGGAAATCCATTAAAACCAGGGGAAGTGTCTCTTGCTCACAACGGTGCTCTTTTTTTAGACGAGTTGCCAGAATTTAGCCCGAAGGCGCTACAGTCATTGCGACAGCCTCTAGAAAGTGCAAAGGTCTGCTTGACTCGTGCTGATGGAAACCTAACTTTTCCTGCCAAGTTCTTGCTAATTGCAGCATCGAACCCTTGTCCTTGTGGCTACTTGGGAGATGAGGAGCATGACTGCACATGTACGGCTCAACAAGTGAGTCGTTACCAAGGAAGAATTGGTGGTCCACTAATTGACAGAATTGATCTACAAATCGATGTAAAGAGGTTGCCGCCGGCCAAAGTGCTTGACTCTGGAAACGGAACCGATTCAATGACACTCAGGGAAGGTGTTATGCTTGCACGTGAGTTCATAAAGTGGCGTGAGAACAAATCCATTGTAAAGGATGCTCAAACTCTTGTTGTTAGTAAAGATTTCTCACGAATTGGCCAAAAGATGAACACCCAACAAATTGTTGATGCTTGTGATTTGAAGAAGGATACAAGAGAATTTGTGATCGAAATGGCAGAAGTTAATCACCTCTCAGGAAGGGGACTTGTTAATACTTTGCGTGTTGCACGAACGATTGCTGACCTTGGTCAGTCTGAATCGGTAAATACCAATCATGTAGCTGAAGCGCTTGGTTTTAGGATTCGAGATGGGATAGGGCAGGGATAGCTTGTGATTGGTAAGAAACTGCAGGGCAAGCGGACAGTTGTTGACAGAAGGTCGAGTTACTATCCTGAATCTTTTAAAGAAATTGCCAAACCACCAAAAAAACTGAGAGTTGTTGGTGATCCTGAGGCGTTAGTTGAAGGGTTGGCCATAGTTGGTGCAAGAAAAGCAACACCATATGGCTTGAGTTGTGCAAAGCATTTTGGAGAGCTCTGTGCAAAAAATGATGTTACCGTCATTTCGGGCGGTGCTCTTGGATGTGACAGCGCTTCACAAAAGGCGTGTGTTGATGCTGGTGGGAAAACTATAGCTTTTGTTGCAAGCATAGATGATGTTTATCCTGCAAGAAATTTCGATTTGTTTCAGAGAATTATTAACTCTGGTGGGGCGATTGTGAGTGAAAACGATTGGTCTGTTAAAAATTTGCCTTGGATGTTTAGAGAAAGAAACAGGCTGATAGCAGCGTTGGCAAAAGCAACTTTGATTTGTGAAGCTGGCATTCCATCTGGAACCTTCTCGACTGCTGATGAAGCGATTTCGGCTAACAGAGATGTGCTAGTTATTCCAGGAGCAATCACTTCGAATAATTCTCATGGGTCGAATCGATTGATTTATCAAGGGGCGACTCCCATTATTGATGATGAAACTTTTCTTGATGAGTTGCATGCGTTGTTTGGTTGCTTGAGATGTAGACAAATTTCTTCTAATGTTTTGCAAGAAAAATTATCTAGTGAAGACAAAACAATGCTCGAAGCTCTCAATTCTTCTTCTCTGTCTGTTGATGAATTAATGCTTGTCGCAAGAAGCTTTACAAGGGACGAGAATTTGCTTGCTTGGACAATGACTTGGGTAGCAAAAGCGAAGGCTGCTGGATGGATTGCTCAATATAATGATGGAACATATGGCCCTTGTGTTTGATTTTTTGGTTTTAACATTTGTGGGGAAGGTTCGACGGTTGCTAAAGCGTCTCATTGAGTTGGCTATTTTATAATTGAGATATGGAAAATTTTTACAAAAAAGTTGCAGTTGTTGGAGGCGGTTTAGCTGGCAGCGAGGCCGCTTTGCAGCTTGCAAATCGTTTCATTTCAGTCGATTTATTTGAGATGCGCCCAAAAAAACTCACACCAGTCCACAAAACCGACGACTTTGCAGAACTTGTTTGTTCTAATTCTTTTAAAAGCACCAAAGAAAACAGTGCGGCAGGCATGTTGAAACAAGAATTGCGAAGCCTTCACTCGCATCTTTTTGATGTTGCTCAAAAAACAAGGGTTGAAGCAGGGGGCGCGCTAGCGGTCGATCGTGATTTGTTCTCACAAGGAGTCACGCAACTCATTAATGAAAATAGTTTCATTAGTGTAATCAACCGAGAGATAAAAGAAGTTAGTGAACTTGGTGAATATGACGCTGTCATTCTTGCCAGCGGTCCTATGACTAGCGAAAACCTGGCCAATTCAGTTTTTTCTAACCTCGGGTCACATAGGCTTAATTTTTATGACGCTGCAGCACCAATCGTTATGGCTGACAGCCTTGATTATGACGTTCTTTTTAAGCAAAATAGATATGAAGATGCAGGTGATAATGCAACGGGCGATTATTTTAATGCCCCCTTTACACGCGATGAATATGAAAACTTTGTAGATGAACTTTTAGCTGCTAACCGCGTAATTCTTAAAAACTTTGAGAAAAAAGAACTTTTTTCGGCGTGTCAGCCAATTGAAGAGATTGCTCGCAGTGGTTATGATGCTCCTCGTTTTGGACCGCTTAAGCCTGTTGGATTAATTGATCCGAGAACAAACAAAAGGCCTTGGGCAGTGGTGCAACTTCGAAGTGAAAACAAGAACAACACCGCATATAACCTGGTCGGTTTTCAGACTAATTTAACTTTTCCTGAGCAAAAACGAGTTTTCAGTATGATTCCTGGATTGAAGAATGCGGAATTTGCGAGATTTGGAGTGATGCATAAAAACGTTTTTATCGACTCACCTCGACTTTTAGATAAAAACTTACTTTGCAAAACCTTAAGTGATGTCGCTCACACTCCAGTTTATGTTGCTGGTCAGCTCTCGGGGACCGAAGGATACATGGAAGCTGTTCGTTCTGGGCTTCATGCAGCGATTTCTGTTTCATGTCAACTTAAGGGTGTCATGGCTCCTTGCTTGTCAGATAAAACAGTTTTTGGTTCATTGCTGTCATATGCAACAGATGAAGAAACCAAAGACTATCAGCCAATGCATGTTAATTTTGGCATCATAGCTCCTCTTGATACAAAAATAAAAAATAAACAACTTCGTTATTCAGAATATCAATCAAGAGGCCTCGCAGCCCTAAATCAATATGTTGAGCAGCTAGCAGATCTTGGGATTATGTAGATGTCTGATCTATTGAGCAATTTCTTAGTAGGTCTTGAAGATTCTCATGAAGAGATGCTTGAAAATTTCTGCAATTCTTTATTAGTTGTTGAAACTAAATCGAATCACACAATCAGAAACTACGAAATCGATGTGCGAAATTTTTTAGAATGGTGCGAGGCCAATGAATTCGATCCACTATGTTTAAGTCGCGTTCAATTTAGGCAATATTTAGGCCGATTAACATCTCAAGGGCTAGCCAAAGCCACTCTTAATAGACATCTCTCCTCGATTCGATCTTTTTATCGCTACTTGAATTTGCAAGGAGCAACAAGTTCTGACCCTGTTGTTGGAATAGTTTGCCCTAAGAAAGAATCTAAGCTCCCAAGAGTTATGAATGCCGATGAAATTGCTGCTTTATTAAAAGTTCACGTGAATTCTGATGACGTAAAAGACATTCGCGACCAGGAACTTCTTGAGTTTATTTATGCTTGCGGTTCTCGTGTGTCAGAAGTGTCTGATTTAAAAATTACTTCAGTTGATTTTCAATCACAACAAGTGAGACTATTCGGCAAAGGTTCAAAAGAGAGGATTGTCCCACTTCACAATTTGTGTCTTAAAAGTTTAAAGTTATATCTCGATAAATCAAGAGATGTCCTTTTGAACGGTTCAACTAATGATTTGTTTTTCATTTCAAACACTGGCAAAAAGTTTTCAACTAATGCAATTCGAAAAATGTTTAAGCAAACATTGATTAAAGCCAATCTTGATGCGTCCTATTCGCCCCATGTTCTGAGGCACTCATTTGCAACCGACTGTCTAAATGGTGGCGCTGATTTGAAAAGTGTGCAGGAAATGCTTGGGCATGTTGACCTTTCCACAACACAAATATACACTCACATTTCTTCTGCTAAACTTCTTGAAGCACACAAACTGGCTCATCCTCGTGGGTAGTAGATTAGTTTTTTCTCTCTCTGACTTGCTGCTTTTTTTAAGCTAGAAAGTCGTGAGGCATTACAGGTGTTATCTTAAAGTTTTTCTAAGATTGATATGAAGACAAATAAATTGCAGTTAATGCATGCTTCATTTTAATTTTTGTTCAGATGAAAAGGGTGAGTTGAATGTAAACTTGCAGTTTATATTCCAATGTCTAAGCTAATACATTTTTAAATGGAGACTATAATCGAGGGTTGGTTTACTTTTCGATTGATAAAAACGTGAAAGTAGTGAACATGGCTAATAAAAACATTGTCGTTAAAGGTGCGCGGCAGCACAACCTAAAGAACATAGATGTCACAATTCCTCGTGATAAATTTGTTGTAATTACAGGCCTTTCTGGTTCTGGCAAGTCATCTTTGGCTTTTGATACGATTTATGCAGAAGGACAGCGCCGCTATGTTGAATCACTAAGCTCCTACGCGCGAATGTTTCTAGGGCAGGCAAACAAGCCAGATGTCGATTCGATTGATGGACTCTCACCAGCAGTTTCAATAGATCAGAAAACAACGTCGAAAAACCCTCGTTCCACCGTTGGCACGACCACAGAAATCTATGATTACCTGCGTCTTTTATATGCAAGATGTGGTGTTGCGCATTGTCCAGTTTGTGGAAAAGTTGTTAAAGAGCAAACAACAGATCAAATTGTTGATGAAGTCTTAAAGCTTGGACTTGATGAGAATTCTGTTGCTATTGTTATGGCTCCTGTTGTCACAGGTAGGAAAGGGGAGTTCACAAAGCTCTTTGCCGACCTTCTAAAAGAGGGATTCACACGCGTTCGAATTAATGGAAAAATTCAAAAGCTTGATGGCGAGCCCATAAAACTTGACAAACAAGTAAAGCACTTTATTGATGTTGTTTTAGACCGCGTAAAAATTAATGACAAAAACACTTCTCGTTTGGCTGAGGCTATTGAAAACGCTACAAGAATATCTGATAAACAGGTTTTGGTTAAAGTTACTGACAAGACAAAACAAGATGTGAATGTCGATTCTATTTCAAGTGGGGCAAGAATGGAGTTGCCTTCTGACGAGCATCTTTTCTCACTTTCTCTTGCATGTCCTGAACATGGTTTTTCTCTAAACAAATTGGAGCCGCGTGATTTTTCATTTAATTCACCATATGGTTCATGTCCTGATTGTTTGGGTATTGGTTCAAGAGAAGAGCCTGACGTTGACTTAATTGTGCCTGATCAAAATTTATCAATATCAGAAGGTGCGATTGAGCCTTTTAGGAGCGGAAACTATTATCCACAGCTTATTAGGGCTGTGTTAAAACACATGGGAGAATCACCTTTGACTCCCTATAAAAAACTAAAGAAGGCGACAAGAAATGCTTTGATGTTTGGGCTTGGCGATGTGCCAGTGCGTGTTGACTACCACACACTTGATGGCAGAAACACCTATTGGAACAAGACTTGGGAGGGTATTCTTAGCGCTGTTCAAGAAAGATATATGGACGCATCGAGCGACAAACAGCGCGAAAAATTAAGCCGCTATTTTTCAATTGTTCCTTGTCAAACGTGCAAAGGTCGTCGTTTGCGCCCAGAAATTCTGGCCGTCACAATAAATGGTAAATCCATTATTGATGTTTGCGAACTTTCGTCTAAAGAATGCCTTGAATTTTTTTCAAGTTTAAAATTTGAGGGCGCAGAAGCCGAAATTGCAAATCCTATTTTGAAAGAAATTTGTGCAAGGCTAAATTTTTTAGTTAGCGTGGGTCTTGACTATTTAACTCTTGACAGGGCAACTTCCACGTTGTCTGGTGGTGAATCCCAAAGAATTCGACTTGCCACCCAAATAGGTTCAGGTCTTGTTGGAGTTTTGTACATCTTAGATGAGCCATCGATTGGACTTCATCAGCGAGACAACGATCGTTTAATTGCGCAGTTAAAACATCTTCGTGACCTTGGTAACACTGTTGTAGTTGTTGAGCATGACGAGGACACAATTAGAAGTGCAGACTACATCGTAGACATGGGACCGCGTGCTGGTGAAAATGGCGGTGAGGTGGTTGCTTGCGGCGATGTTAACAAAATCATGAAGTCAAAAAAGTCGCTTACTGCCGACTATTTAACTGGTAAAAGAAAAATTGAGGTGCCCGATGAAAGAAGAAAGGCAAAATCGGGTTATCTAACACTATCTGGGGCTACACAAAACAACCTAAAGTCAGTCAATGTCAAAATTCCTTTGGGAACGCTAACTGTTGTCACTGGCGTTTCAGGTTCAGGCAAGAGTTCTCTCATTATCGACACTCTTGCGCCTGTTCTTGGTAACAAACTAAACCACGCACACAAAAAATGCGGTGACTACAAAAAAATTACTGGTCTTGATAAATTAGACAAGCTGATTTCTATAGATCAAAGCCCCATAGGCAGAACTCCTCGCTCTAATCCTGCGACCTATGTAGGGCTTTGGGATGATATTCGCCAGCTTTTTGCAAGCACTCCAGATTCTAAAGCTAAGGGGTTTGGGCCAGGTAGATTCTCCTTTAATGTTGCAAATGGCCGTTGTGAAGCATGTAAAGGTGACGGTCAAATTAAAATTGAAATGCATTTTTTGCCTGATATTTATGTGCCATGTGAACAATGCGGAGGAAAGCGTTACAACAATGAAACATTATCTGTTTATTACAGAGGAAAAAACATTTACGATGTTTTAGAAATGACAGTTGATGAAGCACTTGAATTTTTTCACAACATTCCTTCAATAAAAAGAAAACTGCAAACGCTTCACGACGTTGGTTTGGGATACATTCGCCTTGGTCAAGGTGCAACAACTCTCTCAGGCGGCGAGGCGCAGCGCGTAAAACTTGCATCAGAGCTTCAAAAAAAGCAAACAGGAAAAACGTTTTATATTCTTGATGAACCAACAACGGGGCTTCACTTTGAAGATGTCAGACAATTGCTCGCTGTGTTACAAGCCCTGGTTGACAAAGGAAACACAGTTTTGGTTATTGAGCATAATTTAGATGTCATAAAAAGCGCTGACTGGATTGTTGATCTTGGCCCTGAAGGTGGCAGTGGTGGTGGTGAAATCCTTGTTTGTGGTACTCCGGAAGATGTAGCCAAGTGCAATCGTTCCTATACTGGGCAGTTCTTGAAAAAGATGTTGTAAATTATGTAGGACATGTCAAATGAAGTTGAAACAGAAAATTTAGAGTTTGAGGTAAGCAATTCATTACGTGAGCGAATCGCCTTAGTTGTGTTTGCCCTGACCCTTGTTTTAGCTGGAGTTGTAATTTTTTTATATTTTAGTAATGTTGTGAATTTCAATGTTGCGGCCACAAAAGTTGATGAGTCGATTGGAACGATGGATTTTTGTTATTCTATCGTCTACAAAGGCACTGGCGAAGAGTCTGCGGTAAAAGATCCTCTTTATGCTTTAAAGCTCATAACAGATGAAGAACAGAAAAAATCAAATTCTGATGATGAAACCTCTGTTTTTGGCGACGCTAGCAAGTCGTCTTCAGAAGATGTTGAGTCTGAATCCGTCGAGGAAAACACGGGCACACAGGAAAAAAAAGCTAACGATGTCTCTTCCGATAGTGAAGCTGTTAAACAAAAATTGATTGAATATGAAGCAAAATTAAAACCTGTTTACACTTCAGATGTTAGATGTGACTACATAGACAAAAAGGCAGACCTCATCACTGTAGACATGAGTCGATATGAAAACTCTGAGGAACCTCAGATAATTAATCTAGGTACTAAAAAACTAGGAATTTTTTCTATCACAAGCTATTGCACAAAAAAAAATGTTGAAGACTATGTTTATCAATTAAAAGAAATGGGAGCAGACTTAATAATGTGCATCGCTCCTCGGTCTAACATGTTGGGAGCCTATGAAGGCATTGACGTGATTTTGTGCACAAAAGAAAAGAGCCCCTCAGAAACTTCCGAGGGGCGAATTGGTAAAACTTTCGTTTTCAGATCACCAAACCCAAAATGTGTTGGTGTAATTACAGTTTCGGATTCTAACGTCTTTGTTCAAAAAGTTGTTTATCCAAAACCGCTTGATAATCAAGACTTTGATTAGACGATTCCTTGAGCCATCATTGATTTTGCAACCTTCAGGAAGCCTGCGATGTTAGCACCTGCAACATAGTTGCCTTCAACACCATATTCTTTAGCAGCACCGTCGATTTGTGCAAAGATGCTCTTCATGATGTTCTTGAGTTTCTCATCTACTTCCTCAAATGTCCAAGACAGACGCTCAGAGTTCTGTGACATTTCAAGACCAGATACTGCAACACCACCAGCGTTAGCAGCTTTACCAGGGAGAAAAGTAACACCGTTGTTTTGAAGCTCGAGCGTTGCATCATAGGTTGTTGGCATGTTAGCGCCTTCTGCGACAACTTGGCAACCATTAGCGATAAGTTCTTTTGCGTCTTCAATTAAGAGTTCGTTTTGTGTTGCACAAGGAAGAGCGATGTCGCATTTAACTTGCCAAACACCACGACCTTCATGATATTCAACGCCTGATTTGCGCTCTGCATATTCAGAAATGCGTCCGCGTTCGACTTCTTTGATTTGCTTAACAAGAGCAACATCAATGCCGTCTTTGTCATAAACCCAACCAGATGAGTCGCTCATTGTTACAACTTTAGCACCTAGTTGCTGAGCTTTTTCGCAAGCATAAATTGCAACGTTGCCAGAGCCTGAAATGCAAACTGTCTTTCCATCGAAGCTGTCGCCCTTTGTGCTTAATAGCTCTGATACGATGTAGACAAGGCCATAGCCAGTTGCTTCGGTTCTTGCAAGAGATCCGCCCCACTCTAGACCTTTGCCAGTTAAAACTCCGGTGAATTCATTCCTGATTCTCTTATATTGACCAAACATGTAGCCGATTTCGCGTCCGCCAGTTCCAATGTCACCTGCTGGAACGTCGGTGTCTGGCCCAATGTGCTTGCAAAGCTCTGTCATAAATGACTGGCAGAAGCGCATTACTTCCATGTCTGACTTTCCTTTAGGATCGAAATCAGATCCACCTTTACCGCCGCCCATTGGAAGAGTTGTGAGTGAGTTTTTGAAAATTTGTTCAAAGCCCAAGAATTTAATGATTCCAAGGTTTACTGTTGGGTGCAAACGAAGACCACCTTTGTATGGTCCAATTGCGCTGTTGAATTCAACACGCATGCCGCGATTTACTTGAACCTTGCCGTTGTCATCTACCCATGGCACACGGAACATTACCACTCTCTCTGGCTCTGTGATGCGTTCAAGAAGAGCTGCCTGTTCAAATTCTGGATGACGATCCATAACTGGCTCAAGTGAAGTCAAAACTTCAGATGCAGCTTGAATGAATTCTGGTTGTCCAGGATTTTTCTTTTCTAGTTGCTCGAGAACATCTTGTATATAAGACATGATTCCTCCTCTTAGTTCGTTTTTTTCTTTGAACAACATCTTTAGTCTAGAGTTTGCATATTTCGATTGTGTTTCAATTGTGCTAAATGTGGGTTATACTTAAAAATAGTGGTTGAAATTCGCTAAAAAATGCACTCTGAACTGCTATTGTTTACTTGTTACAAATTTGTTTCAAAGGAGTTATTTGTGTCTGCACACAAGCGCGTTCTTGTTGTAATGGGGTCTATTTCTGACGCCGACAAAGTTCTAAAATGTTGCGATATTTTAAAAAAATTCAATGTAGATTTTGAGGCACATGTAATATCAGCACATCGCACTCCAAACGAAGCTGCCAAGGCTGCTAAAGAGGCAAAGAAAAATGGTTTTGGCGTAATAATTTGCGCCGCTGGAATGGCTGCTCATTTGGCTGGAGCATTCGCGGCTAACACTACTCTACCTGTGATTGGTCTTCCTTTATCAGGGGGAATTGAGGATGGGCTTGACGCGCTTCTTTCAACTGTTCAAATGCCTAGTGGTTTTCCGGTTGCCACAGTTGCTGTGGACGGTGCAAAAAATGCTGCCTATCTGACAATATCAATTTTAGCTTTAAGCGATGAAGAGCTTGCTTTGAGTCTCGATAATTTTAGGGATGAAACAATTAACGACATTTTGTCAAAAGATGAGCAGCTCCAGTCGATGCTTTAAATTTATCACCTGCAATTCTAGGAGGAAAAGTGAGTTTTGAAGTAAAAGAAATGCTCTATGAGGGCAAGGCAAAACAGGTTTTTGCAACCGACGACGACAACATTGTGATGGTTCATTACAAAGATGATGCGACGGCAGGTGACGGTGCTAAAAAGGGCACAATTAAAGACAAAGGCCTAGTTAACAACAAGCTTTCAAATGCAATTATGCAAAAGTTTGAGAAGTCAGGCATTCCGACTCACTATGTTGAAGAAATTAACGATCGTGATACTTTTGTGAAAAAAGTAGAGATTGTGCCTCTTGAAGTAATTATTAGAAACGTTGCTGCGGGCTCTTTTTCAAAACGCATGGGTGTTGAAGAGGGAACTGAACTTTTGTGCCCAATTTTAGAGTTTAGCTATAAAAATGACGATTTGCACGACCCGTTAATTAACCATTATTATGCGTTGGCTTTAGGTCTTGCCACTCAGGATGAAATCGACAAAATCACTGAATATGCATTTAAGGTAAACGACTTACTAAAAGAAATTATGGATGCAGCAAACATTCGATTGATTGATTTTAAGGTTGAGTTTGGAAGAACCCCTGATGGGACCATTATTCTCGCTGATGAAATCTCTCCAGACACTTGTCGTTTTTGGGACAAATCAACTGGAGAGCATCTAGATAAAGACCTTTTTAGACGCGATCTTGGTGGTGAAGAGGGAGCATACCAGGAGGTCATGAAAAGACTCATCGGTTAGTTATTACCTTTAATAAAAGAAAGAAAAAATGACAAAACAATTAGACATTACTCCAGAAGTTAAACTTGGAGAAGAATGTGGCGTTTTCGGAATCTATGATAAAGCCGGGGACATGGATTTGCCATATGAAACCTATCGCGCTCTTTTGTCTCTTCAGCACAGAGGTCAGGAAAGTTGCGGAATAGCGTTAAACGTAGATGGCGTTTTGAGCGGATACAAAGGCATGGGGCTTGTTAGTGACGTTTTTACAAAGCGTGCGCTAGAAGGTCTCGACTGTTCTGCGAAGATGGCAACTGGACACGTTCGATATGCGACCAGTGGTCATCGAACGCTGGCAAATGCTCAGCCTATGATTGTCCATCACTCTAAAGGCTCTCTTGCACTTTCTCACAATGGAAATCTCACTAATGCTCAAGAATTGAGAATGAAACTTGAGGAAAGTGGTTCTATTTTTCACGGAACTTCTGACACTGAAATAATTACTCATTTAATCACCCAGGCAAGAATCAAATCGCCAGACATTGAAACAGCAATTCTTAAGGTCATGGATGTAATTGAGGGGGCCTATTGTCTCGTTGTGATGAGCGCAACAAAGTTGATTGCCGTCAGAGACCCTCATGGGATCAGACCTTTGTGCATTGGAACACTGGAGGGTGGTGGTTATGCGATAGCAAGCGAGTCCTGTGCGCTTGACACTGTTGGGGCTAAGCTTCTTCGTGATGTTCTTCCTGGCGAAATTATTGTGATTGATTATGATGGAATGCGCTCAATTAAAGATAAGTGCAACACTGCACCGTTCTCTCTTTGCGTGTTTGAATATATGTATTTTGCACGCCCTGATTCAATAATTGAGAACACGTGTGTTCATGAATCACGCGTTGAAGCCGGAAAGCTTTTGGCACGTTCACATCCAGCTGATGCTGATGTTGTTATTGGAGCTCCTGATTCGGGTCTTGATGCTGCACAAGGATTTGCCCAGGAAAGTGGAATTCCATATGCAACAGGCATTGTTAAAAATAAATATGTTGGCAGAAGTTTTATCCAAGGGTCACAAAAAGAAAGAGCAAACACTGTTCGAATTAAACTAAACCCTATTCCTTCAACTATAAAAGACAAGCGTGTAGTGCTTGTTGACGATTCAATAGTGCGTGGCACAACTTCGAAGCGACTTATTCAGCTTCTCTATCGAGCGGGAGCAAGGGAAGTGCATTTTAGGGTGTCTTCACCTCCTTTTAGGCATCCTTGTTTTTTTGGAACTGATGTTCCTGATGCCGATTTGTTAGTAGCCACAAACAGGTCCGATGATGAAATTCGTGACATTCTGGGATGCGATAGTTTGGGATATTTATCACTTGAGGATTCGAAAAAACTTGCGATTAATTCTGATTGTGGTTTCTGTTTAGGCTGTTTTAATAATGAATACCCTGTTGAAATTAAAGATTCAAATGTTGTGGAAACACATATGCGCCCGTTAAGCCAATCGGGCACCGGAAAAAAAATATAAAGGTTTGGAGTTGATTTAGATGGGCAAATATGCCGAAGCAGGCGTGGATGTTTGTGCGGGATATCGCGCTGTTGAACTCATAAAAAAGCATGTTGCAAGAACAACACGTGAAGAATGTGTCGGTGGCCTTGGAGGTTTTGGTGGAGCCTTTTCTATCAAAAATAACGTTTCTGGAATGTCTAGTCCTACTCTCATTTCAGGCACAGACGGTGTTGGAACCAAGCTAAAGATTGCGCACATTCTTGACAAACATGACACAGTAGGCATTGATTGTGTTGCGATGTGTGTAAATGACATTGCTTGTGCAGGCGCTGAACCTCTTTTGTTTCTTGACTACATCGCATGTGGAAAAAATGAACCAGAAAAAATTGAACAAATTGTATCTGGCATTTCTGATGGCTGCGTGATGGCAGGATGTGCCCTTGTTGGTGGGGAAACTGCTGAAATGCCTGGTTTTTATGGTGATAATGAATATGATTTGGCAGGTTTTTCTGTTGGTCTAATTGACGCTGATAAAATGATTTCGCCTGACAAGCAAGTTGAAGGCGACGTAATTATTGGCTTGGAATCATCTGGCGTTCATTCTAATGGGTTTTCGCTCGTTCGAAAAATTTTTGACATCGACAACAATCCAGATAATTTAAACAAACACTACGATGAGCTTGGAAAAACTTTAGGCGAAGAGCTCATCACGCCAACAAAAATTTATGTAGGTTCATTGCTTGAGATGACAAAGCGTGGACTATCAAAAGGATTTATGCACATTACTGGCGGAGGTTTTATCGAAAACATTCCGCGTGGCCTAAGAGATGGTTTGAGTGCAGAAATTGTGCTGTCAAATGTACCTGTTAAACCAATTTTCAAATTAATGCAGTCACTTGCAAATATGGAAGATGGAGACATCTACAACACATTTAATATGGGAATTGGAATGTGTGTTGTATCTTCTCCTGAAAATGTTGAAGAAGTTTTCGAAATTGCAAAAAAGCATGGTGATGTTCCTCATGTTCTTGGAAAATTAGTTCCAGGTGAGAAAGTGAGCTTTGTGTGATTAACGTTGCAGTTTTAGTTTCAGGCGGTGGCACCAACTTGCAAGCTCTAATTGATGCTCAGCAAGCTGGGAATATCGAACATGGACGAATTGAACTTGTTCTTTCTTCTAATGAAAACGCATATGCTCTAACCAGGGCAAAGAATGCCAACATTAAAACGGAAGTTTTAAAGCGCAAAGATTTCGAGAGCACTGCTGATTATGGCAAAGCTCTCGTTTCCATTTTGAGAAACAATAACATTGACGTGGTAGTTCTTGCAGGGTTCATGACTATTCTTGATGAAACTGTCATTAGTGAGTTTGAAAATAGAATTATTAATGTTCACCCATCTTTGGTTCCAAGTTTTTGCGGAAAGGGCTTTTATGGATTAAAGGTCCATGAAGCTGCTTTGCAGCGAGGAGTGAAAGTCAGTGGGGCTACTGTTCATTTTGTAAATTGTGAATGTGATGGAGGGCCAATTATTGCCCAAAAGGCCGTGGAAGTGCTCGATGGTGACACCCCAGAAACGCTTCAAAAGCGAATTATGGAACAGGCAGAATGGAAGTTGTTACCAGTTGCTCTTGCTAAAGTTTGTTCCGATTTGGATGCCTAGATAAAGGAAAAAGCATGACAGATTTAAAAAACTACCTGAAAAACAAGACCTATCCTGGTCGTGGGCTTGTTTTTTACAAAGTGTCTGACGAGAGACTCGTTGCTGCCTATTGGATTATGGGAAGAAGTTCTAACAGCAGAAATCGTGTTTTTCAAGAAATAACAGATGGAGACTACGCGGGTCTTGGAGTTAGAACTCTTGCTGCTGATGATACCTTGTGTGAAGACCCTCATTTGATTATCTACAACGCATCTTTAGATGTTGTTGAAAAAGGAATTACTATCATTACGAATGGAGATCAAACAGACACGATTTATGAAGCTCTAAATAGTTCTGATAGCACTAACGAAGCATTTCAAAACTCACTTTTCACAAGAACTTTTGAAGACGATGCTCCAAATTTCACTCCAAGAATTTCAATGATGATTGACACTCGCAATGGTGGCGTTGCAATGTCTATTTTGAAGTGTGCTGATTCATCATCGCAAGCAGCATCTAGATTTTTCTACTTTTATGATGATGTGCCAGCCGGAGAGGGACGATTGATTACAACCTATGTAGATGATGGCAATCCGTTGCCTTCTTTTGACTCAGAGCCAATAAAGATAACAGGGGACATTGCATGCATCAATTGTCTGCAAAATGCAATTTGGGAGTCGTTGAACAAAGACAACAAGATTAGCCTTTTGTGCTATGAATTTGATTTGAAAACAGGCAAGCAAACACGCTCGATTATGAATAAATACGAAAGGGTGAGTGCATAAAATGAGAGAATTTGAGTTGAAATATGGGACAAACCCTAATCAAAAGCCAGCTCGCATTTTTATGGAAAATGGATCTGATTTACCTATTGACATTTTAAATGGACACCCTGGTTACATCAATTTTTTAGATGCTTTTAATTCATGGCAGTTAGTTCGCAATTTAAAGGAAGCAACAGGAATTCCTGCTGCTACCAGTTTTAAGCACGTCTCGCCAGCAGGTGCAGCCATTGGTCTTGCTTTAGATGACTCTTTGCGTGCAATGTATCATGTCGACAAAGATGCGGAACTCTCACCACTTGCTTGTGCCTATTCTCGTGCTCGTGGGGCTGACAGAATGTCTTCATTTGGTGACTGGATTGCACTATCTGATGTTTGCGATGTGCCAACGGCAATGCTCATAAAACACGAAGTCAGCGATGGAATTATCGCCCCTGGATATGAAGATAAAGCGCTAGAAATTCTAAAATCTAAGAAAAAGGGAAACTATAACGTTGTAAAAATTGACCCTGACTATGTTCCTGCAAAGCAAGAAAAACGAAGCGTATTTGGAGTGACTTTTGAGCAGGGAAGACAAGATTTAGAAATAAATGCCGTAACAATGCTGTCTAGCATCGTTACTGAGAATAAAAACATTAGCGACGAGCAAAAACGTGACCTCATCATCGCTTTAATAACCTTGAAATACACTCAATCGAATTCAGTGTGCTATGTTCAAGATGGGCAAACGATTGGTGTTGGGGCTGGTCAGCAGTCTAGAATTCACTGCACGCGTTTGGCTGGTAATAAAGCTGATTATTGGCAGCTTCGTCACATGGATAAGGTCCTAAACTTGCCTTTTAGAGATGATGTAGCAAAGCCAAACATCGACAATGCAATTGATGTTTACCTAGGCGATCATCCAGAAGATGTTATTGGAGAGGAAGTTTGGAGTGAAACTTTTACTTCTAAACCTGAACCTTTAACTAAAGAAGAAAAAGAAGAGTATCTTTCTCATGTGAGCGGAGTGTCACTTGCTAGTGACGCTTTTTTCCCGTTTGGAGACAATATTGAGCGTGCACAAAGATCTGGCGTTACTGCTATAGTGGAGCCTGGTGGATCAATCCGAGACCAGCAGGTGATTGATACTTGCAATCGTTTTGGAATAGCAATGGCATTCTGTGGAATTCGTTTGTTTCATCATTAATTCACGCATTTAGGAGACATTATGAAAATCTTAGTAGTTGGCGGCGGCGGCAGGGAGCATGCTATCATTCGCGCTTTGAAGAAAAGTGATGGTGTTGACGAGATTTGGTGTGCACCAGGCAATGGCGGAATTTCATACGACGCAAAAATTGAACCTATCGCATCTACAGATGTAGATTCGATGGTGAAATTCGCTAAAGATAACGAAATTGATTATGTAATTGTTGCGCAAGATGATCCACTAGCATTAGGCATGGTCGATGCTTTGGCCGAAGTTGGCATTCCTGCTTTTGGGCCCGATAAACATGCTGCAAGAATTGAGGCTAGCAAAGCATTTTCTAAAGATTTGATGAAAAAATATAACATTCCAACAGCTGCTTTTGAAACATTTGATGATGCCCAAGCGGCTTTTGGCTACATCAATTCCCTTGAGAAGTTTCCTGTCGTGTTGAAAGCTGACGGGCTTGCTCTTGGTAAAGGTGTTTTAATCTGCCAAACAAAAAAAGAGGCTTTGAGTGGCATCCAGGAAATCATGGTTGACAAACATTTTGGCGATGCTGGAAACAAGATTGTCGTTGAGGAGTTTTTGACAGGGCCTGAAGTTAGTGTTCTTTCCTTCTGTGATGGAAAAACTTGCATCCCAATGATTTCATCTCAAGATCACAAACGCGCTCACGATGGTGACACCGGTCTTAATACTGGCGGGATGGGCGTTATTGCTCCAAACCCCTACTACACTTCTGAAGTTGCAAAGGTGTGTGAGGAAACGATTTTTAAACCAACTTTAAAGGCAATGGAAGACGAAGGGTGTCCTTTTAAAGGATGTCTTTATTTTGGTTTGATGATTACTGAAGATGGACCAAAAGTTATTGAATATAATGCACGCTTCGGTGATCCTGAGGCTCAAGTAGTTTTGCCTTTGTTACAGGGCGATTTCTTAAAAATTTGCAAGGCTTGCACAGAAGGCACTTTAGATGATGTCGATTTTAGTTTTAGCGACAAGTCCTCAGCAATAGTTATCGTTGCAAGTGGTGGATACCCGCAAAGCTATGCAAAGGGTAAAGTCATTACTGGACTCACAAATGGACAGATTGCTGATTGCGAGTACGATAATGTCCACGTTATTCATGCTGGAACAAAGATTATTGATGGTCAACTTGTCACAAATGGAGGCAGAGTGCTTGGTGTAGTTAGTGTTTCTAATTCATTGAAAGAAGCGCTTGACGATGCCTATTCAGAGATTGACAAGATAAAATTCGAAGATGCTTTTTATAGACATGATATTGGCGCAAAAGCGCTTGCATGTTTGAATTCTTAAAGTTTTCAAGGAGAGAAATGATAAACAGGGTGCTGGTTAGAAAACGTGTCGGTTTTAAAGTAGAAGCTGATAAAGTACTTTTAGAACTTCGCGATTTTCTTGGTATTAAATCAATACAGGACGTTGACATCGTTAATCGCTATGACATTGATAACATTTCGGATGAAGATTTAGAGAAAAGCAAAACTGTTGTTTTGTCCGAACCTGCTGTTGACGAATTGTTAGAGGAATTGCCATCTTCTGATGTGGTGATTGCAACAGAGCTTTTGCCTGGTCAGTTTGATATGCGTGCAAACTCAGCTAGTGAGTGCATTCAGCTTTTGTGTGGTTGTGATCGCCCGATTGTGCGTTGCGCAAAAATTTATTTATTGAGTGGAGAATTGTCTGATAGCGACATCGCTTCTATTAAACATTTGCTCATTAACCCAGTAGAGATGCAAGAAGCTTCGCTTGAACTTCCTTCTTCGCTGCAAATGGTAGTTCCTGAGGTTAAACCAGTTCCTGTAATTGATGGCTTTCTCGAAATGGAAAGAGATGAACTAAATGGTCTAATTGAGAAACTTGGGCTTTCGATGGATGCCGATGACATCGCTTTTTGTCAAGATTATTTTAAAGATGAAAGACGTTGCCCCACGGTAACTGAAATTAAAGTGATTGACACCTATTGGTCAGATCACTGCAGGCACACAACTTTTAACACCGAGCTTGTTGACATTGAAATTGAAGACCCTGAGGTTCGTGCTGCCTTTGAGCGTTATTTAACATTAAAGAAAGAATGTGGCAGAGAGTCTAGGCCAAACACTTTGATGGACATTGGAACTATTGCTGCAAGAATTCTAAAGAAACGCGGGATTTTAAACAACCTTGACGAGAGCGACGAGATTAATGCCTGCACAATTAAAGCGAAAGTTGATGTTAATGGAGAACTTCAAGACTGGCTTTATTTATTTAAAAATGAAACACACAATCATCCAACTGAAATAGAACCTTTTGGTGGAGCTGCAACTTGTGTGGGCGGGGCTATCCGCGACCCGTTGAGTGGACGTTCATATGTCTATCAATCGATGCGAATCACAGGAGCTGCCAACCCTAATGCACCTGTTGAAGACACTCTTGAGGGAAAACTTCCTCAGAGGAAAATTTGCAGAGGTGCTGCTGATGGTTTTTCAAGTTATGGAAACCAAATTGGCCTCGCGACAGGGATTGTTGATGAGATATATCATCCAGGCTATCTCGCAAAACGCATGGAGATTGGTGCTGTAGTTGGTGCTGCTCCAGCCGATGCAGTTGTGAGAGAAACGCCAGCGGATGGAGATGTTGTTATTTTGCTTGGGGGACGCACCGGTCGAGACGGCATCGGTGGTGCAACTGGATCTTCAAAAGCGCACAAAACTACTTCTCTTGAAACTTGTGGAAGTGAAGTGCAAAAAGGCAATGCTCCTACAGAGAGAAAACTTCAACGCCTTTTCAGAAACAAAGAAGCATCATCTTTGATTGTTCGTTGCAATGATTTCGGCGCAGGGGGAGTGAGTGTTGCTATTGGCGAACTTGCCGATGGTCTAGACATTGATTTAGACGCTGTGCCTTGTAAATATCTTGGTTTGGATGGAACAGAAATTGCAATTTCTGAGTCGCAAGAGAGAATGGCTTGTGTCATTCATCCCGCTGATGTTGATAAATTCTTGAAGTTCGCTGAAAGTGAAAATCTTGAGGCGACAATTGTAGCAAAAGTAACTGAAACTCCGCGAATGGTTCAGACCTATAAGGGCCAGCGCGTTGTTGATTTGTCCCGCGCTTTTCTAGACTCCAACGGAGCACCAAAGAAAGCTTGCGTTCGTGTTGCAAAATTTGAAAAAGCAGAATCAAACAACAACGATGCTTTCGAGGAAAAATTCAGAGCAATGCTCACTGATTTGAATAGCTGTTCTAAAGAGGGTCTAACTTCAATGTTCGACTCAACGATTGGTGCAAGCACTGTAATGGCTCCACTTGGTGGTGAGAACAAAGCAACACCTGCAATTGCTATGGTTGCAAAGTTGCCTGTTATGGGGGAGACTTCCACGGTCTCGGGTATGGCTTGGGGATACAACCCAATGCTTTCTTCAAACAATCAGTATGCTGGTGCATATATGGCGGTCGTCGACAGTGTGTGTAAACTTGTGTGTGCTGGTTTTTCGCGTCATGATATGCTTCTAACTTTCCAAGAGTACTTTAAGAAACTTGGCGACAACAAAGACAATTGGGGACAGCCTTTTGCGGCTGTTTTAGGTGCCCTTGATGCACAAATTGGTTTACAAGTTGCAGCTATTGGTGGCAAGGATTCAATGAGCGGAACTTTTGATGATATTTCTGTTCCGCCAACACTAGTCAGCTTTGCGACCGCTTTAAGTGATGCTAATGTGATTATTAGCCCTGAATTGAAACATGTTGGCTCGTCTCTCATTTATGTAGTTCCAAGAAAACAGGGAAGTGTTGTTAACAGTGCTTCAATGCTGAGCATTCTTGATGCTGTAAACGAGTTAATCGTTTCAGGAAAAATTTTGTCTGCTTCAACTCCTGCCTACAATGGGCTTGCAGAGTCGCTCTTCAAAATGTCGCTCGGGAACAGAATTGGCGTTGATCTTAATTCAATTCCTGAAACTATTGACATGTTTGGAAACAGTTATGGTTCCATTATTCTCGAAGTCGAGCCAGATTATAAAGATGATGTCTTGTTTGCATTCGATAATGCGCTTTTTGCAGATGAGATTGGCGTCACAACTTCCGATTTCTACTTTAGTTACGATAGATCTTCTATCGATCTTAGCGCTGCTCAAGAAAAATGGGAGTGCGTGCTTGATGACGTCTATCCACGAAATTCAAAACCTTTGAGCAAAACTAGTGTTGATTTAATTTCTTTTGATAACCAAAATGAAGCTTATAAATGCTCTGTTTTGCTTGATGCAAAACCAAAGGTAATAATTCCTGTGTTCCCTGGGACAAACTGTGAATATGACACAGCAAGAGCTTTTGCTGAGGCAGGCGCAGATCCTGACATTTTTGTAATCAAAAACTTGACCCCAGAGCAGGTTTCGATTAGCGTAGATGAACTGTCAACAAAAATAAATGATTCACAAATTCTCATGATTCCAGGTGGATTTTCTGGTGGAGATGAGCCAGACGGTAGCGCAAAATTTATTGCATCTTTTTTCAGGTCTCACAGAATTGCGGAGGCAATTACAAATTTGTTAGAAGCGCGAGATGGTCTCGTTCTGGGCATTTGTAACGGTTTTCAAGCTCTTCTTAAGCTTGGACTTTTACCATATGGAAAAATTGTTGATCTGAAAGAGGACGATCCAACGCTCACATATAACTTAGTTGGGCATCATGAATCTGCATTAATTCAAACACGCATCTCTTCAACACTTTCGCCTTGGATGTCTAGACTATCTGTTGGCGATGTTCACACCATTGCCATCAGCCATGGAGAAGGTCGCTTTGTGTGCAACGACGAAATGCTCAATGAATTAATTTCTAATGGACAAGTTTGCGCGCAATATGTAAACAACTTGGGCATTGCCACTACTGACACTTTTACTAACCCGAATGGTTCAGTTGCAAACATCGAATCTATTTGTTCTCCTGATGGGCGTGTTCTTGGAAAGATGGGGCATTCGGAACGACGTGGTAATCATCTCTATGTAAACGTTCCTGGCAACAAATATCAGGAATTGTTCGAGGGTGGGGTTGACTATTTTTCGTTTTAACAATTTCTTGACTTTAGTTCACTAAAATAGCTTGGCGAGGTTTATTCATGACTAACACACACGATAAATATATATCAGCTTTTTCGACGCGTTATGCAAGCGAAGAGATGCAACACCTATTCAGTGAGGAAAAGAAATTTCAAACATGGAGACGTTTGTGGATTGCATTGGCGCGTGCAGAAAAAAATGCTGGGCTAAATATCACTGACGAACAAATTGCTCAGCTTGAATCGCATAAGGATGACATCAATTATGATGTTGCCGAGAAACGCGAGAAGCTAGTGCGACACGATGTTATGAGCCATGTTTATGCATATGGCCAACAATGTCCTGATGCAAAAGGAATCATTCATCTTGGAGCTACTAGTTGCTATGTTGGAGACAACTGTGACATTATCGTAATGCGTGAAGCTTTGCAACTTGTAATTAAGAAACTTGTGACTGTGATTTCTCAGCTGAGTGAATTTGCCAAAGAATATAGAAATCTTCCATGCTTGGCATACACTCATCTGCAGCCTGCACAACTTACCACAGTCGGCAAACGTGCAACTCTTTGGACATATGATTTTTGTCTTGATTATGAAGCGCTAAAACGTTGTGTTAACGATTTATGTTTGCTCGGAGTTAAAGGGACCACGGGAACACAGGCAAGTTTTGTTGAATTATTCGATGGCGACGTTAAAAAAATTAAAGAGGTAGAAAAATCGGTCGCTAATGAACTTGGCTTTGATAAAGTAGTTCCAGTTTCAGGTCAAACTTATTCACGCAAATTTGATTTTTTTGTTCTTTCTGCACTTTCAAGTGTTGCCCAATCAGCAAGCAAGATGTGCACAGACATTCGTCTACTTGCTTCATTTAAGGAAATGGAAGAGCCTTTTGAGAAAAATCAAATTGGATCTTCTGCAATGCCCTATAAAAGAAACCCAATGCGTTCAGAGAGAGTTTGTTCACTTGCTCGTTATGTCATTACCGACATTATTAACCCATCATTTACAGCCGCAACGCAGATGTTTGAGCGAACGTTAGATGATTCTGCAAATAAGAGAATTGCCATGTCTGAAGCCTTTTTAGGAATTGATTCAATTCTTAATATCTTGATTAATGTGACCGATGGACTTGTTGTTTATCCAAAAGTTATTGAGTCTCGCGTTATGGCTGAACTTCCTTTCATGGCAAGTGAAAACATTTTGATGAAGGCAGTTAAAAAAGGTGGAGACCGTCAGGAACTTCACGAAATCATTAGAGAACATGCGCAAGATGCTGCAAGTGTTGTGAAGGTTGAAGGCAAACCTAACGATTTAATTGCTCGCATTGAAAATGACAGCCGCTTTGGTTTGACAATTGATGAGATTGAAGAATGTGTAAATCCTAGCGACTTCATTGGACTTTCTCCATTACAAGTAGAAAACTTCTGTGAGGAAGTTGTCAATCCAATTCTAGTTGAGAACGCTGATTCATTGCACATGAAAAGTGAGCTTCACGTCTAATTCTATTTGTTTGACACAGTAATGGCAGATGAAAAAACTTTAACATTTGACGAAGTAACCGAACAGGTTATAGAGGAGATTTCAAACAGGCATTACATGTCTGCAAGAAATCTTTTGCTCGCATGCAATGAAGCCGACATTGCTGAAATCCTTGAGGAGGTGGGAGACAATTTAGGCATTGAAAAAACAGTTGCCATTTTTAGAATGCTCCCAAAAGACGTTTCGGTTGAAGTTTTTTCTTTTCTAGATTCTGATGAGCAAACAGCCATTATTCAAGCGATTAACGACCGAGAGATTTCATTTATTTTAGATGAGCTCGACTTCGACGATAAAATCGACGTTTTGGAGGAATTGCCGGCAAACATTGTTGACAAAATCTTGATGGAAACTCCTCGAGATGAACGCAAGTTAATTAACACTTTCTTGAATTATCCAGATGATTGCGCTGGCACGTTGATGACGCCTGAATATGTCTCGCTTCAAAAGGACATGACTGTCACACGTGCTCTTGCACAAATTCGCAAGGAAGGCATCGATTCAGAAACAATTTACACATGCTATGTAAAAAGCGAAGGAAGAAAGCTAATTGGCATCGTGTCTCTTCGTGCTCTGGTGTTAGCTGATGGGGACACAAAAATTGAAGAAATTATGAACACCGATGTAGTTTCTGTGAATGTCTACGATGACCAAGAGCAGGTTGCCGAAGCCTTTAAGAAATATGGGTTCATGGCAATTCCTGTTGTTGACAAAGAGCACAGAATCGTTGGAATTATTACAGTTGACGACATCCTTGATGTTATCGAAGACGAGGCCACAGAAGACATCGAGAGAATGGCCGGCGTTATGTCTGGCGAAAATGCTGGCGATGAATATCTTGACATTCCTGTTATAAATCATGTGAAAAACAGATTACCTTGGTTGTTGTTTTTAACTGTTAGCGCAATGGTGACAGGCTCTATTATTTCAGCATTTCAGGAAGTTTTGTCTCAGGTCATCATTCTTGTTAGCTACATGCCTCTTCTCATGGGAAGTGGTGGCAATTCAGGTTCACAAGCTGCAACTCTTGTTATTCGTGGTCTTGCAGTTGGAGACATTTCAACGAAAGACTATGCCAAAGTTCTTTGGAAAGAAGCAAGAATCAGCCTTATTGTTGGTGTTGTTTTGAGCCTCTTTAACTTATTAAAAGTTGTGTTCATCGACCATCAGAGCATTATGATAGGTCTCACAGTTGCAGTTTCTCAGATAATTATTGTGTTCTGCGCGAAAATCCTTGGTGGTCTTTTGCCAATTGCAGCTAAGAGAGTTGGCATTGACCCAGCGTTGATGGCAAGCCCCATGATTTCTTCAATTTCTGACATGATATCTGTTGTTACCTACATGCTAATGGCTTGTGCATTTTTGCACATTGCTATATAGAAGGTTAAACACACTTTTCTTTTAGTTTCGTTCTGCTAGCATTGTTTTAGCGTTTATTAAAAAAGTTTGATGAGGGCTCAGGTCACAACTTGTATCAGGTTCCACAAAACAGCAAGCTAAAAGAACACTATCTTCAAGAAATAGCATCATTTCGAGACAGAATTAAAGACTATGTTTTAGAGAGGGATGACATTTCTCTTGTTCAAAACCCTTTAATTGAAGCAGATTACATGAACAAAATTGGTTGCTATGAAATTGAGTTAGCAGAGGCAGAAATTAATGAGCGTCGCGCAAAACGAAAGCTCGCCATGTGCAAGGCCGCTGTTGAGCGAGAGGCCGACGTTGACGAAAATGTAATTGATGCTGTGCTTGATGACGAGTTCGACAAATGGATGAATGATGCAGGAGCTCAAGATGTCTCCAACGTTTCTTCGAACAGCACAAAAGCAAAAGAGTTTGGGAACCTTGAATACGACCCCGAAAAACTAAAAAAGCTCTACAGAAGGCTTTGTAAAAAACTTCATCCTGATTTATGTCCGAATTTAACCGACGTGGAAAAGCGCGATTTTGAAGCTATCCAAAAAGCATATGATTCATGCGACTTCATTTCTGTTGTTGCCTATTGTGATGCCTATGGCATTGACACTGATGATCGCTATGAGCTTTTGACAGATTCACAAATTGCGGCAACAATTGAAACACTAAAAGCGCATGAAGGCACGCAGCTTGAAGTTTTAGGGGAAATCAAGAATAGTTTTCCATACAACATGAAAGACAAATTAAAAGACAGAAATTGGGTAAAGCAAACCTCTGAAAGTTTGATTAGACGTGCTGAAAATTGTGAGCGCCACACTGCTCGTTTTAAAGCACAAATTGCTGACATTATAGAAAGAAACAGAAAGTAACTAAAACTGTATCATGAGTGAAGTTAATTCATATGGCTTATCAAAAATATCAAAAAGTGCGGTTGGTGGATATGTTGAAGGCGGTAGCGAACTTGGATTTGTAAAACCTTTTTCAAATGCGATAAAGGTTATAACTAACACCAGAGTAGCAAACACATCTAAAACCCCCAACATCGATTATTTGATGAAGAACATAAAAATTGGCGACAGGCTTTTGCTTGCGCGCGAAAAAGGCAATCTAAATGATGCTTTTGCTGTGAAAATAGAAACAAAAAATCACGAGAAACTTGGTTATTTACCTTGTGATTGCAATGAAATTGTCGCTCGTTTAATGGATGGCGATAAAGAGTTTTATGCAGAAGTTACATCTTCAGAGGTCATTGGTCCTTGGAACAAAATTGACATTGAGGTTTATTTAGATGACTAGGTGGGTTTTTCAAAATAAACTTCGCCCGCAAGAGCGAGAGCGCATCACTCGAGCATGTGCTTTTTTGCCGACTAAAGAGCTTGCTTTGACCACGGGTCTTCCTGAAGTTGCAATAACACAGGCTGTTTTTGACATGGCTACCGACCGCTACATTGGTCGTGATTATCTTGATGTTTACCCGCGTGGTTATTTAATGCCAGGAGAGAGTTGGGCAGGTCCAAACTTGGCTCTTAAATATGCAAAGCGATACATTGAGGAAGGGCTTTCCTATTGCGAACCAGCCGATCGTGACCTTCGAATTGATTGCTTGAAAAGTGCTGAACTATTGCTTATGCATTCCGCATTCTTTTCAGAGTGGGAGGGAAGTGGAGAATCTTGGCGGCTTTTGGGCGAGATGTATTTGAAAGATTGGGCGTTTGGGAACTATTGGCTTTTTGATGATGAATATGAAGTTTTATCAAGCTATCCTCGTCTTCTAAAAGTTGACTCTCGTGAAGATCGCGCATATTACTGTCTTGTTCGCGCAAAGAATTTGGGCGATATAGAGTCATGTGTTTTGCTCGGGCAATGCATGCAGTTAGGAGTAGGATGCGAACTTGACACAACTTCTGCATTTAATTTGTATGCAGAAGTTTTAAATCATGTTAGGAATGCTAGTGCGAGGACTGTCGGATTAGCAACGCTCTACTCAGGTAACTGTTTTGAATATGGGTGTGGATGTGATTTGAGTTTTGAGTTTGCGCATGATTATTATCAAAAGGCAGTTGATGCTTTGACGCTTGCTCTTGATCTTGGTGACGATTTACTTGAGCCCTACCTAGTTGATGCCGAAAAAGGGCTTGAGCGCATGAAACAAGAGTTAGGCATTGTTCCTTTTGGTTTTAGACATGGATTCAGAAAACGGAGATACTGCGACTAACATCATTAGTAAAACCCAGCATGCATGTTTCCTCTTTTAGAAAACGCAAGAAACTCATCAATCTTTATTACTGAATAAATTAAATATGACCAGCTATGTGAGCTGGTCATATTTTTCCTATTAAAGACAGTATTCTTGTAAATCGAACAGAAACGTCAAATTTTAAATCTTGGCATTTCTAGTATAGAAAATTAATTTAGATGTTTTTTAACTAAAGCTGAAAGTATCCATGCAACGATAATTTTTGCGAGGTCGATTAGCATGAATGGAATCACGCAAGAAGCGAGTGCAACTGCTAGCGTTTGATTCATAACAACCATAAATTGAACTGTTCCAATGACATATGCAATCAATGTTAAGACGATGCCTGACACAATGGTTACAGCGATTTTTGTGCCTGTGCTTGATGATTTCTCATTAAATTTTTGCATTGCAAGCCCAACTGGAAAAATGCCTAAGAGGTATCCTATTAAAAATCCGCCTGTTGGCCCCATTAACACACCAATTCCACCTTTCATTGATGAAAAAATAGGTGCTCCAATAGCCCCAAGCAGAATATAAATTACCATTGAAAGAAGAGCCACCTTAGGTTTTGCGATAAACATTACAAGAGTGATTGCAAATGTTTGCAGTGTAAATGGGATTGGACCTAGTGGGACTGTAATCATTGCGCTAACAGCAATAAAGGCTGTGAATAGAGCGGCGAAAATAAAATCTTTTAAGCTTTCGTTCATTTTGTGTATAACTTTCTAATCATATTCGTACAAAGCGTTATCAGTATAATGTAGTCATGACAAATCCAGTTAATAAAATTCATCTTTTCAGAAGCATCGACCGTGCCGAATCTTTTACAAAAAAGCTTGCTGATAGTGGTAATTGTTTCGGTCACACATGCACAACGCCCTTGTCTTTTGTTTCAAGTCTTGCAACGAAAATTAACAAAGAAGTAGTTTTGGTTGATAGTGTGACTAGGTATGCTTTTTTGCTTTCTGTGGTTCACTCAGCCGACAAGTTTGAACATTTTGCATATTTTCAAAATCCAAATTGCATTGAGCTAATTGCTAATTTTGTTAAAAGAGCGGCTGGTACCGAAGAATTTGCGTGTGCACTCCTTGAAATAAAAAACTCCAGCAGCAATTTGTCTGAGTTTGAAAGAGAAGCTGTGCTCATTGCAGACAGGTATTTCTCTACTTTGAGCGCATTTAACTTTGCCGAGGTTGGATCATTAACTCAAGAGGTCTCTGATAAATTCCATGGGATGTTTGATGTTACTTGGGAAGATGATTGCGACTGTTTGCCTTCTGTTAAAAAATGCATTTCTGAAATTTCGCACACTGAAAAGTTTTCAGAGGTTGACATATTTGATGAGGGTTCAAAAGCAAATCTAAGGTACACAATCAATTCATTATCTGAACTAAAAGCAAACATTCCAGCAATGTCTGAATTGCTAAATTGCGTCGAGGACGGCTCTACAACTTTAATTGTAACAAGTGATATTGACGAGACTTACAATCAAGTTTCTTCAATTGTTAAGAACAACGATCTGAAGCTTCGCGTTAGCTATAAAAAAAGCGTTTTACTCAGTGATACATATGTTGGACAAGCGCTTCAAGCTTGTTTTAATTTGCTTTTTGGAGAGGGGGATGTAGTTCAAGACAGTTTATTTCGCTTGATTTACAACCCACTTTTAAATTTGAGTATTAAAAAACGCTGCGATTTAGACGTGGCTCTTCGTGGGAATCCAGTTGTTTCAAGACAAAAGGTAATTGATTCGCTAAAAGATTCCTCTATTGTTTTTGATGTCTTATGTCGGATAGCTAGCTCTTCTGTGCCTACTGAGCGAATTGAGCAAATTGAATGTTTGAAGCTGCTCATCGTCAAAGAAATTAAACTATCGCAGCAAGAGAAGCAAGAGTGCGCTGCTGCTGTCGATGTGCTGTTGCATCTTGCAACAATTTTGTCAACCATTGGGTTTAATGTGCGCTTTGATTTTGAAATTTTCAAACACATGCAAATTGAGGTGAATTTAGTCGCCGGTGTTCAAAATTTACAATCCAATTTGTTTATTGAGAGTGCTGCAAGTGTTAAAAACATCCCCTATTCAAGTGTAGACAATGTCTTTTTTTGTGATGTATCAGCAAGGTCATTCGATTCTGCTGATAGTTTTGATGCACTCCACACCCTTTTAGAAAAGGTAAAACTAAATGAAATGTTTAGTGCTTCTAAAACATCCAGGCTAAACTTTTTTACTGCTTTGCTTGCAAGCAAAAATGATGTGTTTTTATGTGTCCCCGACAGAGATTTGAGAAAAGCTGAAACTTTGTCGGTCTCTTTCACTTTTCAAGAACTCATTTATCAAATTACAAAATGCGAATTTGATGACAAAGAGACTGAAAAGTTCTGCAAAGACCACAACATTGCTTATAGGCGTTTTGGAGAAGATGATTTCTTGGGGGTCGTTGGCTATTCTAAAACGAACGACAGCGATGTGTCGCGCAAAGTATTTCCGCTCACATTCAAACTCAATAGTGTGG
Organism: Phoenicibacter congonensis; assembly: GCF_900169485.1. Lineage (NCBI taxonomy): Bacteria > Bacillati > Actinomycetota > Coriobacteriia > Eggerthellales > Eggerthellaceae > Phoenicibacter > Phoenicibacter congonensis. Next base: position 1,131,920 of record NZ_LT821227.1, on the reverse strand, counting down.
ATTTAGGCAAGCACTTAAGAAAAACTGAGGATGGACGATTTATCTTGTCTCCATCTCAAATTGAGGCATACATTCAGTGCCCGTACAAATGGTTTTATGAAAGAAGGATAAACCCAAAATCGCTTGATTTTGAATTTAACCAAATTATTAAAGGCAACATAATTCATGACTTCTTTAACTGTTTCTATAAAGAATTGGCTAAGTCGGGCATCTATCGCCTAGAAGCTTGGGATTTAGAGTTTCCGCACAAAGATCTTTTTGAATATGCATTTGATTTAGCGGTGAACAAAAACCTGTCATCGGACTCAAATATGTCAGCCATGGCGGCTCTTGAATCATTTAGTGATCAATTTGATTTGATGCAATTACAAGGTCAAGTTATCGATTGTTTGAAACGTCAAACGCAACTTCCAAATCGATATCTAGTTGCTGAGTCAGAATTTCCAATTGATGAGAGCCAAAATGTTGAATATGCAGGGGTTGTGATTGGTGGGCGCGTCGACCCTAATGAAGCTTCTGATTTTAGGCCCAGAATTGATCGCATTGATGTTTGTGCAGAAACAAACTCTTTTCTTGTGATTGACTACAAAGGATCTATCAAAGATTATTGTGGCGGCGCTGTTGTTGAAATTAATCCTGAAGATGGAAGTGCAATTGTAGATCTGCCAAAGAAGGTTCAGACATTGATTTATGCCTCTTGTGTTAGAAAAATGACTGGCCGCCATTGTGACGGGGCCATTTATTTAGCCTACAAGCAAACTCGCGGTGATGAACCTTGGCTTTCAGGTTCAGTTCAAAGCGACATCATTTCAGACTTTAGCGGTTTTGGGAAAGACGCTCGGAAGTGTAGCGTTTCGATTGACATGGATCAATATCTTGATTTTATTGAAATGAAAATTAAATCTAAACTTGAAAACTTAAAGGAAGGCTTTATAGTGCCTTGTCCAATGGATAAAACAGTGTGCCAATATTGCAACGTGAGCAATTGCCCTGCGAGAGGGAAGAATTAACATGGACGAGCGCAATCCTCAGCTAGATGTAATAGAAACACTTGATTGCCCTGTCATTGTTCAGGCGGGCGCAGGTTCTGGTAAAACTCACACTTTAACTGAGCGCATTTTGTATGCTTTGACGCCTGATGTAAGTGGAAAAACATTTGCAAGAAGTGTCACTAACATCGTTGCTATTACTTTTACACATAAAGCAGCCGAAGAATTAAAAAGCAGGCTGAGAGGAAAGCTTGAGAGTGCAGGTCTGCATGAACAAGCTCTTCTTGTTGATGACTCATATATCTCGACAATTCATGGGTTTGCAACTCGCATTCTCCGAGAAAATGCACTACATTTTGGTCTTGATCCAAATTTTAGAGTCATTGATGAAGGTGAGGAAGCCGAGCTGTTTGCCAGGGCTTTTAACAATGCTTTAAACGATTTGTATTCCGGGACCGATCGAGTTGAAGAGTTTTTGACTGGCGCTCAATATGAAGGTGCAATAATTGATGGAGATAATTCTGAACTTACAGGTCTCGCTCAATTTAGTGGTGACGATGTAGAAACTCTGCAAGAAAACATTAAGAGTCAAATTAAAGACTTTATAACTAGTGTAATTTCTGTTCAATCGGGCGAAGAAATTGTAAAGTTTTTCACTGACAACATGCTTCAAGATGAAGCTTTCATGAAAGATAACTTGCTGCAAACCGTTCATAAAATGGTTTCTGTATTGTCGTCTGTCCAGAAGGTCGATTCCGACAAAATTTTCCTTGGATCGTTTTTGTCTATTACAGAAATTATGGTGAGCTTGTCACGTGCTGTAGCTGATGTGCTTTCTTCAATCAGTTTTGATTCTGGCTCAAAGACTATTGTCGAACGTGGCGAGAATCTAAATGAAGTGCTTGGCAAAATTGACAAATTCTTGATAGATTCTCACAGCGTCGACACTTTCGATGATGATTTGGAGACGGCTCTTGAGATTTTTAAAAGCATAAAACACTTGGATTTAAAAGCATTGAAAGATTCGGGTTACGAAACAGAAATTAATGACTTTCATGCATCTGTAGCACACCTGTTTATTGAACTTTTGTGTGTTGCTAATTTAGATGCAATTCAAGTTTATTATCGACTTGCAAAAATGACATTTTCTGAATTGCAAATGTTGAAGAGCAACAATAAATTATCGAATAATGATCTTTTGCGTCGTTGCTATGAATTTCTCGCGTTTTCTTCTGACATTTGTGAAAAATATAAAAACAATTTTGATTTGATAATGATTGACGAGTTTCAAGACACCGACAACTTGCAACTAAAACTCATCGATTTAATTGCTAAAGATAAATTTAGAAATGTTTGCACCGTTGGAGACGTCCAACAAAGCATATATCGATTTAGAGGTGCAGATGTAAATGTGTTTCGAAAATATAAAGAAACTCTTTTAAATAACAAAAGCGGTGTTAGAGTCTTTAATCTCCCAAACAATTATCGCTCTCACAGTGACATTCTATCTTTGACTGACATGATTTTTGCAGATGAATCCATGTTTGGAGAAGAGTTTTTGCATCTAAATGCCAAGGGCAAAATCAATGATGATAGAGATCCTGTCTTTGAAAAATTGCCTCGTGTCAAAATTGATGTAATGAATTACAAATCAACTAAAGAACTCTTTAGCAAGCAAAATGTTATTGCGCATGAAGCTAGGGAGGCAGCAAATTATTTTAAGACGCTCTATGATGCGGGAATAAATCCCGGCTCAATGGCTATATTGCTTTCAACTTTAAAATCGAATTCAAGGTTTGGCGCATCTTGTGAAATCGCGAAAATATTTCAAGATGCGCTTCTCGATGTTGGAATCGAGTCGATTATCTCAGGTGGGTCTACGTTTTCATCTTCCGAAGAGGCGGTTTTAATTGAAAATCTTCTAAATATTGCAAGAAATCCTTTTGATTCTCAGTCTCTCATTGAAATCCTAAAAAGTGACTATTTTAAAATCTCAGATGATTCATTACTTGTTTTATGTTCTAAATTTGATGATTCTGGTGATTATTTAAGTGGGCGAGATTTATCTAGAGGCTTTATCTATGTTGATGATGAAATGCTTTCAGAACTCAACGAAGATGACAGACAATCGGTTTCTTTTATTTATGAAAAGCTTTTCAAGTTTATCGATAACTCATCAAAGCAATCGACACGTCTTGCAATCAGGGAGTTTTTAAGTGAATGTGGAATCCTAGATGCGGTTTCCGCTTTGGGTTCTGAGGGTTATGTTAAAGCGGGAAATTTTGAAAAAGCGTTTGAAATTATTAAAGAGATAGAGGTTGATTCCAAGGAATTGTCCCACATTCAGACGTCCTATTCTTCTCTTTTAAAATACTCCAAAGAAGCACCTGGGGTTCTTTGTTCTAGTGAATCAAACTACGTCCAAATTATGACAGTGCATGCTTCTAAAGGACTTGAGTTCGACCATGTGATTGTCTCAGAGATGCGTAATGGGCTTTCAAGAAATGCTGTTCCAAAAAATGAGATGATTGTCCAAAATGATTCGATTGGAAGCCTGGGACAGCAGGTTTTTGCTTCAATGCTGAAAAAAGATGACTGGGGTGACAATAACTTTAATAAAATTTGTTCAAAAGACAACATCTTTGCAAAAAAACCAATAGTTCATCAAGGCATGACGGCAGGTGAGCTTTATAGAACTCTCGTTGTGAGAAACAACTCTGAGGAATATGATGAAGCAAAAAGATTGTTGTATGTTGCACTAACGCGTGCAGTTAAGTCTGTATATTTGCAAGTGAGAATTAAAGGTGCTCCTAAGGACGACTATGCAGGTTGCGGCATTTGGGAAAGCCTCTTTAAAGTCTTTCAATGGGACTATAATCTTGCTTCTTCAACTGACGTTTTCACTCTTCCAAATGGCTCAAATGGAATTTTGTCTTTTATGAATTTGCCCCAAGCTCTTCATTTTAAGGAAAACGAAAATGAACCACCAGCCACAAGTGTGGGAGACATTGAAACTGATGGTGGTGATGCTGACACTGGTGACAACAGCTCTTTTGAACCAAAAATTCTTCCAGTTCGTAAATTTCCAGAAAAGCTTTACGAAATGCCAGGAAATCTAACCGATGAGACTTTTTTCTCCTATTCCAACATTGAACAACTGCAATCTTTTTCCCATGAGCTCCTAGACACTGATGGTTTCTCAATCCCAATCGTTGAGGAAGAAATTGACTCATTTGAAAAAGAAAGGCATGACAGTGATAAAGCAACCGCTTTTGGGACAGCGTTTCATGATGCTATGCAAGTTTGTGTGATGTGCGATGAGCGCGAAGTCCCAATCAATTCCAGCCGAAGAATGACTATGGCGATGAACAGAGCATTTAATAATGCGCTCTTCAATTCCATTGTTTCTTCTGAAAATGTAATTCCTGAAATGGATTTTTGTGTTCCTTTTGAGCATGATGGCAAAAAGATGTGGCTTCGTGGTGCAATGGACCTGATTGAAATTTCTGGCGACAAAGCTCGAGTGATTGACTACAAAACTGGAACAAAGCCCATAGATCACAGCAGCCAGGCTAAGGTATATTCTTGGGCATTGTTAGCTAGCGGGATAAAACGAGTCACTGTTGATTTTTTGCATGTTGAAATCGAGTCGAGTGATGACCCCGAAGATTGTTTAGTTCAGAGTTTTTCTTATTGTGATAATGATCTTTTAAATCTACATGAAGAGCTTGCTTCTGAACTTAAAAAAATGCATCGTTAGGCAATGAGCTCTTTTACAGAAAAAATAGAAAGTATCAAAAAGCAGTTAAATGAAGTTCCAATGCTTCCTGGTGTTTATCTCTGGAAGGACGCTGAAGGAAATGTAATTTATGTTGGCAAAGCTAAAGCTTTGCGCGCAAGAATGCGTCAATATGTAAATTTCGCTGATGATCGAGCAAAAATTCCAATGCTTGTTGATCAGATTGACTCTTTCGAATATATTGTCGTTGAAAACGAAAATGAGTCGTTGATCCTAGAGAGAAATTTAATTGAGCAACATAAGCCTTTTTTTAATGCCGATTTAAAAGACGACAAGTCATATCCCTATATTGCATTAACAACCGATTGTTTGTTTCCGTCAATTAAATATACTCGGGAGAAAAAACGAAAGGGTGTCAAATATTTTGGGCCTTACACAAATTCGCGAGCGGCGAGAGACGTTATTGAAGTTCTGCGAAAAGTTGTCCCTCTGTGTAGTTCAAATTGTGCTTACTGGAAACGAATAAACAAAAAAGTTCAAACAGAGAAAAAGAAAAACCCCGAAATAACATATGAAGTTTGTGATTTTTGCGATTCGAGACCATGTTTTGACTCAACAGTTGGGCTTGCCCCTGGAATTTGTTGCTCAAAAATATCAAGGACTGAATATCTCAAAAATGTTGCTCTTGCAGAAGATTTTTTGAATGGCAACAGAAGCGCAATTGTTGACGAGCTCACTAGTGAAATGAAAACCTGCGCAGCTGAGCTTAATTTCGAAAAAGCCTTGAGACTAAAGCAAAGAATCGACACAATTTATGCGCTTGGTGAAAAACAGCACATAGATCTAACTTCCAATTCATCATTTGACGTTATTGGTTTTTATCGCGAGGAAACAATCGCAGGTGTTCATGTGCTAATTGTGCGCGAGGGAAAAATTATAAACAGCAATGAATTTGTTCTAAACAAAGGCCAAGATGTACCAATGGAAGATTTACAGCATAATTTTTTGCTGAAGTATTATTCAATGTCGAATGCTGTAGGACGCGAAATCATCGTTAGGGAAGTTTTTCCAACCGATGAGGACATGCTTGGCTGGTTAACAGAAAAACTTGCTAATAAACACGGTGCGAAAGTTCGTTTCTTTACCCCAAAAAGAGGGGAGAAACTTGATCTTTTAAACATGGCAGAAATAAATGCTAAGCACACGTTGCTACGTCATAAAGTAGCAAATGGCTATGATGATTCGCGCACTAATGAAGCTCTTTTGCAGCTTGAGAGTGCTCTTGCTCTTGATGCTGCGCCAATGCGAATCGAGTGTTTTGACATTTCAACTAATCACGGTTCCTACACAGTCGCATCAATGGTTGTTTTTACAAATGGTAAAGCTGACAAATCGCAATATCGTCGTTTTAAAATTCGTGCCGAGCTTGATGAAGCGAATGATTTTTTGTCGATGCAGGAAGTGATGAAACGAAGATATTCCAAAGAGCGAATGGAAGATGAACAATTTGGCTCTAAACCAGATTTGATTATCCTTGATGGTGGTAAACCTCAGCTAACTGCCGCTACCGATATGTTTGATTCTATGGGAATTCATGATATTGCCCTTGTTGGTTTGGCAAAGCGTGATGAAGAATTGTTTGTTAATTGGAACGACGGAAGTCCTGTTGTTTTACCAAGTGGATCTGCTTCATTGTATCTTGTTAAAAATATTCGTGATGAGGCGCACAGATTTGCTATAACTTTCCATCGTGAGCTCAGCCGCAAGGGTCAAACAAAATCAATACTAGATGAAATTGAAGGCGTTGGCCCCAAGCGTAAGAAAGCGTTGCTCAAGGCTTTTGGCGGTTTTAAAAAATTGTGTGATGCAAGCATGGAAGAAATAATCGAGTCTAAGGCAGTGCCTCCTGACATTGCTAAAGAAGTGTGGTTAGTGCTTGATCAGTATAATAATCACAAAGAAATTCATAAAGATTAAGGCAGAAATATGGATGCAGTTCAAAAGAATAAAGACGATGAAATATATCCAGAACTCGTTTTGATAACAGGCATGAGTGGGGCAGGGCGCACAGAAGCCATGCATGTGTTTGAGGATCTTGGATATTTTTGTGTTGACAACCTACCAACGCGTTTGATTCCATCTCTAGTTGACCTTCAAACACGAGATAAAGAGGAAGGTATTGCAGAGGCTAAAAAAAATGCAATCGTTTGCGATTCTAGAAATGGAAAGTATTTTGCTGCTTTAGCAGATGAAATTCGCGCAATTCGCGATGCAGGTTCTAATCTTAGGGTGGTGTTTCTTGATGCAAACGACGAGAAGCTTGTTGCAAGATACAAAGCTTCTAGAAGAAGACACCCACTGTGTGATGAGGGCACAACTATTGCTGAGGGAATACAAAAAGAACGTGCAATGATGCTGCCAATCAAAGACTTAGCAGATATTGTTATTGATACGTCTGACCTTCTTCCGCAGAATTTGCGTCAACATTTGCGTTCATTGTTTGAATCGGAGACAAGCTCTAGAGGCTTGAGTGTTACCGTATATTCTTTTGGGTTTAAACATGGAGCCCCAGTCGATGCTGACCTGGTGATGGATGTGCGCTTTTTGCCAAACCCCTATTATGTGCCCGAGTTAAAGCCACTAACTGGTCTTGATTCTGAGGTTCGAGATTATGTAATGCTTCGAGATGAGACAATCGAGTTTGAGAAGAAGTGGCATGATTTGCTTGATGTAGTAATGCCTGGATATGTTAAAGAGGGAAAACAGCAGTTAGCTATAGGCATCGGTTGCACTGGTGGGCAACATAGAAGCGTTGCAATTGCTGAATCTACAGGGTCCTACCTTAAAAATAAAGGCTATCGCGCAAGCATTGCCCATCGCGACCTCGAAAAGAGATAAAAGCAAAAGAGTGAACAACCATTGAATCCATCGTTTAACATAGACCCTTCTGTTACATCAGCAATTTCGCTGGAGTCGCTGAGCGCAAGTGCGCCTGTGACAACAATACCAAGCAATTTTCGGGCTGTAGTATTGGGCGGCGGAACTGGTGCACCTGGTTCTATAAAAGCGCTGCGTTCGCTTGGCATATCAACAAATGCTGTCGTTGCTATGGCCGATGACGGTGGCTCAACTGGTGACCTGAGAAAAGATGCCGACGTGACACCTCCTGGTGACATTCGAAAATGTCTTTGCGCATTTGCATCAAACCCAAAAGATCCATTCACACAGGCTTTTAAATATAGATTTCCAGTCGCGAATAATCACACCTTAGGGAATTTAATGTTGAGTGCTCTTGAAGATTCGAGCGGATCTTTTCCAGCAGCAATTAGCATTTGCGAGAGTTTACTGCACTGCGATGGTCACGTGTTGCCTTCCACATTGGAGCATGTTTACTTGAAATCTGAAACTGTAGATGGCACTGTTTTGCAAGGTCAAGCGCTCGCCACGAAGTCAAACTCTGCTCTAAAGCGAGTTTTTCTTATAAACAAAAGCGGGAGTAAACCTAAGGCCTATGAACCAGCAATTAAAGCTATTGTTAGCGCTGATTTAATAGTTTTAGGGCCTGGCTCTTTGTTCACTTCTATTATTACCAACCTCTTAGTTGATGGAATTATTGATGCAATCACAGAATCGCGAGGCAAAGTTGTTTTTGTTTGCGGAATTTCTGATGTGCAGGGAGAAACATGGGGCCTCACCGCTTCTGAGCATGTAAAAGCACTCATGAATCATGGAATGACTAATTTAATTGATTACGTTTTGCTCAATTCTTCTAAAAACTCAGACTCGTTCAGAGCAAAGAGCAGCGTTCGTTTTGATTCCATAGAACATCAACAACAGGAAAACACAGGTGCTGTGCGTCAAAATATTTGCCCTGAGTCAATGCACATTATTGATGTTTCTCCTGAGGAAATTGCAAAAATTCAAGCTTTGGGACCTGTTGCAGTACAAAACGATTTATCAGACCCAAGTAACCCTTCCTGGCACAACTTGTTGGCTCTGCGCTCTAGCTTTGAACAAATTATTGGAATGATGATTGCAAGGCGTGGCTATTAAATGTCATTTGCTTCAGACATTCGCGAAGAGCTTGTGCGCATTCCAGGTGAATGTGATTTGTGCCGCAAAGCTGCCCTTTGTGCTTTAATCCGCATCGATGGAACCATTTATCTTTCAGGTGCAGGTCGCTATCGTGTAGAAATTGCTACTGATTATGGCAATGTCGGTCGTTTGATTGTTGGCTATTTGCATGACATTTATAATTTAAAAACAAACATCTCCTACAGGCGAAGTGTTCTTCATAACACTCAAAATTATCAAATTGATGTTCCCTATCAAGAAAACATTGAACTTGTCTTAAAAGATTTGGGTATCCTTGATGAAAACAACTCTCTCATTCGTGGTCTTGCACCTCAATATAAATGTAGGAACTGTTGTTCAAAAAGTTATCTTCGGGCCGTTTATTTAGCCAGTGGATTCATTTCTGAACCAAAGAGTGCTTTTCATTTTGGAATGAACGTCACAACTGAGGCGCTAGCAAATGATTTAACTCAGCTATTAAATGATTTAAATGTTCATGCTCGGCTTGTAAAGAGAAGAAACAGCTGGATGGTCTATGCAAAAAGTGGCAAAGACATTGAAGAATTTCTAAAAGTCGTAGGAGCTTCTGATTCGGCACAAAGAATTAACGAAGTTCGCGAATATAAAGCACAAAGAAATGAGACTAACCGATTTGTTAACGCCGAAATGGCAAATCTAAATCGGCGACTCGACGCCTCAATAGGTCAGATTAAAGACATCGAAGTTGTTTTAAAAAAGGGTGACTTGCAAAGTCTTTCACCAGCAATTCGTGAATTTATAAAGCTTCGCGTTGAAAATCCAGAAGCATCTCTAAAAGAAATTGGTGAGATGTGCAATCCTCCGCTTTCAAAATCGGCAATTAATCACAGGGCAAGAAGACTTGCACAAATTGCTTCCGATTTAAAGAAAGAATAATAGCCGGTTTGTTTTTAGCTATTTCCGTTCGCGTTTAAAGATGCTAGAAGGTCTGCTTGCATTAGGTCGGATGTTATAATTTTTGTGCTTAATAGTTCTCATCCATTAGTAAGGAGAAGATATGTCTATCAAAGTTGGTATTAACGGTTTTGGACGCATTGGTCGTCTTGTCTATCGTGCAATGTTTAACAACCCGAAATTTGATGTTGTTGCTGTAAACGATCTTGGCGACATTAAAACAATGACCCACCTTTTGAAATATGATTCAGTTCACGGAATCTTTTTTGATGACGTTAAAACAACTGATGATGGTTTTGTTGCAGATGGAATAAGCAGTAAAGTGCTCTCTGAGCGCGATCCTAAAAATCTTCCCTGGGCAGAGCTTGGAGTCGATGTTGTAATCGAATCTACAGGCATTTTTAAGACTGGAGAACTTGCACAAGCCCACATTGACGCAGGTGCAAAGAAGGTTATTATCACATGCCCTGGCAAAGACATTGATGGCACTTTTGTAATGGGCGTAAACGACAAAGAATACGACAAAGAAAAGCACAATATCATCTCAAACGCATCATGCACAACTAACTGCCTTGCTCCAGTTACTAAAGTGCTTCTTGACAACTTTGGAATTAAACGAGGGCTCATGAACACAATTCATGCCTACACCAATGACCAGCGCATTCTTGATCTTCCACACAAAGACCTTCGACGTGCAAGAAGTGCTGCAATGTCAATGATTCCAACTACTACAGGCGCTGCTCGTGCTGTTGCATTAGTTCTGCCTGATTTGAAAGGCAAGCTTGATGGTTTTGCTACTCGCGTTCCAACACCAGATGGATCTATGGTTGATTTAACAGTTGAACTCGAGCGTGAAGTCACAAAAGAAGAAATCAACGCAGCTATGAAAGCTGCTGCTGAAGGCGAAATGAAGGGTGTTTTGGAATACACAGAAGACCCAATTGTCTCAATTGACATTGTTGGAAATCCTGCTTCTTCTGTGTTTGATTCTTTGCTCACTATGGTGCCTGGCGAAAAGTCAAATCTTGTAAAAGTTGTTAGCTGGTATGACAACGAATGGGGTTATTCAAACCGCGTAGCTGATCTTGCAGGGATTGTTTTATAGATTTGATCTTTAGTTTTAGGGGTTCTAATGAAAACTATTGACGACGCAGATTTTTTTGACAAGCGCGTAATCGTGCGTGTTGATTTTAACGTCCCAATGAAAGACGGCGTTGTAACTGACGACACTCGCATTCGAAGTGCTATTCCGACAATCAAAAAGCTTGTTGGTGATGGAGCTAAAGTAATTCTAATGAGCCATCTTGGTAGACCTTCTGGCAATGGCTTTGAACAGGAATATTCGCTTGAGCCTGCTGCGAGAAAGCTCTCTGATTTAATTGGTCGTCCAGTTATTTTTTCTAACGACACAACAGGTGAGGGCGCAATTGACAAAATTGCTTCGATGAGTGATGGTGACATTCTTGTCCTCGAAAACCTTCGTTTTGATTCGCGCGAAAAGAAAAATGATGAGCAATTTGCAAGCGACCTAGCTTCACTTGCTGACGTCTATGTAAATGATGCTTTTGGCACGGCTCATCGAGCTCATGCGTCAACCGCTGGAATTGCTAAGTTTTTGCCTTCATATGCTGGATATTTACTCACACGCGAAGTTGAAACGATTACAGGAATGCTTGAAAATCCAGTGCGCCCTTTTGTTGCAGTATTAGGCGGTTCAAAGGTCTCTGACAAAATTAAGGTAATTGATAATCTCATTGATAAAGCTGACACCATCATCATTGGTGGAGCCATGTGCTTTACATTTCTCAAGGCACAGGGTGCAGATGTTGGAAAATCGCTTGTTGAAGATGATTGGATTGAGCCTTGCAAAGCTATGCTTCAAAAAGCAAAAGACAGGGACACGATTCTTCTTTTGCCAGTTGATGTTGTTTGCGCAACTGAAATTAAATCAGGAGCTGAGGTTAAAGTTTGCAATGCCTATGCAATTGATAACAATTTAATGGGACTTGATATTGGTCCAAAAACAATTGAGAATTACAAATTGGCCATCTCAGAAGCAGGAAGCGTATTCTGGAATGGGCCAATGGGCGTTTTTGAGATTGATGAATTTGCTCAAGGAACTAAAGCGATCGCTGAAGGCCTTGCTTCTAACGTTGACGCAAAGACAATTATTGGGGGCGGCGACTCAGTGGCTGCTGTTAACAAATTCAATCTTGCTGATAAAATGACTTTTATTTCAACGGGTGGTGGTGCCTCAATGGAACTTGTGCAGGGCGACACTCTGCCCGGTGTTGCCGCGCTTGGTTAATTGACTCTTTTTAATAAATATGATGTGATGCTCGCTCCAATGGCGGGCATCACCACTCTTCCTTTCAGACTCATTTGTGAAAAATTAGGCGCTGATCTTACTTTTTGTGAGATGGTGAGCGCGGCTGGCATGGCGCATGCTAGTGCAAAAACGCATCGTCTCGTTGAGACGTGTGATGATGAAAAAACAATAGGCGTTCAGTTGTTCGGGCATGACCCAAAAACAATTGCTGAACAAGCCTGTGTTATTTCTGAAGAACTTTTATCAAAACTTTCTCACATTGACATAAACATGGGATGTCCTGCTAGAAAGATCATTAAAAAAGGTGACGGATCTGCTCTGATGAAGAAGCAAGGGGTCGCCGCAAACATTGTTGCTTCTGTAAAAGAATCAGTTAATTGTCCAGTGACAGTTAAATTCCGTCGTGGTTTTGATTTGGGAGAAGAATCTTGTGTTGAATTTGCAAAGAGAATGGAAGACGCGGGGGCTGATGCTGTTTGCGTCCACGGTCGTTTTGCAATGCAATATTACAAGGGAGAGAGCTGCACTGATGCAATTGCACGTGTAAAAAGTGCTGTTGACATTCCTGTCATTGGAAATGGGGATGTGTTTAGTGCAAAAGATTATGCAAACATGGTTTCAAACACTAATTGCGATGCAGTTTTAGTTGCTAGAGGTGCATCTAAAAATCCTTTCATTTTTTCAGAGATTAAAAATTACATAGCAACAGGAGAATTAAAGAGCACCGACACATCTTTGCGTCTTGAAATAGCTTGCGAGCACGCGAGATTAATTGAAAAGCTTCAAAATGAGAATTATTTTGTTTCTTTTTTACAATTCCGAAAACAGGCAATGAACTACATCGAGGGAATTCCTGGTGCCAGAAAAGCGCGAGGCTTAATTTGTGGCTGTTCTTGTGCTGACGATTTTATTTCTGTTTTTGATTCTTTAAAAGTTTTTTAGGTTGGAGTTAACATGCCTTTTGACCCGCATAAAGCTTTATATATCCATATTCCTTTTTGTTTAAGCAGGTGTAATTACTGCGACTTTGCGACAGAGTCTTGCAAAAGCGACTCCAAGCATGTTCGCAAATACCTGGATAATTTGATGTTTGAAATGCGGGAATCTTCAAAGAAAGGACTCTTGTCAGAAATAGAAACTGTCTACATTGGTGGGGGAACCCCAACTCATCTTGGACACAAACAATTAATCGAACTATTGTATTTCCTCTCAACGATGCTCTACATGAAAAATGTTAAAGAATTTACTATTGAAGCTAATCCAGAGTCCCTAACTGAAGAGATTGTTAAAGACGCTTGGGCTTTAGGTGTAAATCGCATTAGCATTGGAGTTCAATCTTTTGATGATGGGGTGCTAAATGCGCTTGGTCGAGCACATGATTCTGATCGTGCCAAACAGGCAGTTGAGGTTGCGAAGTTGCGCTTTGAAAATGTGAGCGTCGATTTGATGTGTGGGCTGCCTGGGCAGACAGAAAGCATGTGGCAAAAAGATCTAGAAACAGCCGTTTCTTTGGGGGTTAAGCACATCAGTGTTTATCCATTGACGATTGAAGAACAAACGCCTTTTTACAAACAGTGCATGAAGGGACAAATGAGCTTTCCTGATGAAGATTTGCAAGCAGACATGATGAATGATGCTGAAAGAATTTTGAAACCTTGCGGGTTTGAGCGCTATGAAGTAGCGTCTTATGCAATTCCCGGTTTTGAATCTAGACATAACATTTCCTATTGGACAGGAGTTCCATATCTTGGCTTTGGTAGAAGTGCTGCAAGCATGACTCAAAATGATCAGCGCAGAATGCGAATACAAGACGGTGTTGTTACCGATGATTTAAATAGAGCACAAATGGAAGCTGAAGACGTTATGCTCATGTTCAGAATGAGTAAAGGTGTCGGTGATTCAAGGATATTTCAAGCATCCAACTATTTGCCAGAATTACAAAATACTCTAGAGAATTTAATTGAAAAGGGCTTGATAGGGCATGTTGATGACAGATATGTCCCAACTAATAAAGGATGGCTTTGTGGCAACGAACTCTATGGCGAAATTTTTGATTTGGCTTAATTGTGTTTTCTAAGAGCTCACAACTAATTATTATGTCCTAAAAGGAGATAGTGTAGGGATTGTTTGATGCATACCACTGCTGGTGTAGTTTTGTTGCTCTTTAGCACTCCAATCTTGAGAGTGCTAAAATTCAAGTTGGTGATAAAGGTGCTATCAGACAGAAGACAATACATATTGCGTGCATTGATTGAAGAGTATATTCTTCGAGCAATGCCAGTGGGTTCAAAAACGATAGTTGACAACTATGACGTTGATGTGAGTTCAGCTACAGTGCGCAATGATTTGAATTATCTTGAAGAATGCGGCTACATTGCTCAGCCTCACACTTCTGCTGGAAGGATTCCGACAGAGGCAGGCTATCGTGAGTTTGTAGACACGCTCATCGATGAAGAGTTTTATTGCGATGTTGCTGAAGATGAGGAAGAGGATTTTTCTTCCTATGTATCCAAAATTAGAAAGTCGGCAGATGAAATAGATGCCATGCTTGAAGAAATTTCTATGAAGCTTTCAAGCATCACCAATAATTTGTCTGTAATTTCTTCAAAGAAAAAAGAATCCGGTCATGGACACATCGCAAAGCGAGGCATTTCGTTAATAATGAGACAGCCAGAGTTTCGTGATTCGACAAATCTTTTGCCGTTGATGGAGATTCTTGAAGATGACACTGTTTTATACAGAACACTTTCAACACCTTCAGATGGTGATTCGCTTCAAGTTAGAATTGGGAATGAAAACAAATCGAGCAATTTGCGTGGCGTTTCTGTTGTAACTGCAACGTTTGGCACTTCAAGAGATGGCGGGATTGTTGCAGTCATTGGCCCAACACGCATGAATTATGAAAATGTAATAAAGGCAGTTTTGCAAGCGCAAAATGTGCTTAATGATATTAGGTAGTTTTGAGAGGATAGATTTTGGCAGGTAAAGACTTATATTCCGTGCTTGGTGTTGACAAAAACGCTACGGAAGCTGAGATAAAAAAAGCATATCGCCATCGTGCGAGGGAGCTGCATCCAGACGTTAACAAAGCTCCAGATGCTGAAGAAAAATTTAAGGAGTTAAATGAGGCCTATGACATTTTGTCTGACCCTCAAAAGAAGGCACAGTATGACCGTTTTGGGACCATTCCTGGTACTGCCTCTTCGGCTGGTCCTGGTGGAGCAGGGTACGTTGACTTTGATGATTTGTTTGGTGGCGGCTTTGGCGGCATGGGTGACATTTTCTCGACTTTCTTTAGCGGCTTTGGAGGTTCAGCGGGAGTTCGTCAGGTTCGCAAAGAAGGCCGCGATATGCAAATTGGCCTCAGAATTACTCTCGAGGAGGTTGCGACTGGTTGCAAAAAAGAAATTGTCTATGACAGACTTGCTCCATGCCAGGATTGCCATGGCACTGGACTAGGCGAGAACGGCAAAGAGGTCAAATGCGATGCCTGCAATGGCACTGGACGTGTGGTAACTGTTCAGCACACATTCCTTGGAGATATGCAAACTGCCACTGCTTGCAGTGTTTGTAACGGCACAGGAACAAAAATTGAGGGTGCTTGCTCAGAATGTGGTGGTCAGGGCCGAGTGCCAGATCGTCAGCGTGTTTCTGTTGAGATTCCTGCTGGAATTCAAGACGGACAACAACTCCGTGTTTCCGGATATGGTGAAGCAGGAATACAAGGTGCTATGGCAGGTGATCTGATAGTCACAATCAGAGTTCAACGCCATGATTATTATGAACGTCATGGCAATGATTTGCATGTTTCGTTGTCAGTTCCGATGGTTCAGGCTGCTCTGGGTGCAAATCTTGAAATAGACGGAATTCTAGACGGGGAAGTCGTCACTGTGAAAGTTCCTGAAGGTTCTCAGACTGGTGATAAAATCCGCGTTAAAGGGCATGGCTTGCCAAAGTTTAGAGGGGCAGGCCGTGGTGATATGATTATTCATGTTAAGGTTGAAATTCCTAAAAAACTAAAGAAGAAAGAACGAGAAATTTTGGAGTCATTGGCAGAAGAAATGGGACAGCCAACAAGCGACACAAGATCTCCGCTTGAAAAATTGCGCGATGCATTTAACTAGCAATTCCTACCCAAACTGATAAAACAATGCATCATTATTTCGTTGAAAATGAAAACATAGAGGAACTCACAAATTTAGAGTTCCTCGTTGTTTTTTCTGAAGATGACAAAAAGCACATAAAGGCTCAACGCCTGAGAATTGGCGAGCATGTTACTGTTGTGGATAAATCTGGAAACTATTTTGAGTTAGAAATAACTGATATTAGAGATTCGGATGTTTTTGCAAAAATATCAAAGCGAGTATCGCATAAGGAGAAAAGCTGGTCGTTAACTCTTTTCCAAGGGATTTCAAAAAACACAAAGCTCGATGAAGTTTTGCGTGCAACAACTGAAATCGGCATAGATAGATTTTATGCAGTTAACATGGCTCGTTCTGTCGCAAAAGTTAAAGAAAGTTCTCTTGTTAATAAACTCGACAGATACAAAAACATTGCAAAAAGCGCATCAATGCAATCTGGACGGGCAACCATCCCACATGTTGATATCTTGAACAATGAGCATGACTTTCTGCACAAATTAAAAGATTTTGATTTGGTTATAGTTTTTTGGGAAAAGGCAGAAGAGAATAGCTTCGTTGATTCTGCGATTAAACAGAAGATGGGAAATTGCAAATCTCTAGTTAAACAGATTGCAGTTGTCATTGGACCAGAGGGTGGCATCACTGAAGAAGAAATTGCAGCTATTTCAAAAGAATCAACGTGCAGTGTTTGCACTTTGGGTGACACAATATTGAGAACAGAAACTGCAGGTGTCGTATCTTGTGCGTTAGTGAGTTTTGTTCTTGGGAGACTTTTATAAATGAGTTTCGCTGTTGTTAATTTGGGTTGCAGGGTAAATCGCGCTGAATCTGATTTAATCATTGAAAAAATGAAAGAAACTGATGTTGTTGCACCTCTTGAAGAAGCTGATGTTGTTTTTGTGAACACTTGCACAGTTACTGGTGTTGCTGAAAAAAAGACTCGGAAAACTGTTAGAGGTGTTCTTGAAAAAAACAAACATGCAAAAGTAATAGTAACAGGCTGTGCTGCTGAAATATCTCCTGATTATTACGAAGGGCTTTCAGACAGAATTGAAGTTGTTAGCAAATTTGACCTTCTTGCAAACACAAGCAAACCGCTAGATTTGGACTCGACAGCGATATCTCGCGTCAACGTTAAAATCCAAGATGGATGTGACAATGCTTGCACTTTTTGCATAGTTCATGTCGCGCGAGGAAAAAGCATTTCAATCAAAAAAGAAGATGTTATTCGCCAATGTGTTGAACTCGACAAACAGGGTGCATCAGAAATTGTGCTCACAGGCATAAATTTAGGCAATTACTCTGATCCATCTCTCTCCGAATTATTGCGAGAGTTGTTAGATTCTACGAAGAATTGCCGGTTTCGAATTTCTAGCATTGAACCTCCTGAGGTGACCGGTGAACTTTTGGAGACAATTCAGAATGCAGGTAGTCGGGTTTGCAAGCATCTTCACATGCCACTTCAATCTGGTTCAAATCGAATTTTGAAGCTAATGGATCGGCATTATTCAGCTGAGCAATTCATTTCATTATGCGAAAAAATCTATTCTCTGATGCCAAATTTTTCATTGTCTACCGACATAATCGTTGGTTTTCCTGGTGAGACTGAAGCTGATTTTAAAGACACTGTCAGCCTTGCAAAAAGGTTACATTTTTCAAAAATACATGTTTTTCCATATTCAAAACGAGAAGGCACTCCTGCCTGTTCCATGGAGAACCAAATCCCTGATGGCGTTAAAAAACAACGCGCAAGCGAATTGCGCAAATTGAGCTACGCTCTAAGAATTCAGGAGTTCAACAAAAGAGAGGGATGTCAAGAATGGGTTGTTACCGAAAACGATTGTCGTGCAACAACAGATTCATTCTTTACTATTAAATCGGCAACATTTAATGAGCCAGGTGAGTTGTTGCTTGTAAAATTGAGTAAAGAAATGTTTTGTGAGTGATTTACGAAAGCAATTTAATTTGAATATCTTAATCAATAACGAAGTAGGCGATGCTACATTTTCTGAAGATGAGGTGCGCGATTTTGCATCTCATTGTCTTGCCGAAGAAAATGCGCCTGATGAGTCGGAAGTGTCAATTTCTTTTGTTGATTCAGACACAATTCATGAGTTAAATCGAGACTATCGTGGCATTGACGGGCCCACAGATGTTCTTTCTTTTGAATGTGATGGGGCCATTTTAGAAGACGGAGCTGAAATTTGCGTGTTAGGCGATGTTATTATTTGTCCCGAAGTGTGCATTAAACAATGCGAAAACTTTGGAAACACTCCTGCACAAGAAATGCGACTCATGCTTTGCCATGGTATTTTGCATCTTTTAGGCTATGACCACATTAAAGATGATGAAGCTGCAACCATGGAAAGACGCGAGCATGAAATCTTGTCATCTTGGTATGGCTATGAAATTCCAAAGATCGAGCACACTAATCACAGTGAGGATGCATCAATTCCAAATCTTGATGACAATTTCGTGCACCACTCCCTTAAAGAATCACCAATTCCTTTTCCAAAAGCTTTCGGTTTTGCATGTCAAGGAATTGCTCATGGAATAAAAACTCAGCGTAATTTCAAAATTCACATTCCAATTGCAGTTTTAGCTGTTTTGTTTGGAGTTCTGTTGAAGCTTGATGTTGCCTCTCTGTCAATCATCGTAATTTGTGCGTTCATCGTTTTGACACTTGAGCTTGTAAACACTGCAATAGAGTCAATTGTTGATTTGGTTAGTCCTGAATGGAGCCTTCTTGCAAAACATGCAAAAGATTGTGCTGCAGGAGCAGTTCTTTTAGTTTCTATCATGAGCGTTATTGTTGGTTTATTGATTTATATTCCAGCTATAGTTCATCTTTTTTAAGCATTTTTTAGGAGACTTTAGTGGATTTAGATTCCTATTTCAAAGAAAACAAAAGTGATGTTGAAGATTTGCTTGACGTCCCAGAAGGTTTTAAAAGTGGCTTTGTCACTTTTGTTGGAAGGCCAAATTCTGGAAAATCTACTTTACTAAACGCTCTTGTTGGCAAAAAAGTAGCAATCACATCTAAAGTCGCCAACACAACACGTCATCGTTTTTCCGGGGTTATTAATCGTGTCGACTGTCAAATCATAATAGTTGACACTCCTGGAATACACAAACCTAGAGATGTGATGGGCGAAGAGCTAAATTTGGCCGCCTATCAAGCATTACAAGATAGTGACGTTGTTTGTTTTCTTGTTGATTCAACTCGACCTTTTGGTAGGGGAGATGCGTGGGTTCTTGAAGAAGTTAAAAAAAGTTCAGCACATAAGTTTTGCCTTTTGACTAAAACCGACATCGCCACCGATGAGCAGATTTTGTTGCAAATTAAACACTTGAGTGAGACGTTTGATTTTGAAGAAATCGTTCCAATTTCTGCATTTGACAAAACTAACATTGACTTGCTCATTGATTTAATAAAGGACAGGATACCTGAAGGCCACAGATGGTTTTCAAGCGATGAAACTAGTGATGTTGATGACTATGTTTATGCTGCTGAGGTAGTTCGTGAGCAAATCTTGCACGATTTAAAAGAAGAGCTTCCTCATTCAATCGGTGTTGTGACCGATGATATTTATGAATCTTCTAATGGGAAAACGTTAAACATCTATTCGACCATTTATGTGGAGAGAGACTCTCAAATTGGTATTGTAGTTGGAAAAGCAGGTTCTCAACTCAAAAGAATCGGGAAAAATGCTCGAATTGAACTTGAGAGTTATTTTGATAAGAATATCAACTTGCAGCTCTCTGTTAAGTTAAAGAAAAATTGGCGCCGCGATGATAACGCAATTAGAAAGTTTGGCTATTGCCAATAGTTTGACAAAGTTCACTTTCAGCCAATTAATTCATCATTTTTAATTTTATAAACTTTGACCACTGTTAGTTGTTGTCCTAGAACACAACCTCTAGCGTGTGTTTTATAATTTGCTACATTGATTATTTTTAAGTTAAAGGGTAACAACAATGATTTGTCCTAAGTGCGGAACTCCCAATCGAGCCAGTGCCAAGTTTTGTGATGAATGTGGATATGAACTGCCTAGCATTGCTCCAATTGCAAGTGAGATTTTTGAAGATGAAGAACTCTTGGCCACTTGTAAACCAAAATCAGCGCCTACTGCTGACCTGAAGGGTATTGACTACACTAACGATTCTTCTTTTGTTGAAGATTGCCCTTTGCAAGAAGAAATTAGAGATTTTAAAGATCAAGTTGGCGAATGCTGCGATTCTCAATCGGGCGACAGAAACCTTAAAGATTCTCTTGAGACAGATATTCGAGCTCAAAAAGATTTTGATGACACAAGTTCGAAAGAATTTGCAACCACAGATTCAAGCGATGTAACTCAGGCACAAGAGTCAGTTCAAGACCCAGAAATTACTGCCGTAATTGAGCCGTTTGATGTAGATAGTGATGATGAGTCTGGGGTTTCGGGGAATTTAGATTCCCAGATTGCAGCAGATTATGCCGAAGATGAATTTGCTGGACAAACTGCTGTACTAGAGCCTGTTGACGATGATATTAAAAATGAGTTTTCAAACTTCGATGTTGATAAAACAGCACAATTAACTCCAGTTGAAACTGACAATTCATCTTCAGATGCGAAGAGCTATTCAGTTGGGTCTGTCGATGAAAAGAAAAATTTGGACCCCAAGAAAAAAAGAAATGCAGTCATTGTTTGCGTTATTGCCGTTTCTCTTGTTGCACTCGCAGCGCTCACCTATGCTTTGCAACTTTGGGGAGGAAAAGTTATACCCGATGTTGTGAACTTGAATGAGGCAGATGCTAAAGCACAGGTGGAGGCTGCTGGTTTTGTGGTTGAGGAAGAGCAAATGCCAAGCGATGAAGTTGAGGGTCTTGTAATTGAGATGGATCCAGGAGCAGGCACCCGTGCTGCAAAAGGTTCCACAGTAACACTCAAAATTTCGACCAAGCGTGTTATTCCTGACATTGTGGGCATGTCAAAAGATGACGCAAAGCTAGTTATGGAAAAAAACGGTTTTACAAATTTTGAATTCACAAGCGAAAAATCTGACGAAAAGGAAGGAAGTGTTCTTTCAGTAACACCAGCTGTTGACACTCCCACTAAGGCAGATGCGAGGGTGGCAATTGTTTTTGCTGAGCCCTATCGCGTTCCTGATGTTGTTGGAATGAGTGAGGATGATGCCAAGAAGGCAATTGAGGATGCAGGCTTTAGCGTTTCTTCCGTTGAGGCCTTTAATGACGATCAAAAAGAAGGAACAGTTCTGTCTACTAACCCTGAGAAGGACACTGCTTTAAAGAGTGGGTCGGAGGTCACAATCACAGTTTGTGTCCACAGATCAACAAAACTTGTTGAGGCAGCACGCGACTTCTTTAGTGGAGCAAATCACTTTACAATGGATGGGAAGAAATATGAGCTTGAGAAAGTAACTGCTCTTCAGTGGACTAGTGGTGGAACTGTCGCTTTTACCATCACAGCGCATCAATATGAAACTGTCTTTGGGCTTCAAATCAATAACCCTACAAGCGAAACCATTCAAGGAGCAATTTCTTTTGACGATAACAGCAACATCGTAGCTATTTCTCCGAACATAAAACAGGCATAGATGGTTTCATCAGCTGGGGTTGTCTTTGACTAAAAGTTATCCATCTCGCACATATGTCAGTGACGTTGTTGTTATTCACAAGACGAAGTTGTCTGAGAATGATTTGATTCTTGATCTTCTAACTCCTGATGGTGCCATCATTCGTGCAGTCGCTAAAAGTGCCAGAAAGCCAGGCAACACTTTTTCTAACAGGCTCGATTTGTTTAATGTGGCTCATGTTTGTATTGCAAGAACTAAAAACTTGCACATCATCAGAGAAGCGAAGCTTTGCACAAGTTTTGAGAACTTAAGAGCCGATTTTTTTGCCTTTTCTAGGGCAAGTCTCGTTATGGAACTATTGTGGCGTCTCTCTTTTCATGGGCAAGTGTCGCCTGTCATGTGGGAATTTGTCTTAAAAACTCTCACTCTCATGAACAATAACATTTTTGCTACTAAGGAACTATCTATTACTGCAGCTTTTAAAATGCTTTCTATTGAAGGCTTTAGACCGCAACTTTCAATCTGTTCGCATTGCGGGAATTTGTTGTCATGTGACTTAGATAGGACCGCGTTTTCGCCTTCAGAAGGAGGCATTCTTTGTGCTGATTGTGCAAGCGAGAATAATTCTTTTGAAGTTTCGTTGGAGTCTGTTTGTGTTTTAAGGTGGATGATTTCTTCGACCTATGAGGAAATCCTAAAGGACATTAATTTAGTTCATGGAAAAGTCTATGAACTAGCCAAGATCTTGAAGTGGTGGGTTAGATACCACATTGGTTGTAACCTTTTGAGTCTGCAACTTGCCATTCATTAGCATTTATTTTTTACTCGAAACACAAATTTACAAAATTCATATTATTTGATGTTACGGCTAATGAATTTGTAACACATGCGAGTTGAAACACAAAAAACGCGTTCAAACCTTCCCTTTCTTTTTACGCTCGCCAAAAATAAACCCGATTACTTGGTTCATAAATAGTGCGTTGCTAAAATTAACAGTCATGGAAACTATATTTACACTCATACTTATCCCTTTTGCAGGTGCATTGTTATGCTTGGCTTTGAAAGGCAAGGCAAGAGATGTCACAGTCATTGTCACATGTCTTCTAACGGCTTGTGCGGCAATTGCATTTGCAGCTATCAGTTACATCTCTGGAGTTGATCAGTCAAAACTGCTAATTAACTTTACTTCTCATGCATTCGACTACATTTGCTTCGGAATCAATGTATTGCTGATGGTTGTTGTTCTCGGGTTTTGCTTTAAATATAAAAAAGTAATTCCCGCCATTCTCGCAGCTTTGCAGTTAGCTTTTGAGTTCTATTTAGAATTTAGCCCTGAAAAAGCTTCAGTTCATGTCACAAACGGATTCTCTGTTGACATGCTCACTTTAGTAATGACGCTAATTATTGGCATTATTGGAAGTGCGATTTGCGTTTATGCCATTGGCTACATGAAAGACTTCCAAGACCATGAGCCAAAGGATGCTAAAGACAGAAGATCATTCTTTTTTGCCGTTTGTGTTGCTTTTTTGGGAGCGATGTTCTTAATCATCTTCTCAAACGACATGAATTGGATGCTTTGCGGATGGGAAATGACCACAGTTTGTTCATTCCTTCTTATCGGCTACACTCGCACAGATGAAGCAATTAAGAATTCATTTTTGCAAATAACCATGAACCTCATTGGTGGTTTGGCTTTTGCTCTTGCTATCTTTTTGTCTTGCAAATATACAGGAACGGCTGAGTTCAACGAATTTATTAAGATTGGTATTCAAGACCCAGTTATTGTGATGATTCCACTTGCGCTTTTTGCACTTTCGGCTTTTACAAAAGCGGCACAAATTCCATTTCACACTTGGCTTTTAGGCGCAATGGTTGCACCAACTCCTACTTCAGCTTTGCTACACTCGTCCACAATGGTTAAAGCTGGTGTTTTCTTGCTTGTAAAGCTCAGCCCATTGTTTGCGGCTTGTGAATTTGTTGGAATGGTTGTGTGCCTTGTGGGAGGTTTGACTTTCCTGTTCGCTTCACTCTTTGCGATTTCTCAATCAAACGGAAAACGTGTTTTGGCCTATTCTACAATTGCAAACCTTGGTCTAATCACAATGTGTGCTGGCATCGGAACAGATATTGCAGTTTGGGCTGCGGTAATGTTGATAATTTTCCACGCAATTGCGAAGTCTATGCTGTTCCTTTGCGTTGGAACTGCCGAACATCACATTGGTAGCAGAGACATTGAGAGTTTTGACTTGCTCTTTGATCGCATGCCTAAGCTTGCACGTTTCATGATGTTTGGAATTCTTGCAATGTTTGTTGCGCCTTTCGGTATGCTCATCGCGAAATGGGCAGCAATCATTTCTGCAATTGACTTTAAAAACCTAACACTTTTAGTGTTTCTTTGTTTTGGCAGTGCAGCTACTTTTATGTATTGGGCGAAATGGCTTGGAAAGCTCGCTGGCATAACTTCTTGCTCAGAGAATGTCGAGAAGACTGTCACCAACACGGAGAAATTCACATTTAATTTGATGGCAATTTTGCTAGCAGTTGCAAACATTTTACTGCCAGTTTTGTCAATATTTGTCGCTGACAAAGTTGGAATGTCTCTGCTAGGAACAAATGAGCATGCGACAAACTACTTGTCTTTAGACATGCTTATTTTCAGTGCAGTGATGGCAATTGCTGTTATTTATTTCTTGTTTGCAATAGTTGGAAAGACAAGACGTGCAGATGATCGACAGCTAACACCATACCTAGCAGGCGTTACTGCCGATTCAGGCAAGCGTAGTTTTGAAGGATCTCTTGGTGAGCCTGTTAGCGCTACTGCGAGAAATTTCTATCTCGATAAATATTTTGGAGAGAGCATTACTCCGCTTGTTCAGGTCTTTGGTGGCGCATTAATTGTAATTTCATTAATCTATTCGATATTTATTTTCTTGGGGTAGGCAATGGTTGATTTTGATTTGACATATTTTTTAATCCTCATTGCCGCTAGCGTTGGGTTTGGTGTTTTCGGCACGATAGTAGGCTGCCTTCTTGCAGGTGCCGAGCGTGTTATTGCGGCAAAGATGGAAGGCCGCGTTGGACCGCCTTTATTGCAGCCTTTCTATGATGTTAAAAAGCTTCTTGTTAAAGAGAAGGCTTCTATCAACACATCCGAACGTGCCTATGTAGCATTTGGATTGATACTTGCAGTCATTGCTGGCGGTATTTTCTTTTCTGGTGGCAATTTGCTCATGTGCATTTTTGTTATTACCTTGTCGGCATTGATGATTATTTTGGCTGCCTATTCCTCAAGGAGCCCTTATTCAGAAGCTGGAGCTGCTAGAGAAATTCTGCAGGTTATGTCATATGAGCCTATGGTTCTTTTCTTCGCCGTAACACTTGCA
Source organism: Phoenicibacter congonensis (assembly GCF_900169485.1). Classification (NCBI taxonomy): domain Bacteria; kingdom Bacillati; phylum Actinomycetota; class Coriobacteriia; order Eggerthellales; family Eggerthellaceae; genus Phoenicibacter; species Phoenicibacter congonensis. The sequence continues at coordinate 1,106,754 of NZ_LT821227.1, read as the reverse complement.
GTGTTTGCCGTTACACAGGGTGTTGGCGTGTCAGAATCAATGAATGTTTCAACATTTATGAACCTTGGTGTTCCCGCTATTGCTGCTTGCTGGATTGCTTTTGTCGGTTTAGTTTATGTGTTGACTATCAAGTTGCGCAAATCACCATTTGATCTTTCGTCATCACATCATGCGCACCAAGAACTTGTGAGTGGCATGACAACCGAAATGTCTGGCAGAACGCTTGCTCTCCTAGAGATTACTCACTGGTTGGAGACAGTGCTGTTTCTCGGTTGGGTGGCATTGTTTTTCGTAAACTCGAATCCGGCTTCAATTGCTATAGCTGTTGTTGTGGCTCTTGTAATTTGGTTTCTAGAAATTGTTATTGATAGCAATGCTGCGCGTGTAAAATGGCAACTTATGTTGTTTAGCGCATGGGCTGTCGCATTTATTTGTGGCGTAGCGAATTTGTTTGTTCTTTTAGTCTTTTAGTTTGGGTGATGCATTTTGAGTAATAAGACCACATATCTATCAAAATCTCCATGGGTCATCCATTATGATGCCTCTAGTTGTAACGGTTGTGACATTGAAGTTTTAGCAACTCTTTGTCCTGGCTTTGATGCTGAGCGTTTTGGCGTAATCAACACTGGCAACCCAAAGCAGGCTGACATTTTTATGGTCACGGGCTCGGTTAACGAAAGAAACATCAGTGTTATTAAAGAAATTTATAACCAGATGCTTGAGCCAAAAGTAGTAGTCGCTTGTGGAATTTGTGCCTGTTCAGGAGGCGTCTTTCACGATTGTTACAACGTGATTGGTGGCGTTGACCAAGCAATTCCTGTCGATGTTTATGCGCCTGGTTGTGCAGTTCGTCCCGAGACATTAATTGATGCCGTTATTGAGGCATGTGCAATTCTTGAGGAAAAAGCCGCAGCAATGAATAATCCGAATAAGCCAGCGCAAGATAGTCCAAGTGACTCTGATGAAAATGAAAGTGCATCGGAAAAAACAGAAGATGAGTCAGTTGCTGTTGAGAGCAGTGATGAGACAACAACTTCAGCAACGGATGGTGCTGAGTCGAATAGTAAAAACTAAGAGAAAGAGGTGAGTTATGCAATTTAAACAAGAGTATGCACCTCTTGCACCTGCTCAAATACATGAGTTGGCACAGCAAATGCTTGATGAGGGCAGTCGCTATGTCCAAATTCTTGCAGTAAACAACGATGATGACATTGATCTTGTTTATAGCTTTATGACTCGTGACGGTGAGTTAAAAGACTTCAACGTAGATCACCTTGCAAAAGATGCTTCGGTTGAATCAATTTCTGATTTATATTTTGAAGCCTTTGTTTGCGAGAACGAGATTCACGATTTATTTGGAATATCTTTTAACAATCTCGTGCTTGATTTTGCAGGCAAGTTTTATGCATTATCTGAAGAAAAACCAATGACTGTAATTTCGGCTAAAGAGCTTGCAAGAAGAGAGAAAGAAGCTAAAATTGCAGCTGCAAAGGCAGCAAAAATTGCGAAGGCAAAAGCTGAGGCAGCGGCAAAAAAAGCGGCAGCTAAAAATGAAGGAGAGGAGGAATAATGGCTAAATCATCGGTAATACCTTTTGGTCCGCAGCATCCTGTTCTTCCTGAACCGCTTCATTTAGATCTCATTGTCGAAGATGAAAAAGTAATCAAAGCTGTTCCTCAAATTGGCTTTGTTCATCGTGGACTTGAGAAGATGGTTGAAAAATATGACTATCATCAGTTCATTTATTTTGCGGAAAGAATTTGTGGAATTTGCGCTTTTGGTCACACGCTGGGTTATGCAGAAACCGTTGAGAAGCTCATGAATGTTGAAGTTCCTGAGCGTGGCCAATATCTGCGTGTTATTTTGCATGAATTATCAAGAATTCATTCTCATTTGCTTTGGCTGGGACTTGCGGCAGATGCTTTTGGTTTTGAGTCGTTGTTTATGCATTGCTGGAGACTTCGCGAACATGTTCTCGATATTTTTGAGAAGACGACTGGTGGACGCGTAATTTTGTCTGCCAACCAGGTTGGTGGTGTTAAGCGCGATATTGAAAACTCTGAGCTTTCGGCAATTTGTGACATCCTTGACGGGCTAAAGCCTGATTATGCAAAAATTACCAACACTTTGTTAAAAGACTCAAGCATCAAAAACAGATGCGTTGGTGTTGGAACAATTACAAAGGAAGAAGCACAGAACCTATCAATGGTTGGTCCTTTTGGACGTGCAAGTGGGCTTGAATATGACGTTCGTTCATTTGGAAAAGGCGCATATGCTAATCTTGACAGCTTTGAACCAATTACTTCAAATGAGGGTGACTGCTATGCTCGCATTAAAGTTAGAATGAAAGAAGTTCTTCAATCAATTGACATCATAAAGCAAATGGTTGATAAGATTCCCTATGGTGAAATTGCTGTGACAGTCAAGGGAGATGTTCCAGACCGTGCTCAGGCATCTAATGTGCTCGAGCAGCCTCGTGGCGAATGTTACTATTATGCTCGCGGAAATGGCACTGTTAACCTTGCCCGCATGAGAATGAGAACTCCGACCTCACAAAACATAGCTGGAATGACAGCAGCTTTGCAGGGTTGCGATTTGGCTGACGTTAATATGATTATCCTAACAATTGACCCTTGCATTTCATGCACTGAGAGATAGGGGAAGGTTTATGGGTGTATTAAATTTCGTCACAATGACAATTCCTAGCATCTTCAAGAAGAAGGAGACGCTAACATATCCTGTCGTTAAAAAAGAGCCATATCCTGGGCAAAAAGGCAAAATTGTTATCGATGCTGACAAATGCATTTTGTGTGGCAGATGCGCAAAAACTTGTCCTTGTGATGCAATTGATGTTTCGAGACCAAAGAAGAGCTGGTCGATAGATCACTTCAGATGCATTACTTGTTCATCTTGTATCGAGGTGTGTCCAAAGAAGTGTCTTTCAATGGACCCTCAATATGAGTCGGTTGCACGTGTTAAAGTTGCTGAAGTTGTTGAAGTAAACCTTCCAGAGAAGAAGCCAAAACCAGCTGAGAATTCGGACAATGAGATATAATCTCCTTCGTGGAAAATTCGCAGGTAACAGCTAACGAAGAAGAGGTATCAAGCAAGATTCTCACAGTTCCTAATGTAATTTCGTTCATTAGGATGTTGCTTGTTCCTGTTTTCTTTATCCTTCTCACAAACGGTCAGAGGATACCAGCATTGGTTGTTTATGCCGTGTCCGCTTCAACTGACTTTTTGGATGGTCAAATTGCACGTCGCTGTCATTGTGTCTCGCGCCTCGGACAACTTCTAGACCCTTCAGTTGACACTCTTTTGATGGTTTCTGGCGTAGTCGGAACATGGCTTTATTGTGGTCTGCCAACTTGGGTTTTAATTGTCGTTTTTGCTCGAGAAGTGTTTGTTTTGAGCGGTGGTTTTTGGCTTTTGCATGTTAAGCACATTCGCATTCCAGTTGTTTATCCTGGGAAAGTGGCAACTGCTTTACTGTTTTTTGGCATGTGTTTACTGTTTTTAAATGAAGCAGGGTTATGGTTTGTATATTTTGGTGTAATCTTGCAGTTGGCAGTTACCGTCTATTATGTTTATAAGGGAGTTCTGGCCCTAAAAACCTGTGATTAGGAACTATGCCAACTAAAAGAAAGCCGACAAGAAGAACAACATCAACAGATAAGAAACCTCAAGCGTCACGCACTAATACAGACGCTCGTGAGGCGGTCTCTGGCCCGCGAAATAATTCTAAGTTTTCTTCTGATAGCCTCTCAACTGAAAAGACTAGAAATCGCAAACGATCAGTTTCTTCTTCTGCAAGAATTCCAAGAGAACTAACGAAAAGTAGCTCTATTTCTGGAGGATCTAGTCGTAAATCCAGGGCTAACTCAAAAAACAAGTGCACAAGCATTCAACTTGAATCGTTTAATACTCAGAAAAGCAACAGTTCATCGATTGCAGGAGCTTTGAGCTCTGTTGGCAGTTCAATTGCCCACTTGTTTTTATCTCTAAGTTCTAGAACAAGAATAATTCTTATTGTAATTCTTGCGCTTCTTTTCTTTTTTGCTGTTGACACCGCCAGCTATGCAAACAAGTTTTATTCTGGTGTAAAAATTGGCGATGTAGACGTTAGCGGAATGAGTGTTGATGAAGCTAGAGATGCACTCAAGTTGCATTATGATGACAACTTAAACAATAAAACCATCTATGTTTTTACTGATGAAACTTCTTATAACGAAGTTAATCTTGACGACTACTTCGAACAGCAAGACAAGATTGCAGAACAAATTACTTCACTAGAGCAAACCAACGACGCAAAAATCCTCCAAACGAGTGCTCATGAAATCGGTGCTCACTACAACTATGACAAAGCTATAAACGATGCTTTCAAAGTTGGGCATGGTCTCAATATTTTTGAGCGTATTGGTGCAAGGCTTTTAAAAAACGTGACTCCACTCAATCTTGAAACAGGTGATGGTCTTGAAGTTTTCTATTCGAAGGTCGCAGAATCTAGCGGTTATCCTCATGTTGACTATGGAATAGAAGTCACGAATGGTAACGTTAATGTGACAGAAGGCCATGATGGAGAAGCTGTTAATAGGGACTATTTCTTAACTTCTGTGGTTGATTCATTGAAAGAGCAAACTAAAGATCCAAAGAAGTTGTTGTTTTCAATCGAAGCAGATCCTGTAAAAATTGACAAGGGAGCTGCCGAAACGGTTAAATCCCAAGTAGAAACTGCAATTTCTGAAGGGGCTGTTTTTAACTACAACAACAAAGATATATCGATTTCTAAAGAGCAAATGGGAGATTGGGTAACAACGCGCATTGATAAGTCGAAAAGCGCATGGAAGCTAATTGCTACTGTTGACGATAACAAGGCTATGCAATCTCTTTCTTCATTCATTGCTGATGAATATGGCAGATCGAAAATGGCTTTGAATATACAGAAAGACGATGCGGGTAATATTAAGATAAATCCAGTCGGAGATGATCCTATTCCGGATTTACAACAGGCGGTAAATGTTGTAAAAGAGAACTATTTTTCAGAACATGTAAAACGCGACAAAATTCAAATTAACGACAGCTCGCAGAGAAGCGATTTTGATTTTCAAACAGCGCTAAATCTTGGGTTAATAACAAAAGTTTCATCTTTTACAACGCAGTTTACAAACACATCTTCAACCGCCAACAGAAATCACAACATTGCACTTGTTTCTGAGACTATATCAAACACGATAATTTCTAAGAATAATGGAGAGTTCTCATTTAACACTGCCTCTGGGCCTTGCGATGCCGAGCATGGCTATCTTGATGCTGGAACTCAAGTAGGTGGTCAAATTGTCCAAGAAGCCGGTGGGGGAATTTGTCAAGTTGCAACAACTGTTTTTAATGCTGCATACAATGCTGGTCTTCCAATCACAGAGCGCCACAACCACGCTTTGAGAAACCTTTCATATCCCGATGGGCTTGATGCTGCAGTTTATGTCAATGAGGAAAACCATGCCTGGGACAATGATCTCAAATGGGAAAACGACACAGATTCTGATCTTTTGCTTGTCGCTACACACGATGACAGCTCTGTAACTGTGACGCTTTATGGAGTGCCAAACGGAAGGACGATTCAATCGATTCCAGGTGAGTTCACAGAAGGGGAGAAGCATAAGATTATTTTTGAGGACAACGCATCTCTTACAGAAGGGCAGTGGACAGTAAAAACAGTTGGTACAGATGGTACTGATGTTACTGTTGAGCGTAAAGTTTACGATGCCAATGGCAATTTGTTGTATGACAACTTTTTCTCATCTTCCTATTCAAAACAAGATGAAGTAATTTATGTTGGACCAAATGCCGACACTGAAAAAATCAAAGAACTCAGAGGCTACACCGAGTAAATATGAATACACAAGAAAATAAATACAAATCATTCATTAAGCGCACAACTTCAATCGTTGTGGCTGTAGTCTTTTCTCTTTCATTAACTTGCACTCCATCGTCATTTGCATTTGCTGATTCTCGTTCAAGCGACTATATAGTTTCAGGAAATGTGGAAGAGCGTGGTCTTGGAGCATCTGAGGCACCCAACATTTTTGCCACAAATGCAATTTTGAAAACTTCAGATGGAAAAGTGTTATTTTCACGTGATGCTGATGCGGAAGTGAAAATTGCAAGTTTAACTAAGATTATGACAGCAACTGTTGCTCTTGAGAATTCTTCATTAGACAAACAAATTGTTGTAAGCGAAAATGCGGTTTCAACTGGAGGTTCAAACGCAGGACTTTCAGCAGGTGACACTATGACTTTGTCAGAAGCTCTTTATGCACTCATGATACCTTCAGGAAATGATGCAGCAACCGCCATTGCTGAGAGTGTTGGCAAAGATCTCGCAAACACAAGTGACAGTCAGGCAGGTTATGACGCTTTTGTTGCAAAAATGAACTCAAGAGCGTCTGAACTCGGTTGCACCCACACAAAATTTACCAATCCTCACGGTCTAGACGAAGATCAATTTTCATCCGACAGTCACAGTTCTGCTAATGATTTGATGACAATAATTGAAAATGCGATGAAAATTGATGCTTTTAAGGAAGCTGTTAAGAACTCGTCACATGATTTGTCATACACAAACAATGGCGAAAAAAAGACTAAGACTTTAGAGTCAACAGATGAACTTCTTGATGTGTATGATGGTGCTTGTGGAATTAAAACTGGAACGACTGACCTTGCAGGCTATTGTTTTGCTGGAGCGTGTGAGCGTGATGGTGTGATGCTTTATTCTGTAGTGCTTGGATCAAGTGATGATTCTACTCGTTTTGAAGACACAAAAAATCTCTTTAACTGGTATTTTAACAACGTTGTTGATTATAAGTTTTCTAATGCAGAAAATGACATTGTTGCACAAGTTTCAAATTCTGCCTGGCTCGACAAAACAATAGCTGCCAAGCTAGAAGACACTTCAGCTTCAGCCAAAGTTTTCAAATATGATGGAAATGTCTCACAGCATTTTACATTTAATAATGTTTCTGGTGCTGTAAAAGCTGGTGATGTTGTTGGGCATGTTGACTTCATCCAAGATAACAAGGTTATCTCTGCTCAAAACGTTGTAGCTGCTGAAGATTGTGACGCTCCTGATTTCTTAACTTCGCTCTCTTTTGGTCTAACTCGTTTTGTTCATAACTTCACAGGAGAAGCAAATTCCGCAACGACGCAGATTTTAAACGACACCCCGCTTCTGATAAAATTTAACTAGTTCACAAAACGTACTTTAATTACTATTTTGGAGGAACAATGTTTGACAAATGCCCAGTGTGCGAAAGCAAAATTGAAGATGGGATTGAGAGGTGTCCTGTTTGTGGCTTTCAATTGATTGGTGCTACTCAGCAATTTTCTCCAGTTCAATTTAGTGGCTCTTGTGCGACTCCTTCACAGCAACCAGAGCCTAATTCCAAGACTGCCTATATCCTTGTTCTTTCAGGCATTACAAAAGGTTCACGTTACGAGTTGAAGCAGGGGACAGAGCCCACCTCGATTGGTCGCGACCCTAAACGTGACATTTTTTTAAATGATATGACTGTTTCCCGAAATCATGCTTCCATTGTTTTCGAACAAAATGAATGGATTATCCGAGATGAGGGTTCTTTTAATGGAGTTTGGGTCAACAACAAAAGTGTTGAGACTAAAGTTCTTCAGAATGGAGACATTATTCAACTTGGGAACTTTTCTCTAGAATTTCAATGTTATGTAAAATAGGGCTGTGATGTTATGCCTTCGCTAACATCATTATTAGCTAAAGCGACCGAAGATCTTGGGGGCGAGCCAAAACAATTTGTTGCTGTTGCAAAAAACAACACGGCCTATAAATCTGCAATTCGAAAAGTTTGGCGTGATGATGCTTCTTGGAAAATGATTTTGGAGCACACAAATGCTTTTTATGTGCGTGAGGATAATCGTCCAAAAAAAGGTCCTGAAAAGAATAGGAAGCATTTCATTGCTGAAGTTGTCATTGATGACCCTCTAATTCGCTCTGAAATTGACACTCATCGAGAAATTATTTTTTGTCATTTGAAAATGCTTGGATTAGACGTTGATGAATTAAAAATAATTCCTGCAAAGGGAAACATGAGAAACAGGCATCCTTTTCAATAAGCTGCCTGCATATAGCCAATTTTGGCTATATTTATTTTCACAATGGTGGCAGGGCAAAAGACAACACTGGATTTACCAACTTCCACATCATCGTCTACGCTTGTGTCAATGAAGTGGCATTCTTCTTTGTTAGCTACATTACTCGCATATCTGCCAGTTATGCTCGTTTAATTGATGACTTCATCTAGACCGCTCACACTTTTGCCAGCTATGCTGATTGTTGACGATAGTAAACTCACTAACACTTGAGTTAGTTAGCTGGTTTTAACCTTATTTAGTCAGTTACGCTCGCTCATTTGCCTTTCGTGTCTTCATTTTGGTCGTCGTCAGCTTTGCTGCCGGTGCTTACTTTCTTGCGGCGCATGCGTGGATTGTAGTAGTGTTGCAGCACAGGCTCGAGAAGATGCAACTTAAGTATTGCATATCCTGTAATCCCAGCAGCAACAAGCAAGCTAACAGGTTTGGCTATTCCTTCAAATTCTGCAAAGACTAAACCGCAAACAGAAAGAACGGCCGACCACGCCCACATAATGAGCACGGTTTTTCGTTGTGAAAATCCTGCTTGCATTAGGCGATGGTGAATGTGCCCTTTATCAGGAGAGCCAACAGGTTGATGTGCTTTTTTGCGGCGGATTATAGCGACAAATGTGTCTGTAATTGGAACTCCTGCGGCCAAAATCGGGACCAACAATGAAAAAACAAATGCAGTTCTTGCAATTGCTAAAAGTGAAATTATCCCTAGACACAAACCCAGAGTTAAACTTCCAGAATCTCCCATGAAAATGCGTGCTGGGTGAAAGTTGTATTTCAAAAAACCAACGCAAGCACCAATTAGAATGATTGAAAAAATCATTGCATCAATTCTGTTGGCAAGTGCACCATAAATGCCAATTGTAAGAGCAGTTATGCAACTGATTCCAGAAGCCAGGCCGTCGAGTCCGTCAATTAAATTGATAATGTTTGCAAAAGCTACAAGATAAAAAATGGTGATTGGCCAGGCAAGTATGCCAAAACGAATGATTTCTCCTGCTACAAAAGGATTTTGAACGAAAGCGAATTTGATTCCGCCGGCACAAACAATTGTTGCAGCGATAATTTGCCCAACAAGCTTAGTTCGTGCGTGAAGACCAACAATATCATCGATTAGCCCTGTCACGAACATAACCACAACTCCGAAACACACAAGTGGATAGTTTATTCCTCCAGCAAGAAATGAAAGCTGATGTCCAAACCAACCAAAGTAGTGTACTCCAATGTTCAGTATGAGGTAGGAAATTGATATCCCGCCGAATATTGCAATGCCGCCCATGCGAGCGACAGGTTCTTTGTTTACTCGTCGTTCGTCAGGGTAGTCGATTGCATCAAAATTTAAGGCAACTCTCTTTGCGAATGGGGTTAGCGCAATAGTCGAAATTAACGCTACGGCAAAAAGCGTCAGAATCTCTATGTAATAGGCAATACTCAGATTGAAGTCCAATATTTCTTAACTGTTTTAGTAAACTACGACAAGCTACTATTAGTCTAAATTCTTTTTTCCATTAAGGTTCCTATTTAAAGCTTATGAGTTTGGCTATGCCCCCACAACGCCGATTGTTCAAAAACTCAAGTTGCTTCAATTTTGGCCCTGCTTTTTGTGGAAGCTCAATTCCATTAACTTGATAGCAAAATTTAAACATTCCACAAATAACCAACGCCTCGAACAGTTTCTAATCGTTGTGCGTTTTCTGGACCAATTTTTGCCCTAATGCGTCTTATGTGCACATCTACTGTTCTTGATCCACCTAAATAATCAAAACCCCAAACGCGTTTTAAAAGTTCGTCTCGCGAATATGAATGATTTGGGTGCGTAACCAAAAAAGCAAGCAGTGCATATTCCAAATAGGTCAAATCAAGCGGAATATCATTAACGTGAACTTGGTAAGTTCCGAGGTTAATAGTCATGCTTCCACAAGTTATAATTTCGCTTTTTGATGTTTCGGTTCCCGGAAAGAGTAAATTCTTAATTCTGGTCGAAACTTCAGCCTCGCTTGCATCTGACACTACAAAATCGCAGTTCAAATGCACTGGCAAACGGAAAGTGTCAACATCTTTTTGTGGACAAACAAACAAAATTGATTCGGCACCGAAAGTTGAAAACTTGTTTTTTGCCGTTCCTTCATCACCCATTCCACCTTCTGGCAGCTCAAAAATTACCAAGCTAGCTCCCTGAAGGTGGGAAGAGTTTTGAAACGATTGGTCATAACGACATGTCATTAAGTCGATATCAAAAACTTTCAATACATCTGCAAATTTCTTTGCACATTCGACAGTGTCTGCAACAAACAATACTTTCTTTTTCATCTACAACACCGCCAAATAGTTCTCGAGTTCATATTCATCAACCATGGATATGGCTTTATGCCATTCAGCTTTCTTTACTTTGAGCAGATAATCAAAAACAGAGTCTCCCAATGTTTTGCGCATGAGTTCACTTTGTTCAAAGCAATCAATTGACTGTCCCAATGTGTAGGGGAGGGTGTCTGATTCCAATTTTGTCTTCTTGGAATCTTCGATTGGTTCTTCGAGCTGCAAACCTTCCTCAATGCCAGCTAATCCGGCGCTAATAATTGCTGCTAGTGCAAGATATGGATTGCAAGCTGGGTCTGGATTTCTCAGTTCTATTCTTGAGCAATCTTCGGTGTTTGGTCTGTGACCTGGCACTCTGATTACTGTAGAACGGTTGTTCCTAGACCATGCAATTCGATCGGGCAAACAAGCATCAGAAATAATTCGCTTGTATGAGTTTTGGTATTGGTTGGTGACAAGACAGAACTCTTTCATGTATTTCAAAATACCTGCGGTGAATTGTTTCGCTGTCGTGCTCAAACAGTATTTATCTCCTGAATTCTCAGCAAAGAAAGCATTATCACCATTTTCGTTCGAAAGATGAATGTGCAGGTGCATGCTGCTTCCTGGCTGGTCGTTTCGAGGCTTTGGCATAAATGATGCGTAAACGCCATGTTTTAGAGCAATTTCTTTGACAGCAAGCTTGTAGGTCATAATAGAGTCGGCCATCGATAAGGCGTCCTGTGTTCTCAAGTCGATTTGATTTTGAGAAGGACCAGCTTCATGTTGCGATTGCTGAACTGGAATGCCAATGCTTTCAAGTGTGAGAACAGTGTCTCTGCGCAAATCGGTTGCGCTGTCAAGGGAAGTTAGGTCAAAAGTTGATCCGTCATCAAGAGGAATTGGTTTGTCTTTGCTCTGAAAATAAAAATACTCAATTTCAGGCTTAACGTTTACTATGTATCCCATTTTTGAAGCCTTTCGCAGGACTTCTTTTAAAATGTGACGTGTGTCTGAAGTAAAAGGAACGCCTTCAGGAGTCTTTATGTTGCAAAACATTCTGGCTACGCAGTTTTCATTTGGTCTCCATGGTAAAATTTGAAAAGAAGAGGCTTCTGGCCAGGCAATTACATCCGATTCGGTTGTTGACTCAAAGCCTGCAATGCAGTTGCCGTCGAGTGGCATGCCAATATCAAAAGCTCTTTCAAGCTCATTTGGAACGATTGCGAAAGATTTTAAGTTGCCAAGAACATCTGCAAACCAGAATCTCAAGAAATGCACGTCTCTGTTGTTAACTGTGTTTAAAACGTAATCTTCTTGAGCACTGTATTGCTTCATTTTGGCTCCTTTAAAAGCTATTTTATGATTTTAATTTTTCCAGCTTCACCATCAGTAATTTTACCAATAATCCAAGGCTCAAAACCACATCTGCTCTTGAATTCTTTTTCAAATACATCACATTTGTCAGGAGAAATTGAGCACAAAAGCCCACCAGATGTTTGTGGATCGCAAAGTACTCCCATGTGGTCGTCAAATTCGACATCATCCATGTCGCCTTTTTCCACAAAATCAGATGCAAATTCAATAATTCCGTCAGTTTTGCCAGGTCTGCAATACAGTTCTGAAAACTCATATGTTCTGTCGTAAAGTGGGAGGTTGTCCCACACAAGTTCAGCACTAACACCAGACGGTTTTAACATCTCATGCAAATGACCAGCAACGCCAAATCCAGTAACGTCTGTAGCAGCGTTAACGTCTGCAAGCATCATCGCTTCTGCACCCGCGCGATTGAGTTCTTTCATATACTTAATGACTTCGGCCATTTGTTCGTCGCCAATGAGGCCAGCCTTAAAAGCACTGTTTTGAATTCCAGTACCAATTTTTTTAGTGTAGTAAAGAATATCTCCAACTTTTGCGCCCTCATTTTTGACTACCTTTTGAGGGTGAACAGTTCCAAAAACCGAAAGGCCATATTTTGGCTCATCATCTTCGATAGTATGGCCGCCGCAAATAACGCCTCCTGCCTCTCTAACTTTGTCGGCTCCACCGCGAAGAACTTCGCCAACAACTTCAGTCCCAACAGATTTTGGAAAAGCAAGAATGTTCATTGCCACCTGCACTTTTCCGCCCATGGCAAAAACGTCAGAAAGCGCATTGGCAGCTGCAATGCAACCAAATTCATAGGGGTCATCAACAACAGGTGTGAAAAAGTCTAGAGTGAGAACAGCTGCAACGTCATCGCTAACTTGATAAATTGCTGCGTCGTCAGCTGTATCAAAACCAAGAAGGAGTCTGCCTCCTAACACAGAAACGTCTTGCTGTATATTAGCAAGAACTTCTGAGAGCTCGCCTGGCCCCCATTTTGCTGCTCATCCGCCTTTTTCCGTGAGTTTAGTTAGACGGACCTTACCATCTGGAAAGACCGTGTCTGCGATTTTGTTACATGACATGGATATGAACCTCTTTAAGAAGTCAGAGAGTTAAATGGCGGGAATGCATGCGAATCGAACACACCCGGGACGTTCTGCATCGTCCCACAACGGCTTTGAAGGCCGCGGGAGCCACCAGGCCCCATCCACTCCCATTTTCAAACGCTATTATTATATCTTAAATAACATGTTTTACGTTGACTTTTGAAGTTATTTTTAATGCTCAAACAGCTTCAATTTTACTTTAAAACTCTGCCTTCTCCTTCACGTTTGGTAAAGCCAATTTTGTCAAAATATTCAAGAATTGGTACTGCATATTTACGCGAAGTGTTCATAGATTCTTTTAAATCAGCAACAGTGCCTCGACCGTCTTTTAACGATTTTTCTACTTCTTTTTTCAAGCGTTTTAAAACGTTTTTTTCAAAATAGAAGTCTTTTCCAATTCTAACGATGTCACCGCTGTTCTCAAGTGCGGTCAACGCTTTTGAACACAGTTTTGTGTCGAGTTTTATTTTTCCAGCAATGTCTTTAATGAAAGGCGGATTTTGATCAGCATCTTTCAAAAGGTTTAATACCTTAGTTTCTGCTTCTCCTTGAACTGCCTTTGCTCCAGCTCCAGCAGAAGTGTGAGAAATCTCGCCGCCATTGACAAAGACAGCACCTCGCTCGACAAGTCTTCCCAGCAAAGCATCAAAAACCTCTGAGTCGATGTGGGAAAATGATAGTTCTTTTAAATGCTCTTTTGAAACACCTGTTGCAGTTGGTTCTTTAGCATGAAAACGTTTTAGCGCAGCTTCAATTGTGTTAATGCAGTTGTTAAATATTTCTTTGGTTGCAAAAATGCAGCATTTTTGGTCAACGCAAACCGATTTATCAACTGCTTTCATTTTTATGAGAGACACTTTGCAGTCGTCTTCAGAAAGCCCACAGAATCGAGCCAAGCTTTTTGGTGTTATTGGCTGCTGTTGCATTTCAAAAGCAGCTGCAACAATGTCGTCCTGATCACGAGAGGCCAATGCTTTGATTAGCTTCATCTCAGATTCTTTAATGTTAGTTTTGCGTCTTGGATGGCATCGAAGAATGGTCCCGCCACCAATAACTTCAACAGGGGAGTAGCTTCGAACAACATATCTGTCAAGATAACTAACGGGCATCTTTTCATTCGTTCTAATTTGTGCAAAAACTTTTTCCCCTGGGAGCACTTCGTTTTTCCCATTGAATAAAAGAAGGCGTCCAACAACTTCTTTTGTGCCATGTGCAAAGTGAATATTTGAGCCACTTTTAAGTGGTTTTGCACCATCGGCACTCGCTAGATATGTAAATTCCACGTCAAAAGCATCACTTGGAGAAATTGAGTGAGGCGTGGCTAACATATATCCTGGTCGCACATCTTCTGTTGAAACACCAACAAGATTCAGCGCAACACGATTGCCTGCATATGCAGTCTTTTGCGCAACATCATGAATTTGGATTGATCTAACACGAGTCTTTTTTCTAGTTGGAAGGATTTCAAGTGTGTCGTCAAGATTAATTTGTCCGCTCCACAAAGTTCCAGTTATAACTGTGCCAGCGCCTTTAATTGTGAAAACACGATCTATTGGTTGTCTAGCGATTATCCCTTCAAAGTGATGTTCAGTTTTTTCGCAAGCCTTTGCCAAAGCATTGCGAACATCTTCAACACCTTCACCAGTTTTGCTTGAGACTTTTATAATTGGTGAGCCTTCATATGTTGTGCCAATTAGATAGTTGCTGATATCTGTTTCGACAACATCTGCCCATTCTTTGTCAACTGTGTCGCATTTCGTTAGAGCAACAACACAAGTTGGAACGCCGAGCAGTTGCAGCACGCTCAAATGCTCTTTTGTTTGAGGCATAATTCCGTCGTCTGCTGCTATGCACAAAAGTGCCACATCTATCCCTGTGGCACCTGCAATCATTTCGCGCACAAAGCGTTCATGTCCTGGTACGTCAACTACACCTGCATGAATCCCATTCGGAAGTTTGAGCTCTGCAAATCCAAGAGTTATTGTGATTCCGCGCTCTTTTTCTTCAGCCAAACGGTCAGGGTCTTTTCCTGACAGAGCCAAAACAAGACTTGATTTTCCATGGTCAATGTGACCAGCAGTTCCTATGATTACGCTTTTTTTGTGTGACTCAGACATAATCTATTTAACCTTTGATAGATATTCTTTAACCCCATTAACTAGTAAAGGAAAGTCAGACTCTTCTAGCGTTCTTGCATCAAAGTACAAACATTCTTTAGTTAATCTTGAAATAATTGGTGGTTCGCATTCTTGTATTAAATATTTATCAGCTGCCTCGGCATTACCTTTAGTGAAACTTGCGCGCACGCAGTAGGTTTTAATGTCGCACATTGGAAGACTTCCGCCGCCAGCTCTTGATATTTCTTCAATCACTTTAAAAGTAACATCATCAGAGTTAATTTCTTTTTGGAATGCTTTATTTAGTTTTTCTGCACGTTTTTTCGTTAAGGAAGAATCTTCAGTGAGCATTCTTAACGTAGGGATTTTTTTGCGAGCCTCATCTTCATTTAAATAGGTTCGCAATGTGGCTTCAAGCGCAGCTAGTGTCATTTTATCTAGACGTAGGGCACGAGCAAGAGGGTTCTTTTTCAAGCGATCAATAAACTCTTTTCTGCCCACAATAATTCCAGCTTGAGGACCACCCAAAAGTTTATCACCTGAAAAGCTAACTATATCAACGCCAAGTTTTAGTGCATCTGTTATTGTGTGCTCGCCATTTTTCTTGAAGAAATCATCTTCAATCAAGACGCCAGATCCTTGGTCTTCATAAACAATGACTTTATTTTTTTGCCCTGCAACTTTTCTTCTTTTATTTTCGGCTGTGGCAATTTTCTGCAAATCTTTAATTGACACATCTTCTACAAAGCCCTCCATGCGGTAGTTAGATGGATGTACTTTAAGAAGCATGGCTGTGTTTTCGTTAATGTTGTTTTCGTAGTCGGAAACATGTGTTTTGTTTGTTGTTCCAACTTCAATCATTCTTGCGTTTGACATCGCCATAATGTCCGGCACGCGAAATGACCCACCGATTTCTACGAGTTCACCGCGAGACACGATAGCTTCATATCCTTTTGCAAACTCATTTAAAACCATCATCACAGCAGCTGCATTGTTGTTAACTGCAATTGCCGCTTCAGCTCCAGTTAAAGTGCAAATCAACTGTTCAATGTGCGCATGCCTTGAACCTCGTGACATAGTTTTTGTTGAATACTCAAGAGTGGAATAGCCTCGTGAAACATCATTGACCGCCTTAATTGCTTCGTCGCAAAGGGGGCTTCTTCCTAGGTTTGTGTGGATAATAACGCCGCTTGCATTAACTACATGTCGCAAAGATGGTTTGATTAACTGCAATGCGTGAACACAACTTTTGTGTGCAATCTCGTCAGTTGTTGGAATTGTGTATTCATCAGAAACACCAGCTTTAATGTCTTCACGAATTTCATCTAAGATATCACGAACAGCGGTTTTTAAAAAGTCGTGAGCTAAAGCATGTCTTAAAGTAGTGATGTTAGAATTACTCATTACCTCATCAACTTGAGGAAGACCTCTGAGCATTTCATTTAATTTATTTCCTTTAATCGCGTTTTTAGAGCTCTTCTCAGTAACCATTTTTGTTACTGTAGCTTTTTCGGTATCCGCTGTTTTCTTCATATATAAATGTATCCCTTTTATAAATGGTGAAATATCAAACTAATTATTGCACGATTTGTTTATAAAAACGTCGATGGCAGAATATGCATTTTTTCATTGCAAAATGTATTTACAGACGCTTTATTTTAGCAAACTTAGAAAAGCATATTACTTCAAAAGAAAAAGTGCTCGCGTTATGAAAAAGTAATTAGTTTAACTGCAATTTTGCTTCAATTAATTATTAAACTCGTTTTTGAGAATATGGTCGTTTCTCGGTAAAACTGCTTGATTTGTGGACTATAATTGCGACAGGGATTAGGAGTATATATATTGGGACGGGGTTATCTGTGTTTCCCGACTGTTTAAATAGATGTTCTTTGTTTGGGCTATCTGCTGGGTCAAAGACTCATCGCAATTCTCAATTGAAAAATCTTTTAATCCGTTATTTTGAAGTTTCAGAGAGTGATTCTCTCTGTTCTTTTTCTGTGAGTCTTATTAAAGTACAGGAAAGGTGGTAGCAATGGAAATGCTCTTCATCTCGGCTGGGATTTCTGTTGTGGGCGCAATTGTTGCAATCCTAATAAGTAAGGCAGAGTCTGCTTCTAAAACTTTGGCTTGCATATTTGGCATTGTTTCAGCATGCTTTGCAATCGGTGCTGGCATAGCTGGTATTTTTGCCCCAACGGCAATCGCGTCATTCACAACACCGTTTGCTTTTGCAAACTTTACGGTGATACTGAATCCTTTGTCTGGCCTGCTGCTGGTTGTAATTAACTTGCTAGCTTTGGTCGCCTGGATTTATGGCTTCTCCTACTTCGATGAATATCATGGTCACGGGATGGGTTCAATCGGCTTCTTTATGAATTTGTTCATAGTTTCAATGAACATGGTTCTCACCGTTGATAACGCCTTTTGGTTCTTGGTTTTCTTCGAACTGATGTCGCTCACATCTTACTTCCTAGTAATTGTTGAACAGAATAAACAATCAATTCGTGGTGGCTTCCTTTACTTAATCATGGCTCACATTGGATTCTTGATGATTATGATTTCATTCCTTATCATGGGAGGAATCACAGGAAGTCTTGACTTTGCAGCATTTAGGGCTGCTTCGTTTGATCCCGGAATTGCATCTCTTGTGTTCATGCTTGCATTCTTTGGATTTGGTTGCAAGGCTGGCATGTTCCCATTCCATTCATGGCTGCCACAAGCACATCCTGCTGCTCCTTCAAACGTTTCAGCTTTGATGTCAGGTGGCATGATTAAAATCGGCGTCTTCGGCATAGTAAAAGTTGGAATTGACCTTCTTCAAGGATCTGAGGTGCAACTTTGGTGGGGTCTTGTAGTTCTCACAATTGGCGCTCTTTCTTCAGTTCTCGGTGTTGCCTATGCTTTAGCTGAACACGACATTAAAAAACTTCTTGCCTACCACTCAGTAGAAAACATCGGAATTATTCTTCTTGGTGTCGGCATTGGATTTATGGGAGTTGCTGTTAACCAACCGGTACTCGCAGCGCTTGGTTTTATGGCGGGCTTCTATCACCTTTTGAATCATGCAATGTTTAAAGGGCTTTTATTCCTTGGTGCAGGTTCAGTACTTTTCTCAACAGGAACAAGAAATATGCAGATTCTTGGTGGCCTTCAAAAAGTGATGCCAATTACAGGTGTGTGCTTTTTGCTTGGATCACTTGCAATTTCTGCAATACCTCCTTTGAACGGCTTTGTTTCAGAATGGTTTACCTACCAGTCAATGATAACGACTGCAATGGCAGGAGATTTAGTTATTAAGATTTTTGCAGCTTTTGCAACTGTTGCTCTTGCAATCACGGGCGCATTGGCGGTAACTTGTTTCGTTAAGTGCTATGGAGTGACTTTCTTAGGTCGCCCACGTTCAGATCAGGCTGCCAATGCAAAAGAGGTTCCTGTTCCAATGACAATCGCGATGATTGTTTTAGCAGTTGTTTGCGTTTGCCTTGGTTTGGGTGCGCCGTTCGTGGCTCCAATTATGGAAGGAATTGCAGCTTCAACGCTGGGCCAAATGAACATCATTACTTCATATGGCACATGGGTTGTAAATCCAGTTATTGGGTCAGTTGTCTCAACACCTCTTGTAGCAATTCTTCTCATTTCGTTTGTCCTGCTTGTTCTTGCATTTAAGATGGCATTTTCAAAGTCGAAAGTTTCATGCGATCGCGAACCATGGTCTTGTGGTTACAACACAGAAACTGGAATGGCTATTACAGCTGGGACAGTGGGAGCTGAGGTGCAAATGTTCCTAAAGCCAATCTATGCAGCCAGAACAGCGATTACTTCGACTTCTACTAAGTTCACCAATTTCTTTAATGCAACAGTTCATGGTGCGCAAAAAGCTGAAACTGTTGGCGATAAATACATTGTTGATGCAGTTGCTGCATTTATCTCTTGGGTTGGAAAGCAAGCTCAAAAGATAGAACATGGTAACTTCAGAATTTATGTTATCTACATTGTTGTCGCGCTTGTTGTCTTCTTGGCAATGGCCGTGGGTCTTAACTAAGGGGGTTAAAGGATTATGATTAGCATTTTAATTGCCATAGTTCAAGCCTTACTTGTTGTCCTGATTGCTCCTCTAGTTTCAGGCACTTCAAGATGGCTTCGTGCCAAGATGCACTCCAGACGTGGACCAAGCATTTTGCAAGACTACTATGACATTGCAAAACTCTTCAAGCGTGAAGATGTTCATTCAGAAGAATCAAGTTTTGTTCATCGCATCACACCAATACTTTTCTTCGCTACAATGCTTGTTTTAGCTGTTGGTGTGCCAATGATTACAACTTATTCACCAATTCCAGCGCTTGGTGATGTCATCTTGGTGGTTTACTTGCTTGCGTTATCGCGTTTCTTCTTCTCGCTTGCATCGATTGACTCAGGTGACACCTATGCAGGACTTGGCGGTGTTCGTGAGCTGCTTGTTGGCGTATTAGTCGAACCAGCAATGATGTTGTCTTTAGTTGTAGTTGCTCTGGCAACAGGAACAACATATCTTGGTGGCATGGGCTACATGATTTCAAACCTGTTTGTGATTAGTCCAATTGGCGTTATTGTTGCGGGTGTTGCTTTCGCTGCAGCTTGTTATGTTGAGCTTGGTAAAGTTCCTTTTGATATGGCTGAAGCGGAACAGGAGATTCAAGAGGGACCTCTTGCAGAATATTCTGGACCTTCACTTGCACTCATGAAGATGGGAATGTCAATGAAGCAAATTATCGTTGTTTCATGGTTCCTTGCAATCTTCATTCCATGGGGAAGCGCTATGGATGCTAGCATTGTTTCTCTTCTAATCGGACTTGTGGTCTGGTTCGTTAAAGTTGGCGTTTTCTTCCTGATTTGCGGTGTTATTGAAAATGCACTCATCAGAGTTAGATATAAGTTTTTGGGAACCAAAACGTGGGCAATCGTTGGCCTTTCGGCTTGTGGCTTCTTGCTCTGCATTTTGGGAATTTAAGGGGGATCAACGATGGCTAGTTTATCAATAATGTCCATTGCATCGATACTTGTTCCATTTATCGTTGCCTTTATCATCGTTGTCTGCCCTCAGAAATGCGCAAAATGGCTGTGCATTGCTGCAGCAGCAGTTTCGACTTGCTTAACAATTGGAGTTTGGGTAACTCTTGCAAGCAACGGCGCTGAAACACAAACACTCACGATTGCTGCTCTGGGAGATGCAACAATCATTTCGTTCATCTTCGATAAGGTGAGCGTAATGCTTGCTCCATGCTTTGTTGGAATTGGTCTCATTATTTCAATTTACTCTGTCGGTTACATGAACGATAAGAACCGTGAACATCCTGATGTTCCGCGTCGGCGCTTCTATGCTTTCTTTACAGTGTTTATTGGAGCAATGGCTGGTCTTGTTTATTCAAACACAATCCTTTCGCAGCTCATTTTCTTTGAGATTACAGGAGCTTGTTCTTGGGCTTTAATTGGTTACTATGGCACACCTACTGCTCAAAAAGCAGCAATGAAAGCTCTAATTTTGACTCACATTGGTGCTCTTGGACTCTATATTGCAGCAGGTTGTTTGTATCTACAAACTGGAACTCTTGAAGTGACAGCAATTGCAAGCCTTGATGATTATTGGAAAACGTTCGTTCTTGTTTGTGTAATCATCGCTGCTTGGGGTAAATCAGCCCAACTGCCTTTCTACATGTGGTTGCCATCTGCCATGGAGGCTCCAACGCCAGTTTCGGCGTATCTCCATGGTGCATCAATGGTTAAAGTTGGTGTAGCTGTTTTGGCAAGATGTCTGATGAGCGCAGGAGTCATTCCTGAGCCCGTTGGCTGGGTTATTGTTATCGGTGCAATTGCGACAATGATTTTCTCATTCATAATGTATCTGCCACAAAAAGACATGAAGAGACTGCTTGCATTCTCAACAATTTCTCAGTTGTCCTACATCTTCTTGGGCTTTGGTTTCTTCGTTTTTGGTTCACAAATGGCTTTCAATGGTGGTGTCCAACACATTTTCAACCATGCATTTGCAAAGACTCTCTTCTTCTTGGTAGCTGGCGCTTTTAGCTACACAATGGGAACGAGAATGCTTCCACAAATTAAAGGTGTCATAAAGAAACAACCACTTCTTGCAGTAGGCTTTGGATGCGCTGCTCTTGCTATTGCAGGATGTCCTCCATTTAACGGATTTTTCTCAAAGTTCTCAATCATTGCAGGTTCATTTGAAGCTGCACAAGGCAATTGGCTTTTGATGCTAATCGTTGTTGTTTTCCTGATTGAAACTGTTGGATGCTTTGCTTGGTTTCTCAAATGGATGGGTCAAGTTCTTCCAGGCGAGCCTTCAGAAGTTGTTGAAAAATCGCAAAAGCTTCCAGTTTACATGGTTATCGCTTTTGTGGTGTTGATCATAATGACAGTCTGCTCAAGCTTTATAGCAGCTTCTTGGATTGGATAGGGGGTCTTTCATGAGCGGATACGCACTAGTAAACGTACTTGGTTGCTTTCTCATCCTCACGTCTCTAATCGTGATTTTGATGAAGTCACCAAAAAGCACTGCCTATGCATATGGGGTGCAATCACTTGTTTTAGTTGGGATCTTCATTGCATTGGGTGTAACTACTGGTTCAACAGAGTTGTTTACCTGGTCAGGAACTGCTTTCTTTACAAAAGTAATTTTTGTGCCTGCTGTTGTTCTTTTCACATTGAAGAAGATGGGCAACCCCGATGAAAAGATTGAACCTTTGGTAAAACCAATTGTCACTGTGATTCTTGCAGTTGTTGAAGTCGCAATTTGCTATCTCATTGTTCAATACATCAAGCTTCCAACCACAACAGAAGTTTTACCAGCTCTTGCTGTTTCTCTGGCACACTTCTTTATTGGTCTGACATGCATCATTTCACAAAGAAACATTGTGAAACAAATGTTTGGTTATTGCTTAATGGAGAATGGTTCACACTTAACACTAGCTTTGCTTGCCCCACAGGCTCCAGAGCTTGTCGAAATTGGTATTGCAACCGACGCGATTTTCGCTGTCGTAATCATGGCAATTATTGTTTACCGTGTGTACAAAAAGGTAAACACAATGAATTCTGACGAGTTAATGGAATTGAAGGGATAGGGGATAAACATGGATTATTCAACACTTATGATTGCAATCATGGTTGTTCCGCTTGTTGCGGCTGTTCTGATTGCTTTTCTCCCATCGAAGTCAACTCCAAAAGTCGCCTATGAGGTTATCCATTTTGCTAGCGTTACGGCTGTCCTTGTCATGGCCATTCTCCTCGTAGTTCAAGTTGGCTCAACAGGAAATTCGATTGATGCAGTCGGGATTTGGTTCCACCTCGATGGTTTAGGAATGATTTTCTTAGCCTTAATTGGTGTGATTGGATTCCTGACAGGTTGGTATTCGATTCCATATGTGCGCCACGACATTGAAATTGGAAATGTTGGGCCTGGGCAAGTGAAGTCCTACTATGCATTCTTTAGCTTGTTTGTTTTCTCAATGCTTTTGGTTGTTCTTTCAAACAACATCATTTTGATGTGGGTTGCAATTGAGGCAACAACATTATCAACAGTATTCCTGGTTGGTTGTTACAACCAAAAAACAACCTTGGAAGCCTCTTGGAAATATGTGATAGTTTGCACAGCTGGTGTTGCGTTTGGACTTTATGGCACAGTGCTCATTTATGCAGATGCAGCTTCAATTATGAGCGATCCTCATCAAGCTGTTTTCTGGACTTCATTAGTTCCAATTGCTAAACAGTTTGATGGAATGTTGATTCAAATTGCTTTTGTTTTTGCAGCTATTGGCTTTGGCACAAAGGCTGGTCTTTTCCCAATGCACACTTGGTTGCCAGACGCTCACTCAGAAGCACCTTCGCCAGTGTCAGCTTTGCTTTCGGGCGTTTTACTGAAGTGTGCAATGCTCATCATCATTCGTTTTTACATTCTCTGCATCCAAGCAGTCGGAACATTCTTCCCACAGCTTTTAATGCTCATTCTTGGCGCGCTGAGCGTTGGCGTTGCTGCATTTGCGGTTTTTGCTCAAGACGACTTGAAGAGAAAACTTGCATACCACTCATGTGAAAACATTGGAATTGTTGCCCTTTGCCTTGGCTTTGGTGGTCCACTAGGAATTGCTGCAGCTCTGTTGCACTGTGTAACTCACGGCTTTACCAAAGCGCTCCTGTTCTGCATTTCAGGCAACGTCCTCATGAAATATGGAACTCGTGATTTGAATAAGATTTCAGGCATTTTGAAAGTCGCACCTGCAACTGCAATTTTGATGGCAATCGGCTTCTTCGCACTCGCCGGTTTCCCACCATTTGCAATGTTCTTATCTGAAATAATGGCATTTATCTCAGGAGTAGTTTCAGGACACATCGTTTTGGTTGTTCTGTTTGGAGTGGCATTGACCGTTGTCATTGCTGCATGCGTTCATGTTGTCACAGGATCTGTGTTTGGCGAACCCCCTACAACTGTAAAGAAAGGCGATGTTGGAGCCTTCGCATTGATTCCAGAATTCGCCATGGTTATCGTAATCCTCTGGTTCGGCGTAGCTATGCCTCAACCAGTATTAAACGGGATTGAGTCTGCTACAGCGACCGTTCTGCAGACAGACACAGATGTGTTGCACGAAGCACCTTTGTTTAAAGATGTTTTCGCAGCAACCGAGGGTTAATGTAGGGTAAAGGCTGCATTAACTTGTTTTGAGGGTTTGTGAGAATTTAATTCTCACAGGAGTAAAGAAAGTGAAGGAGGAATTATGAGCGGACAATTTGTTCAAGCAGACCCTGGTCTTTGCATTTCCTGCCAAACCTGCATGGCAGGATGCATGAACAAACATGACGTGCCTGGCGATTTGTCAAAAGCACGTTTAAATGTCGTGCAAACGCTCACGGTATCTGCACCTATCGCTTGTCATCACTGCGCTGACGCTGCATGTGTAAATGCATGCCCTGAAGGAGCACTCTATTATGATGGCGACCGTGTGGCTATCCGTCAGCAAAGATGCATTGGTTGCCGCAACTGCGTTCAGGCATGTCCATTTGGAGCTGTTGAGGTTGTTCCAGTCGACAATGTTCAAATGCTTGGAGGCATTCCAGTTTCAGGAGCAAAGAAATCATTTTTGGTAAAGTGCGACCTTTGCTATGACCGAGAGAATGGTCCTGCGTGCGTTGAAGCCTGTCCAACAAAGGCATTAAGACTCGTAGATCGCGACGAGATGATGGCAGACAGAAAAGATAAGTTCCAACAAGAAGCCAAGAGACTAGAAGCTCATTCTTCACTTCCAGTCTATGGCGCTGTTGCTTAAAGACAGAAAGGAAGTGAATACAATGGAAAAACATATGGTAGTTTGCCCTTATTGTGGCACTGGATGTAAATTCAACCTCCTTGTTGAAGGCGACCAAGTTGTTGGCGCTGAACCACTCCCTGGTCTGACTAATGAAGGTTTCCTTTGTCTTAAAGGATGGCATGGATACGACTTCATTAATGACACCGGAATCTTGACACCTCGTATCCTTTACCCGATGATCCGCCCAGAGCGTGGCAAGCCATTTCAAAGAGTGACCTGGGATGAGGCACTTGATTTTTGTGCTGAGAAGCTTTTGGCTGCCAAGAAAAAGTATGGTCCAAAATCGATTTATGTTACTGGCTCTTCCCGTGGCACAGGTAACGAATCGAACCTTGTGATGCAAAAATTTGCACGTGCTTGCATTGGGAACAACAATGTAGATAATTGCGCTCGCACTTGACACGGGCCAACTGTCTTCGGTCTTATGGAGACACTCGGTGCTGGATCAATGAGCTGCGGCGTTCCAGGTATGGAAGACGCAGGATGCTTGTTCCTTTTTGGATACAATCCAAATACATCACACCCACTTGTAGCTCGCAGAATTTTGCGCGCAAGAGAAAAGGGTGCAAAGATTATTGTTGCTGACCCAAGAGTTATTGAGACATCACGCATTGCTGATATCTATCTGCCAATTAAAGCTGGCACAAACATTGCATTCTTAAATGCATTTGCTAACTCAATTGTTACTCAAGGACTCATGGACAAGAAATTCGTCGAAGAACACACAGAGCACTTTGATGAATGGTGGGAGACAGTTAAGAAATACACTCCTGAAAACACTGCAGAACTCACGGGTTGCGATCCTGAAGCTGTTCACGAGGCAGCAAGAATTTACGCGACTGCTGAACCTTCTTCTATTCTTTGTTGGGGCATGGGCGTTTGCCAACACCTCCAAAACGTTGAAGCAGTTCGCATGTGTGCAGCAATTGCTTGCATTACAGGCCAGATTGGAAAACCAAATTCTGGTGTTGCACCTGTTCGTGGACAAAACAATGTTCAAGGTGCATGCGACATGGGTGCTTTGCCTAACATGTTCCCTGGTTATCAAAAGGTTACAGACCCTGCAATTCGTGAAAAGTTTGAGAAAGCATGGGGCTTAGAGCCTGGATCAATTGACCCAGAACCTGGCTATAAAGTAACCGACGTTCCAGAGCTCATACATGAAGGCAAGATTCATGCCTACTACATCATGGGTGAAGATCCACTGCAAACAGAGCCAGATGCTCAAGTTTACAAAGAGCGTTTGAAGGAGCTCGATATCTTCATCGTTCAAGACATCTTTATGACTCAAACTGCCGCAGAAGCTGATGTTTTGTTACCAGCTACGAGTTGGGGAGAGCATGAGGGCGTTTTCACCGCTTGCGACAGAACTTTCCAATATTTCAGTGCAGCTGTTCCTCCAAAAGGTGAATGTCGTCACGACTGGGACATCATTGCAGACCTGTCAACTAGAATGGGCTACCCAATGCACTACAACAACACTCAGGAGATTTGGGATCAAGAGTGTCGTGCACTTTGGGATAAAGCATATGGTGCAACATATGAAAAGATGCAAGGCTGTGGACATGCTCAATGGCCAATTCCAACAATTGAGCATAAGGGTTCTCCTGACCTGTTCCTTGGAGGTGCATTCACTACGCCTTCTGGAAAAGCGCAGCTCTTAAGTTGCGATTGGGTGCCACCAACCGAGCCCGTTGATGATGAATACCCACTTGTTCTCACAACTGTACGTGAGGTTGGACACTATTCATGTCGTTCAATGACTGGCAACTGCAAAGTTTTGGCTGGTCTTGCTGATGAGCCAGGCTTTTGCCAAATCAGCCCTGAAGATGCCGAGAAATATGGCATCAAGGACCAGCAGCTCATGTTTATTTATTCACGCCGTGGAAAAGTGATCACACGTGCGAGCGTAGATTCTCGTGTTTTGCCAGGAGCTGTTTACATGACGTATCAATGGTGGATTGGAAAATGTAACGACTTAACAATGGATAAAGTTGACGCAAATTCACATACACCTGAAGACAAATATTGTGCTGTTCAAGTTGAGGCTATTGAAGACCAAACCTGGGCTGAAAAATACCTCGATGAACAATACACATCCTTGAAGAAGAGACTTCGCGACGAAGCTGCTCCTCAATATCAGGGAGTGAAATAGTTAGATTTCTGTTTGGAATCTGAGTAATTAGTATTATCCAAACCGATTTAGAAAGAGGACTTAAATGAACTCATTCATATCGATAAACACCAACAGGTGTATTGGCTGCGGGACCTGCCAGGCTGCATGTTCTGCTGGACATGCGAGCGTTGGTGAGCAAGCAGAGCCACGCCTTTCTGTAGTTTTTACAAAGGATGTAACTGCTTCCATCACATGTCATCACTGCGAGGGAGCACCTTGCTTGGCTGTCTGTCCTGTAAATGCAATTACTCATGAGGGCGACAGAATTAAAGTAAATGAACAGACTTGCATTGGCTGCAAACTTTGCGCTTGCGTTTGTCCTTTTGGAGCGATTCATCCATCTGGAACTGGCATTGGTGGGGTCGCTGGTATTTGCAACAACATCCCTAACATGCCTGAGAGCACATCCTCAATGTTAAAGTGGGAGATTGGCGTTCCGACTTGTGCAGTTAAATGCGATCTTTGTGCCTATGATCCTGAACTGGGGCCGCACTGCGTTGCGGTGTGCCCCACAAAGGCTCTCTCATTAGTCACAGAATTCAGTGGCGCTGCTGAGAAGAAAGAAAAGATGAAGAAAGAGGCGAAAGCCACCGAGGTCATTAATGTGACTAGGTCTAAAGTTACACGTTTTGAAGAAACGTTGACTAAGGTCAGGGAAGTTAAGGAAGATTATGAATAATCTTCAAAACGGAGGTGAGATGATGCCTGAGGCAAATTCAACTAATGGGTTGCGTCGTGGCGAGAGCCACGTTAAAGCAATGGCCGCGGCAATTCCAGGTTCAGTTCTGGAAGCCACTTGGCAAACTGAGGACCAGGTAACAGTTGATGTTCCAACTGAGAAACTTCCTGAGTGCGTTGAGTTTATGTATTACAACCGCGGCGGCTGGATTCCAGACATGGTTGTAAACGACGAAAGACACCTTAATGGTTATTTCCGTCTTTACTATTTAATGAGCATGGAAGAGGAAGACAAGTGCTATCTGACAGTTCGCACTAAAGTCGACCCAATCACGCGCGAGTTTCCATCGGTGACACCACGCGTTCCAGCTTGTGTTTGGTCAGAGCGCGAAGCATACGACATGATGGGTCTAAAAGCAGTTGGGCTTCCAGACGCTCGTCGCCTTGTTTTGCCAGACGACTGGCCAGACGGACTTCATCCTCTGTTAAAAGACTCGATGGATTATCGCCATCGTCCTGAACCTGCCGTTGACGTCGAAAACTATGAGTTTTTGGACGAGTCGGGTGTTGAAGATCCAACAGAAATTCCAATGGGTCCTTTACACATCACATCAGACGAACCAGGTCACTTCCGCTTGTTCTGCGAAGGCGAAAACATTGTTGACGCCGACTACCGCTTGTTCTATGCACATCGTGGCATGGAAAAGGTTGCAGAAGCTCGCATGACATATGATCAGATTCCTTTCTTGTCAGACAGAATTTGCGGAATTTGCGGTTTTGCTCACAGCGTTGCATATGTGCAAACAATTGAAAATGCAATGGGAATCGAAATTCCAAAGCGTGCAGAATATTTAAGAGCGATTTTCCTTGAAGTTGAAAGACTTCACTCACACTTGCTCAACCTTGGTCTCGTCTGTCACTATTGTGGCTTTGACACAGGTTTTATGCACTTCTTCAGAGTTCGTGAGAAAGCTATGGACTTGGCTCAGCTTCTCACAGGTGCTCGCAAGACATATGGCATGAATCTCATTGGTGGCGTTCGTCGTGATATTCTTGAAGATCACAGAAAAGCAACGCTAAAACTTGTAGGTGAGCTTCGTGAAGAAGTTACACGTTTGGTTTCCATGTTGACAACAACGCCAAACTTTGAATCAAGAACTAAAGGCGTTGGCCATCTTGACAGAAAAGTTTGCCGTGATTTTAGTCCTGTTGGCCCTATGGTTCGTGGCTCTGGTTTTGCTCGTGATGTTCGTTTTGATCATCCATTCTCTGGATATAAATACATTGAGGGACTTAAAGCGCACTCAGCCGATTCATGTGACGTCTTAGGTAGAACGACAGTTAGAATTGGTGAGTTCCTTGACTCAATAACAATGATTGAGCAGCTCGTGAACGGTCTTCCAAGTGGTCCAATTCTTACGCAAGACTTCAAGTATGAACCAGGTAAATTCGCAATGGGCTTTACTGAAGCACCTCGTGGAGAAGACATGCACTGGTCTATGACTGGCGACAACCAAAAGGTATATCGTTGGAGAGCAAAAGCTGCAACATATTCAAACTGGCCAGTTTTGCGTTATGCATTGCAAGGAAACACAGTTTCTGATGCTGCAGTTATCATCGGGTCAATGGATCCTTGCTATTCATGCACTGACCGTGTCACAATTTGCGACGTTAAGACACATAAGGAAAAAACGATTAGCAAGCAGCAGCTTGAAGACTATGCTGCTAATCGTAAACATTCACCATTGAAAGACTAGGATGGGGGAGTGTAGATAATGGGTTTTTTGAATCTTTTTAAAGAAATCAGCGATGCTGGTGACGCAACGATAAAATATCCTGCAGCACCGCTAGATTTGCCTGACGGCTACCGTGGTAAACCTGAGCATGTTGAAGCTGCTTGTATTGCATGTGGCGCTTGCGCAATCGCTTGCCCACCAAATGCAATCACAATGTCGCTTGACGAAAACAGTGAGAACGTAGTTTGGGACATTTCATATGGTCGTTGCATATTCTGCGGAAGGTGCCATGAGGTTTGCCCAGTAGATGCAATTGAACTCAAAAACGAGTTTGAACTTGCTGTAATGAGCAAGCCAGACTTGACAGAGAGTTGCTCATACCCTATTAAGAAGTGTGCTCAATGTGGGAAACCTTATGCTTCTGAAAAAGAAGTTGAATATGGCAAACAAATTCTTCTCGCAATAGGCGGAGAAACTGCTGCAAGCATAGATGCTTGTGACCTGTGCGAAGATTGCAGGAGAAGAAATGATGCTGAGGCAGCAAAACGAGCTTCGAGAGGGGGCAGATAATGATTGAAGATAACTTCCCTTCACTTCAATTTCAGCCAACAAAGATTGAGTTAGATGAAAAGGTAGCTGAAGCTAAAGCAAAACTGTTAAATGACATTAAGAAATCAGTTTATATTTATCGTGTTGACTGCGGTGGATGCAATGGCTGCGAAATTGAGATTTTTGCAACAATCACATCGGTGTTTGATGCAGAACGCTTTGGCATTAAAAACACACCTTCACCACGTCATGCTGACATTCTTGTCTACACAGGCGCAATGACGCGTGCAATGAGATTACCTGCAATTCGCGCTTATGAGGCTGCACCAGAGCCAAAGCTAGTTGTCTCCTATGGTGCCTGCGGATGCACAGGCGGTATTTTCCACGACAATTATTGTGTGTGGGGAGGTACTGACAAAATTATTCCAGTTGATGTTTACATTCCCGGTTGCCCTCCAACTCCAGCACAAACTATTTATGGATTTGCAATTACTCTTGGGCTTTTGGATCAAAAACTTCATGAGTCACATCATCAAGAAACTGGGTTTGCATTCCCTCCAGCTTTCCCAGACATTCCATACAAAATTAGAGTTGCTTTTGAGCGCGAAGCACGTTTAATGAGTGGATATTATTCTGGCGCTCAAATCGTAAACGAATTTATGGAATCGCTAACCTCAGGTGATGGTGATGCTTTGACTCGAGCAGATGCACTAATTGCTGGTGAAAGTGATCCTAGAAAAGTTGAGGTGTTTACCGACTTAAAGAATCTTCTTCAGTCAAAAATTGTTGCATAAAAGTGACTCTTTTAACTAACAACATTAGGTCTCAAAACGCAGAAGCTGTTAGGGACACGGCAGTTCACACTACCGACGCTCTAACAGCAACTGATGTTGTTTTTTATCTCTTAGGAAAAAAGTTTGTCGAAGATAAGACGGACATCCCTAAAGAAGCTAGGGATGTGATTTACTATACACTTTCAATGGGCCACAACACTGGCGTCATCGACTGTTTTGAACCAAAACTTGCTTTAGATAGAGCGACTTTCGATAAAATTTGTGACTCTCTATCTGAAGGTGATGCTAAATTTAAGCTCACAAGAATCGAAAAATTTGGAGAGATTCAAATAATGAAAGAAGACACCAACATGCTAGTCGAGGCTATGGAGCAGGCTAGTTTTGATGATGACTTTTCTTTCTCAAAACCTTCAAGTGATGACAGGTACAAAGACGTGAGAGTTGGAAATATAGATGAATTTAGGGCTGCATTTATAAAACTTATGAATGATATCAAATGTGAACCACAAGTCTATTGCCTTGCAAGACGGGTAACAACAAGATAATGGATGACTTTCTCAACACAGATGACAATTTAATTGATGAAATTATTCTTCCCAAAAAAACCCCTGAGAGGGTTCTTTTTACAGTTGGGAGTGTTCTTCGCGGTGACGATGCCGCGGGACCCTATCTCGCAAAACTCTTTAACGACAATCCAATCGATGGTTGGACGTTAGTTGAGGGCGATCAAACCCCAGAAAACGAAATAGGTTATTTGCGCAGAATGCATCCAGACACGATTCTGATGATTGATGCTGCTGACATGGGCCTAGAGCCAGGTTCTATTAGAAAAATCAAAAAAGAAGATGTTAAGACAAGCTTTTTGTTTACTACACATTCAATGCCGATAACCCATTTGCTTTCACAATTAGAAAACGCCTGCAACAACCTAATTTTTATTGGAATTCAACCTGCACATACCGAGTTTTTCGGACCTCTCACACCAAAAGTTAAAGATTCGGTTATGCAAGTTTACTATGCTATACACGGCGACAGGGGATTCGATGAAATTTCCCCTTTAAGCTAGGGAATTTGTCATTTTAGCAAATGAAAGGAGATTGGTATTATGGCAATTGAAGTAAAGGATTTGGAAGGAGTAAAGTCTGACTGTTTGGCTCCTGCAGCAATCGAAGCAAAGTGCGAAACCGTTGCAGTCGGTAAAGTTGGACTCTCACCAGCAAAATGCTTCGTTCTTGCAATGGCTGCTGGTGTGTTTATTGGTTTTGGTGCAACATTCTTTTTGACGTTCACAGCAGATCCAACTTTAACTTTTGGTGTTAAGAAGCTTGTTGGTGGCATTTGCTTCTGCTTAGGACTCGCTCTTGTTATTTGCTGTGGTGCTGAACTCTTCACTGGCAACTCTCTCATGGTTGCGGCTCTTGCAAGCAAAAAGATTACCTGGGGTGGGCTACTCAAGAATTGGATTATTGTTATTCTTGGAAACCTTGTAGGTTCGTTGCTCCTCGTGTTTATCGTAGCAATGGCTGGAATAGCAGGCATAAAAGCAGGCGATTCTACGATTGGCGCAAACATGGCAACTGTTGCTGCTGGAAAGATTGGCCTTCCATGGGTTCAAATTTTCTTCCGTGGCATTCTTTGTAATATGTTAGTGTGTTTGGCTGTTTGGATTGGCTTTGCTGGAAAAACTATTGTTGATAAAGTTGTCGGCATTATTCTTCCTATTTCAGCATTCGTTGCATGCGGCTTTGAGCACTGCGTTGCAAACATGTTCTTCCTCCCAATGGGAATGGTTGCAGACCCTTCAAAAGTAGACATCACAGGCATTCTCTACAATCTCTCTGCTAGCATTCCTGGAAACATTGTTGGTGGCGCTATTCTTGTTGGCCTTGCATACTGGTTCGTTTACCACAAGAAGCAGGCTTAAAAATTTTTAAATTATTTTTAGTTTTTGCGACACTTTAGTGAAAGTTATGTTGTAGAATAATTAACGCGCTTGGGGATGGCTCAAGCACTTTGCGGACATGGCTCAGCTGGTAGAGCACCACCTTGCCAAGGTGGGGGTCGCGGGTTCGAACCCCGTTGTCCGCTCCATTTTTAACAAACCAGCCAGTTCATCAATTTGAGCTGGCTGTTTTCTTAAATGGCGACGTGGCCAAGTGGTAAGGCAGAGGCCTGCAAAGCCTTCATCTCCGGTTCGAATCCGGACGTCGCCTCCAAAATTGTTCCGTTTTTTAACAAAAAACGGAAGTTCCAGACGCTGCAAATCAATCTGAACGTCATTTTTTTGACACAAACGATTGGGCAATGCACAAGCACAGCTCCTCACGTTTTCACGAAAATCTTACTCGTTTTAGATTGCTTTTCTCTCCTTATATCAAGCCTGAAGTGGTTATAACGCTTTGCTTGAACCCTTCATAATTTTCGCGACGCAAAGGTCAGCTACATTTCCGTTCGGGCAAATCTGAATTCTCAGAAGAATTATCGCTTCGTTGAGAGTATGACACGTTATATAGTCTTTCCCCCTCGTGTTTTCGCGAAACTCTGCTCGCCCAGATCACTTTTCGCTCCTTCTATCCATCCTTAAAACGAAAAAATTTCAGACAAAATTGTGTTAGATAACACAATTTTAAGCGCATAAACAGGCATTTTTGAGGTGCAAAAAACCATTAATTTTATCTTTCCTACTCGGACAAAAATTGTGTCTGAAGCTATCTTTTATTCTGAGCAAGATAATTATTTTTTTGATTAAAAAGTTGTTAAAAACGAGAGTTTGAACGAAGTCCAAAAGATGTCAAATCCACAGAAGTCAAAAAAAGTTAGAGCATTAAACGAACTAACGAGCTCTGAGATGATGGTGTAAATATAAATGAGATGCAAAAAGAGAAATTATCAACATCAGAGCAGTATAGACAAAATCCTAATATTCGGAAAAATTCTTTATTGCGTCAGACCCGACGATAATTCTTGCTGCTTTTGGCAAAATATCAGCAGAAAATGGAGTTGTTAGTTTTGAAGGTTCACCATCGAATTGTATTTGTAAAGGAGGGTCAGTTACTACTTCAACATGCTTTCCGCTAAAGACCTGAAAAGCACCTGAGCGAGAAGGAAAATCGCCCGATTTATCAAGTATGGCAGCCCAAAGAGCAGGAATCAGCCCAATAGCATCGGAAGTGTTAAACACAACAACGTCAAACATTCCATCAACAGGATTGTTGTCATGAACAACCGAAAGGTCAAATTGTATACGCGAAAAATTGATTAGTAAAACACCAACACCTGACGTGGTAATTTCTTTACCGTCTACGTTTAACATAATGTCAGCATGCTGAGGAGCAAAGTTGGTCAGGGCAGCAGTTGCATATGAAAGCGGGCCCAAAATCTTTTTTCCAGGAATAGCTTCCTGCATAATAGTTGCATCGTAGCCAGCACCTGCCATTATTGCGAAGCCTTTTTTTGTACCATTGCTGAGAGTTAACTCACCTAAGTCAAAATCTAGAGTTTTCATTTGATATGTAATTTTTGCCAAAGCAGGATCGTCGGTTGGCAAAAACAGGTTTAAAGCCATCAAGTTTGCAGTTCCTGCAGGATAGGGAAGAATTGGAATTCCAGTGTAGGCCATCATGTGAGATAGTGCTGCGAAAGTGCCGTCACCGCCAGCACAAATTACTGCATCAAATTCGTCGGCATCATACAAAAAAGCAGAAGGATCCCAGCTTCTACAGCAAGACCGCACAGTAATCTCATCGGCAAACTGTGACACTTGGCGCATATATGAAAAAACTGACTTATTAGAAAGTCCAGAGTCTTGGTTGTTGATTACAAGCAGTTTCATATTGCACATCTCCTTTGTTATCATAATTATAATGGCATAAGAAATTAGGATTTATATTGGTCTACATTGATTCAAACGAAAAACTAAATAACTTTCTAAAAGTTGCATTGCGGGCTAAATTCGTGTGTGTTGACACTGAATTTATGCGTGAAAAAACATATTATCCGCAGCTCAGCTTAATTCAATTTCAAGTTGAAGATGAAACCTATCTTTATGACCCGTTTTGCTTTAAAAGCGTCAAAACACTTGCACCCCTGTTCGATGCAGAAAATGTTTTAAAAGTGTTCCATGCGTCATGTCAGGATTTAGAAATTCTATATTTTGAAACCGACGTGGTTCCTCATCCGATTTTTGACACACAAATTGCTGCGTCAATCACGGAAGGAACTAATCAACCAGGGCTTGCTAATCTATTAAAAAAATCGCTTGACATCACGATTGAAAAAACTGAAGGGTTTACCGACTGGAACAGACGTCCTTTGTCTGAAAGCCAACTTAAATATGCAGCAGAAGATGTTTTATATTTGCCTGCGCTTTACAAACACCAAATTAAAAGGATGAAGGAATTAGGACGCGAGCACTGGCTTGATGATGAATTTCATGAACTCTGTCGCCAGGATCGTTTCGAGATTGACCCACGAGAACGGTTCGTGCATTTAAAGCATGTAAACAAGTTAAAACCAAAGCAACTTGCCCTTGCAAGAGAACTTGCAGCTTGGAGGGAAGAGAAAGCACAGCATTTAAATCTTCCGCGAAAATGGGTGTTGACTGATGAACAAATTACTGAGATTTGCAAGCGGGATCCAAAGTCAATCGATGCCCTTTTTAACGTGAGAGGTGTCCAAAATGCGCTTAACACCAACGAGGCAAGGGAAGTTATCGCTGTTTTAAAGCTTGGAAGATCTTGTGACGTAGAAAACTATCCTCATTTAGAAGAGCCAAATTCTGCTGAAGGAAATGTAGAAGACATTGTCTATCTCATGAATGCTTTGGTGAAACTTAGGGCTACACAAAACTCTGTTTGCCCAACAATCATTGGTAACAACCACGAACTAACCGACCTCGCACGAGGGCATAAGAAACATTCAAAACTTCTTAAAGGCTGGCGAAAAGAGATTGTGGGAAATGAGCTTCTTGATTTGTTAGATGGCAAAATTGGCATAACTTGCAGCAATGGTGCACTCAGAATACAACATTTAGTCTAAATACAATTATTACCTCTCAATATCTATTTAACGCTGGTAACATCGTTTTTAAAGTTATAGGAAACCCTATAGGAAGGCAAAATGTATAGTTATTACTTAATCGTCATTCTCTCGCTAGTTTTGGGCATGGCAGTTTCGGGCATGGTCAACGGCAGAATGAAAAAATATAGGAGAATTGGAGTCTCAACTGGATTAACTGGAAGAGAAGCGGCATTAAAAATGCTTTTTGACAACGGCGTAAACAACGTGTCGGTTGTACAAGGCAGAGAAGGCATGGATCATTTTGATCCTCGCACAAACACAATTGCGCTATCTCCAAGCAACTTTAATTCAAGATCGCTAACCGCCACTGCCACAGCCTATCATGAGGCAGGTCACGCCCTTCAATATGCAACAAACTACAGGCCGCTTTTTATTCGCTCATCGATGGCAGGAACTGTTAACTTCTGCTCAAACGCTTGGATTTTTATATTTTTAATTGGTGTTTCAGCTCAACTTTCAGGTTTAACAATGCTTGCATGCTTGATTTATGCATTTGTCGTGCTCTTTCAAGTAGTAACTCTGCCTGTTGAATTTAACGCTTCATCACGCGCTCTGAGCTATGCAAAATCGCTTGGAATGTCATCAAACGAACTGAGTTGTTCAAAGAAATTGCTCACAGCGTGTGCGTTAACATATGTCGTTGCAGCACTAACAGCTATCATTCAGCTAATTTGGATATATATGCAGGCTGATCGCTAGTCAAGGGCTCACAGACATGTTTCAATTTGAAAATGATGTTCTGTCGGTAAAGCAAGCTATATCGATTGCCCAGGATGCTCTAGATCATTTTGTTCTGTGCGTTCAAGGTGAAATTAGCAGCATGTCAATGTCGCCAAGATATTCTGCTGTATATTTCACGATAAAAGACGATGATGACAAAGCTTCTCTATCATGCTTGATTTGGAAAAACAGATATTCATCGCTTGATCTAAATTTAGAAGAAGGAATGCTTGTTAATCTAACTGGCAGATTTTCTATCTATCCAAAAAAGGGAAATTTAACTTTCGATGTTTATAACATTGAGCCAGCAGGAGAGGGTACTCTTAGATTAAAAGTTGCAAACCTAATAAAAAAAATGCAGGAAGAAGGCATTTTTGAAGAGGAACACAAATTGCCTATTCCGCAATATCCTGAAAGAATTGGAGTTATAACTTCAGGAAGCGGAGCTGTTATTCATGATGTAATTTCGACAATTAAGCGTCGATGTAACTGCATTGAAATTAACTTTTATGGTGTTCCAATTGAAGGTGCGAAGGCAGCTTATGAGATGATAAAAGCTTTAGAGGCGCTTGACGCCTGCGAACTTGACGCAATTCTGCTCGTTCGTGGCGGGGGTTCATTTGAAGACATGATGCCTTTTAATGAGGAAGCTTTAGCTAGAACGATTTATTCGGTGAAAACGCCTGTCATAACAGGAATTGGCCATCGACCTGACAACACTATCAGTGATCTTGTTAGTGATTACAGTGCGGCAACTCCAACGGCCGCAGCAGAAAAAATTACAGAAGGTCTTTTTGATTTAAAAGCAAAAATAAATCCAACAAGAGAGCGTTTACAATCGCTAATTACGAAGTCTATCAATGAGCAAATTAGAATTCAAAACGAATTAAAGTTGAGACTTACTTCACTGTCTCCAACAAGGGTCCTTGAACATCACAGAATTCGATTTGACAACGATTTGAATCGACTCATGTTAGCTGTGAACAACTCTCATAAATCATTTGAAGTGAGGGTTAAAAGTGCTGCTAAAAGACTTGACGATTTATCACCATTGTCAGCATTTTCACGAGGATATTCTTGCGTTTTTGATGAAGATGGAAACGTCGTGAGTCATGTTTCTGACGTTATTTTAGGAAGTCTTGTCAACATAGAACTAATTGACGGAAGCCTTAATTGTGAAGTAAAAGGCATCTCTTCAAATTCACTGTTTGACTCTAATCAAAAGGAGAATAATGGCAACATCATCCAAAACTAAAGATAATGAAAAGTTCTCAGTTCTTTATTCTGAACTTGAATACATAATTCAAAAATTAGAGTCAGGCGAACTTGAGCTCGAAGACAGCCTGAATGAATATTCTAAAGGAGTCAAAATATTAGCCCAATTGCAGGCAAAACTAGATGATTCAGAGGTTATCATTAATAAAATAGCGGGGGAAATTGACAGAGACACCGACAGTCTCGACAATAGCTCTGTATCTCACGCGTAAATCGTTTATGGACATAAGGAGATGTCATGAAAAAGAAAGATGATTGCCTGTTCTGTAAAATTATCGCAGGTGAAGTGCCTTCAACAAAGGTTTACGAAGACGACATGGTTTATGCCTTTGACGACATTAACCCTATGATGCCTGTGCACACACTTGTTGTTCCAAAGAATCACTACGACAACATCGCCGACGATCTCCCTGCTGATGTGAGCGCAGCAATCATCCATGGCGTTCAAAAGGTCGCAGAAATTAAAGGAATCAAAGAAGATGGGTTCAGAGTTTGTGTAAACACAGGAAAACACGGCTGCCAGGCCGTAAACCATGTTCATTTCCATGTGATGGGCGGTGCTCAGATGGACACTGGATCTCCGCTAAAACAAAACATGGGAAAATAGACGCACGCTAGTTGCAAAGTTGTTAAAATATTAGCGTCGTTGTTTAATTAAAAATCAAGAAAGGCAAAATTTAATGAAGATTTTAGTTGTTAACGCTGGTTCTTCTTCAATGAAGTTCCAATTAATCGATGTTGAATCTCATGAAGTCCTTGCAAAAGGTCTTTGCGAGAAGATTGGCCTTGGAGAGGGAATTTTCTCATATGGCATCGATGAGAAGGTCACTTCAAACCCTGTTATGAACGACCACTCAGAAGCACTCAAGCTCGTTTTGGATTCTCTTGTTAACGGCAAAGGTGCTCCTATAAAATCTCTCGACGAAATTGGTGCAGTTGGACACAGAATTGTTCATGGCGGTAAATACTACGGTCAAAGCGCAATCATCGATGATGAGCTCATTGCTCGCGTAGAAGAACTCAAGAGCCTTGCTCCACTTCACAATGGTGCTGGCCTCATTGGAATTGAAGCATGCAAAAAACTCATGCCTGGCAAACCAATGGTCGCAGTATTTGACACTTCATTCTTCAACACACTTCCAGCTTCAGCCTACATGTACCCAATTCCATATGAGTACTATGAGAAATATGCAGTAAGAAAATATGGATTCCACGGCACATCTCACCGCTATGTTGCTCAAAGAACAGCTGAATTCCTTGGAGAGGACATCAAGAACCTCAACATCGTTACATGCCACATTGGCAACGGTGCATCTTGCAGCGCTGTTAAGGGCGGAGTTGCAATCGACACTTCAATGGGTCTCACACCTCTTGATGGTCTCATGATGGGAACACGCTGCGGCGCGATTGACCCTTCTATTGTCACTTTCCTCGAAGAGAAGGAAGGATTAACTCCACAAGAGATGGATACTGTTCTCAACAAAAAATCTGGATTCCTCGGAATCAGTGGCGTTTCTTCTGATTTACGTGATGTTGCAAAAGCAGCCGATGAAGGCAATGACCGTGCAAAACTTGCATATGAGATGGCATCTTCAATCATTAAGAAATACATCGGTATGTACACATTTGCAATGGGCGGCGTTGATGTTATCACTTGCACCGCAGGTGTTGGAGAAAACGATGTTCGCATGAGAAAGATGGTCTTCGAAGGCCTTGAGGGACTTGGAATTAAGCTCGACCCAGAAAAGAACAACACTTTTGGCGGCGACCGCGTTATTTCTGCAGATGACTCTAAGGTAAAGATTCTCGTAATCCCAACAGACGAAGAGTTTATGATTGCAAAAGACACCTACGATCTCGTTAAATAGTTTAGCTTAATCAATTGTTGACTTAAAAAAAGGACCTGCATTTTACTGCGGGTCCTTTTTTAGTGTGAACTTTTGAAGAGATAGGGCCAACTCTAAGCCCTATATCCGTAAATGTTGTTAATTGAAATTGAAAAGCTTTTGTGCGAGTTTGTAGCCTGAAAGCCCTGCTTTTCTGCCTGCGTTAGTTGGCAGGTTGGTTGTAATGTTTAAAACGCTGCTGCGGACGCGCACGTAGAGAGCACTATCTTTATTCTTGAGATAGTTCCAAGTTTCTTCGAGTTTTTTGTTGTCTTCATCACCGTTGCGCATTCGTAAAAATACAGAACAAATGCACATCATCATTGACAAATAACCTTCAAGATATTTCCGCAAACGTCGTGGGTGAGTGTTCATGACATCCACTGAGTCAATCATTGTGCGAGTGACTTTTAACTGTTGGTCAATTCGATTCATCATGACAGATTCATTTACTGATTGGTCTTCGCGTCCAATGAAATAATGATAAACATCAGCATCAATGTAGAACATCGTTTTAACATGTGGCAATGGCACATACACATAGATGTTGTCGACATAAAAGCAGTGTTCTGGCAGCGTCAAATTTATGTCTTTTAAAAGATTTGTTCTGTAATAAACAGAATGCATCAATAGATATTGAGATGGCTTAAATGTGCCAACTTCTTCCCAGCCAAAAATAATGTTTTGAGGAAAAACGTTTTTGTATTTCATGACAGTCTGCTTGTCTTCATGAACTTTGTCATAAATGTAGTTAGCAATCACGAGATCACATCTGTCTTCTTCTTTTTCAAGCGCTGCCTGTTCACGAAGGAAATGCAGCACTTTTTTCATCTCGTGCACATCAACCCAGTCATCTGAGTCTACTGGTTTGTAGTAGGCTCCACTAGATGCAGCAAGACCAGCATTTACAGCAGAACCATGCCCGCCATTTTCTTTGATAATTGCTTTTACACGATCTGGGAAATGATTAACCCATTTGCGTGCTATGTCAGCGGTGTTATCTTTTGTTGAGCCATCATCAACGATAATCACTTCAATGTCTTCTCCAACAGATAAAAGCGACATTATGCAATTGTCCATATATTCAGCTGAGTTATAGCATGGTACAGCAAAAGATATAGTTATTTCGTTTTTTGACATAGTTCACCCATATAAATTAAAAACAAAAAATTATTTTAAAAGCTCATCTGACAAATCAAGTGCCAAAGAAATTATTTTATCCATGTTGTAATACTTGTATTCAGCAAGACGGCCCAATGGATGGAAATTCGTCATATTTTTCATTAAAGAGC
Source organism: Phoenicibacter congonensis (assembly GCF_900169485.1). Lineage (NCBI taxonomy): Bacteria > Bacillati > Actinomycetota > Coriobacteriia > Eggerthellales > Eggerthellaceae > Phoenicibacter > Phoenicibacter congonensis. Next base: position 1,066,164 of record NZ_LT821227.1, on the reverse strand, counting down.
GATAACGCTCATAGTGAGCATTGTTTTCATCGTTAAGAATTGCGTAATATGGAATTTCACATGTTGGGTCGGTGTATGCCTTTGAATATTCCTTCATGATTGTGGTATTTTTACAAACTTGACCTGTTAGTTGCTTAAATTCAGTGATGCGTGTGTAATCTTCTGAAACTGTGTAGTTGACAGTTGCACAAGGAAGCACTTTTTCTTCATCATATGTTTCATAAACGAAGTCAAGTGTTCGATAGGGAAGACGTCCGAATTTTGCAATAAACAACTCATCAAGTGGTCCAGTGTATATAATGTCGCCTTTTACTTCTTCGTCTTTTAATTTAATAGATGAAACGAGCGCATCCTCTCCGCTCCCATCAAAGTCCAACTCAAGCATTGAAGCAGCATCGGTGTTAAGGCAAATGGTAATGTTTTCATGGTCAAGCATGCTTTCAAAACAAGCAGTGTAGGAAGGCTGAGGCATTCCTTGATATTTGTCTTGAAAATAACGATTGTCTGTTGAAATGAACACAGGCACTCGAGCGACGACACTTGGGTCAACTTCATCAGGAGTTAGGCCCCACTGCTTTTGTGTGTAATATAAAAAAACGTTGTTATAGACATAGTCTGCAATTTCTGCTAATTCAGGGTCATCCTGAGCACGCAATTCTGTAATTGTAACTTTTCGCTCGTCCCCAAATTTATCAATCAATTTTTTCGTTAGGTGATCCGCTTTTTCCTCGCCAAAGGCAAGTTTCATTGAATTTTTGTTAAAAGGGACAGGCATGTAGGTGCCATGTACATTTGCAAGCACCTCATGCTGGTAGTTGCTCATTTCAACAAATCTGCAAATGTAGTCATATGCGCGTTTGTCATTTGAGTGGAAAATGTGTGGGCCATAGCGATGAACTAATACACCAAATTCATCGAATTCATCATACATATTTCCACCAATGTGTGGACGCTTCTCAAGAATTAGAACTTTTTTATTTCCACGCTCTGCAAGTTCTCTCGCGCAAACGCTTCCAGCAAAGCCACTTCCAACAACCACAGTGTCGAAGTCGCTGATATTCAAGCTGCAATAATCAACGTAATTTATGGTCACGCCATTACTCCTTACCTAAAAAAATGTGCAGTTTCAAACATATTCATTATACTTGTTATAAACTAAGTGCGTTAGTGACGTTTACCGTTCATACACTGGCTTTTTAGGAGTTTACAACTGTATGTCATCTTTTATTGACCTCATAATTGACCGTGCAAGAAAACTAAATAAAACAATTTGCCTTCCTGAAGGCGATGACCCTCGCGTCAAAGCTGCTGCAAAAATCATTGAAGAAAAAGGAATTGCCAACGTTGTTATTCTTGGTGAAGAAACTCCGAATGAAATAAATCAATTAAAACCAGGCTTGGTACAAAAACTGTTTGAACTCAGAAAAAAAAGAGGAATGACAGAACAGCAAGCTGCAGAACTAATAGAAGACCCTCTATATCTTGGAATGATGCTTCTAAAAGATCAAAAAGTTGATGGTGTTGTCGCAGGAGCCACTCATGCAACAGGAGATGTTTTGCGTCCTGCGCTGCAAATCATCAAAACTGCTCCTGATTCACGTTTGGTTTCTGCATTTTTTATCATGTGTGTTCCCGAGTGTGAATTTGGACACAATGGCACGTTTGTTTTTTCTGACTGTGGCTTAAATGTTAATCCCGATCAGGAAGAACTTTCAAACATTGCAGTTCAATCGGCAAAGTCGTTTGAGACTTTCACGAACCAAGAAGCACGAGTCGCTATGTTGTCGCACTCATCATTGGGAAGCGCCAAAAACTCAGATGCTCAAAAAGTTGTTGTCGCAACTCAACTTGCAAAAGAACAAATGCCAGAGTTAAAAATTGATGGCGAGATGCAGCTTGACACAGCACTCATTAAAGAAGTTGCAGAGTCAAAATTCCCTGGTTCTGAAGTTGCAGGAAAAGCAAATGTTTTAATATTCCCCGACCTTGATGCAGGAAACATTGGCTACAAGCTTGTACAAAGGCTTGCGAAATCTGAGGCATATGGCCCGATCACACAAGGTCTAGCTGCACCTGTAAACGATCTGTCGCGCGGTTGCTGCACCGATGACATTGTTGGCGTTGCTGCTATCACTGCCATCCAAGCAAGCATGTAGCCATTCAACGTTTCGATGTTGCGTAAGTCTATATTCTCGAATTAAAGAGTGGATAAATAGGCTGCTATTAGAAACTAAATCTCAAAGATTATTTTTTTTAATTCTTTTGCTCAGGCTCAGAGTGTCTCAAGCTCACTCCTGGCTAAACGCCTGCTAATGCCAATTGCAAAAGAATTTGGACCCACATGACTTGCAACACTAAAAGTTAACGGGTCAGCAAAACAAGTGGCTCCTTGAAACCTCTTTCGGCATTCCTTTTCCCATTTGATGGCATCATTTTCATTTGGATAGCTGTGCGAAATTCCAACATCAATGTCCCATTTTTCTGCATAATCACAAATCGCAGTGGCAGCAGCTTCTAGCAACTTCTTCTTGCAAGCATCTGTGCTTCGCACTTTTGCAAATGCATCAAGCCGCTCTCCTTTAATCATTAGTAGTGGCTTAATTTTAAGTGCAGTGCCCATCGCTGCTGCAGTAGGTGTAATTCTGCCACTTTTAAGAAGATATTCTAATGAATCCACTCCAATGTAAATAATTGAATCATTAGCTGTTGCTTCGAGCTGTTTTTTTATCTCACATGCGGCGAAACCAGATTCAACTAGTGCGACAGCATCAAGAACAGAACTTTTTTGAGTTACAGACACTCTATGGTTATCAACTACAAACACTTTATTTTTGTATTCACTTTCAGCGAGTGCTGAAGCATTAGAGCTGGCAGTCGAAAGTCCATTCGAAATTGGAATATAGACAATTTGGTCATGAGTTTTTAAAATTTGATTCCAAAAGCTAGAGACATCACCCAATGAAGGCTGTGATGTTGAAACTGTTTCACAATCGCTGAGTGCTTGAAAAAATGCGTCATGCAAGAGGTCAACACCTTCAAAATGGGCAGCACCATCGATAATCACAGGCGACTGCTTGATAAAAACACCGAGCTTGTCGGCTTCTACTTGCGAAATTCCGCTGTTAATGTCTGTCGCAACTGCTATTTTCAAGAACACCTCTAAAAAGCATTAATCTAATCAATTTGATAGATTTTAAGCTGAGATAATAAAAAAGCAGCCGCGCTTAAACGGCTGCGCAAATTTGTTAGCAAATAAATCCAGTTTACTTTCGCTTGTATAATAATTGTTCAAGACTATCTGCCAGCCGCAAAGAAAAACAAAGCAAGCGTGCCTGGACCAGAATGGGCGCCAATTACAGGATCGAGACAATTGATATGAACGTTATTGACTCCTGTTTTCTCGATCACTTTGTCTTTCAAGAATTGTGCCTCATCCTCGCAATCACCGTGGGAAATTAAAACTTTGTAGTCATAGGGACGATTCATTGTGTCTTCCATGTGCTTTACAAGCGCATCGATGGACTTTTTGCGGCCACGAACTTTTTCCATGGGAATGAGGTGTCCTTCATTGTCAACATGCAACACAGGTTTAATATTTAGCATTGTGCCAGCAAAGGCAGCGGTTTTTGAAACACGACCTCCTCTTTCCAAGAAATGAAGATCGTCGACGGTAAACCAGTGTGCAACTTTGAATTTGTTATCTTCAACCCAACGATAAACTTCTTCAATAGATTTGCCATCTTCTCGCATTTCTGCAGCCGTCCACACAAGCAAACCTTGTCCGGCAGCAGCAGCTAAAGTGTCGACCGAATAGATTTTTGAGTTTTCATATGACGATGCGAGTTCTTTTAGAATTAGGTCAATAGCAGTGTATGTGCCCGACAATCCTGAAGAAAAGCCGATGTAGAGAAGATTATTTCCTTCTTTAAGAATTTCCTCGAGTTCATTTTTTGAATCTTGCAAGTTTGGAAGAGAAGTAGTCACAACTTTTCCTTCGCGCATTTCTTTGTAAAAAGCAGGAAGATTAGATTTTTCGTGCTTGTTGTAGGATTTTCTCTGAACACCGTCAATCATAAAAGTGAGTGGAAGAACTGCCAAGTCATATTTTTCGACAATTTCATCAGTTAAGTTTGCACTTGTGTCGGTAACAATTTTGAATGCCATTGCAATTAGCTCCTTTAACACGAGTTAGCCTATGTTATCTTATCAAAATTAATAAGATTATACATTTCAACTTCACATTCAAGCGCATTAAGATAGTGTTGATATGCATTAGCGGTATACTTTTATGGCTTGAAAATTTCTGAAGAATTCTAGATGAGGAACACAATGGCAGATAATTATAAAAACACGATGAATTTACCTAAAACTGACTTTCCAATGCGTGGAGACCTAGCGCATCGCGAGCCAGAAATTTTGAAGAAGTGGCAAGAGGAAGACATTTACGGAAAAGTATTGGAGAAAAACAAAGACGGCGAGCCTTTTGTTCTTCATGATGGACCTCCGTATGCAAACGGACCAATTCACATTGGACATGCATTTAATAAAATTCTCAAAGATTTTGTCATCAAGTCACATGCTCAGCGTGGCTATTACACACCATATGTTCCCGGCTGGGATTGCCACGGCCAACCGATTGAGCACATCATCGAAAAGCAGTTGGGCACAGAAAAAATGAAAAGCATGCCTCAATCAGAGGTACGCTCGCTTTGCCATGATTGGGCTGTTAAATGTGTAGACTTGCAACGCGAAGGCTTTAAACGCCTTGGTGTTAACGCCGATTGGGATCATCCATATCTCACATTTACACCAAACTACGAATCTGGAAATGTTGAAATTTTCAAAAAAATGTACCTCGATGGATCAATTTATCGTGGACGCAAGCCAATTCACTGGTGCAGCCGCTGTCACACAGCTCTTGCAGAAGCCGAAATTGAATATGGTGATGAGACATCTCCTTCAATTTATGTAAATTTTGTTTTGGACGAAACACCAAAGCAATTTGCTGAAACGGATGCAAAAGACAAAACACCTTGTGTTCTGATTTGGACCACGACTCCTTGGACTCTTCCTGCAAACACAGCTGTCTCCCTTGCACCAACAGCAGAATACGTCATGGTTATTCTTGGAGACAAGGCAATGCTCATGGCAAAAGAGCTTGTTGAAACAGTTGCTGAAGTCGCAGGCTGGAAAGGTTATACACTTGCAAAAGACTCAAATGGAGAAGTTGTAACCACCGACGGTGTTTCTCTTTGCGGTCTCACATACACTTGCCCAATCCGTCAAGATTTGAAGGGTAAAGTCATTTATGGCGATCATGTAACGCTTGACTCAGGCACAGGATGTGTTCACACTGCCCCTGGACACGGCGTCGAAGACTATGTTGTTGCATCGCAATTTGAAGGAGTTGCAACTCTCATGCCAGTTGATGATGATGGCATTTTGACTGAAGAAGCAGGTCAATTCGCAGGTCTTTCGACTGATGACTCAAATCCAAAAATTATTGAATGGTTAGAAGAGCAGGGCACTCTCGTTGCAAAAGTTAGCATCACTCACAGCTATCCTCATTGCTGGAGATGTCACGAGCCTGTTATCTTTAGAGCTACTGATCAATGGTTTGTTTCTATGGATAAGACTGGCCTTCGCAAAAAAGCAAAGGATGAAATTGACAACAACGTCAAATGGATTCCTGAATGGGCTTCAAACAGAATTGGTGCAATGGTTGAAGACAGACCAGACTGGTGCATTTCTCGCCAAAGAAGCTGGGGTGTTCCTATCCCTGTGTTTAAGTGCGCAAAATGCGGAGAAACAATTGCCACAGAGGAAACATTTGATGCAGTGATTAATCTCTTTAACACAGAGGGAGCCGATGCTTGGTTTACAAAGAAGCCAAGTGAATATCTCCCAGCTGGAGTTAAATGTGAACACTGTGGATGTGAAGAGCTCATTCCTGAAAAAGACATCCTGGATGTTTGGTGGGAAAGCGGAGTGTCCCACGATTCTGTTCTAAAACATCGTGCAAACGAAGGCCTAACATGGCCTGCCGACATGTATCTTGAAGGTTCTGATCAGCATCGTGGATGGTTCCAATCTTCGCTTTTAACTTCAGTTGGTGCATATGGTCGAGCACCATACAAATCGGTTATGCACTGTGGCTTTACAGTCGATGAAAAAGGCCGCAAAATGAGTAAATCGCTTGGAAATGGTGTGGACCCAAGCGAAGTTGTGAACAAAGTTGGTGCTGATGTTTTGCGCATGTGGGTGTCAAGCGTTGATTATTCTCAAGATGTGAGCATCTCTGACTCAATCTTGCAACGCACTTCAGATGCCTATCGTAAGTTCAGAAACATTTTCCGTTTCCTGCTTGGCAACCTGGACGACTTTACACCTGCCGATCGTGTAACTTCCTATGACGATCTTGAGCCAATTGACAAATGGGTTATGGCAAAATTGGCAGAAGTTTTAAACGATGTCAACAAAGCATATGAAAACTATAAATTCCACTATGTATATCGTGTACTTTATGAATTTGTAAACAATGACTTGAGTGCAATATACATGGATGTCGCAAAAGACCGCCTATATTCTGAAGCCGCTAACTCACCCCGTCGTCGTGCTGTTCAAACAGTTCTTGAAAATGTGTTAGACGTCCTTGTGCGCGTGCTAAGTCCTATTTTGAGCTTTACCACAGAAGAAGTTTGGGGCTTTTGGCCAGAAGGCCTAAAAGAACAAGAAAGGCCAGTCTCTGTTCAGCTTGCTGGTTGGCCTAATGCTAAGAATTTCACGCCGGAAATTCCCGAAAATGAAGCAAACGAGGTCCTTGACGACTTTAAAACATTGTTTGAAATTCGCGACGCTGCCACTAAGGCAATTGAGGTTGCTCGCGGCAATGGAACGATAAAGAAAAGTCAAGAAGCTAAAGTGACTGTAACGCTCAGCCAAGAACAAATGAACATAGCTGCAAAATTTGACAAGAGCGTCATTGCCGACCTCTTGATTTGCGCTGAAGTTGAGTTTGTTGTCGAAAACGTTGACGAAACAACTGCAAAAGTTGATAGAACAAATTTGGCTAAATGCCCACGCTGCTGGAACTACACTGAACTTTCCGGAGAAGGTGAACACGCTGACGTTTGCCCTCGCTGTGCACATGTTCTTGGCTAACACATGGAAGGCAGTAAAAAAAGAATTATCACAGTGGCAGCTTTCCTAGTGATTGCTGCTATTGTGATGCTCATTGATCAATTTACTAAACAGTTGGCAAACGCTCACCAAGTTGGAGAGACTTTTTCAACTTTAATCCCTGGAGTTTTACAGTTAACGCTCGTTCACAACACTGGTGCTGCTTGGGGGATGTTTGGCGATTGGACAAACGGGCTTGTAGTCCTCGGACTCGTTGTTTGTATTTTCATTTTGTGCTTTGTCATGTTTAACTCAAACAACACAAATGCGCTAATGGTCATTTCATGCTCACTAATTTTTGCTGGGGGCCTCGGAAATGCAATAGACAGATTTATCAATGGCTATGTAGTTGACATGATTGAAGTTGTTTTTATTGATTATCCCGTTTTTAATGTTGCAGACTGTGCGATAACAATTGGCGTTGTTCTGCTTTGTATTAACATGCTTTTTTTCAACAAAAGGGGATAATTAGCTTGGATACATTGCCTGAAACATATTATGTAACTCCCAATGATTCTAATTTAAGAATAGATCTTGTGTTATTTAATTGTGGTTTCTTTTCAAGCAGAAGTGCTGCAGCCAAGGCTGTTGCAAACAAGCAGGTACTAGTCAATAACAACTTAGTCAAGAAAAACTACATTGTCTCAAGTGATGATGTTATTTCATTTGTGCAAACAGCCAATAAAGATGCAGACCAAATAGATGAATTGATTCCGCTTGACATCCGATTTGAAGATGAACACATTCTAGTTATTTCGAAACAAGCTGATTTGATAACTCATCCAAGCAATGATGCGCAGAAACGCACGCTAATGCATGCACTTGTTCAGCGTTATGGAAAAGACGGGCTTTGCTTGTGTCAAGGAAACGAAGACAGACCTGGGATTGTCCACAGGCTTGATGCGCACACATCAGGATTGATGATTTGTGCTAAAACTAATGAGGCTGGCGAGGCGCTAATCGAACAAATTAGAAAAAGAGAAATTGACAGACGCTATCTAGCTTTAGTGCATGGAATAATCAGGGATAATAACGCAAAGATTTCGGCTCCAATCAGACGACACACTACTCATCGCACAAAAATGGTAGTGGGAGAGGGGCCTGGAGCACGCGACGCAATAACTACATTTAACACACTAGCCAGGTTTTCATCAGCAACAAACGATGATGGCTATACATTGCTTGAATGTAAGCTTTTAACAGGAAGAACTCATCAAATTAGAGTTCATATGCAGTTTATTAAGCATCCTGTTGTTGGCGACCAGCTTTACAAATCATATGCTCCAAAGGCAAAATCGGCATCACTAGGTCTTACAAGGCAGTTTTTGCACTCGACTCACCTTGAATTTAATCATCCGATAACAAATGATCACCTATCTTTTGAAGACGCTCTGCCAAAAGACCTCCGCAACACGCTTTTATGCATCAAAGAACGTATGTTTGAGATAACCGATGCATATGAGAATTATTCTTCACTGCTTTAAGAAATAAGAGGAGAATATGGGAGATTCAAAAACCATTTTAGTAGGAGTAACAGGCTCAATCTCAACATACAAAACATGCGATGTTGTTCGTGGATTAATGAAGGCAGGGCACAACGTAACTGTGGTCGCAACACCTTCTGCACTAAAATTTGTGGGAGACATAACGTGGAGAAGTTTGTCACAAAATCACGTTGTTAGTGACCTTTTCACTGACCCAACTTCACCTAATGCGCACATAAAGTGTGGACAGAATTCTGATTTGTTTCTAATCGCACCCGCAAGTGCTAACACAATTGCAAAAATTGCCAATGGAATTGCCGACAACGCACTAACCGCATGTGCATTAGCTGCTACATGCCCAATTATTTTAGCGCCGGCAATGAATTCGATAATGCTAGAAAATCCTGCAACCCAAGAAAATTTGAGCAAGCTCAAAAACCGTGGAATGACAATTCTTGAACCTGATGAAGGCCTGCTTGCTTGTGGAGACGTGGGCAAAGGAAAGCTAGCGAGTGTCGATGAAATCATCGCTTGTTGCTTAAATCATTTATAAATTCAATTTCTATGCAACGCAGAATCTAGCTTTTCAGTTTTTGCATTTTAAAAATTTTTTTGTAAGAATGATAATCTGAATAAATTATTAAAAAAATTACGGCACTTTATTATGTTCAATCTAAAAAATAAAAGAGTGTTAATTACATCTGGACCCACTGTCGAGCGCATAGATCCAGTGCGCTACATATCAAATTTTTCTTCAGGCAAAATGGGGAAGGCACTCAGTGATGCATTTTCTAGAGCTGGAGCAAATGTGTGTGTCGTGACAGGTCCAGTGAGCATCAAATATGATTCAGCAGAAAGAGTTATCATCATCGAATCTGCTCGAGAAATGTTTGAAGCTTGCAAAAACGAGTTTGATAGTGCCGACATTGCAATTTGCTGTGCCGCAGTTTGCGACTATCGACCGAAACATAAATTTGATTCAAAGCTTAAAAAAGAAAAAGATGACAAAAAACTTTCTTGCATCGAGCTAACAAAAAATCCAGACATTCTAAAAACATTAAGCAAACTTAAAAATGAAAACCAGTATGTAGTCGGTTTTTGTGCTGAAACAAATAGTGTCATTGACAACGCGAAATCAAAGTTGAAATCAAAATCTTGTGACATGATTGTCGCAAATGATGTGAGTGAAGGCAAAGTTTTTGGCAAAGACGACACTTCTGCAACAATTGTCACAGACTCTTCTACGACTGATTTTAAGAGTGGCACAAAAGCAGAATTAGCAAATCTTCTTGTTGAATTGATTTCAAAAGAATTCAACGAAAGAACATTTTAAATATCACTACTTTAAGTTTATCAAGGCAAGCACTTTAAACATCATAGCCAGGCGAGTAAAGTTTATCGACGATAGCTTTTTTATTAAATCTGGTTAAGCTCTTTTTATAAATAAATTCTCTGGGTAACCAATTTTTCGATCTTTATTGACTAAAAAATTGATAGATGCAATTTATTTAACTATTCAAATCAAGTAAAAGTGACAAAAAGACAAAACATTATTTGTCAAACAAATTTTAAATGTTTTCGGTGAACGGTAAATCTGGCGTCTAGCAGGGAAAACTTAATCATTTCAAGTGATTTTAAATGTTATCGCGATAAGTTTTAAGAATTTTCTAATTTCTCTAGGTTTCTATGTGATATAAAAAAGTAATCAATTGATTAATATCTGTAAATATTGATTGTTAAATTTGCTGTATTTTCTGCCTGTTCGATGAAAAGCGAACGTCTTTTACTGCCCTTTAAACAAACCTGTAATTTTTAAGCATTTAATTAGCTGGAGGCTAACTTGCTCACATTGGGTATTGATTCAGGGTCGACAACGACAAAGGCCATACTATTTGATGGCGAAAACATAATTACAAAACGATTAGAGCCAAGTGGTGTTCGACCAGTAAAGGTTATAACAAGCCTTTATGATGAGCTTTATTCTCCAGAAGTTGGTTTTGTAATGTCAACTGGATATGGTCGCTCACTTTTGGACAAAGCCGACAAGTCTATGACAGAAATAGCTTGCCATGGTGCTGGTGCAGGTTATCTTTGCCCTGAGTGCAATTTCGTTATCGACGTTGGTGGTCAAGACAGCAAAGTAATTGCACTGGATGAGAACCATAATGTAAAAGATTTTCTCATGAATGATAAATGTGCAGCTGGCACTGGTCGTTTTGTTGAAATGGTTATGAATCGAGTAGGAAGTTCCGTTGACGAAATTGATGATTTCGTGAAAGGTGCTGAACCCGTCACGATTAACAGCATGTGTGCAGTTTTTGCTGAGAGCGAAATTATTGGTTTACTTGCGCAAGACACACCTTCTAGGGATATTGCTTTAGGCTGCATTTATTCCATTTGTAGGCGAACTGCAATTTTCGCCCAACGCCTAATGCCAAAAGATCCTGTAATTTTCTTTTCAGGTGGACTTGCGAAGTCAAAAACTTTTCAAGCTGTGCTAACTAAATTCTTAGGGGTTAAAGAACTTCACACAAGCCCACTGTGTCAATTTAATGGGGCTTTGGGTGCTGCAGTGCTAGGGCAAAAACGTCTGAACAAACAACACAACTAAATTTAAAGGTTAATTATGCCTGAGTGCGCGCCAGGCTTATAAATTTGCGCAAAATCTAGGATATTTGAAAGGTATTAACATGACAGTTGAATTAAAGAGAGAGTTACCTGAAATCTTTAATGAGTTTGCTGAGCAACGTCAGAATTCATTTTTGGCAATTAAAAAATTAAAGGATGAAGGTGTTCCTTGTGTGGGTGTGTTTTGCACTTTCTTGCCGAAAGAGATTGCAGACGCTATGGGCGCTGCAGTTGTTGGACTATGCTCACTTTCTGATGAAACAATTCCAGATGCAGAAAAGGTTCTTCCTAGAAACCTTTGTCCGCTCATTAAATCAAGTTATGGCTTTGCCATTACCGACAAATGCCCATTCTTTTATTTTTCTGACCTCATTGTTGGAGAGACAACTTGTGATGGCAAGAAAAAGATGTATGAGATTTTGGCAAAAGACAAACCAGTCTATGTTATGGAGTTGCCACACAAACAAAACGAAGAAGGCATCAAAAAATACCGCGAAGAAATTATCAAGTTTAAAGAAAAACTCGAAGAAACCTTTGGAGTAACAATCACCGAAGATAAAATTCGCGAAGCAATTCACAAGCGCAATGAGATTACAAAATCACTCATGCGCTTGCAATATTTGATGAAGAATGACCCAGCTCCTTGCAGTGGTTTAGACATTGTTAATGCCGCATATGGCTCTGGTTTTAGTATGGACATTGATTCAATTAAAGATCGAATTGATGAACTTGCAGACAGAATTGAAGAGGAATATGCTGCGGGGCAAAATTTTGGTAAAAAACCAAGAATCCTTGTTACAGGCTCTCCATCAGGCGGCGGTGCACAAAAAGTAATAAAAGCAATCGAGGACAATGGAGCTGTTGTGGTTGCCTTCGAAAACTGCGCAGGTCTGAAATCTATGCGTCTCACCGATGAAGAAAACCCAGATGTTTATGATGCACTTGCACGTCGCTACATGGGCATTGGTTGTTCATGCATGTCTCCAAATCCAAATAGGTTAGAAATGCTTGATCAGCTTTGTGACGAGTTCAAAATTGACGGCGTTGTTGACATCATTTTGCAAGCATGTCACACCTATAACGTTGAAACAGCACTGGTTGGAGATTTGATTAAAAACAAGAAGGGTCTTCCATACACAGTAGTTGAAACAGATTTCTCTCAATCAGACATTGAACAAATCAACACCCGCATGGCAGCGTTTATTGAGATGCTTTAAGTTTTCGAGATTTATCACTTAAGAGAAAAAAATGAAATACGACTTTACAACAATTTGGGACAGATCTGGAAAAGATGCAATGGCAGTTGACGCCATTGAGAAGTTCCCAATATTCCAACCAGATGAAGGATTTGATTCGATTCCAATGTGGGTTGCAGACATGAACTTTGCGACTGCGCCTTCCATTGTAGAAGCTATGCAAAAGCGCCTTGAGCATCCTTTATTTGGATACTTTATAACAAGCGATGAATATTTTGATGCAATCATTAACTGGCAAGAAAACAGAAATGGCGTTCAAGAGCTCGAGAAAGAACACATTGGATATGAAAATGGTGTTCTTGGTGGTGTAATGAGCGCGCTTGGAGCAGTTTGTTGCCAGGGAGATGCTGTGCTTGTTCACTCTCCAACATACATTGGCTTCTCGGGATCAATTAAAAATGCTGGTTACAAGTTAGTAACTAGCCCACTGAAACCAGATCGACTCGGCATTCCACGCATGGATTTTTATGACATGGAAACCAAAATCAAAAGAAATGACATACGAGCCGTTGTATTCTGCTCGCCCCACAATCCAACAGGTCGAGTTTGGGAGAGGGAAGAACTTGAGCAATTCATGGACATGTGCCGCAGATATGAACTAACTGTTATTTCTGACGAAATTTGGTCTGACATCATTTTAAAAGGTCACAAGCACATTCCACTTCAGTCAATTTCTGAAGATGCTCGAATGAGAACAGTTGGACTATATGCGCCATCTAAAACTTTTAATCTTGCAGGATTAGTTGGTTCCTATCACATTATTTACAACGAGTTTCTTCGCAGAAAAGTCAAGAAACAAGCAAGTCTTGCGCATTACAACTCAATGAACGTTCTGTCGATGCATGCACTCATAGGTGCATATTCAGACGAAGGAGCAGAATGGGTTGATGAGCTTCGACAGGTCATCACAGAAAACGTGAAATATGCTTGCAAGTTCATTCGTAAAGAGCTGCCTGGAGTTAGCGTTCATCAGCCTGAAGGCACCTACATGCTGTTTCTTGATTGTGAAGAATATTGCAACTCGCACCATCGTGAACTTGAAGATGTGAAGATTGCAGGTTATAAATGCGGAGTAGTTTGGCAGGACGGTCGCCAATTCTATGGTCCAAACCACCTGCGAATGAATTTAGCTCTTCCAAAGGAACGAGTCATCGATGCTTTTAACCGTTTGCGCGATTACGTCTTTATTTAAAACATTAAGTTTTTTGTGCACTCGTTTAGTTCTCGTTACTTCTTAGATGTTAATTAAAACGTCTGAGGGGACTTTTTGTAGGGCTCATAAAACATAACAAAACATTGGAATTAACAGGCAAAAGCTTGTGATTCATAAAGTCTATCTTTAGAAAGGAATTAAAATGTCAGTCAATTTTAATTATGTTGGTCCAGAAGTGTCACGTCGTGACTTCTTTAAAATCGGTGCAGCTGCAGCAGCACTTGCAGCACTAGGCATCACAACAGGTTGCTCTGGCGATAAAACATCAGGTTCTGGTGCGGCTGTGCAAGCTAAAATCAAAGAAGGTGGCAAAGTTGTCTATGCTGTTGAAGAGCCCATCACATCTCTAAACTACTACAACAATTCCGACACTGACCTCGGAAAACAGGTATTTGCAAACCTTTTTGCACCACTTTGCAAATTTAATGTAGACGGTTCTGCAGACTACAGACTAGCCAAAGATATTAAAATCAGCGACGACGGAACAACATATACAGTCACTCTTCGTGATGACCTCAAATGGAGTGACGGAGAAAAATTAACTTCAGATGACATTATTTTTACAATGGATTTGCTTGCAAATGAGCAACTAAAGCCACAAACTTCCTCAGCCTACAAAGTTGACAAGAAATTCTGTGAATATAAGAAAACGAGTGACACAGAAGTGGAGTTCACGATTGTGCGCTCTTCTAACCTATTCAGAAAAGCTCTCGGTTCTCTCATCATCCTGCCTGCTCACACTTTCAAAGACGTTGATCAAGCAGATGTCTACACAAGCCCTGCAAATGACAAAATTGCAACTTCTGGCGCATATAAAATTGACACATTCAGCACTGGTGAGAAACTTGTTTGCAGCAAAAATGAAAACTACTATGGAGACAAAGGCCACATTGATGGTTTTGAAGTCAACGTTGTTTCCGATGCTTCAACTCAAGAAATTGCATTCCAAAATGGAGAATTTTCACTCTTCACAATCAGCAATTCTGAAACACTTGCTAACTACAAAAACAACGATAAATATAACGTTGTTTCATATCCAGATGGTCGCATCACATTTATGGAGATCAATCCTAATGCTTCTAACACCGATTCGATGGACAAACGTAAGGCTGTAATTGACGCTTTGAACATCGACGACCTCGTTTATGGAACATATGGTGACGAGCTTTTCTCACGTTCAGCAAAAAGCATTCGTCCAAAAGATTCAATGTTCTACAACGATGACATTAAGAACTACACTCAGAACCTTGATGAGGCCAAAAAGCTCATGAAGGAAAACAATCTTGAAGGGGCCAAGATTAACATCATCTTTAACTCAGCTCGTGTTGGACAAGAAGAACTTTGCACAATGATTAAGAGTCAGCTTGATGCAGTAGGATTTGATGCACAAATCAACTCAATGGAAACCGCCGCATATTTCAAGTCATATTTCTATCCAACAGACTCTTTCAACATTTCAATCATGGCAAACGAAATGATTGGCGATCCAAGCAGCTCAGTTGGATTGTTTAACAACACTAAGTCGGGCAAAAACATGTACACAACTGAAAAATTGAACAGCATGTGGGATGATCTCGACAAAGAAATGGATCAATCAAAACGTCAACAGATTTTAAATGACGCGATCGAGGAACTCCACAATTGCTGGTCATGTGTGCCAGTTTGCGACACAAACTATGTGTGCGCAACACAGAAAAACCTTGCAGGTCTTGAGAACAGCGATCGTCTCTCTGACCTAACTAAGGTTTACTTCACTGAATAACCTCCCTTTTCAAATGCTGGTGGCTTCAAATTAAAGCCACCAGCGCCTCTTTTCTGCTTATTTTTTATCTATAAAGAAGGACCTTTTCCTAACTATGAGGAACTACATATTAAAGAGAATTGCATTTGCAATTCCTGTAGTTTTTGTTGTTTCGATATTCTCTTTTTTGCTTGTGTATATGGCTCCAGGTGATCCTGCACAGCAATATAGAACTGTTGATATGACAGACGAAGAATATGAGCAACTAAAAACTGATTTAGGCTACAACGATCCAGTCATCGTCCAGTATGGACGTTGGCTAGTAAAAGTCGCTCAAGGTGATTTTGGAGATTCAACAAGCAGCCACACAGAAGTTTGGCCACTAATTGTTGCAAAACTTCCTGCAACTGTTGGGCTTATGGGTGCATCGATTATTTTTTCTGTTCTTATGGCTGTCCCATTAGGATTGCTTGCTGGTCGATATCGAGGCTCAATATTTGACAAAGTTATGAATGCAATACACTATATTGCAATCTCCATACCGTCATTTTGGTTTGCAATTATGCTTATTGTAATTTTCTCGCTTAAACTCGGGCTTCTTCCGAGTTCTGGAATGAGAACCACAGGTGTCGATAACTTTTTTGACCTCTGTGCACACGCAATTTTGCCAGTAATCGTTTTGAGCGTAGGAAAAATTTCGATTTATGCACGATATATTCGTGAAGCCACGATACGAGAGATGAACGAAGAATATGTTCTGTTTGGCATCTCTAAAGGTGCAAAGATGGGATACATTTTGAGTCATCATGTTTTGAAAAACTGTCTCTTGCCATTAATTACACTTGTTGGAATGAGTTTAGGAAGTTTAGTTGGTGGCGCCTACATTGTTGAGACAATTTTCGGGTGGCCTGGCTTGGGCACAACTGGCATGAGTGCTATATATGCCCGTGACTACAACATGATTATGGGAACTACAATGCTTTCGTGTCTGCTTCTCGTCGCTGGCAATTTGATTGCTGATGTATGTTATGCATTTGCAGACCCACGCATTAAAGCGATGAAGGGAGATAAATAATGAAAAAAATCTCCAGTTCACGCAAAGCAATTATCATTAGTGGCGCAATTTTAATATTGATGACTTTGTGTGTAATATGTGCACCTCTGTCGCCATATGACCCTAATGCGGTAGACCCTTTGCACAAATTCCTACCAATATCGCCTGAACACTGGCTTGGTACCGACAATTTTGGCAGAGATGTGTTCACCAGATTGTTATATGGTGGTCGCGTTTCTTTGCTTGTTGGTTTCCTGTCAATGCTTGTGTCGATTGTGTTTGGCACGATTTATGGCATTGTTGCTGGTTGTTCCAGCAAAATGGTGGATGGTTTTCTAATGAGAATTGCCGACATTTTAATGTCTGTGCCTAGCTTCTTAATAATCATTACATTAAACATTTACCTTAGCGCAGGAATTTCAACACTTGTAATAACGATCGGCTTCTTCTCGTGGATGGGAGTTGCGCGCATAGTTCGAGCTGAAGTCTTGAGCCTTCGTGAGCGCGATTTCATATTAGCCGCTGAAGGCCTTGGCGCAAGCAAAGGATGGTTGATTTCTAAACACTTTATTAAAAATGTTATGTCACTGGTTATAGTTTCTGCTGCAAATGCAATTGCAAACGCTATTTTGACAGAGTCTTCACTAAGCTATCTTGGTTTTGGCATAACTATTCCAAATGCATCATGGGGTGGCATGCTCCAAGGCGCTCAAACATACATTCTCACTCACCCAGACCTAGCAGTTTATCCAGGTTTATGCATCCTTTTAGCAGTGCTTTGCTTCTATGTTTTGAGCAATGGTGTTAAGAATTCATTCAGTTCAAACACTGGAGGTAACTAATGAGCCTTTTTGAAATCAAAAACCTGCATGTTACCTTCTCAACCACTCGAGGAAAAGTAGAGGCAGTTAGTGATGCCTCATTCGAGATTGAAGAGAACGAATGTGTCGCATTGGTGGGAGAGTCTGGTTGTGGAAAATCAGTAACTGCTCGCGCAATCATGGGACTTACCGAAGCAACAAACGGAGTTTGCGAGGAGGGAAGTCAGATTCTTTACAAAGGACAAAACATTCTTGACTTTACAGAATCTGAATGGATTAACTACCGCGGAAGTGCATCAGCAATGATTTTTCAGGATGCAATGAGCGCAATGAATCCAACTATGCGCATTGGCAAACAAATTGCGGAGTGCTTTAGCTTTCACAAGAAATTCTCAAAACAAGAGGCAAATGAGAAGTCAATTGAACTATTAAAAATGGTAGGTATCCCCGATGCTGAAGATGCAATGAAGAGATATCCTCATGAATTTTCAGGTGGAATGCGCCAGAGAGTAATGATTGCATCAGCACTTGCATGCAATCCAAAACTTCTCATTGCAGATGAGCCAACAACGGCACTTGACGTTACTATCCAAGCTCAAATACTCGATTTGATATCTCGCCTAAAAGAACAAAACAAAATGAGTGTTTTGCTCATCACGCATGACATGGGTGTGGTTGCAGGTCTAGCACAAAGTGTAGTTGTATTTTATGCTGGTCATGTTATGGAAAAGGGCAATGTGGATGAAATCTTTAACGATCCAAAGCATCCCTACACACAAGGCTTGCTATCGGCTTCACCTCGTCTTGACCAAATGGGGAAGGGTCGTTTGTATACAATCAATGGAGCTCCACCAGAATTAATAGGCCAAAAGCCTGGTTGTCCTTTTGCTGAGCGTTGCCCCTATGCAGATAACAAATGCAGAAAAACAATGCCAGCTCTTGAAAATATAACAAACACGCACAAAGTTGCCTGTTATCACCAGCAGGAGGTTAAATAATGGCTGATCCTGTTTTGAAAGTAGAACACTTAAAGAAATATTTCAAGGTCGGCAAAAAAGATTTAAGAGCCGTTGATGATGTTAGCTTTCAAGTTGCTCGTGGCGAAATACTAGGAATCGTAGGGGAGTCAGGTTGCGGTAAAACAACTTGTGGAAGATGTGCAATTGGTCTTTATCAAAAAACTGATGGCATGTGTCTTTACAAAGGAAAAGATTTGCACAGTCTAAAAGGTGCAGAACGAAAGAAGTATTGTTGTGAAGTTCAAACAGTGTTTCAAGACCCCTATGCTTCACTTGACGGAAAAAACAAAGTTCTTGATTTAATTGCTGAAGGTATTGACATTCAAAAACTTGCGAAGAACCAAGAAGATCGACGAGAACAAGTTGCAGTTCTTATGAAACAAGTTGGATTAAACCCCTCTAGCATGGACCGCTATCCATATGAATTTTCAGGAGGTATGCGTCAGCGCATAGGAATTGCTAGAGCTCTTGCAGTAAAGCCTGAGTTATTGCTTTGTGATGAGCCAATTTCTGCGCTCGATGTTTCAATCCAAGCTCAAATCGTTAACTTGCTCATGGACTTAAGAGACAAAAATGGACTCACATATCTGTTTATTTCTCACGACTTGTCTATGGTTAAACACATTTCTGATCGAATATTAGTAATGTACATGGGACAAGTAGTTGAAGAATGCAGCGCTGAGGAGCTCTATGCGAATCCGCAGCACCCATACACTAAAGCTCTAATATCTGCAATTCCTATTCCTGATCCGTCTATTGAAAGCAGTAGGAAAAGAATTGTTCTTGAGGGACAGGTTCCAAGTCCAATCGATCCACCAGCAGGATGTCGCTTTGCTGGCAGGTGTCCTTATGCGAGTGAAAAGTGCAGAACATGTGCGCCCGAGCGCAAAGAAGTTTCGCCAGGCCATTACACATCTTGTCATCTCTGTGAATAGAAAGTAACAGTGTTTTGGGAATAGTAATTAAGCGTTAGTATTCCTTAAATTTATCTATTAATTCGTAATCTCTAGCCAAAACAAATTGTTGGCTAGAGATGCTTTTTATCAATTTAATTATTTTTAAGTGTTGATGTAGACGATTTTTTATGTTTAAACTGCTCAAGTACACAACGAAAAAAGAGAGATGTTTTGCTGTCATAGCTCTTATCTTTGTAATTCTGGGTGTTTGGTTAGACCTTAAATTGCCAGACTACATGAGAGAAATCACTCAGCTAGTGCAAACTCAAGGATCACAGCTTGGCGATGTTCTCAATGCAGGCGGCAAAATGATTATTTGTTCATTATTAAGCGCAGGAACAACAATTGTTGTTGGCTATACTGTCGCACATGTTGCTGCAGGCTTTGCAAAAACTCTTCGTAATAAAGTCTATTCCAAAACAATTGATTTTGGAAAGGAAGAGATTTCTAAATTCTCAAACGCTTCTTTGATTACACGCACTACAAACGATGTTATGCAGATTCAAATGTTTATTGCGATGGGCCTACAAGCAATTGCACGCGCACCAATTATGGCTGCATGGGCTGCATTTAAAATTGCTGGCAAAAGTTGGCAATGGACATCTGCAACTGTTGTAGCTGTGATAATCCTAATCATGGTGATGGTAACCATTAGCTGCCTTGTAATTCCTCGTTTTAAAATCATGCAGAAGCTGACCGATAACCTAAACAAGACTTCAAGAGAAAACATTGTAGGCATTCGCGTTGTACATGCCTACAATGCAGAAATGTACCAACAAAATAAATTTGAACAAGCCAACAATGAACTAACAAGAACTCAGCTGTTTACAACTCGCTCAATGTCGTTTCTATTCCCAACTGTAGGAATGATAATGAGTGGTTTAACTCTTGCAATTTACACAATTGGAGTCCTA
Organism: Phoenicibacter congonensis; assembly: GCF_900169485.1. Taxonomy (NCBI): domain Bacteria; kingdom Bacillati; phylum Actinomycetota; class Coriobacteriia; order Eggerthellales; family Eggerthellaceae; genus Phoenicibacter; species Phoenicibacter congonensis. The sequence continues at coordinate 1,045,899 of NZ_LT821227.1, read as the reverse complement.
ATCATAAATGATTCATCAGTTCCTGCTAGGTTGCCACTATTTAGCGATATGGTTGTGTTTTCTTCATATGCAATGCAAATAATCATGTCATTTATGATGATTACTGTTGCTTTTTTCATTGGGCCACGCGCTTTTGTAGCTGCAGGACGAATAAATGAAGTACTTGATACAAACATTGCAATTGTCTCAGGCAAGAAAACAAAAGTCGACGACGCAATGGCTGGCACTGTGGAATTCAAAAACGTTACTTTTAAATATCCTGATGCAGAACACGCAGTGTTGCGAAACATTTCTTTTGTCGCAAAAAAAGGCGAGACAGTCGCAATAATTGGTTCAACTGGTTCTGGAAAATCGTCCCTAGTTCAACTAATCCCTCGATTGTTTGACTGCACGTCTGGACAAATTCTTGTAGATGGAAATAATGTTTGCGAATTAGATGAGCATTTTTTACGGAAAATAGTTGGCTACATTCCACAAAAGCCATTTCTATTTAAAGGCACAATTAAATCTAACATCATCTATGGCGAAGTCGGCCAGGTCGATGACTCCAGAATTGAAAAAGCATTGATGATTTCTCAGGCAAGCGATTTTGTTAAAAGCCTTGATTTGGGATTAAATTCAGAAGTTGCACAGAGCGGTTCTAATTTGTCAGGTGGTCAACGGCAACGCATATCAATTGCACGTGCAATTTATAAGAACCCTGAAATTATCATATTTGACGATTCTTTCAGTGCACTTGACTATAAAACCGACTCTGCAGTTAGGGAAGCTCTGACTAAAGAGTTAGGTGGTACTACGAGAATAATAGTCGCCCAACGCATTGGGACTATTATGGATGCCGATCAAATTCTAGTAATTGACGATGGCCACGTTGTTGGACATGGAAAACATTCAGAACTTTTAAAAACTTGCAAAGTATACCGTGAAATTGCGGAATCCCAGTTATCTGAAGAAGAGTTGAAAAATGCAAGATGAAAATAACAGTCAGAATTCTCCTCGGCTACAACAAAAACCAGGTGGTTTTGGGCCAAGAGGTCAAAAAATAATAGGGGGAGAAAAGCCAAAAAACTTTTGTGATGCAATAGTTAAATTGTGCGGTTTTTCTAAAGCCTGGTTGCCAATAATCATTGTGGCAGGAATATTATCAATCGGTGGTCAAATGACAAGAGTCTACGGCCCAAGTCAGCTTTCAAAAATTACTGACATTGTGACCCAGGGCTTGAGCGCAACGATTGATGTAGAAGCAGTATTAAGAATTGCAGTTTTCCTGTTGTTTCTTTATATATTAGGCTGGATTTTTAACTTCTCATCTAATTTACTCATGGCTCATGCCAGTCAAAACATTACAAAAAAACTTCGATCTAATTTATGCAAAAAAGTTAATAACGTTCCTCTCAGCTATTTTGACACAACAACAACTGGGAACATAATGTCTCGAATTGCTAATGACTCTGACATAATTGGGACAACTCTAAACCAAAGTCTCGGCACATTAATTAGCGCGCTTGCTTTACTTGTTGGATCTGTGGTTTTTATGTTCATTACAAACTGGACAATGGCAATTGCAGCTGTGCTTTCATCTCTGATTGGTTTTTTTATCGTTTTTGGAATAGTTTCTCATTCTCAAAAATATTTCAATGAACAGCAGGAAGAACTTGGTAAACTCAATGGAATTATTGAAGAAACCTACGCAGGGCACACTGTGGTCCATGCCTGTAATGCTGAATCTGTATCAAAAGAAGAGTTTGTAAAGACAAACGAGCGTCTATTTGAAAATGCATGGAAGTCGCAATTCTTGAGTGGCCTCATGCAACCCTTGATGGGTTTTGTAGGGAATTTTGGTTATGTCGTTGTGTGCATTCTGGGGGCTGTACTCACGCTAAATCACATCATCTCATTTGGTGTGGTAGTCGCATTTATGATTTATGTGCGACAGTTTACTGAGCCTTTAAGTCAAATTGCCCAAGCTATAACATCGCTTCAAAGTGCAGCTGCTGCAACAGAACGCATTTCAGAGCTTCTTGAACAAGAAGAAATACAGCCCGACGATTCAAACTCCGTAGCTATCGACTATGCAAAAGGCGAAGTTGAATTTGATCATGTTAAATTTGGTTATAAACCAGAAAAGATTATTATCAAAGATTTTTCAGCAGTAGCAAGACCAGGACAAAAAATTGCAATTGTGGGTCCAACAGGTGCTGGTAAAACAACGCTCGTGAATTTGTTGATGAGATTCTATGAGTTAAATGATGGTTCCATTAAAATTGACGGAATTCCGACAACTAAAATGACAAGAGCTTCAGTTCATAATCAGTTTTGTATGGTTTTGCAAGACACTTGGATATTCGACGGGACGATTAAAGAAAACATTATATATTGCGAACAAAATGTTACCGATAAACAGGTAATCGATGCTTGCAAAGCTGTTGGTCTGCATCACTACATAACGACACTTCCAAACGGTTACAACACGGTTTTGAATGGAACCGAATCACTTTCTGCTGGGCAAAAACAATTAATTACCATTGCTCGAGCAATGATTCGCAACGCATCAATGCTTATTCTAGACGAAGCAACAAGTTCAATTGACACACGCACTGAGCAACTAATTGAAAATGCAATGGATAAATTAATGAGCGGAAGAACTTCTTTTGTAATTGCTCACCGCCTTTCAACAATTAAAAATGCAAATCTTATTCTGGTAATGAGTCAAGGAGAAATTGTAGAGAGTGGAACTCATGAAAAATTGCTGAAGAAAGATGGCAAATATGCTGAGTTATATAACTCACAATTTGAAGAATGAGTTGATTCATGTAAATTTCACTTAACGAAATCAAAATTATTTTTTCTATTAAATGGCTATTATTGATAGAAATAATGAATTAATGAAAAGGTAAATAATGAATGATACTCAGCTTTTGTGCTTCGTCAGTGTTGCGCAATGCCTAAGTTTTCGTCGCGCAGCAGAAGAACTTGAACTTTCACAACCAAGCGTTACAAAACACATTGCCACACTTGAAAATGAGCTTGGTGGCACGCTTTTTGCTCGCAGCACACGAACAGTGTCCCTCACTGACCTAGGGGAAGCATTTCTGCCAGATGCGCGTGAAATTTTACAGATTATGTCAGATGCCTCGGAAAAAGCAAAAAAGAAGGCTACAGGAGGCCATCTCGTCGTTGGATACAACGATTGCGGGCAACTCTACCACATATCAAAAGTCATGAAAATCTTCCATGAAGAACATCCGAATGTTGGCATCACTTTAAAACTTGGAACACGCGATGATTCAAGTGAAAGTCTAAATCGTGGGTTTCTCGATTTATATTTTGGATTCTATGGCGACTCACTGGTTACAGAAAGCGTTTTTTATAACGAAATTCTGTTGGATAACCTTTGCTTTGTGACAAACGTTGCTTCTAAATTTGCGAATTATGATGTTTTGCAGGCTAGTGATCTCGTGGGGCAACAACAAATTGTGTGTGTCCCTTTGGCATATCGCAGACGCGCTGCTAAATTCCGTCTAGCATTACCCGAGGCTTCAGGTCCAGAGACAATATATTGTGAAACGACCGTAGAAGCACTATCCTTAGTGGATGCAGGCTATGGATTTACACTAATTCCAACAGCTTTTGCATCTCCAGGCGTCAACAGGGTGATCTTGCCATGGAAAGGAGACTACAGCGCAAGCTATGGTATTTTCTCAAACATCAATGTCGAGAATCCTCTCGTAGACAACATCATTAAAATTTCAGAAGAGGTGTTTGCGAACATCCCTAAAAAAGAAGGAAGGCTAGAACAAGCAATTGCGTAGTTTTTAATTCCTTTCTCTACTCAAAAAAAGATTTAAAAACTCTAAGAGTTTTAACCAAGTCGTAAACCTAGCTATCAAACCAGAAATGTTTTTTGTGAGATGGCACCAATCCAATTTATGAGCCTAAAGAGTTCACTAATTATTATTTGTCATTAGTGGATGACGAGCATGATAAAGTAATTTTTAAGCCCACAAAAATAAAGACGAAGATAAATCCAGTGATGTCTATGATGTCACTAATGGTTTAAAAAAGAGAACTCTTGAATTTAAATCCCCTACTGGCGGAGGTGGACAAACTATTTATCATCAGTTTGAAGAAGCCGCAGGGCAATCAAATAACTTAGTTATTGACTTATCAAACTCTTCTTTAGATATTGTTGACTCATACGAAAAGGTAATGAAATTCATTAACTGGAATCACAAAATCAGGACGGGGAAAAATAAGGGGAAGCAGTGGAGTTTTGACGAAGTTAGATTAATAACTAAAGATGGTACGAGCTTAAAAGTTTCCAAATAAATTAAGGGGCACTCCCCCCGACAGTTCGGCGGGACTTACCCCTCATGCGACATCTTAGCAGAAAGTGGCGTGTTTGTTGTTGACAACCTTCAACGTAGGAGTTTTCACATGAAAAGAAATTTAGATTTAGTTCGCAGTATTCTTTTAAAAGTCGAAAAATCCGAGGATTATCTCGAACTTGCCGATTTATTCGAAGCTCGCGGAAAAATTAAAGACTGCGAATTCACTAATAACGAAATCATCTATCATGTTGAACTTTTGATTGCCCATGGCTTTATTGATGGAAAATTAACGCGCGACCTGAGCGGCGAAATTATAGACAGTTGCATAAATGGTTTAACTTGGGATGGAGATGACATTCACAGTAGGTCGCTGAGGATTGAAGAAGCTTTAGGAGATCTGTTTAAAGGTTGTAGTAAATGGCGAATAAATGAATCCGAAAGAAGCTCTCTATGCAAATAATTGAGCTAAATAAAACGAGAAAAAATGCTTTCAAAAAATAACTTATTTAAAAGATTTAACACCACTTGGCACTAAAAAGCATTTTTTTAATTAGAAATATAGACATCACTGATTCCTAAGCGGTGTGAAAATGACAGTGAGCGAACAAATTCTTATGAAAAGTTAAAAGTAGTGTTTTGGGACTGTCTGAACTTTTGCAATATAAAATCCCGCTTTGGGTTTTTTTCAGCTAATCGAAATTGTTTTTGCCAGAAAAGCGGAAAGAAATGGTCGGGTTGACAGGATTTGAACCTGCGACCCCTTGACCCCCAGTCAAGTGCGCTACCAAACTGCGCCACAACCCGAAACACACTCGTTAATTTTAAATCAAACGTCTGGTTTAGGCTAGTGGCAAGTTGACAACGAAACTTGAACCAGTTTCACTATTAGGATTATCGACAATTTTTATTCGCCCATGCAAGACTTCAACAGAGTGTTTTACGATTGCAAGGCCAAGGCCCGTGCCTCCAGTTTGACGAGATCGGCTGCTATCAACGCGATAAAAACGCTCAAAAACTCTCTCTCGCTGGGAAATTGGTATGCCAGGACCTTCATCAGAAACGACAAGTTTTGCTCTGTTGCCATCTGTAAATAAATCAACAGTAACAACTCCATCATCTTTGTTGTATTTAATTGCGTTATCTACCAGGTTATAAACAATTTGTTCGGCTAGGGAGGAACTGCCTTTTATGGTGAGTTTTTGATCAAGATTCAACCTAATGACCTGACCTCGCGAACACGCTTTTTGCTCGAGTCTTCCGGAAACTCGCTCAATTGTGTCAGAAAGTAAAATTAAATCTCCATCTAAAGAAGCATTTTCATCAAGTTTTGAAAGTGTTAGCACATCATCGATTAAATCACGCATAGTTTCTGCTTCACGACGAATCAACTTTGCAGTTTTCTTGATGTCTTCAGGGGGAACCATGTCGTTTTCCATTAATTCTGCATATCCACCAATAACTTGAAGTGGTGTTTTCATTTCGTGTGAAACGTTACCTGTAAATTCGCGTCGCATAATGTTGGTGTCTTCAAGAAGTTTATTTTGTTCTTGAAGCATTTTTCTCTGATCATCAACTCTTTTTAATAAAGGCTGAACTTCTTCATATGAATCATTGGTGAGAGGATGATTTAAATCTATGTCTTTAAAAGGGCGAGTGATTATTTCTGTCAAAATTCGAGAAATCACAAGCGTCAGAATGAGAAGAACTAAAGCAAAAGAAGCAAATTGAGTTGTCGATGAAAGTAAAAAAGAAAATATGTTTGATTCGTCACCTAATGCTGCATAGTTTAAATAGGTAACAACGATTGTCACTGCTACAGCAACAAAAATTCCTAACGAAAATAATGCGATGAACAAAAGGGAATATAGACTCCTGCGTTTCTTCATCGAGTAAACCCGCTGGCTTTAGCTCGATAACCAACTCCGTGTACTGTTTGAATTACATTGCCTGACAATTCACAAGCATGATTAAGTTTTCTTCTCAACGTTTGAATGTGAGTGTCGACCGTTCGTGTTTCCCCAACAAAAGTAATTCCCCAAATGTCTTCGAGCAATTGTGTGCGTGTGAGAACTCTGCCTTGGTTTTCAACCAAAACATGCAAAAGCTCAAACTCTTTTGGTGACAAATCGAGAGGCGTCCCATTAGAAAGTGCCTCATGTGCGGCAGCATTAATTTCTATTGGGCCACACCTCAACGTTGAATCATCGCTATTTGCAATTTGCCCATTTCTTCTGAGTAATGCCTTGCATCTGCTCACAAGTTCCATCATCCCAAAAGGCTTTGCAAGATAGTCGTCAGCCCCTGCATCAAGAGCACTCACTTTATCATATTCAGTTCCCTTTGCAGAAAGCATCATGACTGGAGTATTAAAGATTTGCTTGTTTGCTCGAATCTCGCTCAATAAAGTCAGACCATCTGTTCCAGGCAACATTATGTCAAGCAAGATTAAATCGCACTTGTTCTTGTCAACTTCCTGAAAAAAAGATTCGCCGTCTTCAAAGCCGAGCGCGTCGAGGCCAGCTTGCTTTAATGCATACAAAGCAAGTCCACGAATGTTTTCATCATCTTCTACGTAATAAATCATGCCTACATTTTACATACCTTGTGAAAATGTTTTGTCAATTTTCACATGCTCAACTTTACAAAATCTTTGAAATTCAATTGCAAAACTATTTCAGAGCAACCACATTTTCTTTTCCTGTAAGTCATTCAATTAGATAGGCCCCAAAAAGGGGAGAGACATTTCGTTAGAAAAAATTGAAAGGAAAAGAATGAAAACGAAATCGGTACTAAAAAGTGCTTCCGTTCTGTTCGTGACAGTTGCCATGCTATTTGGTCTTTACGCATGCGGGTCAAGCGACAACAGCTCTGACCAAACTAAGTTGTCTGGTGCAGTGTCAACAAATGGTTCAACTTCCATGGAAAAAGTTATTGGAGCTTTAAGCGAAGCTTTTATGCAGGAAAACAGTGGAGTGACTGTTACATATGATGCAACGGGTTCTGGCACAGGAATTGAAAGCGCAAAGAACGGTTCTTGCGACCTTGGGCTTTCTTCACGTAAGTTAAAAGACTCCGAAACTGGACTCAAAGCAACAACTGTTGCTCTAGACGGTATTGCCATCATTGTTAACTCCAACTGTGGAGTAAGAAACCTAACACTCGATCAAATTACCGACATCTTCACTGGAAAAATTACGAACTGGAAAGAAGTTGGCGGCGAAGATCTTGACATCGCTTGCATCGGTCGCGAATCAGGCTCTGGCACGAGAGATGGATTTGAATCAATCACTAAGACAAAAGATAAATGCAAGCTTTCACAGGAGCTCACTTCAACAGGAGCTGTAATCACAGCTTGCTCTAGTTCAAAGAATGCAATTGGTTATGCTTCGCTTTCAGCAGTAGAAGGTCAAAGTGGCATTAAAGCTGTAACTGTTGATGGAGTTGCTAGCACCGAAGACACTGTCTTAGATGGGACCTACAAAATCCAGCGTCCATTTAACATCATCACAAAAGAAGGTCAAGAGCTCTCACCTCAGGCACAAGCGTTCCTCGACTTTGCAACAAGCTCTTCAGCAAATGATTTGATTAAAAAAGCTGGCGCAATTCCAGTTGCCAAATAGTTTTTATGTTTGTTGTTGTAGTGAAGTAATCAACTTTAGGTAAGAGACATGAAGAAAAAACTAAATTTATGGGAAAACATTTTTCACGGAGTGTTTTTCGCATTCGGAATGCTCTCAGTCGCCTTTGTACTTGGCATCTCGGTGTACCTGATTATTTCAGGTATGCCTGCCATTACAAAAATTGGTTTTGCTAATTTTCTTTTTGGCACCACTTGGAATCCAGGCGCTGGGCAATTTGGCATTTTGCCATTTATATTAACAAGTGTATATGGCACAATTGGCGCAGTAATTCTGGGTCTACCGCTCGGAATTTTAACTGCGGTTTTTTTGTCAAAATATGCAGGAAAAAAATCGGGGCGTTTAATTCGCTCTGCTGTTGAACTTCTTGCAGGCATTCCAAGTGTTGTTTATGGACTTGTTGGAATGATCGTTTTAGTTCCAGCCATTCAATATATATTTAGCCTCTCATCAGGCGCAACATTGCTGGCTGCAATTCTTGTTTTAACTGTAATGATTCTTCCATACATCATAAATGTGTCAACAACAGCTCTAGATGCTGTTCCAAAAGAATATGAGCAAGGTTCACTCGCGCTGGGGGCTACAGAGACTGAGACATATTTTAAAGTTTCAATTCATGCTGCAAGAAGTGGCATAGCAACAGCGGTAATCCAGGGCATTGGACGTGCTTTAGGAGAGGCAATGGCAATCATCATGGTTGCAGGAAACGTAGCAAACATGCCAAGTCTTTTTGGTTCAGTTCGTTTCCTAACAACTGCAATCGTCTCTGAGATGAGCTACGCATCCTATGGAAGCCTTCATCGTGAAGCACTATTTAGCATCGGCTTAGTGCTTTTTGTTTTCATTATTCTCGTCAATGTTGTTCTCAACTTAATTGCAAGAAGGGAGGAAAAATAATGTCTCAACCAGGCGTTATTGCTACAACTCCAGCTCTTGAAGGAACGCCTTCACTCAACACAGTCAAAATGAAAGCTAAATTGCCAAAGATGATCGTTTCGCGCCGTAGAAAAGACAAGATTATAAAAGGTCTTGTCTATGGTAGCGGAATTTGTGTTTGCGCCATTCTTGCTTTGATAATTGGATATATCTTCTATCGAGGAATTCCTTTTATTACAGTTCAACTTTTGACTACACAATCTAGCTATGTAAAAGACACAATTGGAATTCTTCCAAACATCCTAAACACTCTTTACATAGTTTTAATTGCAATGGCAATAGTAATCCCTCTTGGTGTTTGTGCCGCTGTTTATCTAAACGAATATGCAACCAACAAAAAAGTAGTTAAAGTCATCAGTTTTGCTGTAGAAACTCTAACGGGAATTCCTTCAGTTATTTTTGGTCTTGTTGGAATGCTTGTGTTCATTCAACTCCTCGGACTACAAGCAGGTGTTCTCGCAGGTGGCCTCACACTTGTTGTGATGGTGTTACCTACAATCATCTCGAACACTCTTGAGAGTCTAAAAACTGTCCCTCAAAGCTATCGAGAAGGTGCACTCGCTCTTGGAAGCGGAAAATGGCACATGATTAGAACTGTTGTTTTGCCAAACTCAATCGATGGCATCGTGACAGGATGCATTCTTGCAATCGGAAGAATTGTTGGAGAATCGGCTGCTCTTTTGTATACAGCAGGGTTTGGTCTCATTCTAAATGGATTTATGACAGCACTTCAGTCATCAAGTGCAACTCTCACAGTAGCCCTATATGTATATGCAACTGAACGCGGTCAGCTCAATGTAGCATTTGCTGTTGCATCAATACTTATGATATTGACACTCATTCTTAACTTCTGCGCTAACCTGGCAGCTTCAAAACTTGAAAAGAAGGAAAAATAAGTGAACGAGACTTTTGTTATCGACAACCTAAACCTTTGGTATGGGTCAAATCATGCGCTGCATGACGTAAACATTTCAGTCCCTACTCATCAGGTGACAGCATTAATTGGCCCATCTGGATGCGGCAAGTCTACATTTTTGCGCACATTAAACAGAATGAACGACCTTGTGCCTGGAATTAAAATCCAAGGCAGTGTTACTTTTGATGACGAGGATATTTATTCAGGCAACTGTGATGTTACAGAGATCAGAAAGCGCGTGGGAATGGTGTTTCAGAAAGCCAACCCTTTCCCAATGAGCATCTATGACAATGTTGCCTATGGTCCTCGCATTCACGGAATCAAAAATCGCGAGGAGCTTGATAAAATCGTCGAAGAATCACTCCGAGGTGCAGCTCTTTGGGACGAAGTTAGCGATCGTCTAAAGAAAAGCGCACTTGGACTATCGGGTGGTCAACAACAGCGACTTTGCATAGCACGAGCCCTTGCTGTAAAACCTGAAGTTTTGCTGCTTGACGAGTCAACTTCAGCCCTAGACCCAATTTCGACAGGTCAAATTGAAGAATTGGTGGGGCAGCTTAGGAAAGACTACACTGTTGTCATGGTTACACACAACATGCAACAGGCACAACGAGTTGCTGATCAATCAGCATTTTTTCTCATGGGTGACCTTGTAGAATTTGCTCCAACACAGCAACTATTTAACGATCCAACTCATGAAGAAACAAAAGAGTATGTTTCGGGTCATTTTGGATAAATCGACCAATTTGGTTTATAATTCATACGCGTTGCAAAATTGCAGCGCATGCAATTTGCGACTTAGAAACCGCGAGCTCCACCGTTCACGTTTTCTCGGTCGCAAACGATTATTAAAAGGGTTGTGTAATTTAAACAATCACAACATGAAGTTTAATTAGAAAGGTGGCAAACATGGCTACACGTTTGAGCATTTCAAACGAAAAAGTTGCTGAACTCATTAAAGAGTATGGCAAAAATGAAAAAGATTCTGGTGCTCCAGAGGTTCAGGTCGCAATACTCACCGAGAGAATCAAAAACCTCACAGCTCATCTGAAGGTTCACAAGGGAGACAATCACACTCGTCGCGGTCTCATGAAGCTTATTGGTAAACGACGTGGACTTCTCAAATACATCAAAAACAGGAACATTGACGAGTATCGTCAACTCATAGCAAAGCTTGGTATTCGCGACAATATTTAGCTTTAACTAAACCCGCTGCAATGGCGGGTTTTAATTTAAATCAAACAAATTTATAAATGGAATTAGTTTGGTAGGAAGTTTTAGACGAAGAGAAAAGAAGAAAAGAAGAAATGGAAAAAATTGTAGAAGAATTTGAACTTTATGGAAAAACCTATCGCTTTGAAACGGGAGAACTTGCAAAGCAGGCAACAGGTGCTGTTCTTGCAACTTGTGGTGATACCACAGTCCTTGTTACAGCAGTGGTCTCAAAAGACGATAAGAACTATGATTTCTTTCCATTAACTGTTGACTTCATTGAAAAAATGTATGCTGTTGGACGCATTCCAGGCGGCTTCTTAAAGCGCGAATCAAAGCCTTCCGACAAAGGAACGCTCACAGCTCGCATGATTGACCGTCCAATCCGACCTGGATTTCCAGAGGACTTCAAAAAAGAAGTTCAAATTGTCGCAACACCGCTTGTTTGTGATCCCAACAATGCACCTGATGTAATTTGTATTGGAGCCGCATCTGCGGCCTTGATGGTTGGTGGAGCACCGTTTGAGGGTCCAGCTGCATGCGTTCGCATTGGAAGAAACAAGGAAACAAAAGAGTTCATTGTTAACCCAACTTTTGATGAGCAAAAAGAAAGTGACCTTGAACTAACAATTGCAGGAACTGCCGACTTTATTTCAATGGTTGAAGCAGGAGCTCATGAGATTTCTGAAGAAGAAATGTTAGATGCAATGAACTTTGGTCAAGAGGCAATTGCCGAGTTCTGCAAAGCTCAACAGCGATTCATCGATCGCGTTAATCCAACAAAACTTGAATATACACCTCACGTCCCAGATCCAAAAATTGATGAAGTTGTTACTTCTCACTACGAGGAAATGTCTGCGGCAATTAAAGGTGACGACAAGGCATCACGAATTGCAAATGTTGAAGAGTTAAAACAAAGAATCACAGAAGAAGGATTTACTGAAGAAGAGCGCGAAGAGTGGGCAGGCGACATTGCAGCAGCTCTCAAAAAACTTGAGAAGAAAGCTATGCGTCGCATGATTATAGAAAAAGGCGAGCGCGTTGATGGACGCAAGGCAACTGAGGTAAGGCCTCTTCACATCGTTCCTGGATATCTTCCACGCGTTCATGGCTCAGGTCTTTTTCAGCGTGGTCAAACGCAAGCGCTTTCAATTGCGACACTTGGAATGTTAAATGAAGCACAGAGACTCGACACTATTGATCCTGAGACAGAGCGCCGCTACATGCATCACTACAACTTCCCACCCTTTTGCACAGGTGAATGCGGAAGAATGGGTGCTCCAAAGCGCCGTGAAATTGGTCATGGAAACCTTGCAGAAAAAGCACTTTTGCCTGTAATCCCAAGTGAAGAAGAATTCCCATATGCAATTCGCGTTGTTTCAGAAGTTCTTGAATCAAACGGATCTTCGTCTATGGCTTCAACATGCGGGTCAACACTAGCTTTGATGGATGCAGGTGTTCCAATCAAAGAACCAGTGTCAGGCGTTGCAATGGGCCTCATTAAAGAAGACGATGGCATCGTTATTTTGACTGACATCCAAGGTTTGGAAGATTTCCTTGGCGACATGGACTTTAAAGTTTGTGGCACCAAAAATGGAATCACGGCACTTCAAATGGACAATAAAGCAAAAGGCTTGAGCGTCGACATTTTAGCTAGAGCACTTGCGCAGGCAAAAGAGGGAAGAGCCTTCATCCTAAACGCAATGCTTGAAACAATTGATGCCCCAAGAAGTGAGATGCGCGAAACAGTTCCTCGCATCGAAACTCTTGTAATTGACACAGAAAAAATTAGAGACGTTATTGGAACAGGCGGAAAAGTAATCCGTGGCATCCAGGACGAAACTGGAGCAACAATTGAGATTCAAGAAGACGGAACAGTTCACGTTGCTGCAACTTCAAAAGAATCTTCAGATGCTGCTCTAAAAATGATTCACGACATCGTGCATGAGCCAGAGGTAGGAGAGGTTTACGACGGCGAAGTGGTCGGTCTTAAAGATTTCGGCGCTTTCATTCGCCTGACACCAAACAGAGATGGACTTTTGCACGTATCAAAAATGGCTAATGGCAGAGTACATTTGCCAGAAGACATTATGTCTGTTGGCGACATTGTCAAAGTTGAGGTAACCGACATTGATCCAAAGAGCGGAAAAATCTCGCTTGACCGCCTCGACAAGCCAACAATAAACGGCGGAGACGCCAACTCAAATAGCGAGAAAAAACAATTAAAGCGTCCAGAAAAATCAGAGAGAAAGCCATTTAGAAAGCGCTAAATTAAAAAATAAATTAACGAGGTTAAATATGACATATAAGCAGTCCGAGGATGGTGCTCAAAAAAGAGCAGCCAATCCTTCAGACTCTACTTCAAGCGAGGGAAAACGCAAGAAGACCAGCTATTATAAGCATGTAAAAGTAGACCGAGAAAGGCCACATCTTTCTCGAGGAAAATTTGATAATTCAAAACGGAGCAATCCTCAAAACGGGCGTCAGAAAAGGTCTGCGCAGAAGAACCCAAGAATTGACCCTAAGGCGAGTTTGAGGGTAATTCCACTTGGCGGACTCGATGCTATCGGCAAAAACATGACGGCTTTTGAGTGCAAAGGCGACATTTTGCTTGATGATGCAGGCTTGATGTTTCCGGAAGACGACCATCCAGGCATTGATCTCATTTTGCCTGACTACACCTACATTCTCGAGAATGCAGAAAAACTTCGTGGCATCGTTGTGACACATGGCCACGAAGACCACACGGGTTCTCTTCCATATTTGTTAAAAGACCTTGGCATCGAAGTCCCAATTTATGGTACAAAGCTAACTTTGGGCTTAATCGAGGGCAAATTAAAAGAGCACGGAATTAAAAACGCCAAGCTTTGCGAAATAAAGGCTGGAGACCACCAAAAAATAGGTTGCTTTGAAGTTGATTTTTTTGCGGTAAACCACTCAATTCCTGGTTCGGTTGGTTTATACATTCAGAGTCCAGCTGGAAATGTCATGCACACAGGTGACTTCAAGCTCGACCAAACCCCAATCGATGGTGTTCGTACAGATTTTGCAGCTATAACTAAATATGCTACTCAAGGTGTTGACCTTTTAATGAGCGACTCCACTAATGCAGTAGTTCCTGGTTTCACTAAATCTGAGGCAGAAGTTGGAAAAACGTTGAGTGAGATTATTTCTAGAGCAACTGGAAAAGTCATCATAGCTTCATTTGCAAGTCACATTCACCGCCTCCAACAAATTTGTGACGCAGCAATCGCAGCAAAAAGAAAAGTTGTTGTAACTGGTCGCTCGATGATACAAAACACTGACATTGCAAGAGAGCTTGGCTATCTCCACATTTCTGACAAAGATCTAATTGATGCCTATGATTTAGACAAAACTCGCCCAGACAAAGTGGTTATTATGTGCACCGGTTCACAAGGGGAGCCATTGAGTGCATTGTCAAGGATTGCCAATGGGGAGCATAAAACAATTGAAATTGAGCCAGGCGACACAGTAATTATTTCTGCCACTCCAGTTCCAGGAAATGAAAAAGCAGTAACAAAAGTCATTAACATGCTTTCAAAAATTGGATGCGATGTGTATGACAAAAGTAGGGCCTGCGTTCATGTTTCGGGACATGGAAGCCAAGAAGAACTAAAATTGATGCTCGCTTTTGTAAAACCAAAATATTTCATGCCTGTACATGGCGAAGCAATGCACCTTCAAGCTCATGCCAATCTTGCTAGGCAAATGGGAATTGACGACAAAAACATATTTATTCTCGACAATGGTGATTCTCTGTTCATGAATTCAAAAGGAGTTAAACGAGGTCCAAGCGTTGAGAGCGGAATTATTTATGTTGATGGACTTTCTGTTGGTGACACATCGCAAGATGTTTTAGATGAGCGCAGCAAAATTGGAACACAAGGTTTTGTCTCAGTTGCGATAGCAATCAATTCAAAAACTTGCAAGCTTGCAACAAAACCAGTAGTTGAAATGCATGGAATTACAGGCGGGGATGACAGAGCACTTTGCAAAGAGGCAGCATTGCATTGCACACATTCGCTTGACAAGCTAGCACGCGATAAAGATGTTTTACCAAAAATAATAAAATTAACTGTGCGCGACTCCATAACTCAATTTATGTGGGACAAAACAAAGCAAAAACCGATGGTGGTTGTCAACGTTCTGAAGGTCTAAAAACAGTTTTTCTTCAATTAAAATGTAGTTTAAATGGCACCAAAAAAGCAACAAGTAAGAAAAATTAATTCAAGTTCTAAACAGTCTGGTGGGCGCAATTCTCGTGCCGCCAGTTCTGTTGCGCAAAAAGACAACAAACTAGCTCTCCAAATCGGGGGAGTCACTTTAATTTTTCTTGGAATCATCCTTTTTGTTCTTGTAGTTTTGCCGAATGTGCAAGGAAGCGTGTCGATATTTCTTAGCAAGGCGTGTCATCTTTGCTTCGGAATGTTTGCATACATAATTCCATTTGTGTTTATTGCCTGTGGAGTTTCTCTGTTCATTAAAAATACAGAAAATTTCAAGCGAACGAAATTCATTGTTGGAATTATTATTTTTTCGATTGGTTTTATTACTCTCATATCAATGATGGCTCCAATTGCGGTGCTAGGGCATGATGAGCCAAATTTGCTTTTTTCTGATATCAATCTTGTTTCATATGGTGGATATGTTGGTAACTCTTTCGGTTGGGTTTTAATCACCTTGTTTGGAAAAGTAATTTCTTCTATTGTCTGCACACTCATAATGGTGATCGGTGCGATTGTTGCTGGCTTTTCTTACAAAAAATTAAAGGAAAAATTATCTTTAAAATTTAGAAAAAACGAGAAAAAAGAACCGATTTACAAAACGTATGAGGAAACTAACATCTCCCTTGATAAAGACGGAAACATTGACCCTTCTTCTTTTAAAGGATTTGAAGGTGGCAAAACAACCGTTTTATCAAGTGTAAAGGACAAAATAAATGGTTCTGATAGTTCAAGAAAAAGACCTGAGCCTCAAACAAGATTGAGTAGTAGTTGTGATAAAAGTCCAACAAACGTCTTGCCTTCAAGTGCCGAAACAAGACAATTAACTAGAAAGATATCAAACAATCCTAGGAAGAATCACAAACCTTCTGTTAATGACATCGAAAAGTTAAACGCAGCATCAGCGGAAGAAAACGTCCAACTCTCAATTGCCGACAGCGATTTTAAGCTTCCTCCATTGTCATTGCTAAAGCAGCCATCCGACAATGAAACTACTAAAGACTCAGAGATTCATCTTGCGGAAGTGGCAGCTGAGCTTCAACAGTCGCTTGAAGATTTTGGAGTACAAGCAAAAGTTGTTGGTTGGGTGGCAGGCCCAACTGTTACTTTATTTAAAATCGAATTGCCAGCAGGAGTGCGCGTTAATAAAGTGCAAAACCTAGGAACCGACTTGGCTCTAGCTCTGGCTGCCGTCTCAGTTCGCATCTTTGCGCCGATTCCTGGAACAAATTATGTTGGCATTGAAGTTCCAAATCAAAATCGGCAAACAGTTTATCTTTCAGAAACACTTGTGCATGCAAAGCCTGGACCTCTGCAAATTGCAATAGGAAAAGACGTTGAAGGAAACTCAATTGTCACTAACCTTGCCACTATGCCGCACCTTTTGATAGGCGGCACGACGGGCTCTGGTAAATCTGTTTCTGTAAATGCAATGATTATGTCGATTTTAATGAGAGCAACTCCAGAAGATGTTAGATTCATTATGATTGACCCGAAACGAGTCGAATTTACGCCCTACAACGGAATTCCACACCTTTACGTTCCTGTAGTAACTGAGCCAAAAGAAGCAGCAAGTGCGCTTTCGTGGGCTGTCGCAGAAATGGAACGTCGTCTAAAGTTAATGAGCGAAGTTTCTGCAAGGAACATCAAAGAATACAACGCTAAAGTAAAAGACGGCTCACTAGAAGACATTAAAAAAGAAACAAGCGACGGCACATCAGATGAGAGCAAGCACGTTCATCTCCCATACATTGTTATCATCATTGACGAACTTGCAGACCTTATGATGAGCGTTGGCAAAGAAGTTGAGATGTCCATCTGCAGGCTGGCACAGCTTGCTCGTGCAGCAGGAATTCACCTTATTGTTGCAACCCAGCGTCCATCAACTAACGTTGTCACAGGTTTAATCAAGTCAAACATCACTAACAGAATCGCATTTAATGTTGCCTCAGCAATAGACTCTAGAGTTATTCTTGACACAAACGGCGCAGAGGATCTAATTGGATTAGGGGACCTTCTTCTTTCTAAGCCAGAACTCGGAAAGCCAATGCGAATTCAAGGTTGTTTTGTGTCTAGTGAAGAAATCAATGCTGTTGTGAAATTTATTAAAGAACAAGGTGAACCTGAATATAACAACGAAATTTTAACTTCTAACGTTGTAACCTTGGGAGACTCAAGTCCAATGCCTAATGGTGCTGGGCAAAATGATGACCCGTTGCTTTGGGAAGCAGCAGATGTGATTGTTTCGGCAGGATTTGGATCAACATCAAACATCCAACGCCGACTAAAGGTTGGATATGCGCGAGCGGGAAGAATTATGGATCAACTTGAAGAAAAAGGAATAGTGGGTCCCGCTAATGGCTCCAAACCAAGAGAAGTCCTGGTTGATACGTTAGAATTAGAAACAATTAAAGCTTTTGAGACCAATGATTAGAAGGCATGTTGTGAGACCATGGACCAAGATCTTCTATATAACACGCAATCATTTGGTGCAAAATTAAAGAAAGCGCGTGAAGAAGCAGGATTTGATATCAACACACTCTCACGTCGCCTACACATTCGTGCCGACATCATAAAAACAATTGAAAATTGCGATTTCGAGCAGATGCCTGCATCGGGATATGCTAAAAACATGATTCGCTCCTATGCACGAACAGTTGGTCTAAATCAAAACGAGATTGCTGAACAATATCTTTCTGAATATGAAGAATATTTAAGAAAAGGTGAGAGGTACGATACTAGAGCCTCGAGAAGAGGTGGTTCATCTCGTTACCAAAGCTCAAGGAACCAATCTAGAAGATACACTTCAGGGAGATATTCAGAAACAAAGTCACGTTTACAAAAATCAAGCATTCAGGAAGGCAATGAAACGTCTTTTGATAACGTGAATAATACACGAAGAGCTACGAAATTAGCCAGACAAGACAGAGCTAATGATGCTTCTAGATTAAATCGTGCTTCAAGAAAACAATCCAGACAAGAAAACAAAAATAGCATAGGCACAAATTTTGCAAGCACTAATCGAACAACCAGGAATGCGTCAAGAAGAAACAATCCTCGAACAAATGACATGTCTTCTAGCTATTCTTTAGGAAAAAAGCCTGGAGTTAGCCTTCCAAGTTTCGATGTTCAAAAGCTACTAATTGTCGGAGTTTCTATTCTTGTTTTAGTTCTTGTAATTACAATTGCAACACTATTACTGGGAAAAAATAATAAGCAAGATGAAGATGTTCCAACTATGCCAATTTCAGGACTCACCGACACTTCCAACAAAGATAATCCAACAGCAACAGCAGAAGACTCTAAAGTTGCCGATCATGCCACCATTAAAGTTAAAGTCGACAGCGGCTCTCAAAGCTGGTGTATAGTCACAATTGACGGAAAACAGGATTTTGCAGGAATTATTGATGGGGGAGAAACAAAGAGTTGGGACGTAACAGGTTCTTTTGAATTCCAAACTGCAAATTCATCGCCTATAAAGCTAACAGTAGACGATAAAGAGCAAACTCTCACTGCCGACACCTCTACTGGTTATTACACTTTTAGCTACACATTTGAAAAGCAAGAAAGCTCCACATCAGGTGCCACAGCGGCAACTGCTTCAGACACTTCAACAAAAACTAGCACATCCTAAAAAAGCTATTTATATAATTAAATAAAAGAAAAGGAGGCTATTATGGCAAAAGAATTTAGTTTTGATTGCGTTAGTCAAGTTGACATTCAAGAGGCCGACAACGCATATCAGCAAGCCAAAAAAGAATTGTCCCAACGCTATGATTTAAAAGATTCTGGTTCAACAATCGATTTTGACAAAGCTGCGGGAAAAGTTACCATAATTGCACCTTCTGACTTTGTGCTGGGTCAAGTGCGCGACATTTTCACAAGCAAATTGGTAAAACGAAACATCGACCTAAAAGCATGCAATTTTTCAAAACCATTGGCATCTTCAGGCGGCAACGTAACTTCCGTTGGAACTTTTGTTAATGGACTAGATAAAGAAAAAGCAACACAGATTAATAAAGACATAAAAGCACAAAAATTTAAAGCTAAAACTCAAATTGAGGGTGATAAGCTTCGTATATCGTCTGCCTCTAAAGACACACTTCAAGACGTTATTGTTTTTCTCAAAAACCAAGACTACGATGTGCCTTTGCAGTTTGTAAACTATCGATAAAAGGGCGCGCTAAATTTGAATAAAACAATTTATATCAACACACTTGGGTGTGCCAAAAACGAGGTTGACTCTAAGAAAATGGCAACCAAGCTAAAAAAAGCTGGTTACCAAATCACCGACGACTATGAACTAGCAGACCTATTTATTATAAACACTTGTTCATTCATAGAATCAGCAACTTCAGAAAGCATTGATACTGTTCTTGATTTTCTCGACATTAAAAATGAGCGCAACGTCGCTGTTGTTGTCTCTGGCTGTATGCCATCGAGGTATGCTGCTAATCTAAGCGATCAAATGCCGGAAGTTGATGCATTTCTGCCTTGTGCCGATGAACACAACGTTGTTGAGGTAGTCTCAAGTCTCATTGGACTTCCTACCAAAAAAAATGAATTAGTGGAGTCTGACGTTGACAGAATTATCAGTGCCTATGTAAAAATTTCTGAAGGATGCGATCGCACTTGTGCATTTTGCACCATCCCTTTGATTAGAGGAAAATATCATTCCTATACAATGGAACAAATTGCATCTGATGTTAAAAATGCAGTCGATGCTGGTGCTAAAGAAATTAATTTTGTGGCTCAAGACACGGGGCACTGGGGAAGAGATTTTAGTGAGAAACAAACCCTAGCTGGTCTTTTGGAGTTCATTGCACAAAAATTTCCAGACACATACTTTAGAGTTTTGTATGTTCAGCCTGATGAAGTGACTGACGATTTATTGTTTGCTATTCAAAAAAACAACAATATCATCAACTATCTAGACATTCCTCTTCAACATGTCAGTGAACACGTTTTGCGAGACATGAAACGAACAGGATCAGCTCAAGATTTCATGGCAAGAATCAATAGAATTAAAGAAATTATTCCTGACGTAACCCTGAGAACTACTTTAATGGTCGGTTTTCCAGGTGAAACCGATGATGACTTTCAAGAACTTCTTGATTTTGCATCGCTTGGAATCTTTGATTATGTTGGAGTTTTTTCCTATTCAAACGAAGATGATGCTGCATCGCATGACTATCCAGATCAAGTTGATGAAGAAGAAAAATCATATCGCCTAGGCGAGATTACAGATTTAGTCGATTCAATTGCTGCTTCAAAAATTCGTGAGCGCATGGGTCAAACCTATAAAGTGATTATAGAAGGACAAGAAGAGGACGGCCAGCTTTATGGCAGAGCTCTTTTTCAAGCTCCAGAAGTTGACGGACTCGTTTATGTAGACAAAGGTATGCCGGGTCAAGTTGTTGAAGCTGAAATGATTGACAGTTTGCTATATGACCTTGAAGGGGAAGCGAAATAGATTTACCCATGAGCCAAGAAAAAAGAAATATAGAAGACAGAATTAAAACACCTGCAAACATTATCACGATTTGTAGGGTTTGTTTAATTCCAGTCTTTGTGGCTGCGCTATTGTCGCCTTGGCCATTGCTTTTTGGACTTGACAACTTTATCGGAAACCATGAAAAAGCAATAATTGCAACTGTTCTTTTTGTGCTTATCTCTTTAACCGACTTTGTTGATGGATATCTTGCTCGTTCAAGAAATGAAGTGACAACTTTCGGCAAGTTCATGGACCCACTCGCTGACAAAATGCTTGTTATAGCAGCACTTCTTGCCCTAATTGAATTAAACGTCTTGCCTTCATGGCCCGTCATAATAATCATTGCCCGTGAGTTTATTGTTTCTGGAATTCGCATGCTAGCTGCAAGCAAAGGCACAGTTATAGCTGCTAGCTGGTATGGAAAATTCAAAATGACATTTCAAATTCTTGCAATCATTTTGTTCTTGCTAAAAGAAGGAATGAGTCCAGCTACTACACAAGAAATTTGGTTAGACCCGCTCTATGTTGTGGCATGGGCAGTAATGATTATTGCTCTTGTTTTAACCATCATCTCAATGCTTGACTACATTAATGGTTTTGTAAAAATGCTCAAAAGTGAAACTTCTGCAGAAGAACAATTCATTGAAGACGAAATTAGTAAACAAACTAACATGCTGCTTGAGCAACTAAAGAAGAAAAACTTAAAAGTAATTACGGCAGAAAGCCTCACAGGAGGGTTAATTAGTGCTGCTTTGACATCTATTGCTGGTTCATCAGAAGTTGTAGTTGGAGGAGTTTCCAGCTATGCATACGAACTAAAACGCGACGCCCTTAATGTTGATTATGAAAGTCTCCTAAAAAATGGTGCAGTCAACGCAGAAACAGCGGAACAAATGGCCAAAGGGGCGCTGAAATTGTCAATTGCAAACATCTCAGTTTCAGTTACAGGAATTGCTGGGCCAGGAGGTGAAGAGCCTGGTAAACCCGTTGGAACCGTGTTCATGGGGATTGCAACTGATAAATGCGACACCCCTAAGACATTTGAGCTTCACTTTGACGGAAACAGAAATGAAGTGAGAGAACAAACTGTTTTAGAAGCTATAAAGCATCTTCAAAATGCAGTTAATGTCTACTAGCCACATTCATTTATTCAAAACATTTCAAACACCCATTACCTCACTCATTTAACGCAATTTGAACAGTTTATGTTCATTTCCTGCAACACTATTCAAACACCTTACCTTCAGTTCATTTATCAGTAATTAATCATCAGTTCATTCACAAACTATTCACTAATTCAAACATTTCGTTTTCACTTTTCAATAACTGATTTATTCACAATTGAATGACCTTTTTATTCATTTTTCAATTTAATAATCAGAATCACAAAATTTGAGTTTCATAAAAAAGAAGCTCATAAGAAATAAACGATAATTGAACTAGAAAGATGGAGTTTCAAATGGATTCAAACAAAGAAGAACTTTTAAGAAACACAACAGAGCAAATAGAAAAGAAATTCGGCAAGGGTTCGATAATGAAATTGGGCGACAACGTTCACCTGAATGTTGACGCAATTCCGACTGGTGTTTTGCCCCTTGACATTGCTCTTGGAATCGGTGGCGTGCCTAAAGGAAGAATTGTTGAGATTTATGGACCAGAGTCAAGTGGAAAAACAACGCTTGCATTACAAATTCTTTCTGAAGCTCAAGCTCAAGGTGGAACTGTGGCTTTCATTGATGCAGAACACGCAATGGACCCAATATATGCCGCAAGACTTGGCGTTGACATTGACAATGTTTTAATTTCTCAACCTGACACAGGCGAACAAGCGCTCGAAATTTGCGACATGTTAGTTCACTCCGGTGCTGTCGAGTGCATTGTAGTTGATTCAGTGGCGGCACTTGTTCCACGAGCTGAAATTGAAGGCGAAATGGGAGATGCGACTGTTGGCCTGCAAGCACGACTAATGAGTCAGGCTTTAAGGAAATTAACAGGATCATTGTCTAAATCAAACACCACTTGCATTTTCATCAACCAATTAAGAGAAAAAATTGGAGTAATGTTTGGAAACCCTGAAACAACTACTGGCGGTCGAGCCTTGAAGTTTTTCAGCAGCGTTCGCATAGAAATTCGACGAGTTGAGTCAATCAAAAGTGACAATGAGATAATTGGCAACAAAGTTCGAGCTAAAGTGGTCAAAAACAAAGTTGCGCCTCCGTTCAGGAAAGCTGAATTTGACATTATTTTCGGTGAGGGTGTGTCAAAGGCATCGTGTGTTATAGACGCCGGCATCACTTGCGGTGTTTTAAACAGAAGTGGAGCATGGTTTTCATACAACGACACAAGACTTGGACAGGGAAGAGAAGCATCAAAGGCTTTCTTAAACAGCAACCCGACAATGCTTCGAGAAATTGAGTCAAACATCAGAAAATCCTTTAATCTTCCAGCAACAGATGATGAAAGTGCGACAAGTTCAACTCCAAAAGAAAAAGATAAAACAGCAAAGACAACAGGCAAGTCGACTGAATCCTAAAAGATATTGTTCTTGCAACTAATAACTAACCTAAAAAATTTAACATGAATAGGTTTACGTTCGTCCAATTTTTAAACGAAATATTTCATTTTAAAAAGCGTTCAATGAAAAGCCCGAGTTTTGACTATCTTTTATTAATTCGAACTAATCACTCGCACCTTTAAAATATTTTGTCCATTTCCGCCTACTTAAAAAAGGTGCCGGTGTTTCCACTATACTCTAAACTGCTTAAACAATCTAAAAACTCAAACTCGGGCTTTTCTGAACATATAGCCTACTTCCAAAGCTAACTAAACATTTAATCGCGTAAGGCAATAAAATCATCGATGCTATAATTTAAAAGTTCACATTTGTATATTTATTACAAATTTTTTAACTTTGAAATAGGAAGGTGCCATCAATGGACGTAATTGTCGTTGTTGGCGTGGCTATTTTTGGAATAATACTTGGCGCAATAGCGTTCAAGGTCGTTTCTAACATCATCAGCAAAGGTGCTGTGGATGATATTGCCACGCTCAAAAAGACTGCTCAAACAGAAGCAAACGAAATTCTAGAAAACGCACGCAACAGTGCGGAAAACATCAAAAAAGAAGCAAAACTTCAAGCAAAAGATGAAGCTTTGCAATATCGTCATGAAGTTGAAGTCGAAAACAAAGAACGTCAGCGTGAGTTGCGTGCATCTGAAAACAGAATCAATCAAAGAGAAGAATCGCTTGACAAAAGATCTAACTCACTTGACAACCGCGAGCAAAAGTTAGCAGCAAAATCTGCTCAACTAGACAAGCGCGAAGGCGAAATAGATGAAGCTTTGGACAATCTCCAAAACGAACTTGAAACCGTTTCTAAAATGACTTGCGAGGAAGCTCGTGAGCATCTTCTCACTAGCTTAAAAGACGATGTAACAAACGACGCTGCGGCAATCATTCGCGATTCAGAAACAAAATGCAGAGCTGAATGTGACAAAAACGCAAGAAGAATTTTAAGCATCGCAATCCAAAGACTTGCATCTGAACACACAAGCACAGCAACTGTAACAACTGTTCAAATTCCAAATGACGACATTAAAGGTCGCATCATTGGACGCGAGGGAAGAAACATTCGCACGTTTGAACAAGTCACTGGCACAAGCCTTGGCATTGACGACAGTCCTGAAATTGTTACGATTTCATGCCACGATCCTGTGAGACGTGCGATTGGCGTTTTGACTATGGAAAATCTTGTTGCCGATGGACGCATTCATCCGGCTAAGATTGAAGAGCTTTATGAAAAAGCTTGCCGCACTATTGGTGAGAAGATGAGAGACGCTGCCGAACAAGCAACATTTGAGACTGGGATTCATGATCTCAAACCAGAGCTTCAGCAAACACTTGGACGCCTGCTGTACAGAACATCCTACAGTCAAAATGTGTTGCAGCATTCAGTTGAAGTTGCACATTTAGCTGGAATGCTCGCGTCTGAGCTCGGACTTGATCCATACCAAGCAAAACGAGCGGGCCTTTTGCACGACATCGGCAAAGCAGTTGATCATGAATCAGAAGGCAGCCACGCAATGATTGGTGGAGAGCTTGCTAAAAAATATGGCGAAAAACCTGAAATCGTTCATGCAATACAAGCTCACCACGAAGACATTGAACCAAACACTGTGCTTGACGTATTGATACAAGCAGCAGATGCAGTGTCTGCAAGCAGACCTGGCGCCAGAAAAGAATCTATTGAAAACTATGCAAAGCGTCTTGAAAAGCTAGAAGAGATTGCAAACTCGCACGATGGTGTGGAAAAGACATATGCAATGCAAGCTGGTCGAGAGGTTCGTGTAATGGTTGACCCGGGCAACATCGACGATGCGCATGCAACAGTCCTTGCTAATGATATTGCAAAAGAAATTGAGGAGCAAACGCAATATCCAGGACAAGTTAAAGTCATTGTTATTAGAGAAACAAGAGCAACTGGAATAGCAAAGTAGTGAATTGTTGTTAAAGCTTTAGGGAAAACTTACACTCAATGTAAATTGACATAAAAAGCTAAATAAGATAAATAATTTTAAGAAATATAAAGTAGAAATATGGCAAGGTAGACACTGCTATTTGAATAGTTAAAAACGTCCGCTTTGCCATTTTAGATATAATTTTAAAATTGAACATAGGCTCTAAACGAAACACTATCGGAGATAAAACATGGAACATGAAAAACAGTCAATTGATTGCCTTAAAGTTTCCTCTAAATCATCGCCAGCTTCAGTTGCAGGTGCAATAGCGGGCATGATAAAAGACGGAACACGCGTTGAAATTCAATCTGTTGGAGCGGGAGCTGTCAACCAAGCTGTAAAAGCTATTGCAATTTCTCGAGGCTTTTTATCTCCAGTTGGAATTGAGGTTGTGTGCATTCCATCATTTTCTGACATTGTTATCGATGGGGAATACAGAACAGCCATCAGATTTCTTGTAGAAAAAAGATAAAATGAGCAATTCAAATTCACCACTTGAGGGGCTAACATATTTCATTCACGCATTCGGATGCCAAATGAACAAACACGACTCCGAGAGAGTCGCAGGCATGCTTGATTCAAAAGGTTGTTTTCAAGTCAACAAAATTGAAGATAGCGACATAGTAGTTTTGCTTACATGTTGTGTCAGGGAAGCAGCTGATTCAAGGATGTTTGGTCAACTTGAATCCATGAAAAACGTTCCCTTGCGTCAAGGTATGCCATTAAAGAAGCGAATTTTCGTTATTGGCGGATGCATTGCTCAACGAGATGGTGAAAGTCTGCTTGAGAAATATGACTTCATCGATGTTGTAATTGGAACTCAAGTTCTATCTAAACTCACAAGCCTTTTAGAAGATTGCATTGTTGAAGGCAAAAGGGGATATTCAACCCCAGAAGCAAGCGATGAATTTGCAAGCGACCTTCCTTCCAAACGCGAACATTCGTGGGCTGCTTGGTTGCCAATCACAAGCGGATGCAACAACTTTTGCACATATTGCATTGTTCCATACGTGCGAGGTCGAGAGAAGTCGCGTCCAATAGAAGACATTGTGTCTGAGGCAGAAGACCTAGTTAAAAAAGGTGTTCAGGAAATCACTTTACTTGGACAAAATGTGAATTCTTATGGCAGGGATCTCTATGGTGAGCCTCGTTTTTACGACATATTGAGAGCTGTTTCTGAAACTGGAGTGCCACGCCTTCGTTTTTTAACAAGCCATCCTAAAGACCTTAAAGATGAAGTTATAGAGCTCTTTGGTGAGCTCGAAAATCTTGCACCATCACTACACTTGCCAGTTCAATGTGGCAGCGACAAAGTGCTACACGACATGAACAGAAAATACACATCTGCTCAATATCTTGAACTAATCAAAAAACTTAAGGCCGTTAGACCTGACATCGCCATATCAACCGACATTATTGTTGGTTTTCCCACCGAAACAAAGGAAGACTTTGAACAAACGCTCAAAATAGTTGACGAAGTGAAATATGCATCTGCCTTTACGTTTATTTACTCAAAACGCAAAGGAACGCCTGCCGCAAAAATGATTCCTTGCTCTACAACAGAAGAAATTCATGAGCGTTACGAAATGCTAACCGATCAAGTCGCAGTGTGGGCGCATGAGTTTAATCAACAATTTGCCAACAAAACTGTGAAGGCACTAGTTGAGGGGACATCGAAAAAAGACAGCAACATCCTACGCGGTATTTCTGCTCATTCCCAAGTCGTTCACGCGCCAATTGAAACTGGAAAAACTGTAAACGACTACATTGGGAAAATTATTGATGTAAAAATCACTGACCCAAAGACATGGTATCTAAAGGGTGAAATTAATCACTAGCTGATGGTTGCAAGAAACGATTTATGAAATGAACGAAAAAGTTGTCGTCATTGTTGGCCCAACTGCATCTGGAAAAAGCGAGTTAGCTCAGAGAATTGCAGAAGAGATTGATGGGGAAGTGATAAGCGCCGATTCAATGCAGATATATCGCGGTCTTGACATTGGAACAGGCAAAGTGACAGCTTCTGAGCAACGCGTGTTGCATTATGGCATTGATCTAATTGAGCCTGGTGAATCCTATTCAGCAGCACTTTATCAAGAATATGCAAGAAGAAGCATAGACAAAATTAAATCGAGAGGAAAAACTCCAATTCTTTGCGGTGGAACTGGTTTTTATGTTCGTGCCGTGATTGATGATTATGATTTTTCGGAAGGTAACCAAGAAGAAAACCCTCTGCGTAAGGAAATTCAAAACGAAACCTCCAATTTTTCGAATCAAGCAGTGTGGGAACTCCTTAACGACCTTGATTCAACAAGTGCTTCAGTAATTGAACCTAACGACAGAAAGAGAGTCATTAGAGCTATTGAGCTCTACAAAAGAGGCGAGTCCTATGCAAAAAATAAAGACTCTCTTAAAAACATCCCAGAGAAGATCGATTCTGTTTGGATAGGACTAAAAGTTGACAGAGAAATTCTTGCGAATCGAATCTCGAACAGAGTTGACAATATGATTTCTTCTGGATTGGTAGAAGAAGTCAAAAGCTTGTGTAATGTTGGCTTTAGGGAAGCCCTGTGCTCGCCAAAAGCAATAGGCTACAAAGAAATTATCGAATATCTAGATGGCAAAATCTCTCTTGACCAGGCGGTAATAAACATAAAAACCAATTCAAGGAGATATGCAAAGCGGCAACGAACATGGTTTCGTGCTGAAAAAAGGATCAATTGGTTAAATGCTGACATACTAGATTTTGATTCTTTATTACTACAATCATTAGAAATCATTAAAGCATTATAATTGAGATACCTTATTTAGTATGCTGCATGTTATTTTAGGTGCTTTATAGCGCTATCATGCTACAATTAGTAGCTCAATATGTTGTAGAGGAGAATATTTAATGATTTGTCCCGAATGTGGATCTGACAAAACACGTGTCACTGACTCTAGGGCTTGCACCGATGGTTCAATCAGAAGAAGAAGAGAGTGTGACGACTGCAAATGCCGTTTTACAACCTATGAGCGCATTAGTGAAAAGGCAATTGCCATTGTTAAGAGAGATGGAACGGTTGAACTCTATGACAGAAACAAACTTCTAAACGGAATTGTTAGAGCATGCACAAAACGCCCTGTGTCTCTAAAGCAGATGGAGAATATAGTTGATGAAATTGAGTCTTCGATTAGAAGCGATTTCAAAAGTCAAATTAAATCAACTGCGCTAGGGGAAATGGTTCTTGACCAGTTAGCCAACGTTGACGACGTTGCATACATCCGTTTTGCAAGTGTATATAAAGATTTTCAGTCAGCTCAAGAATTTGCAGATGCACTAGACAAGATTCATTCTCGTCACAAGTAAATGATTCTAAAGTTCAAAAAACTAAATCCTGATGCAATGATTCCAAAGCATTCTCGCGAGGGAGATGCTGCTATGGACATTTTTTCCGCTGAAGAATTGGTCATTAAGCCTGGCGAACGGGCTTTAGTCCACACAGATGTAGCGATTGAGATTAGTAACGGGTGGTGCGGGCTGGTGTTGCCAAGAAGTGGGAATGCGATCAACAAGGGCGTAACAGTAATGAATTCTCCAGGGTTAATCGATTCGAATTACCGCGGCGAAATAATGATAGGGCTCATCAACACCGACAAGCAAAACTCATTTAACATTCAAAAAGGCGACAGAATTGCGCAACTTTTAATCACAAGAGCCTTGTCAACATCTGAGATCCAAGTTGAAGTGACAAATGAACTGAGCGCATCAAACAGAGGAACTCAAGGGTTCGGCTCAAGCGGCCGTTAAAAACCTATAATCAATCAAAAAGGCGACAGAATTGCGCAACTTTTGATCACAAGAGCCTTGTCAACATCCGATACTCAAGTTGAAGTGACAAATGAACTGAGAGCATCAAATAGAGGAAATCTAAGGCTGGATCAAGCGGCCGTTAAAAACCAACAGTCAATCAAAATTAGAATACAAACAATATCCATTAGGGCATGTAAGGCTTGCAGAGAATTGAAGTTTATTAATAGCTTTCCACCTAAATAAAAATATCTTTACAAAACTACTTTATAAATGTAGCGAATTTAAGAATTAACAAAGTACTAAACGGCAGGTAGAAACAAATAATTATTCAAAAAGACGACCGTATTGTGCAGCTTGTAATTACAAGAGCCTTGTCAACATCTGATACTCAAGATTAAGTGACAAATGAACTGAGCGCATCAAACAGAGGAACTCTAAGGCCGGCTCAAGCGGTCGTTAAAAACCAACAGTCACTCAAAATTACAATATAAACATTTATTCTTTGTGACTTGCAAGGCACTAAGAGAAACGAGTTCTATTAATAGCTTTCCACCTAAATAAAAAATATCTCTATAAAACTGTTTTATAAACGTAGTGAATCTATAAATTACAAAAGTACTAAACGGCAGGTAAAAACAATTAATTAATCAAAAAGACGACCGTATTGTGCAGCTTTTAATTACAAAAGCCTTATCAACATCTGAGATCCAAGTTGAAGTGACAAATGAACTGAGCTCATCAAACAGAGGAACCCAAGGGTTTGGCTCAAGCGGTCGTTAAAAACCAACACTGTTTAAAAATATATTTGCTGAAGAATACTGCTTTACATAACATATATTATCAACATCTTAGATATAAAGAAATTAAAATTTTGACCTAAGTAAATAGAGGCCCAGTTTGTGCCTCTTTAAACCTAAATCGACCAATATATTCTTAATATTTTCCAGCTGGAACAACTTCTAACCATGAACCATCGGGGTCTTGAATAAAATGAAGACCCATGCGTTCATTATCAAAGCAAATGCAACCCATTTCCTGATGCAATTTTTTGGCTGCCTCATAATCATCAGTTTCGAAGGCAAGGTGAGTGTCTTTTCCGCCGTTCAAATATGGCTCTGTGCGATCCTTGTTCCAAGTTAATTCAACCAAAAAATCACCGTCTTCGCTCTTTAGGTAGGTGTTCGACCATGAACCGTCTTCTGGACCCATGACGTGATCAACATGAAGGCCTAAAGCCTTTTTGTAAAAGTCTAGAGACTTCTCTAAATCGAGAACATGAATACACCAATGTGCGATGTGAAATGACATTTTACCTCCTAAAAAATGATAAACATTATTCTTGAATTATAAAATTAAGTAATCGAAATTCTACAAAGTAAATGAAAGGCATTTAATGGATTTGAAGAGAATAAAAAGTTTTCAGGTTGACCACACTAAATTGGTGCCAGGCCTTTATTTAAGCAGAGTTGATGGTGATTGCACAACCTACGACCTTAGAATGAAAAAACCAAATTCGGGTGATTATTTCGATACTGGAACAGGGCATACCTTTGAGCATTTGCTAGCTACCTTCGTTAGAAGCGGAGAATTTAGCGAAAATATAATATATGCAGGGCCAATGGGATGCAGAACTGGTTTTTATCTAGTTGTAAAGGAATTATCGGAATCTGACTTAATAAAGTTAGTGCAAAATTCAATGAAATTTATTAGCAATTATTCTGGGGAAATTCCTGGCGCTACAGAACGTGAGTGCGGTAATTACCGTGATCAAAATTTAGATGGCGCAAAAAAACTTGCGTTTGAATATGCAAGAGTGATTGAAAATTGGTCGGCAGAAGATTTGAAGTATTAATATCGACATGAAGCACAACTCCCCTCTTGGACAACAGATATTTTTTGGTGTTCATAATAAATCGCATCAGAGCTAACTTCTTGGTCAACAGAAGATTTGAGGCATTAATATCAAAACGTAGTATAGCTACCCTATTTTGAAGTCTGTTTTATCTATCTTGCCTGTATAAAGGCTTTAAATCTTTTTTAGATAATACATTTTCACACACTGCATTCAACGCAGACTGACTTTCGCAAGCAGGCCACAAGCAGGCCTGGCACCGTTGTCGTAACTTGCAGGCCACAAGCAGGCCTGGCACCGTTGCCGTAACTTTAGACAGAGTTCCCTTTTGCTTTATTTTGCCCCATTTTAATTTGCCCTGGCACTTTTGTCGCACCTTTACATAAATTTCCCTTAACTTTAATTTTGCCCTGGCACCATTGAAAATTCTGGGTCTGCTAAGAATTGCCTAGTTGATTTCCCGTGCCCTTATGCAAAACTATCATTGCTAATTTAAATTACCTCCACTTTAACTTGCTGAACTTATATTTGCCCTGGCACTTTTGCCGCACCTTTACATAAATTTCCCTTAACTCTAATTTTGCCCTGGCACCATTGTAGACACGGCACCGTTGTAAAATGGTTACTTTGAAGAAACCCATTATTTCCAGCCAATTGTGACAGTCATACGACGTTCTGAATAAAATCAAATAAAGAAAGTTGTGTTGCCCTCTAACTGGAGAAGTTTATGCTTTAAATCTACTCCTGCGTTGTAACCTATAAGTTTGTTTTTAGATCCCACAACACGATGACAAGGAACAATAACGCTAAACGGATTTCTACTTACAGCTCCCCCAACAGCTTGAGCAGACTGTCGCTTACCAGTGTTTGCCTCAATTGACCTCGCAATTTCGCCATACGATAGCGTTTTGCCATAAGGAATTGACAACATATTATCACGCACGAGTGATTGAAATTGTGATTCTGAAGGTGCTAACGGAATGAGGTATTTAGGAGGAATTAGCCCAGAGAAATAATCATTTAACCACTCGCGAGTCAGCAGAAATATAGAAAGATTAGGTTTTTCAGTAATTTCGCCTTTTATGCCATACATATAATGCTTGGATTCTTTAAACCAGCAACCAAGCAAAATTTCACCGTCGCTAGCAAGGGTGATCATTCCAAAATTCTCAAAATTCAGGTGTGTAATGTATGTTCTATTTTTATGCACTGCCTATAAATGATAAAGAATGATAGGTACTCATAAGAAAAGATATTAGTCGGAATATTCTGATATTTTATTATTACTGTGCCCTGGCACTAATGTAAATATGAAGCATAGTGCCCTGTCACTTTTGTAAAAAAGTAACACAAAATGCCTCTTCACTAAGGGAAAGTTATGAGAGTATTCTTTTAAAAAGAAATAATCTATTACCAGATGTCTAATACTGAACTTTAGTGATCCTGCTAAACACAAAATATTTATAAATTCAGTGTCTATTCAATGAAGTTACTTCAAACTGTTCAAATCACTATATGGTTTATCGAAATTAAGCTCTTAAACAAATGAACTGAAGATGAATTTAAACATTTTTTCAGTTTCAATATTCAACTAATAATAATTAAATAGAGTAAATTAGTTGCACAATATTACTATTCGGTAACGACTAAGCCCTGTAACACGTGAAATCTGATTTATGTTTGAGCCAAATTTTAGTAATTTTTTTACCAAACGCTTTAAAAGATTTTCTGAAAGTTGAGGAATTCTGCCCAGATTTTTCTTTTTAACGAACTTAATGACCTCATCAATAACGTGCTGGTCAGACACCGGATTGTCAGGGATGGTTTCGCAGCATTTCCGTTCGCAATCCGCCACTTCTGCATTTGCTTTATCTTTAATGTATTTCTTTAGATAATCGATTGAAACAAGTTCATCTAGCAGTTCGTATACAAGCGAGTTGTCAGAAGGATTTTCCAATTCTGAATAACTTGACCAGGCATAATCCGCAGCATTTTTAACTATTCCTGCTTTAACAGGATTGTTAAAAATATAGGCAGCAGTATCCAAAAGTTGCTGTTTGTTAGTTACAGGCTTTGAATAATATCGATCATTCCACAAAGAGCCAGTCCTTGCATATTTCCGGTTAAACCATCGTACATAACTTGCTCCAATTGACTCGAAAACGCCTGCACATTTTCCAATTGAACCAAAGAATAATGCATGAATGTGATTCCCCATCAAGACTAAAGCCAGCAGTACAATACCATTTTCTTTACAAGCCTTTCGTAGCGACTGTTCATATTTTTCGCGATCTTCGTCATCATAAAAAATAAGTTGGCTATTGTGACCTTTTTGCCCTATGTTTTGAATTAACATTGGCGATTCAGCTCGCGGTTTTCTCCCCATGGCTACCCCTTCAATCAAGTTATTTGTTTCTTTTAAGGCTAGCTTGAACATTCCAAAAAACTAAGAAAGAACTGCCCAATAAAAGTGAATAAACCAGTGTTGAACGTGTAATTAAACACATGAACTTAAATTGAAGATAACGATGAATGAAAACTGAATAAAAAATATATAAACAGTGATGCCTGGCACCATTGTAATTGCTTTTCTTTTGCCCTGTCACCTTTTTAAATGAATATAAAATAGAGCGATATTAAATAACGAAAATTAAGGGTTAAATTGAGTATTTCGACTGTATTGTTCGACCTTGACGGCACTTTATTGCCAATGGATAACGATGAATATACAAAAGGTTATTTTAAATTGCTCGCTAAGTTTATGGCACCTTATGGATATGAATCTAAAGAATTAATAGATGCAGTCTGGGCTGCCACAGCTGAAATGGTAAACAATGATGGTTCTCAATCTAATGAGAGTGCTTTTTGGAACAAATTCGCAACGATTTATGGTGAAAAAGGGCGAGTTGATAAGCCTATATTTGATAAGTTTTACGCCACAGCCTTTCAAGATTCAAAGGTCTTGTGTGGATTCAATGATCTTTCCTCGAAAGTTGTCAAACATGCCAAAGAGCTTGGACTAAAAGTTGCTTTGGCGACCAATCCCATTTTCCCTTCGATTGCAACAGAAAGTCGAATTAGATGGGCAGGCCTGGCACCTGAAGACTTCAGCATCTATACTACCTATGAGAACATTGGATACTGCAAGCCGAATTTGGATTACTACCTTGAAATTGTAAGTCGAATGGAGACCTCGGCCGCCGAGTGTCTAATGGTGGGAAACAACGTTGACGAAGATATGATAGCGCAGGAAACTGGCATGAAAGTTTTCTTGCTAACTGACAATTTAATTAATAGGAAATCTAAAAACATTAATGAATATCCAAACGGGGATTTCAACTCACTCTTGCAATACATCGATAATTTAATGAGGGAATAGTGGTTTCTTTAGCATTTAATTAACTCACTCTAATCTGCTCTGTCACCATTACCATTTTTGACAGCTTTTCTTTGATTGATTTTTAACTCTTAATTTTGCCCTGGCACCTATGAAAAAAAGAGATTAATATGTCCTCTATTTTAGAATTCTAAGCATATTTGCAGCGACGTAGTCTTGTTGAGGTTGTATCTATAAAAGTCTCTCAATGTGCCCTGACACCTTTTCCAGTACCTTTGTCGGCATAATTTCTCAGATTAATTTTTGCCCTGGCACCATTGTAAAAAGCAGCAATAAAAATAGGCACCGTCATAAATGCCGGCGATTGTTCAATTTGTGTTAAGAATTTCAAGTCTCAGAGTGGTTGCCAGCGAGAAAAATATAATCGTCCTAGGAAATAAAAAGTGATTCAACAGGAGGAAATTATGCGAAACATTGCTAATGGACGAAAAGTTGCAATCATCGGCTGCGGTTTTGTTGGTTCCACAGCCGCATACACGTTGATGCTGAGCGGATTATTCAACGAAATAGTAATGGTTGATGTTGATAAAGAACGAGCAGAAGGTGAAGCACTTGACATTGCGCACGGAATTCCTTTCGCTCGACCGGTGCGTATTTACAGCGGAAACTACGATGACGCCGCAGATGCCCTTGTGGCCGTAGTCACAGCTGGTGCAAATCAAAAACCTGGAGAATCGCGTCTTGATCTCGCTCAAAAACAACACACCTCTCTGTATCACCCACGACCCCAATCTCCATAGAAATATCTTAACTATTTTTATTTGATAAATACTCTTTCATCACAAGTGCAATGTCTTGTGCACAACACTTCCCGCTTGGATTTAATTCTGCACACTTGCAACTACAACAAGCTCCTGTCATTCTTTTTATATCTGCGAGTGTTTTGGCTCCCTTTTCCATAGCCTCAATAATCTCTCCTTTTGTAACCTGATCACAATAACATATCATCTTATTATTATCCATCATAAAATTCCTCCTAATCTACTCTTTCTAGCAACACAAACGAAGTCTATTTCACTTTACCTCTTTTTCCGTATATTTTTACTGACTGCTATCGGGTTCGTATAGGTCACTTTTGTACCGCCGGATTTATTCTTTGCGAAATTCTCTGCAAGGTTAAAGCTGTGCTTTTTCCCGTTCTTCGCCACATAGTCTGCATAGCCACCACCATAGTTATAAGATTGAATGCCACGTTAATGTCATTCATACCTTTGGCTTTACAGGAAGAAAGCAGGGACGCAAAATATTTACACCCCTGCTTAATGGATTCTTCTGTACTTAATGAGTTTGGCGGTAGTCCCAGACTTTCACTGGACTGCATGACATCGGTAGCCGTACCGCCACTTTCTACCTGTATGATGGCAAGCAGGACGTTCACATACTCCGAGATACCGTTTTCTCTGGCATATTTTTCTACCATCGACTGATGTTTGAGGACATCGGCTGACAGATTCATGCCAGAGTAGACAGGCGAATAGCTGTTGGAACTGTCGTCATCTTCGCCGGAAATCAATATCCCGAAAAAGAGGACAATAGAGAAAAGGACAGGAAATATCGTACCTATGATAAGGATACGTTTTAATCTCATTTCTTCCGTCCTTTCTCTGATTGTTTCGTAACAGTCTTACGGGCAGATTTCCCATTGACCTGTGTTTTCTGTACCATAGATTTCTTATGATTGCTGATGGATTCCGCTACGTTTGTCTGGTTCTTTCTGGCAACCGATTTGACCTGTTGTTCCTGTCTGATATTGGTTCGGACAGTTTCTTTTCCAGCCTTGACTTCTGCATTTTTTATCACAGGAGAAGTAACAGGACGTTTCATATCCAGCGTTTTGACCGTATCGTTCTGTGCTGGTTTTGGAACAGGTGTGGCAACAGAAAATCTAAGTTATGAACTTATTTCTTCGGCGGTTGCTGTGGAGCATTGTTCTGTGAATTTCCAGCATGAGAGCCTTTGTTCTTCAAAACAATATCGTCTGCCTTTACATACCAGTCCACATCTGCACCACGGTAATTCGCATTGGCTACCGTATCTGCAACAGGGTTGATAAGTTCCACTTCGGCGTTGTAGTCATAGTCCTTTAATGGAACAGTAGCCGGAACGGATACCTGTATCATGCGTCCCTGTGTGTTACACTTCAAATCGTAAGTACGTTCCTTGATTTCCTCACTGACCGTTCCATCTTCATTCTGCACATGAACCTCACGGCGTAATGCGGAGAACTTCAACACTCCGAAAGTCTTTTCTTTATCAATGACGATTCCATTTGCTAATCTCATAATCTGAATACCCCCTTATTTACTTTCTGCTGGTAACATATCGTCTGCAAGTAAGATGTAATTGACAAATCCACGTTCCCCGATTTTATAGCCATCAGTAGTGATTCGTGGGTTGATAAGTTTTACTTTCTGCTCCGGCGAGAAATGTTTTTCGCCAGCTTTGGCAGGAAGTGTCACAACTACATCATCGGCTCTCTGCACATCGGAATACAGGTTGTAGCTTCTGGTAATGACAGCCATACGCCCGTTGATTCTCTGCTGTTCCGTAGTATTTTCTCCGGCAAACTCCAAGTTTCCGAATGTCTTTTCCATGTTTGGTACGACAAATCTTAATTCCATAAATGATTGACCTCTTTTCTTTCTGTTTTATTTTCTTTCCTGCTGTACTTTGTGGGGAGCTACACTCCCCACGCCCCTAGTGAACTTCACGCTCCCGTAAATCAGAGCTTCACGGGAGCGTGAAGTTGCAAAAAGGGTGGCGACCTTGAACGCTCTACCAACCGCTACATTACCGCCTTATGATTTCTTTTTACGGTGTTTGAAGTAAAGCATACCGCCAAGCCCTACGCAGGAAAGACCGAGCATGGCAAGATAAGCATAGATATTGGTATTGTCGCCTGTTTTTGGGCTGTCACTTGTCTTAGTAACCGTAGATGGTGTATCCGGCGTGTCGGTATCCTTTGGTGTGTCTGGAACTTCCGGCACTTCTTTGATTGTCACAGTCTGTCCATCGTCTGTGATGTCCTTATGTTCTGTCACTTTCTTTGGTTCGTCTGGATTGGTCATATCGTATAATTC
Organism: Phoenicibacter congonensis; assembly: GCF_900169485.1. Taxonomy (NCBI): domain Bacteria; kingdom Bacillati; phylum Actinomycetota; class Coriobacteriia; order Eggerthellales; family Eggerthellaceae; genus Phoenicibacter; species Phoenicibacter congonensis. The sequence goes on along the minus strand of NZ_LT821227.1, from coordinate 1,008,489 downwards.
CTCAAATGTGACAAGGCTCTTGCCACCAAGAGAAGAACCATCAAAGGTAAATGCAATCTCAACCGTCATTTTTTCATTGTCGGCTGTAAACTCATAATCATTGGATACTTTCTTTCCATCAATCAGAAGTTCGGCATTTTCCTCTTTTAACATCTGCCAGCCAGAAAGTTTGTATTTTGTTCCGACTTCCAGACCATCTAATGTGACTTTATCCACAATCGTTACATCTTTTCCGGCTTCGATTTCTTTCTTGCCGTTCTTGTCTGTAGCAGTCGTATGGATTTTGACGATACGTTCTGTAATAAGAACGGTCTGTCCATCATCGTTGATGTCTTTATGTTCGGCAACCTTGACAGGCTCTTTCGGATTGCTCATATCGTACAATTCCTCAAAGGTAACAAGGTTCTGACCGCCAAGAGCTGAACCGTCAAAACTGTAAGTAATCTCAACCGTCATTTTTTCACTGTCAGCAGTGAAAGTATAATCACTGTCTACACGTTTCCCGTCAATCAGAAGTTCGGCATTTTCTTCCTTTAACATCTGCCAGCCGGAAAGTTTATATTTTGTTCCAACTTCCAAGCCATCAAGTGTGACTTTGTCCACGATCTTGATGTCTTTTCCGGCAACAATCATTTTTTCGCCTGTTTTCTTATCGGTAGCTGTGGTATGGATTGTGATTTCTTTTTCGTATTCATCAGTCAGTGTCCCTAAATCTACGGTCACTTTATTTCTGGATACGACCACCTCAAAAGCTGGAATCAGCTTGAATCCGGCGTTGGAATCACACTTTAATTCCTCAATCACATAGGTATCATAAAGCAATGCACCTTTGCTGTCGTCTGGTTCAGATGTACCAAACCATACACCGTCCTCACTGGATTTTCCGGCATTGGTATTGACCTTGTGGGAAGCCCAGCTTGAAGCAGTGGAGAACTGACCGTTGTTGTCAGTAACTACAATATGGGATTCTCCCGTTGTCTTGCTTGTGATTCTGAATGGAACACCTGCAAGACGTTTGTGTGTACCTGCACCGATTTTTACACCCTCAATATCGCCACGCTTAATCTGGTTGTAGACAGAATGGGATTTGTCGGTCAAGTCCACGATTTTTCCATCTTCCGTGATAGAAAAGTCGATTGCTTTTGCACCGTCTGTTAAGTAGCCCTCTGGTGCTTTGCTTTCTTCTAATCTGTAATTTCCGTAAGGGAGCAAGTCAGCAGAAGTAGAAGCGATTCCGTTAATTCCTGTCTGAATCTTCTTTACTGTTTCATTCTTGTTGTATAATTTTCCCTCAACCAGTACAGGACTGTCATTTAAAGAAATGATATTGAACTCTGTGTACTGTAAGGTTGCACTTCCCTGTGCTTTGGTATCCTTTGTTTCAAGGTCACGTTTCTGGATTTTTACACCTCCACGGATAACCTTGTCGGATACGGAATACTGGTTGCTTCCAGAGAGTACGGCAAGTTCGCCATCTTCGGAAATCTGTGTAAGGTATGTTCCCTTAATCTGTTCGGAACTTTCGTCAGCCTGCATATATGCACCATCTAATAAGTAACCGTTTGGTGCTTTGGATTCTGTGACAGTGAGTGTACCAAGTGGCAGTACATTTTTACCGTCCTGTGTATAGAAGCTGTCGCCGGATACTTTGTAGTTGTCAGCAAGTCTGGATACATAATAGATAGTTCCGTCACTTTCTTTTTCGGCAACGGTTTTGGTTGTCCATGTACGGGTAGCCTTTGCAGGAAGATTGTCTGTATTGTAGTAACCGTCATAATAGCTCCATGTGAACTCTGCACCCTCTAAAGAAGCAGTTCCCTGTGGAGTGGATTTTCCTGTTTCCATGTCGATTTTTAATAAATCAATCAAAGTTTCTGTGACTTTTGGAGTGTCAGCAACAGTCAAAGTCGCTGTTTTTCCAACTTCCACATTTAAGGCATGGACAGTAGAATCCAGCTTGTAGCCCTTTGGAGCAGAAAGCTCTTTGATGTAAACTGTTCCGGCTTTTACCTCAACTTCTTTGGTATCGCCGTTTCCATCGGCAGTAAGTGTGGCAAGCTGGCTGTTACAGCTCTTATCAGAATAGACACCAAATGTCGCACCCTCAAAGGAATAGTTGGCATTGCCATCTGTGACCGTGGGATTGGAAGAAGTCTTTTTGACCTTTGCATTTCCCACATTTAGCTTCGCCCAGAACTGTCCGATGTCCTGTCCTTCGCCAGTGTAGATGTAACCGCCACATTCATAGCGTCCTTTGTTTGCTTTCACAAATGCTTTCGCACCAGCGTACACTTCATTCTGTACCGCCTGTGAGATTTCATTATAGGAAGCTCTGACGTTGTCGCACTGCCAGCCGAGTTGTTCACTCAATCTCTGCCAGACAACACACTGTTCCAACAGATAACCTTGTTTATAATTCAAGTTTGTATGAGAAGCGGTGTATTGCTTGACGTACTCTAAGGAAAGAGCAACGTCCGCAATCTGATCGCTACTCATACGGGTACTTGCGTCAGAGCGTGTTTTATATCCATTCTTGAAATTGGTGTTGATGTCCACGCAGTAGGCAGTTTCGCCCTCAACTTTCATGTGTCCCTCATTGAATGTAGATTTGATAGAACCATCATTCATAACGTGTTCGATGTAGCCGACACGTTCTGCTGATTCTGTCCAGTATTGATTGCCGGAAGCATGAACCGCCGTCACTGGTAATGCCGTGAGAATGGTTGCAAAAGCAAGAGTTCCTGTCAGCAATCGCTTTACTAGCTTATTCATATTTTCTCTTTCTCCTTTCGATTTTGGGTAAAAAAATAGACGCTCATTTCTGAACGCCTTTGGTAAACTAATTTAACCTAACGGGTATCTTGTTTCTTTGTGATAAATGATATTTAAAATACGGTTGTACGTATTGTCCGTAATTCCCGAAAAAGTAGTTGGTTTGCTAACAGCCTGCTAACACTCTAAAGGATATAACTGAATATTAGAGTTTATTAACAGAGCCATTGTGCAAGCCCTTTTCCTGCTTTTTTGGGTGTTAAACGTCCCTTACGGGATAATCGAACCACTGTATACTAACCGCCACAGGGAACTCCTAAGATCCTCTTTTTCGACAACAGCCGGAGTCTCAATTGGTTTTGAAAAAGCAGGCCATCCGCAACCGCTGTGGAATTTGTCTGTAGATGAGAATAAGGGTTCGCCTGTCACCACATCAACATAAATCCCTTGCTCAAACTGGTTCCAAAAAGCATTCTTAAATGCTGTCTCAGTTCCGCCGTTTTGCGTCACACGATACTGTTCATTCGTAAGCTTTTCTCGAATGGACTCCTCAGCTGGTTTTTGATAGTCTCCTGGATCAATTTTCAGCTTTGAAAACAGCTCAATTTCCTTACGTGGAATGTGGCAGTAACCACGAGGGTTTTTCTTTAAATAGTCTTGATGATAATCCTCAGCTGGATAGTAATTCTTTAATGGGCAAATCTCAACTACAAATTTGTCATGGCGCCAGCGTTCGATTTCGGCGATGCGCTCGACGGTTTCCTTCGACTCATCGTCAACGTAGTATATGCCAGTTTGATATTGCGAACCACGATCATTTCCTTGTCTGTTTTCGACCGTTGGGTCAATGACATAAAAATAGGCAAGCAAAATTCCATCAAGAGACACCTGACCTGGATCATATTTTACTCGCACTGTTTCGCGAAAACCCGTATCCCCACTACATACTGACTTATAGTTGGCAGCCTCGGCACTGTTCCCATTCGCGTAGCCACTTTGCGCATCAACTACGCCCGGAATCGACTCCATCAAAAGCTCCATGCCCCAAAAGCATCCCCCTGCTAAATATATTTCATTCGTTGATTCTGGAGTCTTCATCTTTTCCTCACTTGCCTCCTCTGTTGTTTTGCTATTAAAATCAGCATCACCTAAAGTTTCACTCAAACAATCATTAGACTGAACGAACGAACACCCACCTAAAAGAAAACCCAAGGAGAGCAGAATTGGAATGTGTTTAAGTTTCACTTTTCTCTCCTCCTTCCTGTTAGTAGATTTTTAACTATTAACCAGACAGGCTGACAATGCGATTTACTGGAGCTGATTTACTGAAGCCTGGCACCATTTGGAATGTGGCAGTAACTACGATTATTTGTCCTTTAGTTTCCCCTGGCACCATTGTAAATATAGGTTTGAACTAATTTTTCTTATTTTCTATTTGTCCTTTCAATTTGCCCTGGCACCATTGTAAATCGCTTGCATTTAATCTAACGAGGATGAACTCATCCTCTTTTAGTTTTTAAAATTCAACAGCCAAGGAGGGGGTTTTTCTCTTCAGCCTGTTTAATGGTAGGAGAAGTGTCGCCACCCAAGGATACGCGACTAGATAATTCGTAAGTAAGAAATGCCACTGTACAAAGAAGAAGCAAGACTGCAAATGCAATTGCCAATATTTTCAAACTCATAGTTTTGCTCCTTTCGCTAGTTAAAACTTGTGTAGGTACTAATCTTTCGATTATCAAATCGATGTTAGGACAGGCGCCAGGGAATCTAATGATTTAAAACTGTAATTTTGCCCTGGCACCATTGTAAATATAGGTTTGATCTGCTTTTTTCTCATTTTCATTTTGCCCTGGCACCTTTGTAAATATCTTCTTCGTAAGGAGTTAATCGATATTAAATTCGATTCAAACTCAAGCCTGGCACCTTTAAAAACAGTCATTCATCCAGCTACATTTTGTCATTTGCTATAGCTTGATCAACCAGTTTCATTAACGCGTCTTTCTGTTTTTGTTCCGTAATTGGTCCCACGATTGGGTCTCCAACAATATTTCCGTTCCTGTCAACCACAATTGTTGTTGGAAAACCATTAATCTTGTTAGTGAACTTACCTGCCTCACTGTTGCTATCAAAATAGACGTTCTTGTATGTCACGTCCTTCTTGTTTAATACGTCCTTAGCTTCGTTAATTGCCTGCTGATCTCCATCTAAAGTGAATGAATTAACTCCGACGACTTGGCCTCCTTTTGACTTAAGTTCACCATTGAGACTCTCTAGGTCAGGCAGTTCACGCACACAAGGGTTGCATGTGGTAAACCAAAAATTCATGACTGAAACCTTACTATTACCAAAAAGTTCGTCGCTTTTTACTTGATTTCCATCAAGATCTTTGCCTTCAAAAGTTGGGAATTTCTTCACTTCACCATTTTCGGCGGGAACACTCGTTCCTCCATCCGTTTTTCTTTTTGCAAGCTCAGGAAACTTTTCGGTCAGCATGATTAGTTTGTTCTCAATTTCCTTAATTTTTTCCGCTTCACCAGTAATCATTTGGTATTCATCGTCACTAAATTCATCTTTCGCAGCTTCTATTGTGTTCAGCAGAAAATCGCCGTAATTTTTAGTCTCCTGAATCTTGGCCATGTCTTTGGTGCCAGCCATGAAGACTTTTTCCCAAAGCTCCTTGTTTTCGGTCAGAATCTGGTTCTCTTCTTCAGTTAGTTCATCGTACATTTTTGCAGCTTCTTCATAGCTCATGGAATCCATGGACGAGCCCCCCATTTTCTCCTGCTGCTTTCCACACGCGGAAAGAGTTATTAGAAGAACTGCAGCAAACAATGCTGCAAGTCCGATTGATAGCTTGTTCATAATTTTCATTTGTTTACCTTTCAAATATTTAAAATTTTGCCCTGTCACCTTTATAAAGAGGTCTTCTTCCTGCGGTTTTTACTATGCCCTGGTACTTTTGTCGACAGCGTTTCTTTATTGCTTATTTTTTGCCCTGGCACCTTTGTAAATTGACAGCATTGCAAAGAACTTTTATGCAAGTCTAGAACCGATTAAAAAGACTGAAGTTTCATTACGTCTAAATTAAAGCCTGGCACCTTTGTAAAAAGCCCTTCTACCTGCGATTTTTACTATGCCCTGGCACCTTTGTCGACAGCATTGTCAATAGCGTTTTTATGTTTTATTTTTTGCCCTGGCACCTTTGTCGAAGGTGTTTTTGCGTCGCCTAAGCCGAAGCGGATGCTCACAGCATCAGTTGGGCATGCCGTCACGCACATTCCGCATCTAATGCACTCAAAATGATTCGGCGTCTTGGTAACATCAACGTCCATTTTGCAAGCTCTGGCACATTTTCCGCAAGAAACGCATTTGTTTTTATCTACATTCATTTGGGTCATAGAAACGCGATTCATGAGCCCATATATTGCCCCAAGCGGGCAAATCCATTTACAAAAAGGACGGTAAATAAAAACACTAAGCAAAATTAAAACAACGAGAATCGTAAATTTCCACTCAAACAACAAACCAAGTGTTGCGCGAATTCCCGAATCTACAATTGACAGCGGAATGGCACCTTCCAATACACCTTGAGGGCATATGTATTTACAGAAGATAGGCTCGCCTAAGCCAACGTCGTTTACAAGTAGAGCCGGCAGCAATACAACCGAGAATAGGAGAACTGCATATTTTAGGAGACGTAATGGTTTCAGTTTTGTCGTTGAGATCTTCTTTGAGGGAATTTTATGAAGTAGGTCTTGAAACCACCCGAAAGGACAAAGGAAACCGCAGATAAATCGCCCAAGTAGCACACCAAGCAGAATAAGTGTTCCAGTAACGTAGTAGGAAAAGCTGAATTTGGAATTACCAACCACCGACTGAAACGCCCCAATCGGACAAGCGCCCGTTGCAGCGGGGCAAGAATAGCAGTTCAAGCCAGGAACGCACACCGACTTCCCTGCCCCTTTGTAGAGGCTGCCGTCGATGAAATTCGGCAAATGGATGTTGGTCACAACAGTGGCCCCTGCTTGAACCCACCCGCGCCTTCGGCTTAATAACTTCGAAACGGTAGTTTTTTTACTATCCAATTCCTACACACTCCAAACACAATTTGATGGCTTTACTTAAAACAACCTGCACTTCACCTTGCAAACTTCCGGCTAGCAGCATGGCGATTGCCGCTGCCAGCATCAACACTTGTACGGTAGTTTTGACTTTATGACTCAAACTCACACTCCTTTCCGCTGTCTTGCGAACACTTTATCAAGCGCGGAATAAAGTCCCCGTTAAGAGCCGAAAATTAACACGAACTTTATGCTTGTTTGGAATAATTAAAGAAGAAAAATTCAAGCCTGGCACCTTTGTAAATGCCATTTACATTTTGCCCTGGCACCTTTGTTAAAAGGCACCAGTGCTGGTGTTAGGTAGAAAATATTGCTGTTAGAAAGATAAAAAGAAGCTTAAAAAAGCCTCTTATGAATTTGGATTAAAACGTGAACCCTGGCACCATTGTAAATGTCGTTTACATTTTGCCCTGGCACCTTTGTAAAAGTAGTAAATAAGTGTGAGAAAAGGAGAAATGTGCACCTTTTAGTAGTAGAAGACGAGCGAGTGTTATGCGATACAATTGTGCGAAGCCTGCGAAGAAAAGCTTATAGTGTGGACTTTTGCCATGATGGTGAGCGTGCGCTAGATATGCTGCGAAATGAAACTTTTGATCTTGTTGTTCTTGATTTGAACTTGCCAAAAATCGATGGAATTAGTGTTCTTCGAAGGTTGCGGAGTTTTGACAAAGAAACAAAAGTTCTCATCCTCTCCGCGAGAAGTGAAGTCGCTGACAAAGTCGAGGGCTTGGATTCAGGGGCAAATGACTATTTGTCAAAGCCATTCCATCTAGCAGAGCTGGAAGCGAGAATTCGCAGTCTCACTTTGCGTCAATTTACTCAAAAAGATGTGCTGTTAACCTGCGGTGAAGTTGAATTCGACACGCGCACTCGCAAGGCTATTGCTAATGGAATTGAGCTTTCACTCACGCGAAAAGAGACAGGGATTTTGGAGTATCTCATGGCTCACCAAGGTCGTCCCGTCAGCCAAGAAGAACTGATAGAACATGTTTGGGACAATAGCGTTGACGCTTTCAGTAATTCGATCAGAGTGCACATTTCAGCATTGCGGAAAAAATTGCGTGCGACGTTAGAGCATGACCCGATTAAAAATCGCATTGGCGAAGGCTATGTTATAGAAGAAAAGTTCTGATTTACAAAGGTGCCAGGGCAAATCTTAATGGAAATGTTCCCTGGTAGAACAGCTATTTACAAAGGTGCCAGGGCAAATATGAAATTGGTAGAACAACTATTTACAAAGGTGCCAGGGCAAAATCTATACAGTTCGGCTAGGTTACAGGAGCGAAGGAAAATAGTGAACAAACTTTCTCTGCAATGGCGAATAACGATAATGACAACATTGCTAATCGGAATTACTTGCGTCTTGATGAAAGTGCTGTTATGCTCTTCGGGCATTCACTACATGGACGCAATTGGCAATTCTGTTATTGATTCAGCACCCATTGCAAGTGATAGCCCAGGCTTTTTTAATCCCAACACAATTAGTGACAAAAGAGGCCTTTCAATTGTAATTAGCAATGCCCAAGAAGAGTTTTGCATGACTAACTGGTATATTACCGCAATTGTTACGATTGTGAGCGGGATCCTTGCATGGTTCGTGAGCGGACGTGCGCTTCGTCCACTTCGCAAATTCACAAATCAAGTTGAAACTGTGCAACTTCACAACATCGCCGAAATTAGAATTAACGAAAACACTGTTCCTGAATTTCGACAACTTGGACAGTCATTCAATGCGATGCTCGAACGCCTGAATAATGCATTTTCCGCTCAAAAACAATTTACGGGAAATGCGGCTCATGAGCTTCGCACGCCAGTTGCACTGATGCAGGCTCAAGTTGAGTTGTTTGAGGCGGAACATCCAGATATTCCGAAAGAATATCGTGAATTTACAACACAAATCAAAGAACAAACTGAACGACTGACGCAAACGATAAAAACTTTGCTTGACATGAGCAGCATGCAGAGCGTAGCGCGAAATGATGTGGTGCAAATTGCCCCGTTAGTGGAAGAGATTTTTGCCGATTTATCCCCTGAGGCAAGCAAAAAGGACATAGCCTTTAGCCTCGAAGGCGATGCAGAAATTAAAGGAAGCGATACTCTAATCTACCGCATGATTTACAACCTTTGCGAAAATGCTATCAAGTTTAATAGACCAAATGGAGGAGTTTTTGTAAGAGTAATTGAGGATGAAACCCTTAAAGCGAAAACTGACTCAATGCGCGAATATAAAAAAAGTGATCAGAGATTGACAATTGAGGTTGAAGACTGCGGATTCGGCATCCCAAAAGAATTTCAGAGAAGCATCTTTCAGCCCTTCTTTCGTGTTGATAAATCGCGCAGCCGAGAAAATGGTGGTGTTGGTCTGGGGATGTCTCTTGTCTGGGAGATAGTGAGCCTTCACGGTGGCCGTGTTTTTGTAAAAGAAAGTGATGAGAACGGCACAACAATTGCGGTTGAATTGCCCGTATAACTAAGGGCTGGCACCATTGTAAATCGCATTTACATTTTGCCCTGGCACCCTTGTAAAAGTGTACATACACAGGGGTTCTTCGCAAATTCATGCTCTGTTGAAATTAGGGTGACACTTTTAAGGCCAGACCGACGAGATCTCAAATTTATTGCTAAAAACTGAAGCCTGGCACCATTGTAAATCGCATTTACATTTTGCCCTGGGACCATTGTAAATGGATAATGAATATTTCCTATTAGAATGTTGAGTTGAACTCTCTTTTAAGCGTAAATAAATTCACCCGTTAAAACAGGTAAAAGCAATTTGGAAGTTATGGTGACAAAAAAGGATTCACAAATGCTCACAGTTGAAAGCATTCAAAGACGTGAAAGCCCGAATTGATGAACATGCGAAATCAACAGAGCAAAGCTAATTTTAAACGTCTTGTTTTTTTACCTTGAATTTATTTGTTTTGCTTTAACAGCTTTAGGATTGAACACGCAGTTTTCACCCAAGCATTGATTGTTTTTTGAGAAATATTTGCAGATGATGTTTGGTTTTTCCATCTGCACGCCAAGGTTTTCAGCTACAAAATCAATCGCGCTAAGAATAGCATGAAACGAGTCTCGCTTACAGCACCGCGGTCCGCCATGCTCAGCAATGCATGCGAGTGACTGCGATGTCACCTCATTTGAAAGCGCCCATTGTTTTTGCGCGAGAGGGTTCGACTTTGTCACAATCGCTACGAACATGCCTGTGCTGATGCCTGCACCGCACGCACCCCAAAAGCCGCAAGTGCCGCCAGGCACTTTTTTGCCTCTTGACATCATTTCATGCAACGCCGTCTCAAGGTCAATATCGCCGCCAGCATTTCGATAGGCTGCCAAAAGAGCCGCACCTACCATCACATGATGCTCAGGCCCATGCATGTGGCACCATGGTTCGTCCATCATTTGCTGCACAATTTCTATCGGATTCTTCGAGGTCGAGCGCAAACAAATGCTCATTATCGCACCCATCCCCTTGGTGTGGCACTCATTGCAAACATAATGCCCGTTCACGCAGCACGTCTTGCTGGTTTCCCACTTGTAACACAGCGAACACTGTATGTTTTCGTCCGCCTCAAGATATTTCAAAGGCGCACCGCAAATCAAACACTCGTCAGCCATAGGCAACTCCACCACCTCAACAACTCCTTTTTTTAATTATCACAGTTTAAGTGCGGAAAGATGAGAAACAAATTTAAGCCAGACACCATGTTCAAGGGATTTCAATTTATGTCTGGCTCCATTGTAAATAGCGTTTTCATTTTGCCCTGGCACCTTTGTAAAAGTGTGCATACGCAGGGCTTATTCGTAAATTCGTGCGCTGTTAAAATTTGGGCTGGCACCATTGAAACCAAACCGTTAAGATCTTAAATTTATTACTCAAACCTGAAGCCTGGCACCATTGTAAATAGCGTTTTCATTTTGCCCTGGCACCTTTGTAAAAGTGTGCATACGCAGGGCTTATTCGTAAATTCGTGCGCTGTTAAAATTTGGGCTGATACCATTGAAACCAAACCGTTAAGATCTCAAATTTATTACTCAAACCTGAAGCCTGGCACCATTGTAAATAGCGTTTTCATTGTGCCCTGGCACCTTTGTAAAAGTGTGCATACGCAAGGATTATTCCATTTGTATTCATGTCTGACACCAATGTAAGAACAACTTTAATTTATAACTAAATGTATTACTCGTCTACATTCATGTATCGCAATAGTGACGAATGTCTGAGGCCTGTTCGCATTCATTTCGGCACAAATGTTAAAGAGAGATTGGGCTTTTAAAACTTCTCCAGCTTCTTTTTGAAACAACCAAGATAAAAATCACGCAGAAGCTTCTTGAATTTTGTAGCGCTGAAATTGACTGGATCTGAAGTCAATATTGCGTAAGTGACGCCTTTGTCGGAATATCTAAAACCCGAATCGCAAATGCCATGCTTTTTGTAGAAAGAAATTCTGCGATTACGCTGCTCTAGATTCTCGGAATTTGGCTCAGGCAGCTCAACTTCAAGCACCAAAGTTTTGCTATCTGCTATTTCAAAAGCGAAATTTAGAATCGCCCCTCCATAACCCTTAGAGCGAATCTTTGGATTGACCGCGAGGTAGGCAATGTAAAAATAACTGCAATGGTCATACGTAAGCATTAGCCCTACGAATGCTTCATCGTCATAAAAAGCTAAAAGATGAACTTTTTTGCGCAGCGTGAACAGACACAAGAGCCAATAAGGGATGCGCTCACACTGCGGAAAAGCAGAGTTGAACAACTCTTTCACTTCTGCACACTGCCCTGCAATGCACTTAATGTTTTTAACTCTAAGCTTCATAAACAGAACTGCCAACGTTTTCAAATGGCTTCATAGCTTTTTTACACTTTACTGCTTTATATATTACATGAAGCAATAATATGTCTGGCACCAATGTAAATGGCAACTTTAATTCATGTCTGGCACCGTTGTAAATAGTAACTTTATACAGGCAAATTTCTGATGCTAATGTTTCTTTCAAATTCATGTCTGGCACCGTTGTAAATGCTTCGCATTCATGACTGACACCAGGGTAAAACCTCGATAGGCAGGCAAATTTTTGATGCTAATGTTTCTTTTGAATTCATGTCTGGCACTGTTGCTAACAATGTACATTCATGACTGGCACCAGTGTAATAGCATCGATATACAGGCAAGAGATTAAAAATTATGACTCGTTTACATTCATGACTGGCACCATTGTAAACAGTGCATTTCACTTGTAATCATTTGTTAAGAAAAAAATATAAAGGTGCCGAGGGGGATAATTCCGGCACCTTTTTTAATTGCAATACTAGTATTCTTTTTAAATTTGAGAGTTCACTTATGCCCCCGGTGTAAATTCATCGAGCTCGGCAGGATTAATTTCAAAACTTTTTTTCTTATCCGATAAAAGACCTGTTACTTCAACTGTCACTGGTGTTGTAGTGTCTTGAAGAACATATGTTTCACAAACATCGAGAGAAATTCCAGGTTGAATATCTGAGAATGTTGAATCTGATACAGTGTCAAAAGAACCCTCGCTCTTCCAAACAGTTGCGGTGTCAAGCTGAACTCCGTTTTGAAATGCCTTGTTGGTAAACGCCCAGATAAACGACTGGGAATCTTTACTGTTGTTAGTAAATTTATAATGCACAAGGAGCGCAGGTTCGCCACCAGCATCCTCACCAATTTCAGCTTTTGTAAACTCAGCCGTATAATCTCCGATATTAAAAACGTTATTGGCCTCTTTGGCATTTTCTGTCGTTGCGTTAGAAGATGAACCACTGTCAGCGGACTCCCCTCCTGAACATCCAAAAAGCGTGCATGCAATCAACAAACAAATTGTTCCGCTAATGAGAACTGAAAACCTTTTTAAACTCATAGTAATCTCCAATCTTTAACTCTATTTATTACCTGGTTGAATGAATGGCATGATAGATTCAACGAATGAAGCCATTGGCATCGTTTGGATCCATACAGTGCCAGGGCCAGTCAAACGCGTGTTGAAAATACCCTCGCCACCGAGAAGTTTGTTCTTAATGCCCTTTACTTGTTGAATGTCCATCGTGACGCCGCCTGTGAATCCCATAACATTGCCTGTGTCGACTATCAGTTGTTGACCCGCTGCTAACTCATATTCAATGAAGCTGCCGTCTATTTCAAGGAACGCTTTGCCATTACCTGAAAGCTTTTGCATAACGAAACCTTCACCGCCAAAAAAGCCTGCCCCAAGTTTCCGATTAAAGAAAATTGAAATGTCAACACCCATATCTGACGCGAGAAATGAACTCTTCTGTACTATCACTTCATTTCCGGGTGAAATGTCAACAGGCATGATTGAACCAGGAAAACTTGATCCAAAAGCAATTTTACCTGCGCTGGTAGCAGTGTAAATGTTCTCAAAAAGTCCCTCGCCTGACATCATTTTGCCAAACATCTTTTTCATGCCGCCGCCTGATGTCTCCATTTGAAAAACTGGATCCATCCAGGCCATCGAACCCATCTCTGTTTTTACTTTCTCTCCCGCTTCCAATTCGCAGACAACGACTGAAAAAGGTGCTCCTACGATTTCGTATTTCATAATTTCTCCTTTCTAAACAAATCAAATAAATGAAGCTAAACTTTAAAATTGGCGTTTAAAAGCTGAGTAATGAATGTCTACTTTAGTTAAAAACAAGATTTGAAGTCGAGGAAAGATTAACCAATGCGACAAAATCTTCGCAAAGCTTACTTAAATTAATTACTTGTACTGGTAAAGACTGTGATAGCGAGTGCAATATAGCACACCATCAACGTTTTCGAATGTTATCTGTATCGAAGCTTTACCATCATCGGACTTCCACTTATACACAACTTCCCCGTTATCTTTTTCTCCTGCAAGCGTTCCCTCAACGCCGTCAAAATAAGTTGCGACAATGTCGTCATAGGTCAATGAAGTGATTTCTTCCTTTGGTAGCTTTCTTATTTTTTCGTATGTTTGAACCATAGGATGGTTTTCTGACTCATCAGCTTCTTTCTCACCATCTTTTTTCGAATCCTCACTACCTTTGTTTTCTGTTTGCTCGCTTGATTGTTCCTGCTTATCGGAATCCTGATTTTCAGAACCTGAGCATCCGGAAAGTGAAACAAGTAGAGCTAGCAATAAAGCACAAATCGAAACAACTGCAAAACGCCCGAACCTCAATAATTTCAAATCCATATGAGTCCTCCTTCCGTTTAAACTTTTGGTTGTCTAGTCTGCTGGCATTACATTTTTTAAGAAAAAATTGGAAATTTGTAAACAAAAATTCTCCGTAGAGTTGACACCAACAAATTCAGACTTCCCATTAAGAAGACTTTATTTGAAATCACAAAAATGAGGAAGACACACATGGCCAAATTTTTGGCGGAATAATGAGCCATGCGACCAATAATTCATGTCTGGCACCGTTGTAAATGCATCAAATTCATGACTGACGCTGTTGTAAAAGCAACTTTAATTCATGTCTGGCACCAGTGTAAAAGCATCGATATGCAGGCAAAGAATAGCAATTAAAACTTCAGTTATATTCATGTCTGGCACTGTTGCTAATGATGTACATTTATGACTGGCACCAGTGAAAAAAGCCATTTGTTCATGTCTGGCACAGTTGTACGAACATAAAAAAACCCGCCCCGCAAAGGAGCGAGGCGAGTTTAAAAAAATATAAACTTAAAAACGAGAACGGGAGTTTATTTCATCTCAAAAACACTGCCTGTTGTGTTCACAAATGCGATATCTGGAAGTTGTTCACAGAACATTTTCTTCGCTTTCTCACCGATACAATGCGAAACTCCCATATGCGAAACACCAAGACCGCTAAATGTGTCAATACTATTCTGAATTTGCTTCTCAGTAGCGTCCAGCAAATGGAACCCACCAATTACAGCATAAACATCTTTCCCGGTGCGGTCCTTAATTGCTTTGACGATGTTTTCAATACCAGTGTGCGAACAACCGGAAACTACGATGATTCCTTTGCTAGTCTCAACTGAAATAGCAACTTCTTCATCGAAATTATCGATAATATATTCACCCTTGTCATTCTTAATTAGCATTTTTGGATCTAGAGGATTGCGAACAAAGTTGCCATAAAGCGTAATTCCAGGTGCAAGCTCCATTGAATCACCTGTCATATATTCAACCTTAGCACCAGTAGCCTCTACATCTTTTTGATCGAACTTGATACCGATGTTAAAATAGCCAGGCGTGCCATCAGTAAAATCAAGCTTCTGCCCTGCGATATCGTCATAATACTTCTCTGCTGCACCATCAAAGAAGCAATCTTTCAGATAGAGAGTCCTGCCCTTGCCATCGAACATATTCAGGTATTTCATCAAACCACCACAGTGATCGTAGTGCGCATGGCTTAATACAATCATCTTTGTGTTGGCGATATCAGCATGCAACTCCTGAGCATGCTCGATGAAATCGCCTTTTTTAGCAGTATCAAAGAGAACTTTAGAATCTCCGAGTTCGA
Organism: Phoenicibacter congonensis; assembly: GCF_900169485.1. NCBI lineage: Bacteria > Bacillati > Actinomycetota > Coriobacteriia > Eggerthellales > Eggerthellaceae > Phoenicibacter > Phoenicibacter congonensis. The sequence continues at coordinate 993,100 of NZ_LT821227.1, read as the reverse complement.
TTAATGCGCAGAAACCGAACTCAGCAGAAAGCGACTCATGGCCCGTGTTAGTGTTCTCTGAGAGAGTCGTAATCTTTAATTTATCCCCAGTAGTCTCGCTGAAGTCAGTCTGAGGCGTAAATGGTTTTTCCTCCCCCTCTTTCTTCTCTTCTCCCGAATTCGAAGAGCAAGCAGCCAATGCCAATGAAGCAACTGCAGCAGCACTTCCACCTAAAAACCCTCTCCTAGATATTTTTGGTGTGTCCATTTAAATCCTTTCCTTAAAAACGACACTATTTGCATGACAATTCACAGCGCAAAAAAAGCGCAAAAATCTCTTGATATAATCATGATAAATTGGGCAGTTAATTGCTCTACAGAATAGTCACACAGAATCTAACTGCAATTGTACTCCTTCATGAATAATAATTGTGTCTAATTAATTCTCGTTTTCTGAACGTATGTTTGCTCAAATAAGTCCGGAATCACAAATCATGTCTGGCACCAGTGCCGATGACACACATTCATGTCTGTCATCTGTGTAAAATTCATGTCTGACACCAGTGTAAAAACACCAATGAAAGAGCAATTGAATTCGACATTCATGACTGGCACCAGTGCTGATAACATACATTCATGTCTGGCACCGTTGTAAAAGCTTCACATTCATGACTGGCACCAGTGTCGCAACCGCCAATTGCCAAAATCCAATGACGAACGATTCTTTCAGTTGAGTTACTAACTGCGTTATAAATAGAAAGTGGCTATAAGGAAAACTGAAGATTTCCTGATTGAAAACTAATAAACCAGAAATATCAATGAACAAAAAGTTGCTAAACGAAAATTCTGCGCCATATGTATATTCAATTGCCCTAATGGGAATTTTCACATTCCTTTTTTTGGGAACCGAATATTTATGTGTTGACGTGCTATCAAGACTCGCACTAGGAAACGAAGTTGTTCTGGCGCAAAACTATACGCTGGGGATTAGTGCCATTGGATTCCTACTTTTCCCATTATTAAAAAGGTTTAGAAATGGAAAAACCATTTCCGCCGTCTATACCGCAGTTGGGGCTGTTTCTATTGCATACATTGCTTTCCTGTGCGCAAATCTTGATTACACCATGACATCTGTCATTGGATTTGCACTTTTCTTGTTGTTGGGATTTCTTGGTAGCGCAGTTTTCTACATTTCTGCTCGAATGCTCAACTCAAACAAATATCTCGCAAGAATAACTGGCATATCCTATGCCATTGGCATTCTTCTTCAATTTGCTAACAATAATTTGGCGCATGAAGAAATCGCCGAAGCATTCGTCTATTGCGCATTTTTGGTGCTACTAGTTTACATTCTCATCAAAGCGGATAAAAAGCTCCGTTCCAATAATGCAACTTATTCAACACATCTTGAACAAACAATCTCCATAAACGCAAGTTTTGAAAAGACAAAAAACGTGCTCATAGCAATGACCGTCCTGCTCATATCTTTGATGACCTGCATCTTTAGCTCTCTTGACAATGCTGTCACTCTAAAACATGCCACTGGAGTTGTGGATGTTGGGCAATGGCCAAGAATATTGCTTGCTTTGAGCGGGCTCGGGGCTGGCTTCATTTTTGACCTCAAAAAACGCAAGTACATGGGGATAGTAATGTACTGCGTAATGGTTTTTTCAACAATTTGCATCTTGTTAATGAAACTTTCGGGTCCGATCTTAGCGAGCTTGATCGTGTTCTATCTCTCAACAGGATTTTTTGCGGTGTTCTTCACCACGACATTCATGGATCTCTCTCAATACATGAAAATGCCGGAACTTTGGGCAGGCATGGGGCGCGCTCTAAACAACATAACAGCTGCCATCATTGCAAACCCAATTCTGTGGATTCTTTCCTCGGATAACTACCTTGCTTCGTTAATTCTCATGTTGCTTTTATTTATTGCCGTGAGCGTTATTACAGCTGTTTGCACAACGAGAAAAATAGCGTTATTGCGAGAAATCAAGAAAAAGATTGACGAAGATAAATCAGAAGAAAAGAAACTCAAAGTAATTACCGCGAAATACTCCCTGACCGATCGCGAAGCGGAAGTATTATTGCAACTTGTGAGCACAGAAGATAGCATTCAAACGATAGCTGAAAATTTGTTTATTTCAAGAAGGACGCTTGAGCGCCACATAACTTCAATATACGAGAAAACAAACATTAAATCTCGAATTGGACTTGCTAATCTTTACAACATGCGACAGTGAAAAGTGATTGTTACTGCACAAGAATTAATATCAAATCACCTTTTAAGACGAATAGCATATTAACTAGGAGTAAAAGAGATGGTTGGCTCAATAGCCATGCTGACCATTGATTAAGTCGGAAAATATTTGTAAACACATCCTGATCAAAAGGATGCTTCTTAAACGAAACGACTAAATTTTAGATAGCATTAAGCTTAATTTTTTGTCTATCAGACTCAACTACTGTATTAAGCCGTATTCTTGAACATTAGAAGGAAAATTGCTTCTAGCTGGTATTTGTTATTTGGCGGATTTCCGCCAAAGTCACTTTTGCAAGAATGGCGGTGTTCCCTTATATACTCGGTTCCTATTCGAATTCTATAATGGCGGTGTTATATGTGGCAGACTTCCGCATTCAACTCATTTCAATTAAACCAAACTCATACCCACCAAATGAGACCACCTATCTAGAATTGATTCGTGCAAGCACTGTCACATATAACAACATTCAGTTTATGTCTGGCACCATTGCATCACGTCTGTCAGTGCTGCATGCCTGTTACTAGCGTTGAAATTCATGACTGGCACTAATGCTTTGAAATCCATGACTGGCACTAATGCTTTGCGTCTGTCACCAGTGCTGGGAATTCATGACTGGCACTAATGATTTGTATTTGTTACGATTGCTGCATGTGTTTTTCTAGCGTAAAAATACATGACTGGCACTAATGAAGCATGAGCATAGATTCATCACTGGCGTTAAGTTCACAATAACTGTTTCATGACTGGCACTTGCAGCGTAACCAAACCAGCGAGACACGACTGACACTTGTGTTTCATGACTGGCACTTTTGCGAGGGAGATAGCAAATTACGAAAAGAATAAGCAGAAATCACGAGAAAAACGCCAGTAAATACAAAATAAGCGAACTCGCAAGGATTATTTAAGGGGTGGAAAATGCCACAAAACAAAACAAGCCATGAACTAGCCAAAAAGTTCAAGTGAAATTAATGACAACGCTTCAATTAGAGTGAACTTTCGTCTAGTACAGAGTTAGGTCAACTGTAAGTATCAGAGGTCGTGTTCTCGCAACGCAGCAGCACAAAAACTTATATGACAAAACGAAATACCCTGCTCAGAACTTTTAGTTTAAAAAATGCTAAAGTTATAAAGACGTCCTTACGTAGCAAGAATACTAACTTGATGCCTAGTCAGACCCGTGACCCGAAAAATTTGATTTATATTAGATCCAAGTTTTAGAAGCGACTTCACAAGTTTTCTTAAAAGTGAACTGGACAGAGCAGATATTCTGCCAAGATTTTTCTCTTTCACAATTCTTTTCACCGCATCAATCACCAACATATCAGATGGTGTGCTGCTTGGAATCACTTCAAATTCTTTCCCGTCATCGGGGCTCATTTGACTCTCGGCAACGTCATGTGTGTACTGCTTGAGATACGAAATCGAAAGCGTAGTGTCTAGGATTTCCTTAGCTTTAGCATCGAATTCTTCAGAGTCTAAATCCTTGAATGAAGACCACTTGTAATTTTCTGCGCGTTTGACCATTCCCGCCTTGACGGGGTTGTTGAAAATGTATGCGGCGGTTTGCAAAAATTGCAGCTCATCCTGCACAGGTTTCGAATAAAAACGCGAATTCCACAGGGTGCCCGACCGGCCATATTTTCGATTAAACCACTTAACGTACCGCGACCCAATGGACCTAAAAACCTTGTCGCACTTTTTAATGTCCCCATAAAACAGCGCATGAATGTGGTTCGACATCAGCACGTAGGCGAGCAACACTATCCCAAACTTATCGCATGCATTTTGCAGGCATTCAATGTAATACCCACGGTCCTCATCAGAATAAAAAATCACCTGATCATTGTGCCCTTTTTGCCCGATATTTAGAACCCCAATCGGAGAGTTGCATCTTGGCGGTCTTGACATCTTGTCTCCTCTTTCTCGCGAAGTCTTAATTGTTGATAAATAAGCCTAGTCATAAAAGTGAAGAAAAATAAGAAAGAAATGGTTATCCAAAACTGATGATTTAAGTGTTGAATAAGTGAACGTCAAGATGATGATTTTGTAAAAAATAAGTCTATGCTGGGTAATCTCTAAGAAAATTTCAGTAGAAATTGATGTCTGTCACCATTGCTGGCTCAACCGACGATTTCTGCATTCATGTCTGTCACCAGTGAAATATATAGGCAGAGCTGTGAAAATTGAGTCAAAAAAATCCAGATAATTATTAAAAACGAATTTTTGCGACAAATGAACAATTAATAAAAACACCTTTATACAGGTAATTTCCCGATAAATCCAACAGTAAATTACCGATACATCACAAAATAATTGAACGAATCAAGTCAACTGTAGTTACTAATCATTACATCTGCGAACGATGTGTTACGCCTGCCACCAGTGCAAGATCAACGGTACGACATGACTGACACCAATGAGACATGCCTGGCACCAAGACTAAAGACTTTTATCTAATCCCGAATTCATGTCTGGCACCAGCGCTTGAAGACTGTCATCAATGGCAGCACTGGCACATGCAATCTTGAATTCATGTCTGTCAACAATATAACACGTTTGTCACTTTTGCGACTTTAGATCAGCCTGATTCGTTTGAACCAAATATATGTCTGGCACCAGTGGCTAACGGCTGGCACCTTTCGAATTGAATCAATTTGATATTTGAACAGTATATTCAGCTGGAGCTGGTAACCCATGATGCAATGCGTCATGTCTGACACCAACGCTATAAGCTAGCCACAACGCTTTTCGCAATAACTTAAAAGGCGCTGACCAATAATGTCAACGCCATGAAATAAGTAAATTAAACAATTTAAAAATCATGTCTGGCACAAATGTGGTTCGACTGACTCTTTTGCTAATTGCAGTTGATTTTTCTTTGACACTAAATTCATGTCTGGCACTAGTGCGACATGACTGGCACCTGTGACTGACCTGCAACTGTAAAACATGACTGGCACCAGGGACTGATGTCTGGCACCTATGTAAAACTTGTGCCGTAATTCTGTAGGAAACCTATGAAAGTGCTTTCCGAAAAACCTTCTTTGGATCTTTAATGCATAGATATATTGTCCAAGCAACTAACCCAGAAACGACTACAAAAAATCCAAGCATTGCATCTTCAAGCATAACCGCTGTGTCGGCTATCTCAACAAAAGCCTCACCTTCGATAAGGTTAGCTATTCCATCGACCGTCCACATGAGTGCCGCGCCCCAATACATAAGAGCCAATACGCCTGTTTTTAGTCCCGAACTAGGAGCAGTGCAATACCAAACTAATGTTGCAATCGAGGCTGCACATAAAGTAATAAAAAGTGTCATCTAGACCTCCTTTTCCGCGAAATGGATAGAACGCTTTACTGCCATGTCGGCGACAACTGTCGCAACAAACCAAACAACAGTGACCATCACGCACATAGCTACTCCAACAGTCGCCATTTCGTGAAGCATTACGGGAATTTCAGCGGGATCAGACATAGCCGTTAAAAAAGGAGTAAACGGAACGACCTCACCGTGCCACATATGTTCAACGCAAAGCAGGATTACACCGCCCCAGAGCATGTTCATAAGCCAAGAAATTTTCCTGGTCCAGCAAATTCCGTGTTCAGCTGGATCTGAAATCTGCTTTCCCGACTCATCAACTATCCCCCTTCTTTCTTCGGATTTTTTAACTGCCGAACGAACAGCAGTAACAACAACAGCCTCAGCCCCACCAACGATAAAGCAAGCCATATTCTTCTCCTTAATTCGTGTTACAAATTTACTATTCGTAACAATATCACAACTTCGTGTTACTAAATTGATTTTTTGTGTGAACGAAGAGTTACGTTTTGCACTTTTGTCAAGTTAGTCACTTATGACTGGCACCAATGCCTCATGTCTGACTCCACTCGGGATGTCCATAACAAAGAAAAATCTAGGTCATATTTTCACAGGTAAAAAGTTTATGTCAAAAGTTTATGTCTGACACCAATGATGCATGTCTGGCACTAATGTAAAATTGCTTCATTATCCCTTGCACTCATGTACTGAGTTGATGTTCTAAGCGAAGGGAAAAGCTTTTGGTTCAATCACAATTTTTAAAACCTTAACTAATTTCATAAGAATCTGTTAGGCAAATTAAACTACTTACTTGCAGCGTTTTGCAGATTTCAAATCAAGTCTGGCACCAGTGATTCAAGACTGTCACCATTTACAGCTGAGTTCTGAATAAGACGAAAGCCTTAGGAGAATATCCCAAAAGAACAAAAATTATGTCTGACACCAATGATGCACGACTGACACCACCGTCGAACCATTGAGACTTGTTTTGGCTATAGCGAAAAACGTCTGACACTAATTAAAATCACAGCGCAGTGAATTGCAGCAAATGTGAATTTAAAAACCTTCACGATCGTAGGCATCGTAGCAGTCAGTGCAAACCAAATTGCCACTTTGAATTCGCAAAAAAACACTCCGCAGTGGACTCCTCACAGATAGAACAGTTCTGAGAAGGAAACCTGCGTGCCTTTTCAGGAAGAGGATATTTTGGCTTAGAAACTTCAAACAAGTCGTCGTAAGAATGAGAGATAATGTACTCTTGATGTTCTTCACGGGAGAGCCCATTTCCAATCGAAGACTTCAAGCACAGACGAACACTTTGACCTGTTTCTCTGCAAAAAAACGAGAACGCCATCTTGCCGCGAATTCTGAAAACTAAATTGCCTTTACCAACTGTACAACCTAAAAGTGCCTGGACAGCATCAACGCCGCAAGCATCATTTTCTGTAACACAAACTAATTCTTCGTCAGTTGCTAAAAGGTCATCGATGTCTAACCCAAGCTCGGAAACTGCACCCTCAACCGCTTTAAAACCGATTGCTAGTCCTGGACATTGATGACCGTGGAACTTGGCAGCCTGATTCCACAATTCTCTTGACAACATTTTGGCACCTCTCAACTCTAAATAATACTTATTGAACAATCGTAACACGACGATGTAATACATCGGTCGTTGTCGGTATCTTTAAATATTATGTCTGGCACCAACGATTCATGACTGTAATTCATGACTGTCACCATAAAGAAATGGCATTTACTCTGGTTCGTTAAAGTTTTTGATGCGTCAGATTGAACAAGAAAGTATAGTTAAAAATTTTTACTTAAAAAGAACAAATCCGTTATGTGTACTAATTAAAACTATGCAGAACAAAGATGCGGCTAAGGTTTGTTTACAGCTACAAGAAATAAGCTAAGAGTACAAAACTCTACCCTCTTTTATGACTGGCACCATTGTTCAATGACCGACACATCTTATAAAAAACAAAAAAAGCTAGAAAAGACTTATGTAAATTTGCTTAATTTTTGCATAGCGCCAGCGAGAAACGTCTGACAACAATGTTTCATGACTGGCACCAACGAAAATTGTCCTAACAACCTAAGAGTACAAAACTCTACCCTCTTTTATGACTGGCACCATTGTTTAATGAACGACACATTTTATAAAAAACAAATAAAGCAAGAAAAGACTTATATAAATTTGTTTAATTTATGATTAGCGCCAGCGAGACACGTCTGGCACCAATGATTCATGACTGACACCAATTAAAATTGTCTTAACAACCTAAGAGTACAAAACTCTGCCCTCTTTTATGACTGGCACCAGTAAAAATTGTCTTAATGTGTAATCTTTGATTAATCACTTAGCTATCTAGAACATATCCCAATAGTCATAGGGGTTTAAGCCAGCTTGTTTAATCATATCAAGTGCATCCTTTTTACTCATTTTTGATAGCCTATCAAAATCAAAGTGATGTTCTAGAAGATAATCTCTGCGTTCTTCCCAAAGCTTAATCCGATCCTTAAAACAAAGAGCACCTGCTTTTTGCATTTTTTTATGAGCCTCATACGGAATCTTTTTTACCCCATACATCAAAGACGTCAGTAAGTTAACCTTTACGTCTGGATGCACAATTGAGCCTTTTTCTATCGGTTCTTTAAAATATCCCAGTTTCGATCCAAGGGGATATTTCTCGATGTTATAAGCATCAATGTCTAAATCACTAGAATCGGAAGGAGGCTGATTGTCAATATTTGAAGAGCTTGAATAACCCGGTGAAATACCAGAACTAACATAATCTAGGCAAAAGGAATCGAACTCATTTGAAGTTGATTCGTCGCAGACATTCGCGACTTTACTGTCAGAAGATACGTCACTCGCACATGATTTTTTTAAAAAATCGGGTTCTGTATACCCAAAATCATCTTCTTGCGAGCTGCGCTTCTCAGCTGAAGTATTGTCCGCACTCTCGCATTCTTTTTTGTTAAAGATAAAGTCAGTAGCCTCGCTGAAGTCGTAATTCCCAGCTAAAGAACCATCCTCATCAGTATCAATGGGCCAATCGTCATCGTCCAAATCATCTAACCAGTTATCATTGTCAGAATCATCTAAACAGAAATCATCATCGTCAGAATCATTGAGCCAAGTATCGTCCTCGTCAATGTCACTAGACGAGCTAGGAAAATCAGTGGTTGTGTTGGATTCTCCTTCAAAACTGGAATTGTAAGAATGCTCATGCTTATCACTCAGCCTGGTAAACTTGTCATTTCCATCCAGAATGTGATTTACAAGCGAATATTCTGCAGCGCGCTCAAAAGGGTCAATGTTTCCATTCCGATTAAAATCGAAAGTATTTCCGAAAACACCATTCATAAAAATGCTCACGCTCAATACGACAGATATCAATTTCTAAATTTTACTATTCAAATAATATTTGAACACAATCTCAATAACGAAACGTCCTATTAAAGGGACTTGTTGTATCTATGAAGTTTACGTCTGACACCAGTGCAAACTTAATTCAAACACGGAAGTCCATGCGCAAAGAAATTCATGTCTGGCACCAATGTAAATATAGGAGAACACAGGAGTTTATTCGTAAAGAAATTCATGTCTGGCACCAGTGCAAACTTAATCAAACACGGAAGTCCATGCGCAAAGAATTTCATGACTGGCACCAGTGCTGATGACACACATTCATGACTGGCACCAGTGTGAATACAGATCTAAGAAGGAAATTCATACGCAATAAAACTAATGTCTGGCACTAATACTGATGGATGACATCAATGTCTGTAATTAGTGTGAATACAGCTATAACACTGAAATCCATACGCAAAGAAATTCATGTCTGGCACCAGTGCAAACTTAATTCAAACACGGAAGAACATACGTAAAGAAATTCATGACTGGCACCAGTGTAAATACAACTCGAGCACAGGAGTTTATTCGTAAAGAAATTCATGTCTGGCACCAGTGCAAACTTAAAGAAAATCATGTCTGGCACTAATGCTGATGACACACATTCATGTCTGGCACCAGTGTAAATACAACTCGAGCACAGAAGTTTATTCGCAAAGAAATTCATGACTGGCACCAGTGTAAATAGGCGGTTTTGTTGCAAATATCATTCTTGATTATTTGCTGGTATGGGTTTTTGATCAAAGAATGGGCAGGGCAGCTCTTGCCTCGATTATTGGTCAGGGAGTCACCTTTCTCATTGCTCTTTTGTATTCTGTGTCAAAGAAGAAATTGTGTATTTGCATAAATTCAGGTGAATTTCGGAATCTTTGCAAATCAATTTTCAGAGTTGGACTTGCTCCTTTTGGACTCGCTCTGACTCCTAATATTTCACTGGTAATCATCAATCGATTTTCTGCATTCTATGACGGAGAAGAAGCGATTGCTACCTATGCAGGCATCTCTTATATCATCTGCATTATCTATTTGGTTTTGCAAGGCGTAGTTGATGGTAGTCAGCCACTTATGAGCAAATATTATGGTGAACGAAAAGCAAATGAGTTAGCAGAAGTAAAACGTATGGCATACATTTTTCCTGTTAATCTTGCTTTTATCGGATGCGCCATCATGTATTTTGGCAGATGGCATGTAGGAACATTGTTAAGTTCTTCAGATACAGTAAATTCTGAGATTGCTAAAATCATCCCAATTTTTCTAGTTTCGGTTTCATTTTTTAGCAATTACAAGAATTTCCACTGCTGGATTTTATGCAACAGAAAAAGCAGCATTGTCCTATGTTTTGACATTTATTGAACCTGTCCTCATGCTTGGATTAATGCTAGTTTTGCCACCGCTGTTTGGAGGACAGATCACAATCTGGTGGAGCACTGTATTTGCAAGAATTATTTCAACTATGTTAGCGTTATTGCTTAAAGCATTAAATAAAGGTTCTTCTAACTTATAACTGTTTATAATATTTGCGATTTAGGTTCGATGAAGTTACGTTTCTGAGTATCCTATTGATGGCGTTTTAAATGAAAATTCGAGTAAAGGGAATAAAACAATATGCGCACCGAGGAGCAGCATCGTGAGCGAAAAATCGAAATAATGAAAAAATGCTTTGACTGTTTAAGTGAAAAAGGCCTGGCGGAAACGAGTGTGCGTAAACTTGCTAAAGCCGCTGGAATTTCAGCTGGGAATATATACACCTATTTTGATAGCGTAGACGATTTGATCATCGAAACAACAAACTACTGCGCACAATTAATTGACGACGATTTCTTAAAGATCCTTCCTAACAATTTTGAAAATCTAAAGGAAGAACTGTTAAATGTAGACTATTCAAAGCTAAAACGAAATAGTAAAAAATATCGATTTGTAATGAACGTATATATATCGCCTAAGTACCACGATTCATGCCTTAAGTTATTTAAACGAACTGACGAGCGTTATGACAATTACACAAAATCGGTCGAGTCGAAGATTGGGCTTCCTCACGAGGTAGTTCAGCCTCTATTTTTCACATATGCAAACGCGTGCCTATATTACACCCTTTTTGAAGATTCTGAACACTTTATGAAAGAAATTGAATTCATAGCAGAAACCACAGAGATGATGCGCGAAAAGTATAAACAACAGCAAGAGATCAACAATCAGAAAAATTAAAATGACGTGAGAGAACCTCATGTCTGGAACGGCGATGCTTTTACTGCGAATTCATGTCTGTCACCAGTGCTTACATTTAATGTCTGTCACCAATGTCGACGGAATGTAATTTACGTCTGGCACCATTGCGTGATGACTGGCTCAGATGCTAAATGCAATTTACGTCTGGCACCATTGCCAATAGTCTCAAAGCATTCATGTCTGTCACCAGTGTCAATAGTCTCAAATTATGTCTGGCACCATTGCTTACATTTCATGTCTGTCACCAGTGTCAACGGAATGTAATTTATGTCTGGCACCATTGCGTGATGACTGGCTCAGATGCTAAATGCAATTTACGTCTGTCACCATTGCCAATAGTCTCAAAGCATTCATGTCTGTCACCAGTGCCAATAGTCTCAAATTATGTCTGGCACCAGTGCTTACATTTCATGTCTGTCACCAGTGTCAACGGAATGTAATTTATGTCTGGCACCTTAGTAGACCGTTGTAATTCATGTCTGACACCAATGATGGCGGAATGTAATTTACGTCTGGCACCAATGTCGACGGAATGTAATTCATGTCTGTCACCAGTGCTAAAAAATCCCGTGGCCGTATCTCAGTCACGGGATTTTTATGTTAAAGGGGCGACCGCTTAGTTGCAGTCGCGCAAAAGAGAGGGACTAATCTAAAAGTTAGTCGCGGAGGGGCATAATATCAATGTCGTGTTGCACAATCAACAGCTTAGCCTTAATTCATCTCTGGCACCATTGTTAACAGTCTAAATTCATGTCTGACACCAATGTCGAAGGTATTCATGACTGGCACCATTGTCGACCGTTGCAATTCCATGACTGGCACCAGTCCCACCAGTGCCACCAGTGCGACAAAGGTCGAGTTGAAGCTCCAACGATAATTAGCTACGACTCGCTTGTTGCAGGCTCTGCAGTTTTTGCTGAAACGGCAGCAGCAGCTGCTTCAGACTCTTGCTTTCCCAAAATTGGCTTTGGCCATTGTTTTCTGCCAGGCAAAAGGAATGTCTTTTTGTCAACAAATTTGTTTCTGCGCACCAAAAACCACACAGAAGCAAGGAAATAGAAAGCAACGCCGCCAAGAATGTTGACCCAATAGCCGAGGTAAACACCAAGCAAAGTCATTCCAATTAGAACAGCTGCAATAATAGCTGGCAATGGGAACAAAGGTGCAACATATCCGCGTTTAATTTTCCCGAGTGGATACATTTTTCTAAAGCGGAAAAACATTACAACGGTAATAACATAGACCATTAATGCTGAAAAAATAGAGAATGTTACAACTTGGTCGAGCAAACCTGTGAATGCAAATGCCATTGAAATTGGGAGTAAAAACACGATTGCTCGGTAAGGCGATTTATATTTAGGATGTTTTTTCGCAAAAACTGAAGGTATGAGACCGTCTTTAGACATCGCGCTCCATGCGGTGCTCGCATCATTAATGCAACCATTAGCAGATGCCATGCAGGCCATGATTGTCCCGACAAACAGAGCAACAATTACATAGAGTTTTCCAGTAGCAAGGGCAGCATCATAAAGAGGAAATGCCGAAACTCCAAGTTCATCGACTGGGACAAGGCCAGAACACAAGAACCATGTGAGCGAAGCTCCAATCAAAAGCACAGCCAGGCCAATCATCGTTCCTAAAGGAAGCGAACGACTAGCCGAACGGCATTCGTTAGCAGCAAGAGCGCCTCCCTCAATTCCAAGGAAGAACCAAACGGCGAACTGCATTGCTGCAATGATTCCAATGTAGCCATATGGAAGACCGTCAGTCAGATGTTTTAAATCGAGAAGTGTTGCTTGAGGATCCCAAAAATTTGTCGAAATGAGCAATATCATAATCGTACAAAAAGCAACTGCTGTGATTATAAAATTCAGCGTAAGCGTTGCATAGGCGCCACGATAGTTGAGATAGGTTAGGGCAAGCAAGGCAAGGATAATAAATGGCAAAGAATGCAAAGCAGGGTTAACCGACTCAATTATCTGACCTACAACCAAAACATCAGCAGCCTCAAGCATCGAATATTCAAGAACGAGCATGAGTCCCACTATAAAAGCAGCTAGCGGACCTAAAAGATATTTCGCCATTGTATATTGACCGCCAGCCTCTGGCATCACTGAACCCATTTCAGTGTTCATCATAACAATCGTCACATACATCATGGCAACTGTCCAAAGTGCGATTACCGAACCCAGTGAACCGCCTTTAGCAACGGTAAAATTCCAGCCCATGAATTCGCCAACGAGAACGATTCCAACACCAAGCGCCCATATGTGAATAGGACCAAGAATCTTAGTTGTTGCAGGTTTTTTCTTCTCGTCGCTGCCATTATCTGTGCCTTGACTATTTACTGCGTTTTTAGAATCAGCGTTAGCAGCGTCCAATTTAGCACCAAGATTATCAGTGGCAACTCGCGCGTTGGTGCCTACCGCTACTCCAGCGGCGCCATCTTTCTTCTTCAACTCTTCCATTTCCGTCTATTTTTTCTTTCTGTCCCCGAATTCAGTTTTAATCATGTCACCAAGAATTAAGAAAAGGAAGAGTCCACACAGAACCCAGGCAACAATATTAATTATTGACCACACGCTCATCACTATCCCCTTCATCAGCTGCATCAGCATACTCAATCTCAACAATTTCTTTCAAATCTTTTGTGCTCATTTTCACTAGAAACGCAACAAACGCAGCAATTGCAAGAATCACAGGAATGAGTGTTTTAGGATCAAGTACATAGGCAAGCACTTCGGTGTCGCTTGTCAAAAGATTTTGGCAAAACATTGTTATGAGAAGAACAACGAAGCACAAAATCAACACAAAAAATATGTCAACAACGAGAAGCACACGCTCACGCATAGATGATTCCTTTGTGCCTGCGGCAGTGCCTGCAGAGTTTTTAGTGCTGTTCGATTTTTCTGACATCACTAAAACCCAACTATTCAGCTTCTTTGATGAGTTTAAGATTTGCAATGTCTTCGCGATAAATTGGGTCTTCGTTGTTGTGAAGATGACGATAAACAGCAAAAAGGCCAAGCGTTAGGCCAATGCCAGTAGTAAGCGAAATTGCGAAAATAATTGTTTCAGCACCAGGCGCGCTTGTTAGGCTTTCTGCCTGAAACATAACCATGGTTACAATTGCCCACATGAAAGCTGCAAAAAGAGCAAGCAATGTGCAATCTCTGTGATAGGTTTTTGAAATCTCTTTTTTTGTTACTTTATTCTCCATTTAAGTTCATCCCCTTCAATCCCTAAAATTTAATAAATGTTACTTTGGTAACTTTAACCGTAACTGTTATACACCAAATTCAAAATAATTATTCGAAAAAATATTTTTTAACACTATCGATACACTGGGCAAAATTTGAATTTTTGAGCACTTATTTAATTATTCAGTCAACATAAAATTTGTAGCAAAAAATAGCATTTGAATGTTATCAAGTTTAGATTGATTAACAATATACCTAAAAACATGTTTAATAAAAGAATGTTCGTTCAGTTATAAATAATGACAAAACGAACGTTCACTAATATATTCGATCATCAAATAGCTTAAAAAAGTACAGAACGATATTTTGTACACAAAAATGTTGCTGGCATTTTGACGCTTAAATAAACAGACTAATCAAAAACCAATTAAAAGCAGAATGCTCTTTTATTGTCTTGATGACTAAAAAACAGAATAGTTTTTTTATCTTTAGAAGATTTGCCACCCACTTTTAAATTAATTGGTAATAGACATTCGCGTATTTGCACCTTTTTAGATTAGCGTTTAAGGACTTAAATAAACAATGAGGAATCTATTCCAAACAAAGCAAGGGATTAAGAGTCCAAAAGAGCACCTCACCGCGCACGGGAGACGCTTTGGCAAATGGCTATCGGCCGTCAGAATAGGCAAAAAACACTACTCCACAAGCGGAACGCTGCAGTCACTAACATTCCAAAAGCGATTCAACACATGCGGGAGACGCTTTGGCAAATGGCTCTCGGCCGTCAGAATAGGAAAAAAGCACTACTCCACAAGCGGAACGCTGCAGTCACTAACATTCCAAAAGAGATTCAGCACATGCGGGAGATATACTATGGCAAATGGCTCTCGGCCGACAAAAAAGATAAAAACGCAGCAGCATATGCGAATCGCTGCAGTCACCAGCACTTCTAAAGCGTTTCAGCACATGTGGGAGACGCTTTGGCAAATGGCTCTCGGCCGTCAGAATAGGAAAAAAGCGCTTCTCCACATGCGGAACGCTGCAGTCACTAACATTCCAAAAGCGATTCAGCACATTTGGGGGGGGTGAATGATAACAAAATTATTGATTGTTATTAAAAGCCAGCTCTTTGCTTATTGTTTAACGTCAGTTGGTTGACTGTTATTTAAAGCCAATATTTAGATTGTTATTTACGTCAACTTTTTGACTTATTTTTATAGTTGGCTTTTTGATTGTTGCTTAGCGTCGGTTTTCTTATTCTTGCGAATTAAAAAAAGTGCGGTCCAAACAAGGGTCGCGTGACGACTTGTGACACTGAGTGACAGCTCCAGACAGCATGAGACTCTGAAATTTAAAAAAGAGGGATATGCAGGTATTTTTTAAATTAAAAAAACCGTATACGAAAAGAGAAATGTTAATTTTTCATCCAAGTTGTTAACAAAAGAAAGTGAGCTGGATAGAATAAAAGGTGTGAGAAGTTGGGTCTCACTGAAAGAGTTAAAGGAGTATGTTATGTCTAAGTATGCGGGAACACAAACAGAAAAAAACCTGCAAGCAGCTTTTGCAGGTGAATCACAAGCAACAAACAAATACAACTATTTTGCAAGCGTTGCGAAAAAGGAAGGTTTTGAGCAGATCGCTGAAATTTTCCGCAAAACCTCAGCTAACGAACAATACCATGCAAAAATGTGGTTTCGCGAATTAGAAGGAATTGGCTCAACAACCGAAAATCTAACAGCTGCCGCCGATGGCGAAAACTATGAGTGGACCGACATGTATGAAGAATTTGCAAAGACTGCTGAAGATGAAGGTTTTTCAGAATTAGCAGAAAAATTCCGTCAAGTTGGACAAATTGAAAAACATCACGAGGAACGCTATCGCAAACTCCTTCACAACGTTGAAGCTAAAGAGGTTTTTGAGAAATCAGAAGTTAAAATTTGGGAATGCCGCAACTGCGGTCACATTATCATTGGAACAAAAGCTCCAGATGTGTGCCCTGTTTGCAATCACCCACAATCCTACTTCGAGATTTCTGCTGAAAACTTCTAGTTTTCAGACTCTGGCTCGTGCCCATCGCGCCAAATAAGAAGTCATTTATTGGCAATGACACAAGTCTTTGGTCAACGTTGTGGCTGTTGAGGCCATGGCACTTGTAGAAAATAGGAAATTTTTAAAAAAAATTCAACTAGCCACTCTTGTAAATTGTTAAAAAGCGAAACGAGAGTGGCTTTTTTAATTTCAAACCTTTGCTACCTGAATCATTAAATCGCCGAGTGTTTTTATATCGAATCAAGGTGGTTTTTAATTCCAGACATTCGTTAATGAAAACCTGTTGATAAAATAGTTAGTGATTTGTTTAACTAAACATTAAAAGTAAAAGGGCATTTCTTTGCGTCTTTTTTGCACCCTCATCCACGCGTCCGTAACAACCAAAAGCTAATCTCTTTCATAATTAGGGAATAACCCCAGTGAATAGTCTTTTTCAGTTAAACCAGATGAAAGGATTGGCATGGGCAACTTAATTAAAGCACTATTTATCAAAGGTGTTATCGGAGTGATTTTTGCAGTTATTTGCTATATAGGTTTTTTTGTTGATGGAGATTTAGCGGATTTTATGGGTGGAGCAATGCCTGGTATATTGCTCGGATTTTGTCTCCTAGACTTGTTAATTGCACCAAGAGAAACTAAAGAGAAATAGGAAAGGCTGACTAAATTACCCCACCATTCAACGAATCAATTAAAAAAGATTAGCTTTTAATTGCACTAACTAACCAACTCAACAAAAGTCATGATAACCAGGCTAATAGATTTAGCCTCATCGCAAAAATGACAATGCAAAATGAGGGGTCATTAAATTCCTTGTTGTCACATTGTGCTAGAGTGAAGTGCGCTAGTTAAACAATTCAAAATAACAGGAGCAATAATGAATAACCTGCATGCACCATTTAAATATGACTTTGTTGGCAGCTTTCTGCGTCCAGCTGAATTAAAAGAAGCACGAGCTAATTTCGAAGAGGGAAAAATTGATGCCAATGAATTAAAGAACACAGAAGATAAATGCATCACTGAACTAATTTCAAAAATAAAATCCTGCGGCTATCACATTATTACCGATGGAGAATTCCGTCGTGCCACATGGCATCTTGACTTTATGTGGGGATTTGATGGAGTCGATCACATAAAGACGAAAACTGGCCTACCATTCCATGGCGAAGCTGCGATGATAGACGACACGTTCCTAACTGGCAAAATTGAGCTTAACGGCGAGCACCCTTTCATCGACCACTTTCGATTTGTAAAGAAATTTGAAGATGAAAACACTGTTGCAAAACAGACAATTCCTTCGCCAGCGCAAACTTTAGCTCAGTTTTGGATGCCATTCTCAAGACCTGCAACACAAGAATTTTACTCAACGGAAGAAGATCTCGAAAACGACATTGCTGATGCATACATCAAGGTATTGCATCAATTGTATGACGCGGGTTGTCGCAATGTACAGTTTGACGATTGCACATGGGGTATGATGGCTGACCAAAAAGGTCATGAACTCTATGGAACTACACAAGTTGGTCTAATTGACGTTCAAAAAGCACATAAAAACATAAACAACAAAGTAATAGCTGGAGTGCCCGATGACATGGTTGTAAACACACACGTTTGTCGTGGAAACTTCCATTCTACATATGCAAACAGTGGAGCATATGATTCCGTCGCCGATATTCTTTTTCGTGAAGAAAACGTTAATGCCTACTACCTTGAATTCGACGACGAGCGCTCTGGCGGGTTTGCACCACTTGCTAAGGTTAGCGATAACAAGCAAGTTGTGCTTGGTCTTATTACAACGAAAAGTCCTGAACTTGAAGACAAAGAAACTGTCATCTCAAGAATTCATGAAGCAGAAAAATATATTCCACTAGACCGACTTTGCCTGAGTCCTCAATGTGGCTTTGCATCATGCGAAATTGGAAACAAGCTGACCGAAGATGAACAGTGGGCAAAACTTGCACTTGTTAAAGAGATAGCAGAAGAGGTTTGGGGTTAATCCCAAACCTCTTTTTTAAAGCACACTTTACAAGAGCTTTAATAGCACTCACATATTTTAAAAACTAAATCTTTAAATGTCTTCTCAAAGCAAAAGCTACCGCAGCAAGAAGAGAAACAAAACCAATAATGGCTGCTGCAGCAACAAGTTGCACAGTGCCATCTCCTGTTTGAGGAATTATTGGTGTTGCTTTTGTAGCTGTTGATTCTTTAGTGCTAGCCATCGATGATGTTGTATTTCCTTGAGTAGCGTCAGACTCGACAGATGGTTTTTGTTCTAAATCATTGTCAGCGATCGTCAGAGATTCCTCTCCCAGCCCATCGGCACCACCATTTACGCCCTTACCTCCCTTGATAGTGCGACCGTTGGCAGGTGTGGTCACAGTAACATCTTTTGTTCCTGCATTTGCTCCATTGATTTTAGTGTTAAAAATTGAGTTAGCGTCTCCGCCAGCAAGAATGAGTTTTGCGGTTGACAGTTTGCCCTTGCCTTTAACTGCTTTTGCAGGTGTACCGCTACCGCCCACTTCATATGTTCCGCCAATAGCTTGCAAAGTTCCTTTCCCATCAATAGTTCCATTTATGAGATTGATTGCACTTTCCGCATTACCAGGGGCTGTTCCTTCATTGCCTCCAGTGATGGAGAGTTTTGAACCTTCGAGAATGTGAGCGATTCCTTTAACCTCAAGACCAATTTGGCTTTGATCTGCCTTGATGCTGTTATTTCCCTCAAAGTTGACTTTCCCATTTACCGAAACAACATGTGCAGGCGCTGGTTGAGTGGGCTTTCTCCCATCTGTTAAAAATTGCGCATGTGAAACGATTTCAGAATCTTTTAGAGTAGAGCCATTGTTTAGCGTAATTGTACTCATGTTTGATGCGCTATTATTCATGGTCAGAGTGCCACCATTAACTTCTACTGGACCATAAACCGCAGAATCAGTGAGCGTTAGCTTACCCCCTTTTTCAACGGTAATTTTGACAGAACTGTTCACCTTTATATTTTCAAGAGTAACATCGGTGCCTGCTGGAACTGTGAGAGTGTCTGACGCAAACTCATCAGTTGCATTTCCAATTTGTCCATAAAGCCCACTTTGATGTGAGCCAAAAATGTGGCGAAGTGTTTTTGGGATTACCGCATTGTCGCTGCGATCAATCTCATATGGCTCCATATCCCACTCACTAATGTTTCCATTAAGCGTCGAAAGCTGCGATTTCAACGTTTCATTGCCGCTGTAGATTCGAAGTTGAACTGTGTTTGTTTTTAAAGTTTGACCTTTAAAATTAACAATTGCTCCAACATCATAGGTTCCAGCTTCACCTGCTGTTCCACTCAGAGATAATTCAGAACCAGCAGCACTATTAAATACATATGCTGAAAGACCAGAGCCGTCTGGTGAAATAAATGGCTTTAGATCAACGTCTTTTCCAGAATCTGACGTTGAAAAATCATAAAAGCCCTGCTGTGTTCCATCTTCTGAAGTGACTACAACCTTTAATTTGCTGTTTGTGGAGTCGGCATAATCGCCCTGTCCACTGCGGACAGCATCAAGCGTGCCTTCGAGCGAGAAGGTGTAACGCTGGCTAACATTCAAAATCACATCAACAGAAGAAGTTTGAGTGCCAGTGCCTGCCTCGTCAGATGCTGTTGCAGTCACAGTCACTTTAACCAAACCAGCTTTTTTAGGCGTGCCTGAAATGGTTAGAGTGTTCTCATTAATTGAAGCGAAAAGTCCGCTCTCAACTTGGTCTAACTGAGCAGTAATTTCTGCTGTATCAGAATTAGTGCCAGAAATCACTAATGGCACATCTTGTTTGTAGGCATAGCCTTTCATTGCATTATCAAAACTTGTTTCGCTAGACGTTAGCTTTAAGTCTTCAAAAGCAGATTCTGCCTTTCCTTCATTTTTAGGCTCTTGAGTTGAACCAGAATAATTAGCTTGACCGTTGTTCAGAATCGTGCCAGTCGCGAATACGCAATTCTCAAAAGTTGCTCTTCCACCTTTATCAATTTTAATGCGACTTGTAAAAGTGCAGTTTTTAAAAGTGATGTTTGCACCAGCCGGAACTACCAACTTATCGTTTTGAAGTTTCAACGAGAGGCTATTGACTTCAGTTGATGACCCAACCTCAAAAGTTAGCATCTCATTACCACCAGCATATCCAAGCTGTCGGTTATATGGTTTGCCCTCACTTTCCCAAAAATACTGTTGCCATCCAGTCAACTTTTTTACTTGAGCTGGAATTGTGGTTGCCTTTGTTCCTGAATCAGAAACCCCACATGACGAAGTGGTGATTTTTATTATTGAGGCAGTACCAAGTTTATTAGCAATCCAACCATCGAGTGATGGATAATTATCGTCAACAACAAGTTCGCTAGAGGAATTTGTGTCAGCATATGCAGTGACTGGTCCCAAGCATGGAAAGGCTGTGTAAACTATGTTTCCAAGACCTATTAGCGCCACCACAAGAGCTACTCTTGCGAGTTTTCGTTTGACTCTTTTCGGCGAAATTGACATAAAAATAACTCCTTTCGAATGAATATTCAGTTAGCTTAGTCTAATTACTTTTAGCATATTCTAACTTAATTTGTTCATTTAATTCTTTGACTGTGAAAAAACTTCAACCTAAACAACACGCTCGTAAAATTGCCGTGAAGTACTCACAGATGATAAATAGAGGCATAAGCATCAATTAAAGATGACATTGGGCGCACGAGAAAACAGAGAAATCTCTCACAAGATGCTTATCGTGAGACACATTCCTATAGCCAAAAGACACACTATCCAACAAAGGAACTTTAAAAATCGTTTCTTTAATATTTAATTATTTGGATAGAAGCACCTTGCCAAGCTAGGCTAAAAAATGTAAGGGACTAGAAAGACTTAAGAAGTGAACTTCTGGGCATTTCTGTGGGAAAATAATGATATCGAACTTATGCTCGTCACTAACGTCAAAGGAGCTCATTATGACACAACTCCTTTCCAGAAGAACTTTTTTAATGCTCACAAGTGCTTCGATTGCTTCTTTAGCGTTTGGATGCAAAGCTTCCGAAAAATCTGATTCAGAATGGATGTGGGCGCAAGACGACGAACTGGATGTGCTATCCATGCAAGTTGCTGGCGGAGCAATTGTCGCTATTCACGGAAACGGATGGAAGCCACAAGATGGATGGATTCAAGTGCAACTATCTGGCGGCTCAGTGCCTGGCAAAGAAATAGAAAAAATCTGGCAAGAAGGAAGCACTCTCGTTGTGAAATTAAAAAAGCCAAGCAGCATCGCAGAAACAATGGACATTCGACTTACAGAGTTTAGAGTGAGTGGCGGAGATGTTTCAAGCATTGATTCTGTAGAAATTATCGATAAAAACGAGAGAACAAAAGCTGAACTCGGAGTAGACACAGAACCTGACAATCAGCAAAATTCTGATCTGTAAAAGCTCTGAAAAAGAGCAAATAAAAACAGCTCTCTTTTTCACTAAACCTCAGAATTAATGCAAGTAGGTTATATTAAATGTGTCATGACAAACTAATTAAGACACAATAAAAAGCGCCAAATGTCAAACAACAACAGCGATTTCACTCCCCTGCTTTCAACCATTAATTGGGCTTAAAGGTTTGAAACTGCTTCAAATTAGCGAAGGCATTCGACCAGAACTAAACTACATATCAAGTGTTAGACGTGACAGTTTTAAAGATTTTGAAGAAGCCTATCTAAAATATGATGACATGCTTGAGAAGTTTGGAAACATGATTTCACACAAGCGCATGCTTCAAGCTAAAAATGATCTTAAGAATTGGCTTTCCAGCCAGCTGATTGACAACCCAAAAATGGGAGATTTGCCAGCCGAAAAGCCATACATTTTAAAAACGCCTCGTATTGTTCGCTGGGCATTTATCAGTTGGGACAAAACAGGACAACACATGTAATCACAATAACGGCAAACTTCAGTTTGATTGTTGTCTTTTTTCTACAAGCCTCAAAGCAAACGAAAGACAAATGATTCAAAGCATTTTAATAACTTAATGTTTCAAAAACACGACGCAAGTCAAGCCTTCTGTATACTCAAGTTAGCATTGACAAATTGCAACATAAGTCTTCTATAAATTCCAGTTTGCACATGCACCTTGCAACTCAAGCATATGACGATATTTTCCGTTAGGTTTTTCGCGAAGCTCTGCTGGGCTTCCAATCTCAACAACGCGTCCTTTATCCAATACAACAATCTTGTCAGCATTGTCAACCGTGCGCAAACGATGCGCTATAACAAGAACCGTTTTGTCTTTTAAAAGAACTGATAATGCGCCCTGAACCTGTGTTTCATTCTCGACGTCAAGTGATGCAGTTGCTTCATCTAAAAGAACTATTGGTGCGTTTTTCAAAAGTGCGCGAGCGATTGAGATTCGCTGTCGTTCACCTCCAGAAAGTCTGCTTCCATTTTCGCCAATTATCGTGTTGTAACCTTCAGGCAAACGTTTGACAAACTCATCGCAGTTAGCAGCTTTTGCAGCTTCAAACACTTCAGAATCAGTTGCATCCTTTTTGCCCAAACGAATGTTCTCCAAAACAGTGTTGTCAAACAGAACAACGTCTTGAAAAACCTCAGAAAATGCTTGAAGAAGAGTTTCTGGATCAACAGAAGAAACATTGATGCCACCGACCGAAACAGATCCAGAAGTGACATCCCAGAAGCGCGAAGCAAGTTTGGCTGCGGTGCTTTTACCAGAACCAGATGCCCCAACTAAAGCTGTGACTTGCCCTTCTTTTGCAATAAACGAAACATTATTCAAAACGCTTTCATTGTCATTGTAGGAAAAACTAACGTTTTCAAATACTAGGTCATGACCACTTGGATTAAATTCAGTCGCGCCTTTCTGAGCGGGAGCGTTTTCAATCGCGCGCATACGATCTAGACTGTGTGTTAAGTCTATGAGAAGTGCAATTGCTACTAGTATCACATTAATTGGATCATAAACTCTTGTTACCGCAAGAAGAAAGACGAAAAAAGTGAGAAAGTCTGTTTGTCCTGCAACCAAAAGAAGCGTG
This sequence comes from Phoenicibacter congonensis, assembly GCF_900169485.1. Classification (NCBI taxonomy): domain Bacteria; kingdom Bacillati; phylum Actinomycetota; class Coriobacteriia; order Eggerthellales; family Eggerthellaceae; genus Phoenicibacter; species Phoenicibacter congonensis. The sequence goes on along the minus strand of NZ_LT821227.1, from coordinate 969,602 downwards.
CCTGTGACAATAACTGAGGCAATTCCTAAACGCATAAAACCTTGCGCAGAACTAACAGTAATACCGAGCGCCAACTCAGCGCCAATTTTCTCCTTCTCAAATTTATCAATGCAGTTATTCAAATTGTTTTCAAATGCTGAAATTTTGTTTAGCGACCTGATTTCGCGATGGCACTCAATGAACTCCTGAATGCCCTCGTTAATTGCTAAACTTGCAGCGTTCTTTCTCACTGAACGTTTTTTCTGAATTCGAGATGTCATGAGAAGAGCAATTAAAGCAACAGGGATTGGCCAAAGTGCAGCGACGCCAAGACGCCAATCATATGAAAGCATCATTATTGCAAACACAATTGTTGATGCTCCCATGCCAAACATCTGAGGCATAATGTGCGAAAAAACCCGTTCATGATCTGAACAATCCTTCATAATCACACTCGTTAAATCAGCCAAATCGCGATTCCCGAAAAATGAAAGCGGTAGTTTTCGCAAGCGCTCTGCAATGCTGATGCGTTTGCGCGCACTCTCTTGATAGACAACGGTGTAGGTCGCATTATATTGCCACATTTGCGTGACGAAAATCACAATCAAAGCTACAATAATGCCAATTGCATAGGGAAACAGCTTTGGCAAACTTATTTCTGTGTTACTTAAATGAGCAACAAAGTCTTGCGTAATTAAATAAAGTACTACTATTGGCAACATCAGCATGATGTTCGCGAGTGCACAAAAGCCTGCTCCTCTAAAGAAATCCTTTACACCTTGGTCTGTTAATGCAAATGTGTTTTGAATCTTTTTCAACATGACTATTCCCTCCCCTCAATCTTCCATGAAGCGCTTTTTTGATAGTCGTTCCACATGCGAGCATAGAGACCACCCATATTTATTAATTCATGATGAGAACCTTTTTCTGCGATTTGACCCCCATCAATCACGAAAGTGGTTTCAACCTTTTCAACTGAAGAAAGTCGATGTGCAATCATGAGAACCGTCTTGTTTTTGCACAAAGTACTCAAAGCCTTTTGGATCAGTGCTTCATTCTCGGGATCAGCAAAAGCAGTTGCTTCATCAAGCACAACAATTGGAGAATCCTTCAAAATTGCACGTGCAAGAGCGATTCGCTGACACTCACCACCTGACAAATAAACTCCCTTTGTGCCGACGACCGTGTTAATGCCATCTGGCAATTTTGCGACTATATCTTCACATTGCGCTGCGCGCAGCGCCTCTATAACTTCCTCATCAGAAGCATCAGGTCTTCCAGCTCGGACGTTTTCAGCTATGCTTTGCTTGAAGAGATGATCATTTTGAAAAACGAAAGCAACGGTGTTCATGAGATCAGCACTAGAAATGTGGCGAACATCCACCCCTCCAACAAGAACATTTCCACTGCCAACGTCCCAAAAACGAGGAATCAGTGATGCAATTGTTGTTTTTCCTCCACCAGAAGGACCAACAAGCGCAGCTGTAGTGCCAGCAGGAACACCAAATGACACATTATTTAGTGCAGGTTGATTGGCTCCAGGATATGAAAAAACAACGTTTTTAAATTCGATGCTTGAATCTTTAGGATAAAGTGCCTCTGATGCATCAACTTCAGCAAACTGCTCAACTTCCATAATCGAATTCATTCTGCTGAGAGCATCTTCAGCAATCATAATTGCTTCTGCTGAATACATAACTTTAGACATCATTGTTGTAGTGATTCCAGAAAATAATACATAGAACAAAAAGTTCACGAAAAAAGTTGCGAAATCAGTTGTTACATTAGCTAGAACAATTCCTGCTGGCACTAAAACAGCAAACGTTGAGTTAATTGCAACAAGCTGAATAACTTGCGGTTTTTTGCAAAATTCAGTGTAGCGTGTTGCCATGTCTCGATAATCAATAATCGCTTCGTGAAATGCTCTAAACGAATGAATAGTCTGCTGAAAAACTTTCACAACAGGGATTCCTCGCACATATTCAGTAGCTGCATTGCTCATGCGAAGAAGAGCTGCTTGATAAAGCTCCATAAAATGACGGCCACCCGAATCATTCTCACGACCCATCATCCACCACATTGCTGCAAACGAAACAAAAAGAGGAATTAGACATAGAAGCCCCATTACCCAATCAAACAAAAAAGCAACGTTAATAAAAATGAATGGAGTTGCAAGTGAGCCAACAAAATCAGGCAGTTTGTGTGCAATCATATCTTCTGTTTCACCAGCACATCCATCAATCGTACGACGCATTTCACCTGATGAGTGAGAACAAAAATAGCCCATTGGGATTTTTGAAACGTGGTGAACCATTTTCTTTCGCATGTTGGTTGCTATTCGAAACGCGGCAAGGTGCGTGCTCATTAGTGCAAAGAAGTAGACCAAAATGCCAAGTAGCGAAAAGACTACAGCCAATACTGCCCAGTCAGTGGCCGATTGAGCTTGCTCCCAATTGGGATACACAGAAATCAAGTCTCGCACAACAAACCAAATGCAAACAAAAGGCATCATGGTGAGAACTGCATTAAATGCAGACAGAACACATCCAATGTATGCAAACGCTTTGCGCTTTCCTGCATATCCTAAAAGTTCAACAATTGCATTCTTTTTCTTTGTCGAATTAATCTTTGCAACCTTTTTGTTCGTTTTTTGAGTTTCCCGCGCATCCTCACTAATAGAGTGAGTTTCGTTAGAAATTATTTCTTTCATTTTTCTTCCTTGAACAAATTAATTGAACTGTCTTATATCTACACACCAAGCTTTGCGAAATGTTTCGAAAAGACTTTAGTGCCAATAAAACCTCCAAGCAATGCGCAGGCTATGGTGACAACACCTGTGACGATTCCCATTGGTCCCAAAATGGAATTAACGAGAGTCATGCCATATTCATGCGTGGTTCCAGATGCAACACACATGTCGGCATAGGCATTCCCCATGATTAGAATGAGCGAGATGTGCCCAAACCAAAAACAAAAAGTAAATGCTGCAAATGCAAGTATGAGCCTGGTTTTTGTGCGATTTTCAGGAGCGCCTGCGATGAGGTCAGCAACAACACCTCCGACGACGATTCCCGCAGGACCTGACCAGAACATGCCCATCAATAGACCTGCTGCGCCAACAATTATTCCCATGATTGAAAGCGCACCACGTTTGGGAACACGATAGGCAAGATACATAAATACTGTTCCTGCAAACAACGCGCCAACTGAATGAGTAAACCAGCTAGTGCTAGCATTCAAGCTTAAAACTACGGAAAATATCATAAAAACTAAAAACAAAAGAACGCCAAACACGGCTATAAAAACAAAATCTTTTGGATTAAGACGGCTTCTGTCTTGCGAGGCCTCACTAATAGTCATTTTTTTCATTACAATCCTTTCTTTAGTTAAATTGGCTAATTTAAAAATCCAAAGTTGCGCTTAAGTTTTGGAAGAGTGTCTTCATTAAGCGGAAAAGAATCAGCGATGCGACCATCCTCAAGCAGTGCAATTAGGTCGCATGTTGAGCATAGGAATTCATAGTCGTGAGAAACTATGCAAACACCAACACCCTGTTTTTTCAGGCGCTCAATGCAAGTCATAATTCGTTGCATGTTCCGATAATCAAGACCACTAGTTGGCTCATCAAGAATCATTGCATCAGCCTGACTCAACAAACCTGCAGCGATTGACAAACGCTGTCTTTCACCGCCTGATAAAGACAACGGATGTTTTTCGGAAAACCTATCTAAATCCAAGGCTCTCTTGATTTCTTCTATAGCAGAGTCGTTGTTTTTCGGTTTTTGCTTGTGGTTTGCACTGCAGGCATCGGCCAGTTCACCATCGACTGAATTACTAAAAAGTTGATAGCCCGGTTCTTGCATTACCAAAAAGACGCGACCAGCACGCTTTGATACGCGAACAGGAACATTGTTTAATTTAACATTTCCTTCTTTTTCTTTATGAAGCCCAGCCAGACAACGCATGAGAGTGGTTTTTCCTGCACCGTTGCGCCCAATGATTCCCACTACACGTCCGTTAGACAAAAAGAAATCGAGGTTATTCAAAACGCGTGGTTGCTTGCGATATCCAGCTACTAAACCTTTTGCCTGAACGATTGGTGTGTCTTCTTTTGGATAATACTCGCCTTGCTCTCTATTTGAAAATGTTTCATCAAGCTTGGGCTTGACTGAGCTGTTTTCTAACGAGCTCTCGCCTTGTTTACATTCATTTTGACGATTCTGAGCATGACAACCATAGTTAAAAATGCTTTTGGATTTTACGTTTTTGTCCAGAGAGTTATTGTCTAGATTGCTTTTTTTTGATTCTCTCTCGCCTGGGTCTATAACATCAAACTTACATTCAAACAATCCTTCTCTACATTCAGAAAAATCGTTTCCTGGTGAAGCATCCTGTAAACTTCGAGTTTTGAAAGATTCAATTTCTTCAAGAGTGGCCGCACGCAAACCCCATTCAACGCGATTATTTATTGGAAGTGACAAAAAATCTTCTGCAGAGTAATCAACTTTAACTTCCCCATTTTCCAAAACAACATAGCGATCAGCTATGCCTTCGAGCCACCACAGGCGATGTTCTGAAATTAAAATTGTTTTGCCCATGCTTTTTAGCTGAGAAACAGTTTTTGCAAGCTTCCTCATCGAACTAACATCTAATGAAGCTGTTGGCTCATCAAGCACAAATATTTCTGGACAGACCGCATAAACCGAGGCAAGGATAACAGATTGTTTCTCTCCGCCTGAAAGGGACTCGGTCCCCTTTTCAAGCAAATTAGAAATGTTGAGTGCAGATGCCGACTTAGTCACTCTTTCAAGAATTATTTCTTGTTTAAGACCAATATTTTCACAGCCAAATGCGATTTCCGATGTGACATCCAGATTTACAAGTTGGCTTCGAGGATTTTGAAACACAGAACCAACATGAGAAGACAACTCGTCAATTGACCATTGCAAAATTGGTTTTCCTAAAATGCAAGTCGATCCTTCCGTGATGCCTTCATACATCAAAGGAATCAAACCATTTACCATTCGTGTAAGCGTCGTCTTACCGCAGCCAGATTGTCCTGTTATGACAATGCATTGACCTTGCGGAACCTTTAAGGAAACATTTTTGATCGATGCACAACCAGCATTCTTATAGCAAAATGAACACTCACTAAGCTCAATTGCAATGGGTTTGGTGCTCTCTTTTTTATGAACAAGACTCATTACAACAACCCTACCTTCATAAAAAATGAAATAACGAGAAGAGACGCCATGAAGAGTAAACAAGCAACGTCGAAAGCTCGAAGTTTTAACTGATAGTAGGAAGTCCTTTTGACACCTGAACCTAATCCACGAGCAACGACAGCGTTTCCGAGTTCATCGGCAATTGTGCCAAGCCGAGCAATCACGGGAACAAGAAAATGCTCTGCAGTTTTTGCAGGATGGCAAACGACTGACTTTAGGCTAAAAGCCAAACCACGAGTTTTCATAGCATCGTTTACTGCAGAAAACTCTCGACCTAAAGTGGGTAAAAAACGAAACGCGACACAAATCGCAACAGCATAATTTGGAGGAACTTTGAGTGATTGAAGCGCACATGCCAGTTCGCCCAAACGAGTTGTAGAAAGCATGTTAAAGGCAAACATGAAAGCAGGCAACACATGACGATACATTAAAAACGAAGCAGCAAAGGACGAAAGTAGCGTGTTGTTAGTCATTAAAAGGAGTTGTGTCAGAACCGCAAAGATTAAATAGAAAACTAACCAATAAATAGTTGCGCGAAATATACCACTACAAATCATTATCGCAACTGTTAAACCTAGCACGCTAATTTCAGTAAAAATGCTTTGTGAAATGACCATGAGAATGTTGATGCCTATCAAGATAGCAAGAGAAACACGTGTGTCAAGACGTCGTTGTAATGTACTTTCGCAAGGAACAGATTGTGTGCTTGCAATAACTCTTGGTTGTTGTTGTGTACCTGCAAAAACATTCATTTAGTGTTAATCTTTCTCTAATTTTTGTTAGCATTGGCTAACTGCATTAAACTAGAATAAATGTAATAACAAAAAAAGAAGTGCAGATTCAAGAAATGACTAATCCTACCGAAAAGATTGCAAATACCTCCAAAAAAGAGAAACGCACGTGTAACAAAAAACACAACTCCCCTCTTTATGAAATGTTTGTAACCCAGCTAACAAAGATGCGTGCAATTCGCTCAGATTTTGCGCTAGAACAAGGAATTGGCCGTAAAGAATATGTCAGAGACGTTGGCGAAACATGGTTTCTTAATCCGAAATATGGCAAAGGATTTTATTGGTTTTATCTTTTAGATGACGATACGATAGTTGTTTCTATGGATATGGAGTTTTTTCAAGACATGGAAGAACAAATTGACACCGTGGCCTATCTTACATTTGGTCTTTTTGAGAAAGAAATGCCACAATTCTGTTCAGCGGAATGCGCTAAATCAAACTGCAAACTCATGGGATTTGATTGGAGCGGAGGTCTTTATCACACATCGCTCGGTGCGAATAAAAGGCTTTCATCATCATCCATCACAATTACACCTGACGCAACTACACGCTGGGGCAAACTTTTGGGTTGTGACAAAGAAATCATAAAAAAGAAGATTGAAAATCTAACTAAATCCGATGGGGTGCCCGGGCTTCCCACGGCACTTCGAGGATTAAACATTACCCACCCAATCGCCTCGGTTGCAGAAGTCTACTATAGAGCAAAGGTTTTGGAATGCCTAGCGCTTTTAATGAGCAGCGAAAGACAGGAGAACAACACAAGAGATACAACTCAGACTAACGACCATCATTGTGTTAATTGTCTATGCGACTACATTAAAAATAACATTGCAGAAAATCTCACCACCAAAAACTTAAGCGAAATCGCACACGTGAGCGAGGGAAAACTCATTAAGGCATTTCGCAATGTGAAAGGCACAACTCCACAAGATTTTGTGAGAGCAGAAAGGCTTGTACATGCAAAAACTCTCTTACTAGAAAGAAGACACCAAATTAGTGAAGTCGCAAAAAAATCGGGGTATAAAAACCAAGGCGCATTTTCCGATGCCTTTAAAAGAACCTATGGCACGACGCCAAGTGTTTATCGCAAGAAGGGTGGAATGTAAAATTAGTACTGCTTAATCCTTGCAGAAAAAAGAAAGGATAGGTTCATTTCTTTAGACTTTCTTTATTTGTTTAAATAAAGTAATTGCTGCTCGTCTCATGTTTATCCTTTCGATTGAAGGTGTCAGTGAATGACGTATTTCAACTTGTTTATGTTATTTCTTGGTAATGTTGCATTTTTTAGCAGCAACGATCGATGCGAGAAGTGTTGCAAGTGCCAGCATAGAGAATAACGTTAAGAAAATAGCGCTTCCATCGCCAGTTGATGGAATGACCAAATCAACGTTTCCATTGTTGCTTGAATTTGAATTAGTTTTAACGTTGTCGTTGCCTGCACTACATTCACCATCAGCGTAAGCAATTGTGAGTTTGTGAGGTCCAACAATGAAGCTCGAGAGGAACCCATTCCCGGGGACGACTGGAATGGCGGTCCCTACATAAGCTCGTTCGAGCCCGGCAAACGACTGTCATCGGCGTCGATCACCATAGCCCCTGAAGTAATACGCCGCTATGTGGATGCCTTCCACTGTGATGACAAGAAACTACGCCGTGTAATCGGACAGCTCACCACGTCGGACGGCGTGCCTGGCTTGCCCTCGGCGCTTCGAGGACTAGACATCACCTACCCCGCCCATCGGTCGCCGATTCGTATTATCATGCCAAGGTGATTGAATGCTTCGCGCTGCTAGCAAGCAGCATTTTGCACGCGTTTTGAAGCTGAAATCACTTGGAAATAAATTCGAAAACGAAAGGCCGAGCCTGGACTGTTTCCAGACTCGGCCATTATCATCAAGCAACCTTATTACTGTATTACCCTACAGCAAACGGAGCGCAACAAGCGTGATACGCTAGTTCATCTTCTTGCGATACAGCGCAAATACCGCAACACCAGCAGCCGCAACGGCAATTACAGCAATTGCACCACCGACAAGAGCGAGGTTGTCGCCCGTCTTCACGGTAGCCATCTTCGCTTCGCTTGACGCCTTGTCGCCGTTGTTGTTAACGGTGTTGACGTTTACGTTCTCATTGGCGGAGGAGCTATCGCCGTTGTTGCCGTTGTCGCCAGCACCAGGCTCAACGGTAGCGGGGGCCGCCTTCCAGCCGGCATACAGAGTAAACTCAGGCTGCGTGCCGTCTACATCAGCATCGAAGTCATAGGCATTGGTGCAGTCCTTGTCAGTGAACCATCCGGAGAAGGTATAGCCTTCCTTGGTAGGATCTGTTGGCTTTACCACTTTGTCACCGACGGTAACAAGCTGAGAGTCAACTGCTGTACCCTCGTTGGAATCGAAAGTAACGGTAACCGCCTGCTTGACACCGTACGTACCGTCAACGTTGGCAACAGGCGCATAGCCGGCAGCGCAGTGATCTGCAGGGACCTCATTGGCGAAAGAGCCGCCGCTAATGGAAATGTTCGCGGGTTGTGTGCTTACCGAGATGGGCTTTCTAAAGGTGCCGCCCGTGATGGTGAGCTGACGGTTCTGGCCTTCGCCAATAGTGCCGCTCACGTCAACACAACCGTCGATGACGCTATTGCCTTCAACCGTAACGCTCACGGAAGGATACGAGGCGTAGCGACACACATCAAACGCAAACGGACCGCCAACTTTCGTATTCTGACCAGCAATGATGGTCGAATCCTTGATGACCGTATCGCCATTGTTGTTCGACAACGTGTAGCACGTTTCCTTGCCGCCCTTTACGGTCATGCCGTCAAGCGTCAGGTTGCTGTAGTTCTGAATCATGATTGCCGGCGCGCCCGACCACTGAGTCGTGTCATCGCCCGCAACGCTTGCGTCACCATAGATGGAGCCGTTGCGCATCACAATCGTGTTGCCCTTGAGCAGCTGGAAGCCGTTCGACGCGGTTCCCGAGCTACCAACAAGCTTGCCACCCACCGTGTAGGAATGACCCGCGAAGTCGATGGTCAAGCCGTTGGGGAAGGTGTCGCCCTTGACAACAATGCCGTCGCCGTTGCAATCAGACAACAACGTGATGGTGTCGCCATCTTTGGCCGCCGCGACAGCGTCGGCGAGAGTGGCGTATGCCTTCGTGCCGATCTGCGCCACGCCGACAACCACGCCGTACGTGCCGTCAGCGTTAGCAGTAGGAGCATAGCCTGCAGCGCAGTAGTTCTCGGGAACGGCGGCTGTAAAGGTGCCACCGGAAACCGCGATGGAGGAGTTCACCTGAGCGGCAGCAGGAGTAACCTTCCACGAAGTGACATTTAGCTTGCCACCTTCGATCTTCAAGGTCGAGGGATTGGAACTCGTGACGTCCATGTAAATCGTGCCGGTGAATTGGGCGTCGCCGCCAATGACGGTCTCGCCAACGGTTCCCGCTTCGGTATAAGAATCCGTCCAGAGATAACCGCCCGTCAGGTTGCCGCCCAGAATCTGAGCCTTGTTCCAGTTCTGAACAACAGCCTGATTGCTGGTCAGCGTGCCGCCGTTGATGGTGAGCTCACCATTGCCGTCGTTCTTGACCGCAATGAAGTTCTGCTGCTCGAACGTGCCGCCGTTGATGGTGAGCGACGATACATTATCCACACCGCCATTGCGGATCAGAGAAGAGCCCTTGATGCCGGAGTTGTTCACGACATTCGCCTGGTCGATGACCATCGTGCCATTGTTGTCAATGACGTAATAGCTGGTCTCGCCCTCGATGCCCTGGTCATCGCGCTTGATGGTGCCGGTCTTGCCGGCACTCGTGTCAGTGATGGTCACGTTGCCCTTGTTCAGGATGGCCGCTTTCGCGCTGCCCGTGCCACCATTGAGAGTGTGGCCGTTCAGGTCGAGCGTGATTTGCTTCGTCGAAGCAATGGTAATATTTTCTGTGGCGTCAGTCAGCAGCTGGATGGTCTTGCCCTTTGCAGCCAGACGGATCGCATCGGCCAGCGTCTCATACTTCTTGCTGCCGACTTGGGCAACATAGTGGACTTCCTTGACGCCATAGGTGCCATCCGCTTTCTTGGTAGGAATAAAGCCATCGGCGCAGTAGCCTTCGGAAATGCTCTTATTAAACGTACCGCCAGAAACCTCGAAGTTGTCAGAAGTGCCCTTGCCGATGCCGCGGAAAATGTTCTCCCTAGACAGCTTGTTGACGAAGTGGCCGCCGGTAACCCGCGTGATAGCGGTATGGCCATCCACAACACCAGTCGCGACAACCTGCGGGTGGTTCCACCGTCCTGTGGTGGTCAGACTCTGGATAAACTCGCCGCCAGTGATCGTCGTGTTGCCGTAGGCGAAAACAACGCCCGTATAACCATTCGTTGCATAGCTCAGCTCAAACCTGCCGCCGCTAATGTTAAGAGTTGAGTCTTCCTCGCTCTTCACAACGTTCAGACCACCCGAATACGAACCGCTTTCAATGGTCAGCGTGCCCCAGTTGTCGATCATGGAGGAGTCGGTGTTGCCCGCCGTAGCGGTCACATCTTCAAACGTTGCCGTGCCATTGTTCTGAATGGTGTAGAAGCTCGTGCCGCCCACGATGCTGCCGTTCTTCAAGGTAGCCGTGGCACCCTTCGCGATGGTCAGCGTCGCCTTGCCGGTGTTCGTGTTCGTCAGCTTTTTGTTGCCAAGGTCAAGCGTGATGTTCTTACCAGCAGCAATGGTTGCATCTTCGGTCGCATCCGTCAGCAGCGTGACCGTCTCGCCGTCCTGGGCTGCATTGATGGCCTCCTGCAGGCTGGAATAGCTCTTACCATTCACTTCCGCAACTGATGCCGTAGTGCCTTCCCCGCCAGTTTCGGCTGCAAGGGCTGCTACTTCATTAGCTGCTTTGCCGGTCGTCGCATTGACCGCTTCACCCGTCGATTCAGACTGCGTGGCAAGCGTATCGCCTGAGCTTGCACCCCTATCGGCGCCTTCCGACTCAGAAGGCTGAATCAATTCAGTCGGGGATGACAAAACCCCCGGTGCTGCATCGTCATCAGCCGCGAATGCTACGGTTGGAAACATCATAGGACACATCGCAACACCCATCAGGACCGAAATGAATTTGTTTTTAGTACTTATCTTCATTTCTTCCGCATCTTTCTTTCTGTTTTCTTTGTTTCCAATAATTGCTTTGTACGTTCATTCCCGTCGTTATAGCTATTGTCGAGAAATGGTTTACTAAACAAAAAATATTTACAAGCAGCCGCACCGCGTTGAAGAAACACCAATATCGAAATACATCGACAGCAGAAGCCAAGCCATATCGCTCATTTCACAAATGGCACACAGCTTCTTCGCTCAACGCAACCCGATTCACTTACCCGATTCACATCCTAAAAGAAAAAAGGGTACCCTCACTGTTTTGACGGTACCCTACTGTTAACATGGTCCAAATCAAGGCGTAATACGCTACTGGCGATATAGATAGCTTCACTGTACTTCAAAACATCAGACTCTCCCTTTTTCAATTCAGCCACACTATCACCACCGGTTCACCAACACTCAAACGAAATAAATCGACTCCATAATAGCAGATAAATCGATGGTTTAGGTTTAAATCTTTAAATCAAATACAATTCGTCTTCGCCGTGCAACGCAACAAGCGAACGAGTGACAAGCGCGTCCATTTCGATACCAAGAAGCGACATGAGATTACCTTACAAGTCAACAATCACCCGCACGACCTTTTAAACAAGTTACCATGGTTAATTTGAAGAAATCGACAAAGCCCGACAACCTTCTTTCCTTGTTTAAGTGCCAGCAGACCGCCACCCGCAAGGGGAGGTTCGTCCAACAATCCAACCCTCCCCTTGCGCACCTCAAATTCACTCCTAGCTTCGACGGCGACGAATTACAACCAAAAAAGCAATCAGAGCACCACAACCAAGGGCCAGCAAAACAGCAATCAGGAACTGACTCTTCTTGTCATCAGGCAGTGAACTTCGTTCTTGTGCATTTTTAGTTTCGTCCTTTTCGCTCGAATCAAACAAAGACAAATCGCCATTCTCACTCAACTCACCCAAGCCTTCCTGCCCAGATGATTTGCCTAATGTGCTGCAAGATTTTTCATTCTTCAACAAATCGGAACTTACATTCTGGCCACCGTTTGAAGCCCCCGGGCCACCAGACTCGCCAGAAAAGTTGGAGTCGCTTGGATTTGTGGAGTCATCAGGATTATCTGGTTTTCCAGGATTATTCGGTCCATCAGGGTTATCAGGGTCAACAGGGTCCACAGGGTCCTTGGCCTTCACTGTGAGAGTTCCTGGCTCAACCGTTACCGCAAAATTCGAATTGGATGTGCTAGCGCCAATCTCATATTCTCCCGCAGGTGATGTAGCGTCTGCCAAACACGAATAACTCACAGCAACACCCGTCGTCGAAGCGGGGCTAATCAGGTTCGACGTAAACGCCGGGTTTTCCTCCCCTTCGAAACGTTCGGCATCGTCAACAATAACGAGCAATGGAGCAGGAGAAACGTCAACAGTCAGCTCGACATCTTTTGCCGCTGCGTAATTCCTGTTCGCTGCCGCATGCGCCACCACACGCACCTTACCTGCAGAAACGATGCTTGCATAGCTACCCTGAATCGAAATGGGGCTCGGTGAGCCATCCTCATTTGGAATAACCTCATAGCTGACAGGCGTCTTGGCCGTGTTCTCAAACACAATGCCCGCATTGCCATAAACAGCCTCATAGTCGGTCTTTCCTTCGATCACCTGCTCAGCAGGAGAAATGGTGTAGGTAGCCGTCTGAGAACCCACCATATTCGGGTTCACTAGGTTTGCTTCTGCTACATAGCTTCCAGCATCAGTTGGAGCTTTGCTGGTCGGGCCATATTCAGTGCCATTCGCACCGCGATAGGTTATCTCGTAATCTCCAGGCGCAACATCCTGAGCGTTAACGGTTGCCCCATGAGAACTGCCGTCGTAGGTTGCATCTTCGGCGGTAAGCTCAAGGTGCACAGGCTTCTTCGCAATGGTGTACTTGATGGTTGCAGCACCTCTGTATCCACCGCTGTTCAACGTCGTCACAACGCGGTAGCTGCCCGCATCAGTAGGCGGCTGGCTGCTTGAGTAATGGGTTTCCCCTATTCCTATATACGTATAGACAATGGCATCATAAAGATTCTCGGGAACGCCCGAAAGCGATGGGCCTTGCGGTTGGCCGTTATAGATGAATAGACTGCCCAAAAATGCCAGATCGAGTATCTTCGGCATTACCACCAGCGTAAAGTGAGCCGTTGCAGATTGCCCCGAATGGTCGACACAATCAATATCAAAGGCAAAAACTCCCGTGGAATCTGGCGTTCCTGAAAGGCTCAACCCATTTTCATTCGCTGTAAAAGTGACTCCTGCAGGAAGTGTGGAACCTTGAGCAAGCGAATAGGTGTAGGGGCTCGTCCCACCCGTTGCAGGGTTGATAGAAGCATCGTATTCAACATGCGCAGTTGCTTTGGACAGTGAGGTAGTGTTGAACACAAGCGCTTCAGGCTCAACACGTGAAACAGTTGCGTGATTTGAATCGGTTGTTGTTTCGGTGCCAAGATATGACTGAGTAACCCGACAGTAATACTCCCCCGCATCGCTAGCTTGCACTTCAAGCGTTGCTAGATGCGCACCTTCAACGGGTGTGCTCTGCCCGTCTTCGCCAACGCGGTACCACTGATAGGTAAGTCCGTGGCTAGCTGCCGCACCGCTCGATATCGCCTCGTGATCACACACACTTTGTGCCGCATCGGCCGCAATCGACAAGGTCGCACTTTCCCCTTCGCGCACGGAGATGTCTTGTGGCTGCGCATCAATCACAGGTGCTCCAGCTTCTGCGAAAGCAAACGTCAACGCCTGCGAAGAAGTGACGTTTCTCAATTCAAACTGATGGGCACCACCTTCGTAGTCAGAAATATCAAAGTTTCCCTGCGAAGCACCCGCGCCAGCACCTTCACTCATCGTGACGAGTGTGGTGCTCACGTGGTCAAGATAGCAGTTTTCATTGGGCGATGCAGTAAAGGTAAGACTCCCGCCAGGCATAACGCTTGCTGATTCGGGGTTAACCGTGCCGTTTTCGGCAGTGGCTGAAACCGCGTATTTCTGAACTTCCTTAAAGCGAGGAACCACCTTCATGTCGGCTTCGGGATAGAACGTCCAGTGAACATCGGTGCTCAAAGGCTGTGCGTTTTCGGCATCCCTGTCGGCATAGTCATACCATCCGACGAATTCGTATCCATCATAGGGAACAGCGGAAAGTGTGACGGTGTTGCCAGAATCAACCGAGCGAACCAGGGCATAACCTCCTTCGCTATAGGCATCCGAACCTTCAACATAACCGCCCTCGCGCGGATCAACGGCAACAACCTCAACTTGTTCCTTTACGTAGTAAGCCGTGAATGTCCTGTTGGCATAGGCAGGTCGCGCCATAACAGGACTAAATCCCACTGGAACACCGGCTTCATCTGCCCAATACTTGAACTTCCAGCCAGGGTAAGGAATAGTGACCAGCACCGATGCCGACTTATAGGAGGTGCCTGTTCCAGGAACCACCATGCTGAATCCCGCGCCTGCAGGATATGTGGCAACCTGAGCATCGAAGCCAGTCTCATAGAAAACGGCGGTAAGACGCATGTTCTCACGCGCAACGCCAACATGTATGGCGCTGTAGCTCACAATGGCTCCCGCATCGTTCACCCAATGCGAAAAGTGCATGCCAGGGTACGGAACAGCCATGGCCACAAAAGGGTCTCCTTTGTCAACTTCAACCGAAGTAGCTGCCCCAAACGTGCCAACCATAAAGGCAAGGCCCCTGAACATTGAGCTTTGCGTTACGGCAATTTCAACCGGATCTTCTGGAACGAACTGAGCATAGTATGACACGTCGGCACCAGCTTCGAATTCAAAGATGGCGTCGTTGCTTTCAATTACGTCGCCTGCTTCATCGAGGCTCCACCCCATAAAACGGTAGCCATCGCCAGCAACGGCTTGCAGCGTAACTCTATCACCCGAAGAATATGTGCCCGTGCCAATCACCCGGCAACCACGCGATCCCACCTTGCCAGAAACAACAGCCTTAGCAGAAACTGACACCTCATAAGGGTCGGCAAAGCGCGCCTCAAGCCTGAGTTCGCCGTTGGTAATATCGCGAATCAGATCCTCATCGATGGTAAACCAGCAATGCGCGTCCTTACTGAAAAGCGTAGCGGGCGCATTACCACTGAAACCATTGCCACCAGCGCCATAGCTACCAGTGCCCGAATCGATGCCAACACCATTGCTGCCAGCACCCGAATCGCCGCCAGCTGCAGCTTCGTCGTCTTCGGGCTCCACCAAATACCAACCCACGAAGCGCTTGCCGATTGTGGGCTGAGCGTTCAGCTCAACTGTATCGCCGAATTTGTAGGTACCCGCACCCTGCAGCGCGCCTGAAGCATCAGGGTTTGCGTGCAAACTCACCAAATAGGAATCGGGCGTAAAAAAGGCAACGTAAGCAGCACTTTCCGAAACATCAACAGTACATTCAGGCAGTTCGCTCACCGTATTGCCCTGCGAATCCTTCCAGCAATCGAACGTATAACCAGGCTTGGCAACTGCCGAAAGCGTAGTACGGTCGCCATTATTGAAGGTACCAAAACCGCTCGTGTAGCCCGCATCTGCAGGGGACGCAATGGCGCTCACCACGTACGGGGCTGAGCCAAATACAGCAGTCAGAGCAGCGTCGTCGCGAACCGTAAAGGTATAAACAGTATCCGTGCTTACACATAAGCCTTCGGAATACCATCCAACAAAGGAAGCGCCTTCACTCGGAGTTGCTGTAACCGTTGCTTGTTGACCTGCAGCATAGGTGCCTGCACCTTCAACCGTACCAAAACCCTCTGCCGCGTTAACAGCAACCGTAAACTGCTTCGCCTCGAAAACTGCACGAATTTTTGTGTACGCCCAGGGAACGAACCGATATTCCACATCGGTGCTTACCGTTGCGCCTGTTTCGTCTACCCATCGCTTGAACACATAGCCTTCGTTGGCGTGGGCAACAAGACGAGCAGATCGTCCCGCACCAATAGCCCCAGCTCCTTCAACCCTTCCAGCGGCCGCGTCTTCAACCAAGGTGCCCGTTTCATCGGCAACAACAGCACTCGCTTCAACGGTAAAATCCTGCTGCTTGAAGCGTGCAACATGAACATGGCTGCGTCCTTCCTTGCAGGTGAACTCGGCGTCTCCTGACACCAATTCATCACCCACATACCAGCCCTCAAACACATAGCCAGGCGCAGCGGTTGCCTTTAGTCGCACATCAGAACCACGATCGGCAAAGAGTCGGCTTGCCGTAACCGTGCCGCCCTCTGCCGGGCTTGCCACAGGCAAACACACCACATCAAGAGGCTTAAAGGCGGCAACAATCGTACACTTTCCTGAAATGGGTGATTCCTCAGCAGAAAGCGTGCATTCACTTTCCGTGCTCACGAGCAGTCCGTTTCTGTACCAGCCCCAGAAAAGGAAACCAGGATTTGGCTCGGCGGCAAGATGAAGCGTCTCATCCAAAGCATACTTATCAGTATCAGGCTTCACTTCGTCGCCGTTACAGATCACCTTGCCGCCCCAGTATGCATCAGCTGTGATAATAACGTCGGGGCCCTTTTTGAACACAGCCGTGTACGTTTCATCTTTCGTCACACTCACGCGCAGCTCAGAGTCGGGATAGCGCTTCCCAGAAGTATCTTCCCAATAGGCAAACCAGTACTTGTCGTTGGGCGTTGCCTTTATTGTGACGTGGCGGCCGTAGGGCAGTTCGACCGACCCCATGCCGGGATAGCCCACGATTTCAACTTCACCGTGAGGGTTGATGCCAGGGAGCAGGCCATCAATTTTAACACCGACCTCATATTTCTTTGCTACGTACACCGCACGAACAAAGGTGTCGCCGTCGGGAACAAACTCAAGATGCGCTTCATCGGTGCCCATTAGCACGTCCGATTCGCCGCGATACCAACCCTTGAAGGTGTAGGCATCGCGCATGCTTTCATCCAAGCTTGCGGAAAGCACCACAGGTTTGCCCACAACGCATTTCCCCTCGCCAACAATAGTGCACTTGCCCGCCAAGGCGCTCGCGGGTTCAACCTTCACGCTAACCGTACAGGTGCGATTGAACTTGGCCACCAAATGTCTATCCGTTTCGGCAACGAAGGAATATGTAGGAGTTTTTGAAATCTCGAGCGCACCTTCAAACCACCCAACGAATTCATACCCTTCCCCAGGGGTGGCGACAACGGTAGCCTGCTCACCGTGCCGTACAATCTGCCTGTCGGGCGCAGTACTGCAGCCTGTAACGTCATCGGCTGCCGTGCCCTCAACATCGACAGAGGTTGTGATGGTCACGTCCTTCTCGAACTCGGCTGTCAGCTTCACCACATCGGGCGTAGCATCGGTGATTGCCATCTGCATATGCGGCAGCGTGGAGCGCTCGATGCCATCTTCTTTCCAACAAACAAAGTGATATCCAGGGTTGGCAATAGCATCAAACTCAGCAATAGTGCCTTCAAAATGAACACCGCCACCTTTCACAATGCCGCCAGCCTCTGGCTGCGCAGTAGCTATGATTTCGGCGGTGTGGTCGCCCTTGGGCTTATCAGGGTCGCGGTCATGCTTGTGCTTCTCGAAAATCTCCTCTATCTCCTTGAGGGCCTTACCCCCTACCTCTACGAGGTCTTCGATAGTTTCCGCTTCGCCGACTTCGATGATGGCAGGAATCGCGATTGGGTCGACGAACTCGCCAAAGCCGCCAGCCGTTGAGGCAACGATTGCCACACCAAGTGCCGCAATGAGGGCGGCTTGCAAAGCGATAAACGCCTCATCGCCATCAGACGTTTCACGGAAATGCGCTGTGAGCTGGGTGTCCCCTTCAAGCGTGAAGGTGTAGGAGCCGTTTTCTGAAACATTCACTCGGTTACCCGCTGCATCGGTAACGTAGTCGAGCACATAATAGGGTGCGGGAATCGCGACGACGGTGACGCTCGACCCGATGCCGTAGAGGCCCGTGGTGATGAAAGAACCCTGTGGGCTTCCATCCTCGGTGGTTCCGTCAACGTCAAGCACAACGCTTGCCTGCTGCGCACAGTACCAAGGGGTTATCTCAACCTGTGCCTGATTGTTGTCACAAACCGCATAATCACAAGATAGGTTATCGCTGATTAGGCTCTCATTGCCGCTTTCCCCTTCATACCATCCTCGGAACTGCGCGTTTTCAGCGGTTGCAGAAAGTGTAACTACCTCCCCTGCATTTCGATAGCAATTGCCGGTGGTAGGCGTTACATGAGCGTAGTCTTCCGAAGAATCGGTCGATTTCGCTGAGTTTATGTGCACGGCCACATCCTTCAAGGCGAAGCGCGCCTCGACGCTCATATTTGTCTCCGGCTTGAAAAGGCACACGCGCCGCTCGCTCAAGCACGCGCCTGTTTCCTTGTCATACCAGCCCACGAACTCGATGTCGTCATCGAGCATGCCGAGTCGTTCGGCGTCGAGCGCGACGAATTGACCAGCGAAGAGGAACCTCGAGCCCGAAACGTTCGGAACCTCAACGCCCTCCATAAGCGCTCTCCCGCCTAAGTCGATTGTCTGCGAGTAATCGACATGCACCGCAACTACCGGATCGATAGGTTTGCCGGGGTCGGGGTCAGGCTGCTCCTTTTCCCTGAGGATGGCAACGGGATCGCCCTTTCCCTCCACGGTATACGAAACGGTCGAAGAGTTCTCGCTCCCAGCAATCCAGTAAGCGCCATCCGAATAGACCCAATGATCGATTGACCATTTCGAGGAATCGTAGTTGCACGTGATCGTCACCATCTTGTCGGGATATGTGACGAACGTCTCTCCGTAATTGCAGTTGTCGGCAACGATAGAGAACGTCACGTTTTCGACTTCGCTCCCATTCGCGAGATTGAGCCGCGCCTTCGGGGAAACCACGATCTCGTCGGCGAACACGGCAGTGAGCACGATGGAGCGCTTAACGGAAAACTCGTACGTTTTCTTCTCGGAAAGAACGTTGCCCTTCTCATCAGCCCAATAAGCGAAGAGCCTGCCGTCGAGCGTTGTTTCGGCGCTCACCGTGCACGTGTCGCCCAAAGCAAACTGGCCGCCGCCCGTCGTCGTTTCGCCCAGCTGGGCGGTCGGACTCTCCACATACACGGAAAACGCCGTGCTCCCCTCTTCTTTCAAAAGACCTGATGAATAGGCACTAAGAAGATGGTCGCCGTCGTTGTAGGTTACGCGCACAGGAGTGCCGTTGTCGGAAGCCCGGAAGGTCGACCCGTTATCGGGGCTGAAAGAGAAGAATTGGCTGAACGCATAATTGCTCGCGAGGTCGGCGTAGTCGAAAGTGTGCTGCGTACCATCATAGTTGAAGTTCACTTGCATGCCGCTAAGGGAAACAGCGTCCCCTTTTTGGTACACAAGCCTGTTTGGATCACTTACGACGCTGATAGACAGATAGTTCGAAGCATCGTAGGGCAAGTCGTAATTGCATGCTTCCCAATCACGTTTGACTTCGCTATTTTGATACAAATCAAGCGAACGTGCGGGAACGAGAACTTTTATAAAACCATTAGGAAACGTCTGAGAATCGACAAGCACCGCATGGTCGCATTGGAAGTACACGAAATCGAGCTTTGTTTTGTAGAACGCTCTCTGTGGGATCTGGGTTATTAACGACCCTTTCGGCAGAACAAGACCACCGCTCATATCGGTATTTTCAAAGCAGCTTTTACCTATGCTTGAAACGGTCGTGTTCGTTTCAAGACCCGTAAGGCGCAGGCTTTTGCAGTCCTTGAACGCATAATTTCCGATAGCGGAGATTCGTTCATTCGTCCCTAGGCCCGTATCGGTCAAATGATCGCACCCAACAAAAGCGTATTCATTAATGGTGGTTACCGACGTATTGGCGCCTAACCCTGTGTCGGTGAGGTCATAGCAATAAGCAAAGGCCTCAGACCCTATCGACTGAATAGTCGTGTTTTTGTCCAGACCCGTTTCAACAAGGTCATAGCACTGCTTAAAAACGTCATCGGGAAGTGAGGTGAGACCCTTTATTTTGTCTAAGCTGGTGGTGGTAAGACCGGTGTACGAAAAACAACCGTACCCCATTGCCTGAATAGTAACGGGTTCGTTAAGGGTAAGGCCGGTTAGGCTAACACAGGTACCGAACGCCAGTTCTCCAAGACACCTGATGCTCATTCCCGAAAGGTCAACCGAAGCAAGATTACGGCAGTCATAGAAGGCGGTATCGTCAATCGAGTCAAGCGTTTTGCCCTCGAATCGCACCGATTTCAGGCTATGACAACTGGCAAATTGGTGATAACGAATAGTAGTAACTTTAGAATCTACAATGAGATTAGCAACATTATATGGCTCGATAGCTTCAGCTTCTTCCGTTGACCGCTTGAGCACACCCGACTCGTCGCATTCGTAGATGTTGCCGTCTGCCATAAGCTTGCCGTATTGACGCACGTAATCATTCGAAGGCGAATTGTCTGGCGATTTGTTAGCTTGGTCGCTGGACGCTGCAGCTGAATCGCTTGCAGAAGAATCACCTGCATCAAGGCTTTCGCAACTCGCAGGCTCAAGAGCTGTTCCCGACTCACCTTCTGTGCCATCGCTCCCTTCGCTCGAAGCACTACCTTCTGCCGTTTTGCCTGATGTGGAAAAGATAGCGATGCATTTGGGGTTGTTTTCCCCTGCAGCATTATCAAAACTAGAAGTGGAAGGGAGCGTGTCCGCATCGGAAGTCTCATTAACAGCGTCACCTGCCTCATCAGCAAACGACGATGAGGGAACAATTGGAGCAAATGAAACTACAAGCGCAAAACTTAAGAGAATTCGTAAAGCAACATCAAAAATGCGAGTTCTTTTCTTCATGGGGACAACCTCCAAGCGCAGGAAAATGCTGCTTTAAATAGCACAAAAACAGCAAGGTTAAGTATACAGGAACAACCTTTATTCTTTATTGAAGGAACGCATGATTCACTCGAGCCAGTAAAACGGAATTCCAAGCCTTCATCATGACAAAATAATCGGCTCATTGCATCATCAGTTTGAAAACGTCATAGACAAAGCAAAGATGCTTCACAATCGCCTCGTTGTCGTCAATCTTTTCCGCTTGAGTAAAGCATTAAACACCAGAGGACATGTTGATGCTCTTGGTAAAACTCACAGTGCGGCTTGATGAACAGTCTATAGATGGAACCTTATGTCCTCATGGATAAAAATCTCAATGCGCAACTTTTAACTTTCAGTAGTAGCTATTAAGTGGATTGCTGAGCACGCCACCAAAACCTAAAAACTCTCTAGCCATGCAGAGTTTGCGATGATGCAGTGGTTAGTGAACAATTCGGTGTACATTACAATGTCTGGAGAAAATGCAAATGCCGCCATGGTACAGGTGTTAGTGAAGATGGTTAAGGAGTGCAAGCGACGTCACAATGCCGCAAAAGAAAAAAAGATTTGACAGTGTTGAGTACCGTTAATTCAGAGGCTCGAGCAGTTATTTGATAATAACTATACTCTTGTTCCAAATGCCGTTAAAACCGCTGCGATAGAATAATTGTTTAATCGCATTTGCATTGTATTTCGAGCGATTGGAGCGCAGATGCCAGACAGTTACAAAAAGTTCATCAAGGGCAACCCCGACGAGACAGAGACCAGGAGCTTCCTGGTAAACGGCAATCAGGTATCCGTGACCCTGCGCATCCCCGATACGCTGCGCGACGCCGCGAAGGAGGAGGCGGCCCTGCGGGGCATGAGCTTCTCTGCCTTCGTGCGCACGTGCATGATCGAAGAGCTCGCGAAGAAGGGGCACTAGTCTGTGGTCGAACCGATGCATGAAATTTCGCTTGAAGGCTTCATAGAGTCTTTTGACCGTCGATACCCAACTTCCATTCTCAAGACATTGCTGTGCGACCGCACAACGGGACACAACATCATATGGGCCGATAACGAATACGAGGCCCTGGGCGAAGGCTATATGGGTGACGAAGAAATTACCGTTGAGAAGATCACGGGCATGAACTCTGGCGTAATCAAGCCACGCATTGCCAAGGAGCAGGAGAAGCGGTCCCAACGCACGAAAAGCCGCGCGGAAGTATTCACCCCGTCGTGGCTCTGCAACCAGATGAACAACGACATCGATGAGGCCTGGTTCGGGCGGAGAGACGCCTTTAACACCGAGATCGTCTCGGAAGACGGCCGCAATGCCTGGTCGGCCACGACGGAAGCGGTAGAATTCCCCAAAAGAAAAGGTCATGGTTGGCATGCCTACGTGGAGGCGCCGCGGCTCGAGATCACGTGCGGCGAAGCGCCGTTCGTGTGCTCGCGCTATGACACCGTGACTGGCGATGAGCTGCCCGTGCGCGAGCGCGTGGGCTTCCTAGACCGCAAGTTGCGCGTTGTCACCGAGAAAACCAAGACTCGCAAGGAATGGGTGCGCCGCGCGCTCGACGCCCTGCGCGCGACATACGGCTTCGAGTTCCAGGGCGACAACCTGCTCATCGCGCGCATCAACGTGCTCGAGACGTTCGCCGAGCATCTTCGCGACCGCTGGGAGTCGGCCCCTGAGCAGGACGAGCTAGAGCAGGCGGCGAGGATCGTCTCCTGGAACTTCTGGCAGATGAACGGCTTCACCGACGCCGTGCCCACCAACAAGATGGGCGCAGAGGTGGAGTCGACCCTGGGGACGTTCGAGGAACCTGAGCCCGAGCCGATGCAGC
Source organism: Phoenicibacter congonensis (assembly GCF_900169485.1). Lineage (NCBI taxonomy): Bacteria > Bacillati > Actinomycetota > Coriobacteriia > Eggerthellales > Eggerthellaceae > Phoenicibacter > Phoenicibacter congonensis. Next base: position 946,825 of record NZ_LT821227.1, on the reverse strand, counting down.
CGTCGCTGTTCGACCTGTTCGACGATATGTTCAGCGGCGAGGCAACCGAAGAGACTAAGGAAGAGGAACCGAAGGAAACAGTTCCCCTCTGCGTGATATACGACTGGCAGAACGGCGAGCCCTTCGAGTTCGCCACATTGAAAGGTAAGGCAGCAGCTATGGGAATGAAGTTCTATGCAGTAATCGGTAATCCTCCCTACCAGCTTTCGGTGACGGAGTCAGATTCCGGTAACAAGACCTATGCACCGCCTATCTACCATGAGTTCATGGACTCGGCGTTCAAGGTTTCCAATAAAGTTGAGCTTATTACTCCCGCTAGATTCCTATTTGATGCTGGCTCAACCCCTAAGTCATGGAATAGAAAGATGCTCAATGACCCCCATGTCAAGGTGATGAGTTACGAGGCGGATGCTTCCAAGGTCTTTCCTAATACTGATATTAAGGGGGGGGTTGCTATTACTTATCGCGATACTGAAAGTAGCTATGGGGCAATTGGGATATTTACGGCGTTTCCCGAACTAACATCTTTGAACAAGAAAGCCGGCTGCAAGGCAGAGGCGAATAGTCTTGCAAGTATTATTTACACCCAGATTCGATTTGACCTATCGGCGCTTTATGCAGACCATCCTGACATGAAAAACATAATAGGAAGCGGCGGAAAAGATCGACGGTTCAGGAATAATATTTTCGACAAAGTGTCATTGTTCCAAAATCACCAATCTAGCGACTCAATCAAAGTACTAGGAATTCAGAAGAACAAGAGAACCTATAAGTATATTGATTCTCGTTACGTTGATTTTGATCATCAATGCCTTTCGCGTTGGAAAGTGTTGGTACCGCGCGCAAATGGATCGGGTGCTTTGGGCGAGGTCTTGTCGACGCCTCTAATAGGCTCGCCTCTAATAGGCTATACTCAGTCGTTCATTGCAATTGGGTCTTTCGATACTGAATTAGAAGCCGAAGCCTGCTTGAAGTATATTAAAAGCAAGTTTGCGCGAACATTGTTGGGGATTCTAAAAATAACCCAGGATAACGATAGGGGGGTTTGGAAATACGTCCCTCTTCAGGACTTTACTTCTGACTCCGACATCGATTGGTCTCAGTCTGTGGCCGACATCGACCGTCAGCTCTATGCGAAGTACGGTCTCGACGACGAGGAGATTCAGTTCATCGAATCCCATGTGAAGGAGATGAACTAGCCATGGCGAGCATCGACATCTCCCAGATCATCGAGACCACCGCTCTCGCGGTTCCGCAGATCTATGCCTACACTACGCCCGAGATCGCCCGCCATAACGGTTGGACCAAGATCGGCTACACCGAGCAGGACGTGCGCGAGCGCATCAAGCAGCAGACGCACACCGCCGACGTGCAGTGGCATCTGGAGTGGAGCGGCAACGCCACGTGGGAGCACCGCGCGGGCACGTTCCGCGACACCGACTTCCACGTATACCTCGAGAAGCAGGGCGTCGAGCGCGAATCCAAGAAGGAATGGTTCAGGATCAGCGGAGAGGAATCGCACCAGCAGTTCTACCGGTTCCGCGATACCGACGGCGTGCTGGACGCACCCGGTGCCGCCTCCTACACCCTGCGCGAGGAGCAGCAGCGCGCAGTGGAACAGACGGCCGCCTTCGCCCGCGCCCATTGGGACGAGGGCGGCGCGCACGGCGGCGAGTTCCTGTGGAACGCAAAGCCTCGCTTCGGCAAGACGCTCACCGCATACGACCTGTGCCGCAGCATCGGCGCGCAGAAGGTTCTCATCGTCACCAACCGCCCCGCCATCGCCAACTCCTGGTACGACGACTACGTGAAGTTCGTCGGAGTGGAGGGCGGCTACCGCTTCATCAGCGGCGCGGACGCCCTGGCCGGCAAGCCCTACTGCCTCAGTCGCGAGGAGTACCTGCGCGCCATCCGCAACGACCCGGAGGGCCCCAAGGGGTTCATCGAGTTCGTGAGCCTTCAGGACCTCAAGGGCTCCATCCGCTTCGGCGGCGTGTACCAGAAGCTCGACGAGGTTGCCGACCTCACCTGGGACGTGCTCATCATCGACGAGGCGCACGAGGGCGTGGATACCTTCAAGACCGACGTGGCGTTCGACCACATCAAGCGGCGCTTCACGCTGCACCTCTCCGGCACGCCCTTCAAGGCAATCGCCAACGAGAAGTTCGCCGACGACGCTATCTACAACTGGACCTATGCCGACGAGCAGCAGGCCAAGCGCGACTGGCCGGCCGACTCCGAGCAGCCGAACCCCTACGCCAACCTTCCCAAGCTCAACCTGCTCACCTACCAGATGAGCGACATCGTCGAGCAGGAGGCCCGCGGCGGCATGGAGATCGACGGCGAGCAGACCGAGTTCGCCTTCGACCTCAACGAGTTCTTCTCGACTAAGCAGAACGGCGGCTTCGTGCACGACGCCGACGTGGACAAGTTCCTCGACGCGCTAACCACGCAGGAGAAGTTCCCGTTCTCGACGCCCGAGCTGCGCGACGAGCTGCGCCACACGTTCTGGATGCTCAACCGCGTCGACTCCGCCCGCGCCCTCGCCAACAAGCTTCGGGCGCACCCCGTCTTCGGGGACTACGAGGTTGTTCTCGCCGCAGGCGACGGCAAGATCGACGCCGACGACGAGAACGAGAAGTCGCTCGACAAGGTGCGCCGCGCGATCAAGGACCACGACAGAACCATCACCCTTTCGGTCGGCCAGCTCACCACGGGCGTGACCGTGCCGGAGTGGACCGCCGTGCTCATGCTCTCGAACATGGCGAGCCCCGCACTGTACATGCAGGCGGCCTTCCGCAGCCAGAACCCGTGCCTATTCGACCTGGGCGGCGGTAACTACGCGCGCAAGGAGAATGCCTACGTCTTCGACTTCGACCCGGCGCGCACGCTCACCATCTTCGAGCAGTTCGCCAACGACCTGTACGGCGAGACCGCGCGCGGCGGCGGCGACGTGGAGACGCGCGAGCGCCATATCCGCCAGCTGCTGAACTTCTTCCCCGTCTATGGCGAGGACGACGATGGCCAGATGGTCGAGCTCGATGCCGAGCAGGTGCTCAGCGTGCCGAGGCGCATTCACGCCCGCGAAGTGGTCAAGCGCGGCTTCATGAGCAACTTCCTGTTCCAGAACATCGCGAGCGTCTTCCGCGCGCCGGCAGAGGTCGTGGAGATCATCCAGCGTTTCGACCCCTATGAGCAGGGCAAGGCACAGAACGCCGAGAAGAACAAGGTCGAGATCGACAAGGGCACGGCACGCGATCTCTCCATCAACGACGAGGGCGAGGTGGAGATTCCCGACGAGCAGGTCGTAGGCAAGGCGGCGGACATCTTCGGGCCGAAGGTCTACGGCGATGTCGTCGTTGAGTTCTCGGGCCAGGTCCAAGATATCGCGAAGGCACACGCAGCCGATGACGACGACAGGGCGATGCTCGACAACCTCAAGGAGGCCTTCAAACAGAGCGTGACCGCGCCTCTGGTTCAGGCCGCCAAGGAGAGCTATGGCAGCGAGCTCAAACCGCGCCAGCAACAGCAGATCGAGCGCAAGGTCCAGACAGACGCCGACACCCAGCTCAACCGCCAGGTCGGCGACTACCAGATCCAGGCGCGCCGCATCGAGCAGTCGCGCAAAGACGAGCTCAAGGCGGCAACCAGCGCAGCCGAGCGCGCCGAGGTGAACCAGCGCCATGACGAGCAGAAAGCAGAGGCGTTCCAGACGCTCGCCCAGAAGCTCGAGGACTCCCGCGAGGAGCTCGTACAAAGCGCCGGCGAGACCGTAGTGCGCGAGGTGGAGACGGCGAAGAAAGAGGACGAGAAGCAGGGCATCGAGGACAAGGTGCGCGCTCATCTGCGCGGCTTCTCGCGTACCATCCCGTCGTTCCTCATGGCCTACGGCGAGCAGGGCACGACGCTCGCGAACTTCGACACGGTGATCCCCGCCGACGTCTTCCGGGACGTCACGAGCATCACCGTTGACGAGTTCCGCTTTTTGCGCGACGGCGGCGATTACACCGATGGCGAAACCGGCGAGGTAAAGCGCTTCGTCGGGCACCTCTTCGACGAGGTCGTGTTCAACGACTCCGTGAGCGAGTTCATCAAACTGCGCGAGCGCCTGGCCAACTACTTCGACGAGTCCCAGACGGAGGACATCTTCGACTACGTGCCGCCCCAGAAGACGAACCAGATTTTCACGCCACGCAACGTCGTGATAGAGATGGTCGACTTGTTCGAGAAGGATAACCCGGGCTGTTTCGACGATCCCAGCCACACTTTTGCCGACCTGTACATGAAGTCAGGTCTCTACATCACCGAAATCATCAAGCGCCTATACCGAAGCGAGGGCATGAAGGCCGCCTTCCCGAACGACCGCGAGCGGCTGGACCACATCCTGGAGCGCCAGGTGTTCGGCATCGCGCCCACCAAGATCATTTACGAGATTGCCACGCACTTCATCCTGGGCTTCCATAACGAGGTCGGCCAGGGGTGCGACTCGAACTTCGAGCTGGCGGATTCCGCCGAACTTGCCAAGGAAGGTGAGCTCGCTACGTTTGTGGAGCGCGTTTTCGGGCCCAAGCTGGGCGAGGCGTAGCGCGTGGCGGAAGTAGTCGACAGCCGGCAGGGCGGACGTGCGGAGGCGGCGCGCGCGGCAGCTGATGCCGTGCGGCGGGACGGCGCCGAGCTGTGCGCCCGCCTGGTCTTCCGCGCCTCGCGCAACGAACTGAGGCGCGCGGGGATCACCACGCCCATCGCTCTCTACGATGAGCTGAAGCAGGTCTTCTGGAACGCAGACGAGGGCGTCACCCTGGGCGACCACCTCTCTGTCGGGTTCGGCAAGGTCGACCGCCGCCGTCAGGTGCGCGCCTTCGCCGAGCGCCATGCGGACGAGCCCAGAAACGTCGCCGCGAAAGCCTACGAGCGCGAATACGGCTTCAGCGCAGGCATCGCCGCGATATGGCTCGACCTGTTCGCCGAGCCCGCGGACGTGAGCTTCTCGGAGTGGCTTGGCGTCGAGGTCGCTGAATGCCCGACGGGCGCCCCGGCCTCCCGTGCGGATGTGCCCGTAGCGCACGACACCGAGCGCGAGGCACCCACCCTCGAGGGCTTCCTTGCCCGGGAGCTTGCCGGCCGCATCTGCGACGAAGGCCTCGTGCGTCGGCGCTTCGCCTTCGAGTTTCCCGACGATCCGCCCGAAGCGCTCGACCGCGGCATCGAGGATGCGGGCTACTACGAGGACCGCGGCTTGCTCTTCCGAGAAGGGAGCACCCCGAACGACCACTTCACGCGGCTGCTGGCCGAGCATCCGTCTTTCGCGAAGGGCGACGCCGGCTTCGAGAACGCCGTGTGGCAGCACCCCGCCTTCCGCCAGGTGCTGCGCCAAGCGCTTTCGGACCACCGCTTACTTCTCTACGAGGGCGACAGCTACATCTCGTTCTCGCGGCTGCACGACGTGCTAGGCGCGCGCATGGCGGACATCGAGTCGTACGCGCCCGCGGTGAGCGTGGATGCGCCCGAAGGCGAGCCCTTCACCGTGGCGAGCCTGCGCGCGGGCGGCGCCACTCCGCATCCGCTGTACGGGCTGGACATGCCCGACGACTTCTACGAGGGACTGCTCGACGCGGGAGGGCTCCTGCGCAGCTGCACGCTCGCCGGAACCAAGGTGTTCGTCGCCGGAGGCGAGGGGCGGCTTTCCGCAGCCGACCTCATCGAGTGGATCGTCGCCCACCATGAGGGAATCGAGCGCGATGACCTGCCGAGACTGCTCGCAAACGATCTGGGCATCACGTGCCCGGCACCGCTTCTGACGACGACCATTTACAACTCCGACGTCTACTACGACGACATCGGGGACGCATATTACTCATCCATGGAGGCATGGAAGAAGGAGGCACGAAATGAGCTTGCTTGAGGAAGGGATCGCGACTGGCAACGTCCTGCCGACGGGTCGCAAGGAGAAGCACTCCATCGACAACGTGACGCGCGACTTCGACATCTACCGCATCAAGTGCGACCTTCTGTTCTACAACGACCAGAACGACCGCATCGCCACTTGGGTAAGCGAGTACAACTCCGCGCAGGGCGCGGATCTGCTCGCCCTTGGCCGCGACGAGTACAACGGCGTCATCGAGGACTTCATCGTCGAGAGCAACCCCGGCGCGCTCAGGAAGACCGAGAAGAGCATCGCCCTTCGCGGCCAGCTTAGGCCGGGCATCGTGCTCAACGACGGACGCGTCATCGACGGCAACCGACGCCTGACCTGCGTCCGCCGCCTCGCGCGGGCGAACAACGAGGCGGGCTGGTTCGAGGCCGCCATCCTCGACGACGCCACAGGCAGCGACCCCAAGCGCATCAAACTGCTCGAGCTCGCCATCCAAATCGGCGAAGAGGAGAAGGTGGCGTACGATCCCGTCGACCGCCTCGTCGGCGTATACCGCGACGTGGTTAAGAACCACCTCATAACCCCTGCGGAGTACGGCAACGCGACGGGCATGACCGAGGCGGAGGTGAAAAAACTCGTCGACCGCGCCCAGTACATGGAGGAGTTCCTCGAATTCTGCCAGGCCCCCGAGCAGTACCACCTCGCCCGCGCCCTCAAGGTTGATGGCCCCTTGGGCGAGTTCAGCCGCGTGCTGAAGAAGTACGACAACAGGCGCGACAAACAGCTTGTCAAACGGCTCATGTTCGCCAACATGGTGGTGCAGCCCGAGGGCGACATCACCCGATACGTGAGAGACTTCGGCAGCGTGGCAGGCACGGATGCGGAGGCCGACTTCAAGGCCGCCGAGCTGCAGGCCATGTCCGAGCTCCTCGAGAAGATGGGTCCCGACGCCCTCACGCGCGAGAAGGTGAGCGAGCTGCGCTCGGACGGCAACCTCGTCGACGGCTTCAAGCGCGCAGGCGACCGCGCAAGGGAGACCGTGCGCCGCGTCAAGCTCATGGACACGCCCGCCAAGAAATCCGCCGACTGCCTCTCCGAGCTCGAGAAGATCCTTCCCGAGATGCTCGACGTGCTGGGACCCGACGAGCTCGAGAAGGTGCGCCGCAACCTCGTTGCCGTCGCCGACAAGGTGGAAGAGCTGATCGGTGAGATCGATGAGCGCGCCTAGGGCCGTCGTCTGCTACGACGAGGCGCGCCCCGGCATGTACCTGCGCATCGAGGGGCAAGACATCGCCTCGTTCATGGCCTCGGCCGCATGGCGCGCCTGGCTGTACTACCCGGCGAGCGCCGTCGACGGCACCGATCGCGACCGCATCCTACTCGACGGCGGCATGGGCCTTCGCGAGTGCCAAGACATGCTCGAGGCGATCATGGAGGCCGACGGCCACGGCGTCGAGATCGCGGTTGACCCGAGCTTCGGCGCCTTCGTGAACGCCGGCGAGACCTACATCCGCGAGCGCTCCGAGGTGGGGTTGGCCATCAAGGCGCAGACCGCCGAGGGCATCGCCGACGACACCCAGCTGGGGCCGCGCTTCCGGGAGTTCCGCGACGTGGTGAACGCGTCGATGGTGCGTCCCCTGCGCGACCGGCAGATGCTCGACGCCTTCTTCATGGCGACGGTTGGGCGCGCGGCCGACTTCTCGGTGCCCGGCGCCGGCAAGACCGCGACGGTGCTCGGCGTGTTCGCCTACCTTCGCCATTTGGGGCTCGCGCGCCGCATCGTGGTGGTTTGCCCCAAGAACGGCTTCGAGTCGTGGGAGAAGGAGTGGGTCGCCACCTTCGGGGATAAGCTGCCTTTGAGCTGCTTCTCGCTGGGAGACCCCGCCATAGCGGCGATGTCGACCGAGCGCAGGCGCAACGCGCTGTCGCTCGACAGCGGCGCGTGCAACCTGTTCACGTTCAACTACGAGTCGCTCTCGGGCTACGTGCGGGAGCTGCATGCCATCATCCCCGACCAGACCCTGCTCGTCTTCGACGAGGTGCACCGGGTGAAGGCCATCGGCGGCAGGCGCGCGGAAGCCGCGCTCGAGGCGGCCGACGGCGCGAAGTTCGTGATCGCCCTTACGGGAACGCCCATCCCGAACACCTACCAGGACATCTACAACCTGCTGCACATCCTGTACCCCGAGGACTACGACACGTTCTTCGGCTACGAGCCGGGCGAGCTCCGCGCGCCCGATGCGGACCTCCAGGCAAGCCTCAACGACAGCCTGGCGCCCTTCTTCTGCCGAACGAACAAGGACGAGCTCGGCGTGCCGCGCCCAGAGCCCGACGAGATCGTGGAGGTCGAGGCGACGCCCGATGAGGACACATTGCTGCGAGTCCTGTACGCGTCTTGCCCCAACGCGCTCGCGAGGATCATACGCACCCTGCAGCTCGAGAGCGACCCCGAGATGCTCTGCTCTGCAGTGGACCCAGGCGACCTCGAGTACGTGCTCGACCAGGTCGGCGATGACTACTCGGATATCGACTACGTCGACTTCTAGCAGACGTTCTACGAGGCCATCGAGCGAAGCCGCCCGAGCTCGAAGCTCGTGGCGTGCGAGCGGCTCGTGGAGCGCATCGTCGCCGAAGGCCGCCCCGTCATAGTATGGTGCATCTTCGTACGCAGCATCAGCAACCTCCGCCGCGACCTCGCCGCCATGGGGATTCCGGCAGAGGCGATCTACGGCGCCACGCCACAGGAAGAGAGACGCGAGATTCTGGACGACTTCCGCGCGGGGCGCTTCAGGGTGCTCGTGACCAACCCGCAGACGCTTGCCGAGTCGGTCTCTCTGCACAGCGTCTGCCACGACGCGGTGTATTTCGAGTACAGCTACAACTTGGTGCACCTGCTGCAGTCAAAGGACCGCATACACCGTCTGGGCCTGCCCGACGACCAGAAGACGCGCTACTACTTCATGCGCGAGAAGTTCATGCGCGACGGCAGGGAGCTATCCCTCGACGCCGTGATCTACGACCGCTTGAAGGAGAAGGAGCAGACGATGCTCGACGCCATCGACCGCGGCTGCCTTGAGGGCGGCTACCTCGATGACGAGGACCTGCGTATCGTCTTCGAGCGCCTGCTGGGAGAAGATGCCAAGAGCCTGGAATACTAAGAGGCCGAACGGCGCACTGACGATATTGGCTCATAAGTAACAACTGCGAAGGAAAGATAGGGCTTTAAGGATGGATGCAGGAAAATCTACGATAAGCGGCGTGTTCAACGGATCGCGCCTGCTCGAAATACCTTTCTACCAAAGGGCGTACGTCTGGGGAGAAGAGCAATGGGAGCGCTTCCTCGGCGACATGGAGTTCGTCACGGCCTCGAAGCGGCCCTATTTCCTGGGCTCGATCATCCTGAAGCAAGCCTCCTCCGGCAACACTTGGTCCGAGGTGTCCGAGGTTCGCACAGTCATCGACGGCCAGCAGCGCCTCACGACCATGGTCATCTTCTTCAAGGCACTCTGCGCGAGAATCGACGCCGATAGGCTGTTCGAGCGAGATTTCGTCCTGGAGACCGGCGAAGTCGCCTTGAGACATGGCAAGTACGACCGGCAGGATTTCGAGAAGGTCGTCAGCGCCACGGGCTGCGAGCCTGTCGAGGGCTCCTCGTCCATCGCCCTTGCCTACAACTACTTCCTCAAGAACATCGACCCAGAGAAGGTCGACAGGAACACGATCAAGTCGAACGTCCAGTTCGTCTGCATCGACCTCACCGAGGGCGAGGACGAGCAGCAGATATTCGACACCATCAACTCGCTCGGGGTGCGCCTGACGACGGCGGAGCTCCTCAAGAACTACTTCTTCAACCGCGAGAACGAGCAGGCGTTCAAGGAGTGCTGGGAGGACGTCTTCGAACCCACGGCGGAGAAGAGGGAGTATTGGGAGCAGGAGGTCGTTACCGGGCGCATCAAGCGCACGCTCGTCGACCTGTTCTTCGACGCGTTCCTCCAGATCCTGGTTCAGGACAAGAAGCGCGGCGTCACGACCGAGGACAAGCTCTTCTATTCGCGCACGTCCAACCTCTTCCAGTCCTACAAGGACTTCATCGGCAGGTACTGCAACGGAGACAAGGACGAGATCCTCGGCAGCATGAAGGCGTATGCCGAGGTGTTCGAGTCCACGTTTGACCCAGGCTACTGCGACGCGGACATCCCCTCCGCTCCCGGCGTCGAGCGCCTGAACGTGCTGATATTCGGCCTCAAGAACTCGACGCTTATCCCGTACGTGCTCTACGTTCGCAAGAACGCGGAGTCTTCGGGCGAGGAATCCGAGGTCTTCGCCCTGCTTGAGAGCTACATCGTCCGCCGAACGCTGGTTCAGGCGACCACGAAGAACTACAACAGGCTGTTCACCTCGCTGATCCTGAACGAGGTGAAGGACGCGGAGGCCCTGAGGAAGGCTCTCGAAGCCAACGAAGAGGCGACGACGTACATGCCCGGCGACGCCGAGGTTCGGACGGCATTCGAGGAATCGTGTCTGTACAACCTCCAGTCCAAGGGCGTCCTCTATCTGCTGGAAAGCGCCATTCGTCCGGGCATGAGCAGCACGGCCCTGCTCGGGTTCAACCAGTACACCCTCGAGCACATGATGCCCAAGAAGTGGCGCAACAAATGGGGAGCCCTCGACGATGAGGCTGCCACGCGAAGGGACAGGAAGCTCCTCACGCTCGGCAACCTCGCCATAATCACGCATTCGCTCAACGCCTCCATCCGCGATGCCGATTGGCCCACCAAGAAGCAGGGAAAGGGATACAAGGACGGTCTTGCCCTCTGCGCCGCCGGCCTTGCGACCATGGCCGGCGCCCTGGAGAAGGAGTCTTGGGACGAGGGCGATATCGCCGATCGCGCCGAATGGCTTGCGGACAAGGCGTTGGAGGTCTGGCGTTAAACCTTACATGCGCCCCATCTCGAAGATGCTTGCGTTGTCGGAGCCCGCATCCATGACGGATGTTGTCGGCTCTTCCAAATGCGAGGTTTGCGGTGGCGCTTCCGTCACTGGTGCCTCAACCCCCTCTCCGAGCGCCAGGAAGAACCTCATCACGAGTTCGATCCTCTGCTGCAGGGACTCGCTCAGCTCGCCGTAGGAGGTCGCCAGCCGGACCTCCTTGGCCAATTCCGCCATTGAGTCCTTCAGCGCCTTCTGCACGCTTACAGAGGGCCTCACCTCGACCTGGGTATCGGTGAGCTTGGCGACGATGTAGTCCTGCCTGTTCATGCCGCTCCAGGCGGCCATCTCGCATATGAGCTTGTGCTCCTCGGGCGTGCAGCGGAACGCCATCGTCTTGCTGCGCTTGCGGGCGCTGTTCTCGCACGGCATCCTTCTTACCCCTTCGCTCCGTCGAGCGCGGCGGCCATCTCGTCCTGCTTCGTGGGGAACAGGTGCGCGTATCGGTAGGTGATGTCAACCGCCTCGTGGCCCATGCGCTCGGCGATGGCAAGCGCGGAGAAGCCCATCTCGATCAGCAGGCTCACGTGGCTGTGGCGTATGTCGTGTATGCGGATGCGCTTCACGCCCGACGCCTTGCACCCGCGCTCCATCTCGTGGGCCAGGAAGTGCTTGGTCACGGCGAACAGGCGCTCGTCGGGGGCGACGTCGTCGCGCATCTCGATGAAGTCCGCCATCTCGTCGCGAAGGAAGGCGGGCATGACGATCGTGCGCACGGACTTGGGCGTCTTGGGGTCGGTCACGGTGTCCACGCCGTGGAGGCTCTGGTACGACTTGTTGATGCGCAGCCGCGAGCTATCCAGCATGAAGTCGGACGGCGTGAGCGCCAGGAGCTCGCCGCAGCGTATGCCCGTCCAGTACAGCAGCTCGAAGGCGTGGAACGACAGCGGCTTGTCCATGACTGCCTCGCTGAACCTCAGGTACTCGTCCTTGGTCCAGAACTGCATCTCGCCGCCCTTCTTCGAGCCTATCTTGTCGACCCTGCGCACCGGGTTGTCGACAAGGCCGTAGTAGCGCTCGGCGTGGTTGAAGATGGCGTTGAGCTGGTTGTTCACCGTGCGCAGGTACGTCGGCGCCCAGGGCTTCCCGTCGGCGTCCCGGTGCTCGGTGAGCTCGTTTTGCCACCTGATGACGTCGATCGGCCTCACGTCGCACATGCGCATGTCCCCGAAGAACGGCACGAGCTTGTCGTTGATGATGTACTCCTTGGTGATCCACGTGTGCTCGCGTATGCGCGGCTTCACCTCTGAGGCGTACACCTCGACGAACTCGGAGAACGTCATGTCCATGGCCCCGCCGTTAAGGCTCTTGAACTGGCTCTCCCACACTGCGGCCTCCACCTCGGAGGAGAAGCCGCGCTTCGTCTTGTGGCGCTTCGAGCCGCGGGCGTCGCGGTAGTAGCACTGCACGTAGAACGTGCCGTTGTTGCCATCCTTGTACACGGGCATGTCAGTCCACCTCCGGGAAGTACAGGGCGTCGAAGACGTCGCTCCGAACGCGTCCGCGGATAACCACGCGCCCGCGCGCCTCCTGCTCGGCATTTATCTTCCTGATCACCTCGTAGGCGCTGCCTTTCTTGATCCTCAGCAGCTCCGCGACCTCGTCGGCGTCCAGCATGTGCGGCCTCGGCGTCTTCGCCACCTTCTCGTCCATGGCTCCTCCCATCAATAGCGTACGGATACGTACGGTTTACAGATTGAGAGTAAACGTACGAATCCGTACTGTCAATAGAATTGCGTACATTTGCGTACGCTGATAAGATGTGCGAGTACATAATTCCAGGAGGAGGGCGCATGTCCGTAGGCGAAAACATAAGGCGGTACCGCAAGTCGCGCGGCATGACGCAGGCTCAGCTCGCCGAGGCGGTCGGTCTGACCGAGGGGGCCGTGCGCCACTACGAGAGCGGCATCCGCGCCGTGAAGCCCGAGCTGCTCAAATCCATAGCCGCAGCACTAAGCGTTTCCGTCAACGCCCTCAAGGATTACGGCGTCGAGACCGCGGGCGACCTCATGTCGCTGCTCGTGCGGCTCGAGAACTCCTTCGGCATCGTTCCCGCAGCCGACGGCTCGGGCCTCTCCCTGAACCCCAAGGCTCCACGCGCCCCCAAAGCCGCGATGGCGATTGAACTGTGGGCTGAGAAGCGCGTGCAGCTCGAGAACGGCGAGATCGACGCCGCCGAGTACGAGGACTGGAAAGCCTCGCTGTAGCTGCTCCCCGCATTTCGCAACCAGCGCAACCGAATCAGGGCGCCAGGCAAGGCGGTGAGCTCCGCTCGCACCTGAGTATGCTGAGTTTTTACTCCCCATTGCGTGCCAAGTCATTTCCGGCATGTCCGGGGAGTAAACGACGCGGTGGCTTACACGGCAGCACACGGCAGTACACCGCGGCATTTCCCCTGATTACTCCCGCTTTCCTTGAGACGGCGAGATTCTTTACTCCCCATTAACCACCTGGGGAAACGCCGTACGGAGACCGTAAAAATGCCCGTTGAGTTCGATTTGAGTTTCACGGGCCCCGAAACAACCCCGTTTCGCCCTCGGGGACAAAAACCGAGCGCCTACTCACTTGGGATAAATCCTTACTCCCATTCCCCCGAATACCGCCCCGTACTTTGCAATCTTGAAATATGGGGAGTAAATGGCGAAATCGCAGGTAAAAGGGAGTAAAAAGGCAAAGAAAAAGCCTCCGTTCCAACGAGGGAACGGAGGCTCGATTACCGTATTTACTCACCAATGTCGCTGGCGGCTTTGCCGTGACTCTCGTACGAAACGAAACTCAGCGGCACAGTGCGGCACTCAAAAGTGCAGGTCAAAGCCCTATCGGCTTACTCCCACTCGATGGTGGGAGTGGGGGATAGTTGTTCGAACAGCATCATGTCGTATCACCTCGTTACAGGATGTCCAGCCAGTGCCGAACATTTCCAGTACCATTTTGAACTCAGTCGTTTCGCGATCTCTGGTCTTAGCGTGAGGGAGTAAATCGGAAAACCAGAAAACCCGCTGCCTGACCAGCCAAAACTCTCCGCACATATTATAGTTGAGTTCAACCGCCTATTGCATAGGACGCATTTTTACACCCAGGAATAACGCTGGAGTAAAATTAGGGTATGGGTGTAAATCCTCTACCTGCGCAAACGTGAAACCATGAGTTCAAAGTGAGTTCGCGATGAGTTCAACTCTCTACCCTATGGAAGCTGCTTGCTCATAAGGTAGTTGACGAGCGACACGCCGTCTCTATCGACGACGTTCTCGCGCTTCACCCCGTAGCCCATGCGCTCGAAGAAGGGCCGCGCGGTCACCGAGGCGAAGGTGGAGACGGCCTGCTTGCCGCTCTTCAGAGCCAAGCGCTCAAGCTCGCGGAGGATGACCTTCGCGACGCCCTGCCCCTGTCGATCCTTGCGCACGAAGAGCATGTCGATGTCGCCCTCGTCGTCCAGACTGCCGAAGCCAAGGAGGATGCCGCACTCCTTGAGACCGACCGTCTGCTGTTCCGAAAGCTTTTCGGCAATTTGCGCCAAGCACCGTTCATCTCGGGGTGCCCAGGCATCGAGTTGCTCGGGGGTGTAGTCCCTGGAGTTGACCGCATGGACTGTGTCGCTGAACAGCTTGGCTGCTGCATCGAGGTCTTTGCCGGGCAAGAAGCAGACCTCCGGTTCTCCAACGTCGTAGCTATCGTCGATGAGATGGTACCGCAACCCACGCTGTCGGCACGACGCGAGGTTTCGCTCGTTCTCTTCGATGAGCTCGTTAACGTCTACTTCGCCGGAGACCCGCCGCTCGATCGCGTTCTCGAAGCGCGCGACATTGTCACCGTGATTCTCCAGGTACTGTTTCGACATGATGAGGCAGACGTACTCTATCTGTTCGAGGTAACCGGGATCGAAGCCGTCTTCCCAGTCGAACGGAATGTAGCATCCCTCGACGATGAGGTTCTGCCCGTTCTCGATGGCCGTCTTCACGATCTCTTGGACGATTCCCCACAGGTACGGGGTGAGCAGGTCGTCGTCCTCGGGCGTAAGCTCGGTCTGGCCGCTGCGGATGAGTCCCATCTTCAGAAGGTCGATCGAGAGCACGGGATAGCGGTACCGCTCCATGAGCCTCTGTGCCAGGAGGGTCTTGCCCGTATGGCTCGCTCCGCCTATGAGGATAACCATCTTTGTACCGTCCTAAGTCTTAAACGGGTTCTTCTTTGGAGTAATCCGGGTGCGGTTCTTCCTGGGCGCATGGCGGTTATGCTCGCCGTTTCCGAGCGAAATTTGCCATATAGGCCCCGAATCCGCGATCGGCTAATCGGACTCTCGCGAACCCTGCCAGCACGCGTCGCACAGGAGTCGAAGCGACCCTACGGCATCTGGCCACGCGATTGAGGCAGCGTATGGGTTCGACAGGCCGTAGGACCGCCATCTCTCCGCCATGGCCGTGCTGTCCTCTATCTCGGACAGTGTTTGAGCGTAGCTGGATGCACTGACGCTGCTGCCCCTCTTATCGATAGTGGCCTCAAGCGCCGCCCTCAGGCTCGGCGGCTCCAGGCCCTCGTCCAGCTCGCGGAGCATGTAGACGTCGTAGAAGTCCCTCATCCTCGTGTTGAGGATTCCTCTTGCGAGTGCGGTCTCCACCTTCTCCGCGAGCACGGTCTCCACCGGGTACGCCCATATGCCGATGTCGCGGTCCTCGAACATGAGGCGGTATCTGTGCATGACCTCGGCCGGGGTGATCGCGTCCCCCGTCGATATGTCGATCTTCAGGGGAATGCGGGTCTTCTCCATGCGGGCCGTGAGCGCAATCCTCACGCCGCCGTACTCGGAGTCCTCCATGATCTCTCCCGCGCCGCCGACCTGGAACTCCATGCCGTCGTCGAGCTCGACGGAGGCGATCTCCTCCACGACCTTGAGGGCGTTGCCCGTATCGAGCGTCAATCCCTTGACGGTCGCGTCGATGTCCATCGTGCTGCGCTGGTCCACGCCCACGAGCGAGGACATCAGCATGCCGCCCTTGAGCACGAAGTTGTCTCGGTATGGGGAGTTCGCGAGCCTTTCCAGGAACCGCTCCATGGCGTAGTGGCGCAAGAGCGCCTGGGACCTGCTGCTGTCTCCCTTCGCTTTGTTGCGGATCAGGTCCTTCACCCTGCGCGCGCCCTTTATCACAGAAGCACCTCCATCGCCTGCTGCACCTGCCTCTCGACCCCCATCTCCCTGGCATAGCGCCCGAGTCTGGCGAGGTCCTTCTCCCTGCTCGCTGCGTACCTGCGGAGGGCGTAGCCGTAGGCGGCGGGATCCATGGCCGCCTTCCTGCGCACGACGTCGCAGACGGTGCGCTCCCTGTCGTATGCCCTCACGACATGGCCGCCCGGAGACTCGGCCTCGGAGATCCCGAGGCCGTACCACTCCGGCTTCACGTAGAAGATCCTCACGCCCTGGTCCTTGAGGGACCCCGAGTGGTAGCCCGACTCCACCGTGAGGACGATGGGGACTGGCTCGCGCTCCGCCATGTCGTGGAGGTAGAGGGCCGTCTCGTGCGAGAACACGACCTTGGGGTAGCGCGCCTGGAGCAGATAAAGCTCGTCGGGGAACATGTCGGCATCCACGAAGATGCCCGGGGACGCCTTCTCCAGCCCCCGCTCCCTCGCGAAGTCGTAGACCGCGTTCCTCGGGATCCCCGAACCTATCGCCTCAGAGACGATGAGGACGCCGTTGTTCTCGTCGAGCAGTCGCTCGATCCTCTGTTCGCTTCTATTTGCCATAAACAATCACACTGATATATTAGCATAGATTCAGTGCAAGTGTTTGTATCATGCCGAAAGAACGAGCAGACTTGGACCGCCAGCGATCCGAAGCCTGCTCGTCGATTGCCGCTACTTCTCCCCGTAGATCCGAAGCACGCGGGAATACGGGTCGGTCCCGATCAGCTCGTCCACCATATCGTTGAACCTCTCGATGAGCACCGGTTTCGAATTGGCGGAAGTCCTCTTCAGCTCGCGCTCGACGTAATCGCAAGCCGCAGCCCCGCCGAATATCACACGGCCCGTGAGCTCCTGGTTGAGCCAGTAGATGGCGCTGAGCAGCTCCCTGCGCGTGAGCTTGGAGGGATCGACTATATCCTCCCTGCGCGTCGCGAAGATGTCGTTTCCATTCATGTGCCTGTCCTTTCTGTAGGGGGCGCGGCTTAGCCGCGCCCCTGGTCGTTGCGGAGCTGGAGGCTTCTACTCGCGCGGGGCGATGCGGCAGGTGTCGGCGTCGATGTAGTTGTTGCCGTTCCAGGAGTAGTCGCCGTCGTGATCGTAGCGGTTGACGAAGGGGATTCCCTTGAAGCCCCTGGGGGCATCGTCCGCGCCGAAGCCCACGACCTCGAAGAGCTCGGGATTGGATTCGTACGCGCTCATCCAAACCTTGTCGCCCAGGCGGACATCGGACACCGGCACCTCTTCGGCGTCCAGGAAGGCGCCGAGCCTCAGGTTCTCGGGCATCGCCTCATCGAAGGCGTGAAGCATCTCGTCGAAGTCGTATCCGCTCTGCTCGGCGGAAGGGTCGATGTGCCTCAGGCCGACCGCGTTCCAGTCCTCGTCGTAATCCGTGGCGTAGCGATCGACTATCTTCCAACCATCGATGACGTATACGCCGTTGTCGCCCTGGTCGCCAAGGTTTCGGTATCGCTCTATGCCCACCGAGAGCGACCCGCCGAAGAAGTTCCCGACCACCTGGGCCATCCGCGCCCATCCGTAGCAGTCCTGGCTCGGAGGACGGTAGCCCTGAAGCTCGCAGTACTTGAGCAGCGGCTCGACCGTGTCGCGGCCGCCGTTCCAGTGGAGGTAGAGTGCCAGGTTCTTGTCCGGCGTGGTGATGACTGCTCGATTTCCCATTTTGAAGACCTCCTTGTCTTTCGGCGGTCGCCCTGTGCCACCGCCTCGTGATCCGGGGTCGTGCGCGGG
The DNA here is from genome assembly GCF_900169485.1 of Phoenicibacter congonensis. Lineage (NCBI taxonomy): Bacteria > Bacillati > Actinomycetota > Coriobacteriia > Eggerthellales > Eggerthellaceae > Phoenicibacter > Phoenicibacter congonensis. The sequence goes on along the minus strand of NZ_LT821227.1, from coordinate 929,040 downwards.
TTCCGCCTGCGCTGCAAGGAGGAAAGCGGGCTTCTTCGCAAAGGACGCACGTCCGCAACCTGCACATGCGACAGTCAAAGGAGCGAGATGTGCATGTGCGGGTTTTGCGCAGGAAGGGCGCGCCTTGCGGCGCACATGGCGGGTTCCGTGCGAGCGTGCCTGGATGAGAGGCGGGGCAGGGCGCACCTGAGGCGACGGAGGCCACGGGAAAGAGCGCATCAGCCCAACGGATGGGAACGGTGCCCGCATTCGCTGTGACAAATTGTCACAGCGGCTCCGAACTGGCGTTTTGCTCAAGAAATGCGAGCTTTTATGCGGACATGCCGTCCTTGACGACCTCTTCAACGAACCAGCGCGGATCCTCGTAGAACAGGTAGGTGACGTTGTTGCCGATTCGGACGGTGTAGCAGATGCCGTCTCCGCCTACCTTGCGCGACGAGGCGCGGCGCACGTCCCTGACCTCGTCGATGGGATAGGTCTTGCCGTCGTACCACTGAATGGAAAGAGGCCGCACGCGACCGTCCTCGTCCATGCGCGCCGTGACGCTGACGTACCGCTTGACCCTTCCCGAGATGCCTTCGACCATGATGCCCGCCTACCTGAGGAACCCTACGGGGTGGACGGTGTTGTCGCGCTTGATGTCGAGGCCGGACATGACCTCGTCGGTAAGTTCGGCCGCCCGCTTGACGCAGGTGTTGCCGAAGCGCCCCCTCAGCGCGTCGATGGCGAGGTCCAGCCTCTCAAGGCGCTCCGCCTCCTCGGCGTCCCCGAAGAGCTCGCACTGCACGGGCACGTCCATGGGAACGAGATTGGTCACGCGCACGTGCACGGCCCTGAGCGCATGCTCCTTGTCGATCGGCTGGTTCGAGCGCAGAAGCCCCATGGCGACGTTCGCGACGTCCCTCGTGAGGCAGGTCGGGGTCCTCAGCGTCCTCTGCCTTGAGTAGCCGGAAAGGTCGCGCGCGAACCGCGCCCCCACCGACACCGTCCGGCAGCGCATCCGTGACTCGCGAAGCCTCTGCGCCACGGATTCGGAGAGGAGCCAGACGAGGGCCTTCACGTCGGAGTCGCATTCGAGATCGTGCGGGGCGGTGAGGCCGTTGCCGATTCCCTTCACAACATAGTCCACATCGGCCTTCGAGGGATCCATGGCCTTCACGGGGCTCGCGTCCTCGCCCCTCGCGAACGCGCGCAGCATGATGCCGATCTTGCCGAAGCGCCTCTTCAGAAAGTGGTCCCCGGCATGTGCGAGGTCCCCTATTGTCTCGTATCCGGCCGAGTGGAGCCTGCGCATGGTGGCCGGGCCCACGTAGACCATCTCGGATGCGAGCATGGGCCACGCGACGTCGCGGAAGTTGTCGCGCGTTATGGCGACGATGCCGTCGCCCGGGTCGGTGTCGCTCCCGAGCTTGGCGAAGACCTTGTTCCACGAGACGCCGACGGAAACGGTGAGCCCGAGCTCGGACTTCACGCGCTCCGATATCTCCCTCGCCACGAGCATGGCGTCGCCCCCGAACAGCGGCAGGGATCCCGTGACGTCGATCCACGACTCGTCGAGGCCGAAGGGCTCGACGAGGTCTGTGTAGCCGTAGTAGATCATGCGCGCCAGACGAGAGTAGCGCTTGTAGGCGGCGTAGTCGGGCGGCACGACGACGAGGTCCGGGCACTTCTGCTTGGCCTGCCAGATAGCCTCGGCCGTCTTCACGCCGCAGGCCTTCGCCTCCCGGGACTTCGCGAGGATGATTCCGTTCCTGCGCTCGGGGTCGCCCGCCACCGCCACGGCCTTGCCCCTCAGCCCCGGGTCGAGGTGCTGGGCGACGCTCGCGTAGAAGGCGTTCATGTCGACATGCATGATGACCCTGTCGCCCATGGCACCTCCTCGCTATCAAATGGGAACAAGTGTTCGATTCTCGTGAATCCCTATGATGCACCCGATCGCTTATTCAGTCAATCGAACAGATTGTGGATTTTCCGAAGCGGAAAGGACGGGGGCCCGAAAAGAGGTTTCGCCCAAACCCACTGTGACAAATTGTCACAGTGGCGCTGACCTGCGAATATTCGCAAGCAATCAAGTCATCAACGATTTTCCCTTCGGGCCATAGCCGCACTGATGCGAAAGCGTTGGGCGAAAACACGGGCTTGGTCGAGATCCTCTCTTCTTCCGGAGACCACCTGCTCGCACGCGGGTTCCGAGACGAGGTAGCCGGAGTTCAGCCTGACAACAGCGCTGTCTGGAACCTCTAGGACGTCGCTCTTCATCGGTCCCGCGCCGGAATAGACTACCGCGAGGGTGGAGGACAGCGGAAGCGTAAGGTCGTCGATGTGGTACTTCCCATCCTTCCGAAGTGTCGTGTTGAAATGCGGAGGGAGGGAAGAGGTGATGAAGCGAGCCTCCCCCTGCGGCCTGATGAAGTGGCAGCGCAGTCTTTCGAGGTCGTTCTTAGCGAAATACGTGGGACTCCCCTTGCATCGCCAAAGCGCGAGCACCATCTGGTTCGCGCCTTGCGCCAGCACCTCGATCTCGTCGGCCATTCCTGCTTGGGCCAAAACCTCGCAGCCCCATCTCACTTCAGGATCGCCGTACATCGCATCGTAGTCCGGCTCGTAACCCTCAAGCATCGCAGGGTGCCTCGCGATAAGGTGCCCGACCAGCCACAAGAGCGCCCTTCGCTCCTTTTCGTGGATGCGCCCGGCATCGAGCTGGGCGTCTATCTCGCGAAGGAGGAGCGCTTGCTCGCCCTCTATCTCGGAGAGCTTCTTCTCGATCTTCCCGGGGAGGAGGTGACGCCCATGCCAACTCCTCTGACATCTCGCCTCCATCTCGTAATGGTAGTTCCGCTCGCACACATCTTCCGCTCTGCTCTTGTAGGTCCTACCCGCTTTGCGGTTGAAAACCCAGAGGCTGTCGCCATCATCCGAGAAGCGCCTCAGGTAGTACTGGGGCACGTAGTGCTGCTTCTTCGGGGCGTTTTCCTCTGCCAACCTACTCATCTCGCTTCCGCAAACGTCAACCAGCCGCTCGAATGATGACATCGAATTGTTACAGCATGTCAACATCGCATATTAAATCATCTCAATCAAGATGGGTGTCCCTTTTTGGAACAACTGTCTCTCGATATCGGGTTTATTATCGACGCAAGAAATGTTTCAAACGGGCGTTTGCCCGAAACTGGTTCCAGGTGTCCGACGCAACAGCGCCGACAAGACCGGGAAGGAGGACTGGCATGAGAACCGAGAGATACACGATTATGGCCAGTTCGCCGTCGGACGCGAGGAAGCCAGATATGTCACCAAGAACCTCGCGCTGATTCAAGGTGCCACGATAAGCCCCGACAAACGCCGGGGCTTTTTTGTCCGAAAGAACAGACAGATGGGCCACCTCGAACAAGGCAGCTGTGTGGGTTTAGCGAATTTGTGACTGTCCGTGACTATGCGGGACTGTGCGCAAAAATCACGAAGCACCAGCCCGGAAAACCTGCAATCATCGCCGCCATCAAAAATAGTCGAGAGCATTCGACAGAAGTTGAAGAAACGAGCAAGAAGAAGGCGGAATGCAAATGCCGAAAGATATCAGGGAAATGAAGCGCGAAGAGCCGGTGCTGAACCAGACCAACGACATGAAGTCGCCACGGCTCCTTAGCGTGGGGGAAGTCGCCGAGAGCCTCGGCGTCTCGACAGCGAAAGTCTACCAGCTGATCCGCAAGGGCGAGCTTGAGGCAGTGAATCTCGGCCGCCTCTACAGGGTGACGCCATCGGCGATCGAGCGAATGCTCGAACGCCTATCGGGTTCAGGCCAGCAAGGGTCTTGAGAGCCTCGGGCTGTCTGTTCGAACGAAGAACAGGAGAGTATATGCCCGAGATCTTTGACGATTCATCGAAGCAGCCGGTGCCCGTGCAGGACATCTACAACGCCTACGAGGTGGCCCGGCTTTTAGGCATAAGCAAGAACAAGGTATGGGAGCTCTCGAAGAGGGGCAACGACCCCCTGCCGCTCAGGCGCATGGAGGGCCAGAAAAAGGGATCGATCGCGTTCAGGGCCGAGCTGCTCGACTGGGCCATGCGCAACTTCTCGAAAATCGGCGTCGGGTAGGCGGCGGCCATGCATGCGAAGAGAGATCCCGCGCGCCCGCGCGACGGCGACGCCTTCCTGGTCCTGCATCCCTTCATGTGGAAGGAGCTCAGGCTCAAGGGCGCGGCGCTGCTCGTGTTCGCGCGCATCTACGGATTCTGCAAGGACGGCGGGACGTTCTACGAGAGCCGCAGGAGGACCGCAACCTATCTCGGCATGTCCGAGCGCTCCGTCATCAGGGCGGTGTCAGAGCTGGAGCAGAGAGGGCTTATCGCCGAGACCGGAGGCGAATGGGCAAGGGACGGGATGACCACGAGGAGCTACGTGCTCGGCCATCGCGCGATGAGAACGTCCTGCGCACCTGACAAGTTGTCACCCCCTGACAGATCGTCCGCTTCCAAGCATGGAGGGGATGACGGGATGTCGCCTGAGGGGGTGCCAAATTGGCACCTTAAAAACAAAGAAGAATACAAAGAAGAAGGATAGGAAAGGAGCTGCGCGATGGCAGATGAGGAGAGCCGCATCATCACCCTGGCATCGGCCGAGGAGCGCGGCCTGGAATACGAGGAGCCCGCAGAGCGCAGATGCGAATGGTGCGGGAACCTCCTCGACCCCATCGGACTCCTCGGCTTCAACGGCAAGGTCATCTGGATCGGGGCCAAGGAGTGCGAGTGCGACGGCGCTTGCGAGGAGCGAGCGCTCGCAGAGGAGGCCGAGAGGAAGCGAAGGGCCAAAGCCGAGGCCGAGGCGCTAAGGCGGTGCGGCGTGAAGCCCCGATTCGCCCATGCCAAGGTCGACAGGCGAGAGATCGCCGAGTACCTGGACGCCTTCGATATGAGATCGGGCGTGGGACTCTACATAACAGGCCCCTCCCGCGCGGGCAAGTCGCACTGCGCCACTGCGCTCGCCAAGGCGTTCTTCGCAAGCGGGTACAGCGTGCTCATGACGTCGTCCCTCTCCATGCTCGACGAGATCAAGGCGAGCTACGACGCCCCATCCAAGCAGGGCGTCGAGCGCTATGCGGGATACGACGTGCTCATCATCGACGACTTCGGCAAGGAGAACGCGAACTCCTGGGTCATGGGCACGCTCTTCCAGATCATCAACGACCGCTACGAGAACATGAAGCCGACCGTGGTCACGTCGCAGTACGCGCCCGACGCCCTCAAGTCGCGCATGGGGCGCAGCGGGGAGCGCGAGAGCGCCGAGGCGATAGTCGAGAGGCTCAAGGAGACATGCCGACTGGTCGTGCTCCCGCCGAGGAAAAATGTGGGTTTGATGGATAAGTGACTATCCGTGACCATGCGGGACTGTGCGAAAAATCCCCGTCCCATCAGGGAATCGACCACGCTATAACCGTTGCAGGGCGGCGAGGAGAAGCGGGTCAGCCGAAACACTCTCACAAACGCAACCGGGCGAGGACGACTTACGGCGCCTCGCCGCCGAACCACCGAACCGAGGGGAGCCGACATGCGTCGGCTCCCGAGGAGGAGACGGAAATGTACAACATGGTGCCGGTCACGGCAGAGGAACAGGAAAGCCTTGAGGCGATCTGCCAGAAGAACGGCTGGGTCAAGCGCGGCGGATACGCTTGGCAGGACGACCCCTATCTGGAGGAGTACCCCTACGAGTTCGACCGCTGCTTCTCGCTTGAGGACCTCTCCGACTTCTTCAAGGCCGGGAACTGGGCCATCAGGCAGGGAGTCGTCTACGGCGACCTCGCGTTCATCCAGCAGGTGGACGGGGGCGACGAGTGGTGGACGCTCAAGCAGGACGGGAAGACCTGGGTTCCCTTCGAGTCCCTCAGCTTCAAGAGGATCGCGGGAGACATCTCGGAGCTCACCCGCTACGTCGCGGGGATGCGCCTCGCCACGGTCGATGAGTGCAAGCACCTGCACTACCTTCCCCCCAAATCCGACATGCAGTGGACAGGCAACGCCTTCCCCTATCTCGACGACGGCTGGGTGGCCGCGAGAAACGACGACTTCCGGATCCACGTGGCGCTCAGCCACATGGGCAAGCTCCTAACCGTCAACGCCCCGACCCAGGACTACATGGTCGACCAGACGCAGGAGGGAATGTCCCTTCTAGACGTGATCAAGTCCCAGGTGGAGAGGGCAGAGCAGTACAAGGCCGAGAGGACGACGGAGAGCTTAGCTGACCGCACGCAGGCGGCGCTGCGCGCATCCGAGAACCAGCAACGCGCCGACCGCGCAAGCGAGGCGCGCGAGACGATCCGATAGAAGAGAAGAGGAGGGCGACATGGCAAGCGACTTCGGAGACGAGAGCGGAGAGAAGCTCTTCGACTGGATGCTCAGGATGGGCCAGGACGCGAGCCAGGATGCTATCCGGGCAAGCGCCGAGAGGCTCAAGAGCGCCATCAGGAACCTGAGGGGCCAGATCGAGGAGCCATCAGCGGAAGCCGAGCGCGAGGGTGTTCGCGAGTACGCACGATTGAACCTCTCGGAGTTCGAGGAGCTCCCCGACTACGCGACCTTGAGGGAGATCATCGGCGAGAGGCTCACAGAAGCCGCCATCGAGCACGACTTCGTCGATGTCGAGGGGCGCGACCATCTGGTGTTCAGAGTGGCAGACGCCCCCGAGGTCGACGAGGTGTTCGGAAACCTTGAGCACGACGTCGACGCGGCGGCGGAGCGCGCCTGCAAGATGCGCGAGCGCGAGCTCACCGAGGAGCGCGACCAAGAGCCGCTGGAGAGGAAGGCCGAGACAGCGAAGGCCGCATCTAAGGCGGCGCACGAGGCCAAGGAGGCAACGAGGCAGATCGAGAAGGTCGAGGTGAAGATCCGATGAAGTCGGAGCTCATCCTCATCGCGGCGCTATCGGGCGCAGCCCTCCTCATCGGCAACGCCGCCACGGCAGCCGTCGTGGCCGCAGGAAGCTCAGAGGCCGACCTCGTCTCAACGGCGATGGACCTCGCGGCGCAAGGGGCGATCCCGTCAATGGATCCTCTGCCGCTCGCGATCGGATGCGCCTGCGCGTGCGCCGTCTGGCTCGTATGGGTCAGACGGTGGGAGCGCAGAGGGCTCTACCGCAAGGGCGAGGAGCACGGGAGCGCGCGCTGGGCGACGGCGAAGGAGATCGAGGCGTACTCGGATAGGAAGGACGCCGACAACAACATCATCCTCACCAAGCGGGCGAGCATCCGCCTCATCGATGCCACCCACGACCAGAGGACCGAGACGAACGACAACGTGCTCGTCATAGGCGGCCCCGGCACGGGAAAGACGCGCTACTTCGTGAAGCCGAACCTCATGCAGGGTAACGCCAACTACTTCATCACCGACCCCAAGGGCACGCTCATCCACGACATGGGCCACGTCCTCGAAGGGCTCGGCTACGAGATCAAGACATTCGACACCATAGACTTCGCAAGCTCCATGCACTTCAACCCCATCGCCTACATCGACGGCGAGGCGGCGACGCTGCGCTTCGTGGAGTGCCTCATCAAGAACACCACCGGCGACAAGGACCATACAGGGGACCCGTTCTGGGAGAACGCCGAGAAGCTCCTCTACACGGCCCTCGTCTCCTACCTCCTTCTGCACTGCCCGGAGGAGGACAGGAACGTGCCGGGGCTCCTGTCGCTGCTCTCGCTCGCGGACGCCCGCGAGGACGACGAGGACTACCTGAGTCCGCTCGACATGCTCTTCAACGAGCTTGAGACCGGAGAGAGGCTCGTGAGGAGCCCTTCGGCCAAGAAGTACGACCGGGCGTCCCGCGCGTTCGACAACGGCACCGGGGGCTTCGAATGGGCGAAGGTGGCAGCGCCCGTGCGCCCCGAGGACGACTTCGCACTTTCAAGCTACAAGCAGTTCAAGGTGGCGGCGGGAAAGACACTTAAGTCCATCATGGTCTCGTGCAACGTGCGCATGAAGCCATTCGACATCGCCGAGATGAGAGAGCTCCTTCGCTACGACGAGATGGAGCTCAAGCATATGGGCGACGAGCACAGGAAGGTGGCGCTCTTCTGCTCGATGTCGGACACGGACTCGACCTTCGACTTCGTGTTCGCGCTTCTCATGCAGCAGTCGCTCGACTCGCTCTGCGAGACGGCGCTCTCGCGCTTCTCGGGACGTCTTCCCAGATGCGTCCACTTCATGTTCGACGAGTTCGCGAACATCGGCACCATCCCGGACTTCGAGCGCATGATCACCGTCACGCGAAGCCGCAACATCGCGGTCTCGATGATCCTGCAGTCCCTCTCCCAGCTTGAGGAGTCATACGGGGAGAACAACGCCAAGACCATCATGAACGCCTGCGACACGCTGCTGTTCCTCGGGGGCAAGTCGGCAGACACCAACCAGAAGATCGCCGACATGATCGGCAAGCAGACCGTCGCCAACGTCTCCGTGAACGACTCTCGGGGCGCGAACCCCACCTACACGCACAACTACGGCCTCATAGAGCGCGAGCTCATGCAGGCCTCCGAGGTGGCGAGGCTGCCGCGCGACGAGGCGCTCGTGCTCATAAACGGCGCACAGGCGTTCAAGGACAAGAAGTACCCGCTTGAGGCGCACCCGAGGCACGGGGCGCTCAAGGCCGCAGAGAGCGCGGGGGCGTTCGACTTCAGGGCGTACCGGGCGAGAAGGGAGGGAGCGCTTATGGAAGCGTGAGCAATGGCTGCGACAGGTGCCTAGACCCAAGGGCCGGGGCAGAACCTCCAAGTACCGCGACCGGCCGTCGCAGCCGAGATGCAAGGGAGCACGCACGTGCCCCTCGACCCGAAATTCTACCATCAGCCCGCCACCTGGAACCTCCAAGTACCGCAGGCGCGGGCGAATCGAGATGCAAAGGAACACCCACATGCTCGCAAACATCATCAGCCTCGTATCGGGCTGCGTGACCTTCCTCGGCGGCTTCCTGGTCGTCTGGGGCGCGGTCTCGCTCGGCCTCGCCATACGAGAGCAGCAGGGAGGCAGCCAGATTGCCTCCGCAATATCCACCATCGCTGGCGGCGCGATCATCATCGCCGCAGCGGTCTACTTCGGGATGCTCGACACGTCCTGGCTGCCAGCCTAAGGCAGGTGACAGGCCATGTCGCTTCAGATCCCCGTTCAGAAGGACATCGGCGAGTACGAGGAGAAGATCGTCGGGAAGCTCTCCTTCCGCACGCTCGCGTGCGTGGCGGGCGGCTTCGGATCGGCGATCCTCGTGGCGGCGATATGCCACTTCTGGGTCGGCATAGAGGTCGCCGACGCGGCGTTCCCCGTCATGTGCGCATCCATACCCTTCTGGCTCGCCGGGTTCTGGCGGCCGTTCGGGATGCGCGCCGAGAAGTTCGCGCCCCTTCTGATCAACCACCACCTGAAAGACCAGAGGCTCCTCTACGAGAGCCCGGCAGACAAGGCGCTCCCGCGCACCGAGGCGGGAAGGCCCACGCGCAGGGCGAAGAGGATCGCAAGACGAAAAGGAGCAGAGGCCAATGAGCCAACGAGAGAATGCGAAAAGTGCAAGGAAAGAGAGAGCGAGCGACAAGGAGAGGCTCAAGGCTGAGAAGAGGCTCGCGAAGGCGCGCATCAGATCCGAGCGCGCAGCGCGGGCGAAGGCCAAGCGCGAGAGGTCGGGCTCGTCGAGCTTCATTAAGCAGCTGATGGGCTCTGCCAGCAAGTCGGACCGATCCAAGAAGACCCACGAGGAGAAGCTCAAGCGACAGAAGAAGGCGCGCGCCCAGGCGGGCGAGACCGCCTCCTACATCGGCTACGACGCCATCTACAAGGACGGCATAGCCCAGGTAGAGGAAGGGCTCTTCTCGCAGACGATCGAGTTCTCGGACATCTCCTACCAGTCGGCGCGCCGCGAGAACCAGCAGAACATCTTCACCGTGCTCTCATCGCTCTACAACTACTTCGGAGCGGACTCCTGCGTACAGCTCACGATCGCAAACGTCCCCATCCCCGACGAGGAGATCGGCAAGAAGCGCTTCTTCAAGGCGTCCGACCCCGACACGGAGAAGTACGCCAGGGAGTACAACCGGATCCTCAACGACAAGATGAGAGAGGGGGTCTCCAACCTCACGCGCCACCGCTATCTCACCTACATGGTGGGCGCAGACGACGTCTGGGAGGCGGTGCCGAAGCTCTCCCGCATAAAGGGCGACGTCATCGACACGCTCTCGCGCATCCGCTGCGAGGCGCACGCCCTGAACGGCACCGAGCGCATCGAGGCGATCCAGTCGCAGCTGCGCCCGAAATCACCCTTCACGTTTGACTGGGACAAGGTGAGCCCCGTGTCCAACACGAGGACAAAAGACCTCATAGCGCCAGCGCTCATCGACTTCAAGCCGCACGGCAGGGCAGACATATTCCGGGTGGACGACGCCTACGGCTGCGTGGTCTCCATCCGCACGTTCGGCTCGATGCTCGAAGACGACTACCTCGCCAAGATCATCGACCTTCCCATGCCGCTCTCGGTGAACCTGCACATCCATCCCATCGCGCAGTCCGACGCCCTCGCGCTCGTGAAGCGCCAGCTCGACTGGATGGACAAGGAGATCATCGACGAGCAGATGAGCGCTATGAAGAAGGGCTACGACTATACGATCCTGCCTCCGGAGCTGCGCTACTCCAAGGAGGAGGCCGAGGAGCTCTTGGACTTCCTTCGCAACAAGAACGAGCGCCTCTTCACCTACACCGGCCTCATCTACACCTACGCCGATACTGTTGATGCACTTGAGCGCCAGATCGACCAGATCGTGTCGATCGGTCAGGGCAACTCGCTCGGTATAGAGCCGCTCTACTACCGGCAGCGCCAGGCGCTGAACTCGGTGCTCCCCTTGGGCATGAACCACATCGACGTCACCCGCTACCTCACCACGGGCCAGATAGCCATGCAGATGCCCTTCGCCTCGCTAGAGCTCAACCAGGAGGGCGGGGGCTACTACGGGCAGTCCAAGCAGTCGGGCAACCTCGTCATATGCAACCGCAAGAAGCTCGCTTCCCCCATGGGGTTCGTCTGCGGCAAGCCCGGCTCCGGGAAGTCCTTCTCCGTGAAACGCGAGATCACCAATACAGTGCTCGCCTATCCGGAGGACGAGATCATCATCTTCGACCCCGCTGGCGAGTACGGAAACCTCATCGAGGCCTTGGGCGGCGTGAACGTCCGGCTCGCCCCCGACGCGGACACCGCGCTCAACCCCTTCGACCTCTCGGACGTGGAGGGTCGCGCGGACGCTGCCCAGCTCGCGTTCAAGATCGACGCGTTCCTGGCTCTCTCAAGCGCGATGATGGCGGAGTCCTCGGAAGGCCTTCCCGAAGCCGACAAGTCGATCATCACGAGATGCGTCGAGGCGGCATACTCCAAGTGCGCCGACGGGCAGGGCGTGCCGACGCTTTCCGACTTCCACGAGATACTGAGCGGCCAGCCCGAGACCGAGGCGCGAGACATCGCGCTCAGGTACGAGCGATACGTCACAGGCGCGCTCTCCTTCTTCAACCGCCAGTCCAACGTGGGCTTCGACAACCGCATCACCAACATCGATCTGCACGACCTCTCAACCAACATGCGGGTGTTCGGCATGCTCACCGCGCTTGAGGCGGTGCGCAACCGGATGTACGCGAACTTCGAGCGGGGCATCACCACCTGGCTCTACATCGACGAGGTGCAGTCGCTCTTCGGACACCCGACCATCATCGACTACTTCGCGAAGTTCTGGGCGGAGGGGCGCAAGTTCAACCTCATCTGCACCGGCATCTCGCAGAACACCTCCCACATGCTCACCCACGAGCGCGCCCGCACCATGGTGCTGAACTCGGATTTCATGCTGCTGCACAAGCAGGCGAGCCAAGACCTCGCCGCATGGGCGGACATGCTCTCCCTCTCTGCTGCGGAAAAGGAGTACATCGACGAGTCCATCAAGGCCGGAGAGGGGCTGCTCGTCGCTGGTGGCGCGCGCGTGCCCATCCGGGACGACTTCCCAAAAGGCGCGCTCTACGACCTGTGGAACACCAAGCCCGAGGAGATCGCGCAGCTGAAGCGCGCCCATGCCTTCGAGTCAAACGCAAAGAAAAGCCGAAGCTAGATGGATCCGAGAGAACTCGACAAGGATCGCTCCACCATCGCCGACATCGTCACGGCGGAGAAGGTCGACGCCGTGAACTCGGGAATCGTGAAAGACGACGAGGCCCAGAGCCTCTCCACGCTCGCGAGCAGGGAGGACGCCCTCGGCACGCGCCGCCCGAAGGAAGGCGCAAAGGGAAACCCCCGCAAGGCAAGGGCGGCGGCCTCCGCAAGCGCAGGAAATAAGCCAGCCTCGGCCCAGGGGCCATCAGAGGGTACACCACATGTGGCGGACGAGACGAACGGGCGGCTCAAGGTGCGCCAGGTGCTGGAGCGCCAGGCGGTGTCCGAGCTCGACGACACCGACGAGTTCGAGGGCGCGCAGGGCGCATACGACGCCGGGAAGGGCGCAAAGCGCGGCATCGCAGCAGCACGGGAGCGCAAGGCGAAGGGAGCTGTGCGCGCATCCAAGGGCGGCAAGGGCGCAGGGACCGCGAAGGGCAAGAGCGCCGGTGCCGCAGGAGCGGGCAAGGCATCCTCTGCGTCAGCGGCCCCGGGACAGGCCCGCGCGGCGCAAGCGTCCGCACAGGCAGCAGGCGGTGCCGCGAAGACGGCGGCATCAGCATCGGGCAGCACCGCCATCGCCGGTGCCGTCGGCGGAAGCGGGATCGCGACCGCCGGAGGCGTGCTCGCAGGCATCATTGCCTTCGTGCTCGTCGCGCTCCTCGTCGGCCAGATCGTATCGGCGCTTTTCGGGTTCTGGGACGCCGAGGACAAGAAGCGCTCCATGGAGGGGCTTCCGCCCTACATCACCTACGAGATGGTCGAGGAGGCCATACGCTGCCAGGAGGAGTTCGGACACCCCGCCGGGTGCACCATCGCGCAGATCATCTGCGAGTCCGGCCAGGGAGAGACCATGAGCCAGCTCGCGACGCGCGACCACAACCTCTTCGGGATGAAGTGGGCGTCATCTTTCGCCTCGGCACCGGAGGTGGCGGGCAAGGCCGGGTGGACGACACATGAGGAGTACACGCCCGGGCAGATATCCACGATCACCGCATACTTCACGGTCTTCAAGGGAGACGTCGAGTGCATACGCTTCAGGAGCCGCGTGTTCCTCCAGGCCGCCCACTACAGGAACAACGCCCTCATCAGGCAGGCTGTCGCAGAGCACTCCTCCGACAAGATGGCAGAGGGGCTCAAGGACGCGGGATGGGCGACGTCATCGTCCTACGTCGAATCGCTCAAGGCGGCGCTCGACGCGTACAACCTGCGCAGGTTCGACTCGATGACGGTCGAGGACCTTGAGGGCGGAGCTCTCTCGGCAGACGCGATCGTCGCCGCCGCCTACAGCCAGCTCGGCGTGCCCTACGTGTGGGGCGGCACCACGCCCGGGGTCGGCCTCGACTGCTCGGGGCTCACCCAGTACTGCTACCGGCAGGCGGGCATCGCGATCCCGCGAAACTCAGAGGACCAGGCGGCGTTCGGCCGCAAGGTCCCGGTGTCGGAGGCCACGCCCGGCGACATCCTGTGGAGGCCCGGGCACGTGGGCATCTACATCGGGGACGACCGATACATCCACGAGCCGCACACAGGCGCGGCCTGCACGATTGCAAGCGGCGCGTCGTACTTCACGAGCGCCATCAAGATCAGATAGGAAGGAAGAGGAAATGTCGAAGAAGAACAAGCTCATGTTCGCAGCCGCCGTCATCGCCGTGCTGCTGCTGATCGGGTCGGGCGTGGCACGATGCTCGCTCGCCCGCGAGGACGTTGAAAGCACAAATTCTGCCATCGAGGCCGTCGAGAAGGAAGGATCATCTGCGTCCCAGCAAGGCGCACCTGCAGAAGGGCGCACGGATGCGACGGCAGGACTGGAAGCGCTCGTCGGCACCTCCTGGACGGGCATAGAAGATCCCACCTACACGCTCTCCATCGTCAAGGGCGCATTCGTCGAGGCGAAGGACGGCCAGACAAACGTCACCTACTGGACGCTCGACACAGAAGAGGCGACCGACACGACCTTAACGGCGACCGTGCTCGCCTCGAAGTCGCTGACCGAGGCCGCAAGTCCCTATCTCGTTACCGTGGCCACCGAAGGCGCGGACACCGTTTTGAGGACTGATGCGCTCGCATGCTCGTACAAGAAGGTGCTCCTCGGCGAGAGGACGCTTTCGTTCATGGGCGTCACCTCCAAGCTGGAGGAGGCCATGGGGGTAGAGGCCGCCAAGATCGAGGCAGCCGTGTCCGCACGGGCGGCGGCGGTCTCGCCCAACGCCAGCCGTGCCATCTGGGACGCCGAGGCGTGGATAGACTACGCGAGCGGAGCTGCGACAACCACGTTCACGCTCGACGATGGCGCATCGACCATGATCTCGGTCACGCGCGCATCCGACGGCACAATCGAGGCGCTCTGATCCCGATGGAGAAGCTAGGAAGCCTCGTCTCAAGCAGACGGTTCATACTGGCCTTCGCGGCCGCCTTCGCACTCCTCTCGGCGCTCCTCATCCCGACGCACTTCGCATGGGGCTCGATCGCAGACGACATCAACGCATGGCTCTGCGGGGTGCTGCGCGACTGGTGCAACTGGATCTTCGCGGCGCAGACCGATGTCATGCGATCGATCGGCGCGAACGGCGTACTCTCGGCTCCCTTCGAGACGATGCTCACGAGCGCTGGCGACGTGTCGATGTACGACATCGCGCGCGGCGTCTGGCAGGTGGCGGTGCTGCCGATAGGCTGCGGGGTGCTCGGGCTCGTGTTCACCTTGAAGCTCATCGAGATCTCGCAGCGCATGGACGGTAACCAGTCGCTGCCGGGAGTGAAGGAGGTCGTGTTCCTCCTCGTGTTCTTCGCCGTGTTCCTGTTCTTGATCCAGCACTCCTTCGACCTCATGGCCGCTATCTACGAGGTGATAGGGCTCGCGATAGACCGCGTGGAGGGGTTGTTCGGGACGGGCGGCGCTCTCGACATGACGGTGGTGTCCATCGTCACCGGCGACGATGACCTGTCTGCTCTCTTGGCGCTCCTGATAGTCGCGATAATCAGCTGGCTCGTCGTGCTCATCGCCTACATCGTGGCGCTCGTCGTCTGCTGGGCGCGAGCGATACAGCTCTACATCATGGCGGCCTTCTCGCCGATACCGCTGGCGTTCCTGGGCTTCGACCAGACGCGCCAGATCGGTCTCGGGTACCTGAAGAGCTTCGGGGCGGTCTGCATAGCGGGCCTCATCATCCTGATCCTGCTCATCAGCTTCCCCGTGATCCTGGGCGGCATCGTCGCCGTGAACCCCGAAACGGGGACGCCCATCGACGCCATCGCGAACGGGCTCACCTACGCGCTCCAGTACCTCGCCATGTGCATCCTGCTCGTGCTCTCGCTCGTGAAGAGCGGTGCCTGGGCGCGCGACATCGTGAGCGGTTTCTGATGACTAGGACGATCTGAGAGGAGGTGGTGCCTATGGAATCGGGTGGTAAACGCTAAGGCAGAAAGATGCGGCGAACCTCCAAACAACGCCGCGCCCAGAGATCGACAAGAGATGCAAAGGAGCACTCACATGGAAGATAACAAGAAGAACGTCTACGTCACCGTGCACAAGAACTTCGTGAGGGAGAACATCGAGTACCCAGACCGCAAGACAGGCGAGACCAAGACGTTCAACTCGGTGACGCTGCCGAAGGGCACCATCATCGACGGAGTGGACGTCAGCTACTACCAGTTCACGCCCCTGTTCGTGAACCCCTCACGCTTCAAGGGCGAGAACTTCCGCGACATCCCGCTTCTGGCGGACAAGGAGGTCTGGCTCAAGAAGGACGCCCTCGACGCCGACGGGAATCCTGTCCTCGACGAGGACGGGAAGCAGGTCAAGGACATCGTCAAGGTCATGCCAGCACAGCTCAAGGAGGCGATCAGCAAGGGCCGCGAGGCCTACCTCGCCTCGCTCGACGACAAGGCCAGGGACGCCCGCGAGGCGTCGGCCAACCAGGACCGCGAGGCTCGCCGCGCCGAGCCCGTCGCGCGCTAAGGAGGCGAAAGATGAAAGACATCACTGAAGCAGCGCTCGCCTCCAAGGCCCTACGATGCATGCTCGCCGCGCTCATCGCCCTGGCATCGGCGCTCGGGACGCTCGGCGTCCAGGGCAAAAGCGCCTATGCCGCCGAGAGCGCGAACCTCACGACGGGCGGCAAGATCCACTACGGCGGATACCACACCACCTGGATGGAGGCCGACGGCGAGATGGCCTACTGCGCCGACCCCCAATCGGCAACGCCTTCTCCCGGCAGCTACGCCAAGAGCTCCATCGACGCCCCCTCCGGGCGCAACGCCGAGGTGGTGGCGGACCTCTGGTTCGCCTACGGGAGCCCCGGCTTCGATGCGAGCCTATGGCCGGACAAGTGGTACGACGGCACCGAGATGACGGCGTCACGCTACGCGGCCTGCGCCCACATCCTCGTGTCCGACACGTACACCTCCGACGGCTCGTACGCGCTCTACGGCTGCAACGCCGACTTCAAGAGCTGGGCTAGGAAGAACGTCATCGGCTTCGGTGCCGACGGAAGCATGATCAACTCGAACGCAACGGGACGCCTCATCGCCGCGAGAACGGCCGACGTTCCCTCGAACTTCGAGGCGTTCCAGCTCTACACCGGAGCTGGCACCCAGATCATCCTCTCGTTCAAGTATACCCCCTACGGCAACATCGACCTGGTGAAGGTCACGGCCAACGAGGAGATGTGCGAGGGCAACCCGCTCTACTCCGTGGAGGGCGCGGTCTACACCGTGTACCGCAACTCGGGCCTCACGGACGTGGCTGGCTCCATCACCACCGACGGGGACGGCTGGGGCATCTTAGAGGAGCTTGAGCCGGGCGACTATTGGGTGAAGGAGACCAAGCAGGCACCGGGGCACGCGATCGACCCGACCGTGTACCCGGTGAAGGTGGCCTCGGACGAGACCGCGCGCGTTAACGGCCAGACCGTCTCCGACATCCCGCAGTCAGATCCCGTCGGCATGCTCGTCGGCAAGGTCGATGCCGATACGGGCGAGAGCCGCCCGCAAGGCGACGCCACGCTCGAAGGCGCGCTTTTCACAGTGCGCTACTTCGCAGGCGACTACACGGATGCCGCATCAGCTGAGGCGTCCGGCGAGCCTTCTCGCACATGGGTCTTCGAGACCGATGTTGACGGATTCGCCTATCTCTCTGACGAGTACAAGCACTCGGGAGACCCCCTCTACTACCAGACCAACGGGGACGCTTCGATCCCGCTCGGCACGGTGCTCATCCAAGAGACCCGTGCACCCCAGGGCTACAACCTCGATGACGGGCACGGAGGAGACCCCAAGGTCTTCTGCGTTCGCATCACGCCAGACGGCGCTGTCGGCGAGAGCGTCTACACCTACAACACGCCGAAGGTGCCAGACACCGTGAAGCGCGGTGACTTCCGCCTCGTGAAGGAGGTGCCCGTGACGGTATACGACGAGCCCGACGGAGACATGCCCCAGGAAGTCGTGCGCGTGCTCGTTCCCGGCGTCAAGTTCGAGCTCTACAACGATTCCGAGAATGCCGTCCTCTCGCCCGTGACGGGCAAGCTCGTGGAGCCCGGCGACCGCGTGTGCACCATCACGGTGGACGACAACGGTCTTGCCACTACCAAGGACGACAACGCCAGCGTCAACGGCTGGAGCAAGCCTGCCGATTGGACGGGCGCGCTCGCATACGGCACCTACCGCGTGCACGAGGTGATCCCGCAAGATGTGGCAGATGCATTCAAGGCGGAGTGGGGAAAGACCCTGCTTCCCGTGGAGGATTGGAAGACTACCATCCGCGAGGAGGGCCAGTATCTTCCTCCGCAGCTCGTGAATGACCACATCCCCCAGACGCCGCTCAAGGTGGTCAAAGTGGACGCAGAGACTGGAGGTCAGGTCCCGCTTCCCGTGAGCTTCCAGCTTGAGGACCAAAACGGCGATCTCGTCACCTACACATCGCACTACCCAGTGGAGGAGACCATCGACACATGGACTGCCAACGAGCGAGGCGAGCTGACGCTGCCGATGCTCCTCGAAGAGGGCGACTACACGCTCAAGGAGGTCCAGGCACCCTACGGCTACGTGAAGGAGCTTGAGGGTAAGGCGTTCCATGTGGGCGCTGCCTACAACGGGTGGGACGATCCGCTCGTGATCGAGTTCGCGAACATGCCCCAGAAGGCCACCATCACTGTCGCAAAGACCGATTCCATCACAGGAGATGCGGTAAACGAGTCGGTATACATCGTTAAGGCGGCCGAGACCATCGCCACGCCCGACGGCACGATCCGGGCCCATGAGGGCGAGATCGTCGCCACGCTCACCACGGGCGATGACGGCAAGGCGACCACTCCTGAGTTCTACCTCGGATCCTACACGGTATACGAGGCCAAGGCGAAGGACGGCTTCGCGCTCGACGTCGTAGAGAAGACGGTCGCGCTCGAATATGCGGGACAGGATGTTTCGGTATACGACCACGAAGAGGCTGTGACCGACGAACCCACTACACCTTCTATCAAGAAGGTCGACGCGCTCGACCCTGAGAAGGCTCTGGCAGGTGCCAAGTTCCACGTCTGGAACGACGAGGGCACCTTCGACGAGGAGCTCGCCACCAATGAGAACGGCGTCATCTCTCTCGCATATGCCAAGCATGGTAGCTACCACATCCAAGAGGTGGAGGCACCAGATGGCTATGTCATCGCAGACCTCGACGACGAGGGCAACCCGACAGTGATCGATTTCAAGGTGAACGACCAGGGCATGATCGAGTGGGACGAGAGCGGTGCCATGGCGCAGTCGCACGAGTTCGAGCTTGAGAACATGCCAAAGACCATGAAGACGATAGCCGCGGATTCCGAGAGCGGAACGCACGAGAGCCAGGCTCGCGAAGACATCACGATCGTGGACACTATTCAATACACCGGCCTCATCCCCGGCAACGAGTACACTGCGTGCGGCACGCTCATGGACAAGGCGACCGGCGAGGCCGCGCTCGACGATGAGGGTAACGCCATCACCTCAAGTACCACCTTCACTGCCAAGGAATCGTGCGGGACGGTGGATGTGACCTTCATCTTCAAAGGCGCAACGCTTGCTGGCAAACAGCTCGTGGCCTTCGAGGCCATGGAGTTCGAGGGGGCCGAGTACATGGTTCATGCCGATATCGACGATGTGGACCAGACCGTGAGCGTCGTGGACATCGCAACCCAGGCACGAGACGGCGAGACCGGAACGAACGTGGGCACCATTGGCGAGAACGTTAAGCTCATCGACACTGTTGCCTACACGGGGCTCACACCGGGCAATGCATACAAGCTCTTCACCATGCTCATGGACAAGGAGACCGGAAACCCGACTATGGGCGATGACGGTTTGCCGATCGTCGGCACCACCGAGTTCACACCCGAGACCCATGACGGCACGATCGACGTCGAGATAGAGATCGACACGCGCGATCTCGCAGGACACGACATCGTCTTCTTCGAGAAGCTCTCCGATGCAGAAGAGAACATCATCGCCACCCACGAGGACATCGACGACGAGGGTCAGACTGTGAGCTTCCCCGAGCCTGAGCCTGTTCCCGAACCAGAGAACCCGGGCAAGGGCTATCCCAAGACCGGAGCCTTCGCCGAGGTCGATCCTGCGACGGCTAGCGTTGCTGTGATGCTGCTCTGCGGAGCGGCTGGCGCGACTTACGCCTATATCCGCCGTGCGCGCAAGCAGGCAGATGCCATTTCCGAGATGGAAAAGGAAGTGCTCGAAGCCTCCGATGAGGACTAGCTGAGAGCAGGCCGCTTGCAGACATACGCAATACCTTAGCGAAGAGCTAAGAATCGGCAGGGTGGGGCGCTCGCATGGCGTCCCACCTTTCTAATACGAGGAGCAACAGATGAAAAGAATAAGAGCTTTCGCAAAGATCGCAGGGGTTGTCATGGCGGCAATAATCACCTCCCTTGTCATCACAATAGTCTGCTCGCCAAAAGAGGGCAGATTGGATGTATCTCAGACAATCGAGGAGTTCCTCGACCAGGAGGAGTCTGGAAGGCAGATCGAATGGGACAGCCTCCCTGCAGAAGTTGTGGCCTGGATTGAGGTGCCAGGAACTAACATCGACGAGCCGATAGTGCAGGCAACTCCCGATGCGCCCAACGCTTACCTTTATTGCAACGTGTTCGGTCAAGGCAATTACGGAACGCCTTACATAGACTGCGAGTGTTCCTTGGCCTCCAACTTCGTGATGGTCTACGGGCACCACATGAGCGACGGTTCGGTGTTCGCGGACTTCGCTAGTTTCTCAGATGAGGCCTATGCACGCGAGCATAGCCGCATCATTATCTACAAGCGCAGTGGAGAGACATTAGAACTCAAAATCTTTGCGGTAGACATCGTGGACGCCAACAACGAGCGGATACGAATAGATAAGTCAGAGACGATTTCTGAAATGACGGAGAATGTCGATCTTCTATTGGATCAGCCCTCTGAAGCCGCGCAATTATTCGCATTTGCAACATGTTCGTACCAAACCAGCAATACTCGTACCGTAGTTTACGCAACTTTAAAGCAAACGATTAATGCAGATGGCTCGTGATCTAGTCGCTATCGCTGTCTACCATTCTTCGGAAAATAGATGCCAATAAAGCGCCCGATATGTTGTGCCAAACGGAGAACATTGCGCCTGGCACGGTCGCCAATGCCATGTTAGGAAATGCGGTGGCGGCAAGCGTGGTCGCCAATCCCGAGTTCTGCATGCCGATCTCTAAAGAAAGTGCTTTCTTTCGTGCAAGCGAAGATCTCGCGATGGTTGCCAAAAGATAGCCTACCGCATAACCCAGCAGATTGAGAAGGATGCAAGCAGCAAGGATTGATATGCCTGTTGCGAAGATCTGCTGCGCATTGTGAGAAACGACCGCCATAATAATGAGGCAAATCGCTACGAGAGATACGGTGGGCATCCCTTTCGAGACGGTTGCCGCTCGATTCCCTAATAACTTTCCAATCAAGAGTCCTAGAAGAATCGGCACGATGACCACTTGCACGATAGAGAGGTACATCCCAAACGCATCGACATTCATGGTTGTACCCAGATACGCCAAGGTAAGAAGCGGTGTAAGGATAGGCGCTAGCAAGGTGTTCACGGCGGTTATGCTCACCGAAAGAGCTACATCGCCTTTTGCTAAGTAGGTCATAACATCGCTTGCAGTCCCACCCGGGCATGTTCCCACCAAGACCAATCCGGCCATGAGCTCCGGACCGAATCCAAAAAAGGTGCCGATTAGGTAGGCCAAAAGGGGCATGAACGCGAATTGGCCTACAAAACCTATGACCACTTCTTTGGGAGAAGTGAACACGGAAACAAAATCACCGACCTTCATCGTAAGACCCATACCAAACATGACAATCATGAGCAGATAATTGATCCATGAGGTTTGCACCCAAATGCCCGCGACGGGAAAGAAGAGGCTTACCCCTGCGACGATGAGGACTACCAATGCAGTGCACCGTTGGATGTATTCGTTCACTAAATTCCTTTCACTTTTTCGGTCGTTGATGAATAGCCAGGAACTTCTTCGTATACTCTTGCATTCAGGATCCAGCTTACGCGATGTTAAACCCCTGATTCAGAATAGCAATCAAAGCACAATGTTGGACGCATGTGGATTCTGAGCGGATAATAGTGTCGTTGAAAACGACAGAGACGGCGGATGGTTCGTGACAGATAAGCAGAAAGACGGGCGATGGATCAATTCAACATAGCATTCGATGCTTATAGCGCATTTCTCTGTCTGATACTTGGCGGATATGTCCTCATATCCAGCGACCGCAGAGATAACGTCAACCGATGCTTCGTCGGAATCTGTGCGTGCAATTTGATAATGGCGGTCGGCGACATGGTGGCTTGGTGCTTTGCTTTACCGCTCGGCGAAGTAGAATATGCACTTGTACTTATTGGCACATTCTTTTTTTATGTTGCACCTGTGCCCTTATTTCTCTTCTTCACAGGATACATCGTCGCATTCATCTCAAAGCGCCATGAGGTAACGCACGATTACTTCAAGCTCTCAGTCGTGCTGTTCGCTGTCTATCTTCTTGGCTGTGTGGCATCTCTGTTCAACGGGATGTTCTTCACAGTCGACGCCGAGCATGGGTACATGCGAGGCCGGTATTTCTTGGCGGCGCAATTGATACCGGTCTTCCTCCATTTGCGCAATGCCGCGATTGTGGTTCGCTATCGATCATGCTTGAGTGCAAAGGAGCTACTTGGGTTCGCCTGCTACATAGCGCTTCCCATCGTCGCTGAAATCATACAGGTGCTGAATTACGGAGTCGCACTCATGAATTCTTTCGTGGCAATCGCGATACTCCTCGTGTTCCTGAACATCCAGTCCGAGCGTAAGGCGCTGCTCGAGAAGCGCGAGCGCGAGCTTGTTGAGGCACGCTCGGACATCATGCTCAGCCAGATACAGCCGCATTTCCTCTACAACGTACTGACCGGCATACGCGAACTATGTTCAAGTGACCCCGCCGAAGCGGTTGTGGCAATAGGCAGCTTCTCTGCATTCTTGCGTGAGAACATGGCTTCGCTTACGAGCAAGAGCCCCATTCCCTTCGAGAAGGAGTTGCAGCACACCGCCACATACCTCGACTTGGAGAGGCTGAGATTTGGAGAGCGCTTGCGCGTCCGCTACGACATCCAATCGAAAGGCTTCTCTCTTCCGCCGCTTTCCGTGCAGGCGCTCGCGGAAAACGCCGTCCGCCATGGCATCACAGTCAAAGAGGATGGAGGCGAGATCTGTATATCCACAAGAGAAGACGAGGCGTTCTATGAGATTTCTATCGTCGACGACGGGATCGGCTTTGATCCCGACCGCGACCTCGACCCATCCGCACACATCGGCATACAGAACGTCCGCAAGCGGTTAGCCGACATTAGCGGGGCGACGCTTGAGGTGAGAAGCGCGCCCAACCACGGCACGCAGGTGACGATTCGCATCCCTCGCGAATCAAATAAGCTAGAAGGCAATTCATGAACGTAATAGCAGTAGATGACGAGGAACTGGCTCTGAGAGCCAATTCTATCATTTTTTTGCTGTAATCAAAAGCGACAACCGAAGCGCCTCTTTGTGCAAGATACGAAGAATAATTTCCATTGCCACACGCAATATCCAAAATGTAATCCGCAGGATTAGGAGATAGAAGTTCCGTTACTTTGGGACGCACTACCTCTCTGTGAAATTCATTAGATTCGTCACCCATTGCATTATCCCAAAATTGTGCGTTCTCCTCCCAGATTTTTTTACTTTCCTCTGTTCCCATGTTCTCTCCCACTCCCCAAATTTGCTTTTTTGCTTCCATTAAATCTTCCTTACTATATTCCATTGTTACCCTCCATAACTTCTGATTGTTGCCGTCTTGACGATTATGTATCTTTACATTACCTTCTGAAACATATGGCGCACCTTGTCCAGGCGGCTGTTTGGACGGCGGGGCTGGATGACCGGCTGACCGACAGCGGCCTGATATCCTTTCAGCTCTGTAAGGCATACGCTCCGCCCGCTGGTGTAAAAGGCCAGATCAGTACGGTATGCCTGTATACAGCGGGCGGGAATCTCGCCAGTAAAGACAACTTCATCCTTTTTTACCTGGGCCGTTTCGATGGTGGCACAGTATTTCGGTGCATCATGATAAGCCCTGGAAAGGTATTCCTGGGGCGCATAGAGGATGAAGGAGAGATAAGGTTCCAGCAGCTGCGTCCCCGATTCCTTCAATGCCTGTTCCAATACAATCGGGGCCAATGAGCGGAAGTCCGCCGGCGTGCTGACCGGACTGTAATAAAGCCCGTATTCAAAGCAAATCTTACAGTCCGTTACGTTCCAGCCGAACAAGCCCTGCTCCAGCCCGTAACGGATACCATCCCTGACAGCGTTTTGAAAACTCTGGTTCAAGTATCCCAGCGAAACCCGGCTCTCGTATTGTACACCGGAGCCAAGCGAGAGTGGTGTAACAGACAGTCCTATGGATGCCCAAAACGGGTTGGGCGGCACCTCGATATGGATGGTGTGGCTGGCTGCTTTGAGCGGCCGCTCCATATAAATGACGGAGGGTTCCTTTACCACTGTTTCAAGCTTGTATTTTTCCGACAGCAAAGCGGAAACAACCTCCAACTGCACCCGGCCCAAAAAAGAAAGAATGATCTCATGGGTGATGGAATCCACTTCGCAACGCAAAAGCGGGTCAGTATCCGCAAGTTGCGTAAGAGCGTCCAGCAGCCGTTCTCTTTGCGCTGCCGTTTTCGGCGCAATCGTCGTCCGCAGCATGGGGAGGGGGTCCTCGCGCCACCTTTTACGAGGGAGCCGGGTTTGGTCCCCTAATACATCGTTTAACCTCACGCTGTCGCTGGGAAGGATAACAATTTCACCCTGATAAGCGGTGTCTGTCCGAACAATTTCCCCTTTGGATGGAATACGCATCTCTGTGATTTTCAGCTTTTCTCTCCCGGCCAGGGCCACCGTATCCCGCAGGCGCAGCGTTCCGCTGTATAACCGTAGATAGACACGCCGCTGGCCGCAATCGGTGTACTCAACCTTGAAAACGCTGCCGCATAGGGCGGCGCCCCCCTGTTCCCCAATCGGTTGGAACAGCCCTGTCACCGCATCCATCAACGGTTGAATGCCAAGGCCATTTTTGGCGCTGCCATGATAGACTGGGAACAGGGAGGCGTCTTGAACCCGCTGCTGTTCCTCCCGCGCAAGTTTTTCCCGGCTGATTGGTTCTCCTGCGATATACTTTTCCAATAATTCATCGTTATTTTCGATGACCGCATCCCATGCTTCTATGTCGGTATTTTCCTCCAGGACTATTTCCGGGGACAGCGACACCGTCTGCTTGATGATAATATCGGCGGAGAGCTTATCCCGAACAGACTGAACCACGCTCTGCAAATCAACGCCAGCCTGGTCGATCTTGTTGATAAAGATAACGGTGGGAATGTTCATTTTCCGCAGGGCATGGAACAGAATACGGGTCTGGGCCTGCACGCCATCTTTAGCGGAGATCACCAAGATGGCCCCATCTAAAACAGCCAAAGAGCGGTACACCTCCGCCAAAAAATCCATGTGGCCGGGCGTATCCACAATGTTAACTTTACATCTGTGCCACTGGAAGGAAGTGACTGCCGCTTGAATGGTAATCCCACGCTGCCGCTCCAAAAACATGGTGTCCGTCCTCGTTGTCCCTTTTTCGACGCTCCCCGGTTCTGAAATGGCTCCGCTGGCATATAGCAGGCTCTCCGTCAAGGTCGTCTTTCCAGCGTCTACATGGGCAAGAATTCCAATATTGATTATTTTCATGTGATTGTCCTCCCTTTACAGCCCCAAAGGGCATAAAAATCCCCAGCAGTAAAATACTTTTACCACTGGGGATTATAAGTTGCGGACATACACATATACAGCATACACCTGTTTGTGATTGCTGTTTTTGGGGATATGTCAAAATTGATAAGGCAAAAGTATTCTTAAATTGGGTACAAAAAACTAAGCCACTACAAAAGGAGCTATCATAATCCTTTGTTCCCACTATTTGATTATAGTTTTATTTAAGAATACCTTGCCGCATATTTTTTACTCCTTTTCTGGATTAAATCATTGTATCACATCAGTTTTAGGAAAGCAAGTACCTAAAAGAAATTTTTCTTCCCCTTATATGTAACAATCATACCGGCTTCCTAGCGTTCAGAATGTTTTCTGCTGTCTGCTGTGGTGTTTGGTTGGAATTGTCCAACCAAAAGCCGATCCGTGGTGTTGTCTGCATTTTACTAAATACAAATTCAATGTATACAGAAAGATATAAGGAGTGGGAGGGATTCCGCCGTAGTTGGCATTGTAGGAAAATCCAAAAGTTTAGATTTTCCCACAATGCTTATCTTTTGGTCTTTGGTTCGGAATAGTGTAGTGCTGGCGGTCTATCTCTTGTTTTCGGTTGCTTGCTTCCTTACCGTACATGAGCATTGGCCCCAGGCTCGATTCGCTCGAAGTCGACGAGAGCGGCAAGACTGTAACCATCACGGGTGCTCGATTCGGGTCTTCGCAAGGGCAGGTGGCTATGATCCAAGCAGGCCTGGGTGATGACCACACGGCATATTCCACAGCAATAAGCTCATGGACCGATAACGAGATCGCTTTCAGGATTTCTGACGAAGAATGGCTTTCGGGCACGGTCGAAGCAACAGTTTCTACCTCGGCTGGTAAGGCGGCGCGCCGCACTTTTTTCGTGAGCCCCAGTTATTCCGTGTATGAAAAAATGCATGCGCTTCCTCAGGCAGAGGGAGACGCTTACGAATATGACGATTTTGCAGACTGCGAAGCGGGTGGAATCCTACAGCCTTTGCAAGGATACCTCTACGCTCTGCCCAATACCGAGCCAGTTGAGGATTCACCTTTCGTTCGGGCTATGTGGCGCTACGACACGCAAGCTGACAGTTGGGAGAAGAGCGCTGCTCTTCCAGAACCTCTGGCCGATGCCTCGGCGGCTCTCTGGGACGGCCTTCTGATCGTGAAGGGGACGTCCATGGAGCAACTGGACGGCGGAGTTGCGCGAATTTGGAGTGATTCCAGTAAGGCTCAGGTGAAGATGTACGCCTTCGACCCGTCGGTTAGACAATGGAGCAGCATTTCGAGCGCGGGCGTCCAAAAGGGATCAACCATCATAAACCATGCGGGAACCTTGGCACTTGTGGGTGGAGACGAGGGCGACGCTAGCCGCGTCTCTTCCTATGATCTGAGCAATGGCTCGACGGGGCAAATCGCGACCCTCGCTGTCGAGCGCGTCAATCCGCAGGTTGTAGCAAGCGGTGATAGTTTATACGCATACGACGAATCCAATGGAACGATGGAGGTCGTGCGCGGAAACACTGGTACCTTGCTAGAAAACGCCTTCCCTGAATTTGCCCCCAACACGAATGCTAGGCGTGCCTTTGCTCCGATAAGGGCATGGTCAGATGCGGTGGAAGGTTACGTCGACAGTATAGCCATGGTCGGCCCGCTCTCTGCTGATGGGCAGGCAGACACCTACATCTTCTCAGAAGAGTCGGGTACGTTCGAGCCGTACTGGTCTAGATTGTCGGACGATAAGGTGTTCGAGCCTGCGGTAGCAGCCTACGATGGGCGCTTATACGCTCTTGCCGCATCGTTCGCCGAGCCAGATGGCCGCGTATTCAGGTCAACCGGCGTTGCCTCTGCTGATGTTCCGAGCGATGTATCGCGTGACGAGTCGGCATACAACTTGCGCGACGAAGGGTTGCTGACTCCTGTTCGCAACCAAGGGCAAACGGATACCTGCTTCTCGTTTGCGACAATGGCTTCCATTGAATCTTCTGTGCTAAGGAAAACGGGTCAGTCCCTTGAGCTATCTCCCTACCAGATGCTCTATTTCGAGCAAACGGGAAAGGAGGAGCGCGAGTTCAATCACACGGAGTATTTTGATGAGTTTGATCCGTATGGTGGCGGTGTCGATTCGAAACGTCTTTCAGCAAGCTTGGCCGCAGGGAAAGGGGCTGCTCTGGTCAAGGAGGGAACGAATGACGGCCCTGTGGCCATGGATGAATCTCACCGTTACGTTTCGGATGTGCGCTTCACTGATTCCATCCTCTTCGATGCAGGTTACGACAACCCCTATTGGGAGCAGACCGAAGACGGAGTTTCCAGGCAGGCGATCAAGGATGCTGTTAAGAATGACGGGGTCGTTGTCATCGAGTTCGCAAGTCGGCAGGATATGGGGAATTTCAACTTCGAGACCTCGGCATACTATCTGAGTCCTACGGCGGGTCAGGCAGTTGCCGACCATGCGACTGCACTGGTTGGTTGGGATGACACCTATTCGCGCTTCAATTTCAATGAGACGATGCGTCCGCACTCCGACGGCGCATGGCTCATCAAGAATTCCTGGGGCACTGAACAAGGAGACGAAGGGTACTTCTGGATTTCTTATGAGGACGCTTCGCTTGGTTTCATCGGCGTATTCAAAGGAGACCTCGGCCGCGAAAATGAGGCAATCTATCAAAATGATACCCTAGGTTGGTGCAATTCTCTTCGAACGGGAGACTCGAATGTCGGCTATGCGGCAAACGTCTTCACGAGCGAACGCGACGATGAAGCACTTGATCGCGTGACGATGTGCGCTACGGGAATCAACACGAACTATCGCATCGAAGTATATAAGAGACTTACTGATGAGCAGAATCCAACGTCGGGGGAGCTGGCGTCTACGCAAGAAGGCGTGGTGGCGCGTCCGGGGTATCACACCGCCACACTCAGCGCACCAGTGAGGCTATCCAAGGGTGATGTCTTCTCAGTGGTCGTTCGTATGGAAACGCCCACCTATGATTTCCCAATCGCAGTCGAAGCTTATACGCCCGACCCTGAGATGCCTGATGCGGTGCCGGTGCATATGGGCAAGGATGCGAACGGCAATGAAGAGGCAAGCTTCGTTTCAGCGGATGGGAAGAATTGGATCGATCCCAAGGGCTATGGTCAGGATATCGCGAGCAATGTTACAACTGCTCCCGAGGATTCTCCGACCATAGGTGCCTCTGGAGATGGACTGGAGGGGGACTCGGAGGGATCTAATGAAAGGATCTCAGGACGCGATCGTTACGTTACGAACGTGTGCGTGAAAGCTTTGACCATCCCTGCGAGCCAGCTTGTCGAGGAGCCGAATGACCTAGCTAATGCGGGAGGATCGAAAGATCAGGTTTCGACCGATCCGTATTTTGGTTCTCCTGCTGGCGGTTCGGGTTTGGCAGCAACAGGGGACGGCATGGCGCTTGCAATCGCTGCATTGGCGTTGCTTGCTGCTCTGGCCGCGCTGGCGCTTGCGTCAAGGCGTCGAATGAGTCGATAGGAAAGGAAATCGAGCTTGAAGAAGATCATGGGCAACCAGTCAGTAGGACAGACGCTCTTATCGCTGCTGATCGCGATGACGCTGATTGTCACCTTGACACCAATAGGGCCGACGACTGCTCATGCGGCGGAATCGCCCGACACTGCGCAGTTCGCTGATAAGGGCGATTTGATGCAGTTCAACACGAACGACGCTGATGGAACAGCAAAGGCAGCAAAGGTGTACTTTGGGCAAAACGGTCCTAGTGATGCACAAGCATGGTGGATCGCAGGCAGCCAAAGCATTGGAAGCCTGACCTTGTTCGCGGCGAGTCAGCTTGGGCAAACACAAGTGTTTCAGCAAAGCATGAACGCTATGCCCTATAACGCTGAGTGGGGTTGTGTGTATCAAGGCGAAACTCCAACAGAGGTGTTTCCGAATCATTACGGCGCAAGCAAGCTAAGAGAAGCTTTGCGAGATGCGGAAAGTTCGTTTTTTACAGGTGCAGAGCAAGCCTTGATGAAAACCTCGACGATATATACGAACGACACTAAGAACAACAGTGTTTATTCCACAATTCTACAAGTTGATTTCTCTATAATGACTTTCAGGAAGAGCCGATGCATGGCCTTCCTGCTGGCCGTTGCGGAATCTGGACACCGGCTCTCGGCAATTGTCTTCCAAGGACTTTTCCTATCATGCCACCGGATTCCGTGGCGCCCGCTTATCGCTCATAAGGTTGCTGCCCTACGCTCGTAGAATTCTGCCGAAGGCGGTGCGCCCAACGACTGCGCCAGCCCCATCGAGAGATCGGAGAAGCGTGAAGAGATCTGAAGTCGCGGCGTACGACGTGTTCTGCGGCATCGACGTCGGCAAGACGGGGCACTACATGGTCGCGCTCGACCGCGACGGCGACGACCCCCTCGCGAGAGGCCCAGTCGCGCAGGACGAGGCGATGATCCGCGAGGCGCTCGCGAAGGCGAGCTCGCTCGGGGAGCGCATGCTCGTGACCGTCGATCAATGCGGGGCGTTCGGGAGCCTGGCCGTGGCCGTGGCCAAGGACATGGGACTCGAGGTCGCGCACCTCCCGCCTCGCAAGTTCAAGCAGGTGGCGGAAGCCTACGGGGAGGACAAGACCGACGCGCGAGACGCGTTCATCATTGCCGACGTCTCCCGCAGCGCGCCGCGCCTCATCGAACCTGTGGGCGAGCGCTCCGAGATCATGGCGCAGATCAAGGTCATCTCCTCGTGCCGCGACGACGTCGTGCGCGAGCGGACCCGTTGCTACAACCGCCTGCACGACCTGCTGCACCGGGCCTGCCCCGCGCTCGACAAGGTGCTCAGCAAAGCAAAACTGCACAACGACCTCGAGATACGCCTGGTGGAGCGCTACGGCGGACCCCAGGGCCTGAGGCGCGCCGGCAAGGCGCGCGTGGCCAAGTGGGCCGGCGGCCTCAAGTACCGCAAAACGCGCGGCCCGAAGCTCGCCGAGACGGTGTTCGAGGCGCTGTCCGAGCAGACCGTGACGCTGCCCGCCACCGCCGTCATCGAGGGGCAGGCCAAGAAAATCGCGAGACGCGTCATCGAGCTCGAAGCCGAGGAGAAGGAGCTCAGCGCCGAGCTGGAGCGCCTCTCCAAGCAGGTGGCCGAGGTTGAGCTCTTGGAGAGCATCCCCGGCATCGGCCGCGTGTACGGCGCGACGATCGCCGCCGAAATCGGCGACATCGGCCGCTTCGCGAACGCCCACCATCTGGCCTCGTACGCAGGCGTCGCGCCCGTGAAGAAGGACTCGTGCACTATCAAGGGGAAGAGAAAGCGCAAGGGCGGCAACCGCCGCCTGAAGAACGCCCTCGTCCAGTCCGCAACCCTCGCAGCGTTCCAAGAAGGATCCATGGAGGAAGCCTACTGCATGAAGAAAATCGCCGAGGGCAAGACCCGCAGCCAAGCATGCCTTGCCCTGGCGCGCAGACGCGTAGAGGTCGTCTACGCGATGCTGAAGAACGGCACCTTGTACGAGCCGCCGACTGCGGCGGCGTAGCCAAGCAGAGCGCCCCGCTCCGCCTGCCGCTCCCGCATTATAGCAGGGGCCGGCCTTCTGCGCCCAAAAAGGCCTACCTCTTCCGCAACGCGGAGCCGTTTTCGCACCAGATACTTAGCCGTTGCGGAAGAGGTCTAAAACGCAATCAAATTATAGGTTGATAGGAAAACTGTATCCGGCTTATGGGGATTATGATCATGGTGCCGACGGATATATCACCGTCGGCGCGAACAGTGCGGACTCATTGAACAATGGTCTTCGCATAGATAATACGTATTGGGGAAACAGCGGCTATTTCTGGCTTCGTACACCTTTTGCAAATTATAACATCTATGCTCTGGCAGCGGCCTCAGGCAGATACGTGATTTCCGAGAACGTTGTTTATAATATCGCGATGAAGCCCGCCTTCGAGCTGGATCTGTCATCTGTCGCTTTTGCCTCTGCTGCGCCGTCGGCATTGTCCAACGGTGCTTTGGCGATTGAAAACGTGACGGGTGACGGTGCTTTTACTTTGAGGTATAAAGGGGTCGATCTTGGGTCCGCATCGATAGCTTCAGACTATTCAAAGGTTGATTATTCGAATGTTCCATCAGGCGCCTACCTGGTTGCGCAGAACAGCGACGGTGCATGGGCGCAGGCAGTCAGCGACATGGGCTCCGTTTCCGCCAGCGGTATGGGAATCGACAGCTTTGAGAATTGCAAGGTATGGCTGGAAAAGACGGAAGATGGCCAAAGGATGACCTACGCGACGATGGCGACCGAGACGACCCCCGAGCCCGACCCCGACCCTTCGCCGACACCCACGCCTGGGCCTTCGGTCAGCATCGTCGGAAAATGGGAGATCGGCGCCCTTAATACTGCTAATGTGATCGCTACGCTATACAGCGACGGATCTCTGCATATAAGCGGAAGTGGCGACGTGGCGTTTTCGACTCCTGATGCTCCTTGGAGTTCTCAGGCAGAGAAGATCAGATCAGTTACGATCGAAAGCGGCGTAACACCCTCATCCATGCGAGATTGGTTCTATGGTTGCACCGGTCTTGTCTCGGCTCCAACAATCCCTAGTGGCGTGACCGACATGAGCGGCACCTTTGCTCGGTGCGCCTCTCTTACGGCTGCACCCGAAATCCCGAATAGCGTGAAAGATATGAGTGGCACCTTCACGGGCTGCGCTTCTCTTACGACTGCGCCTGCGATTCCGAACAGCGTGACGAATCTGTCTCGATGTTTCTCCGGTTGCACTGCTCTTGCGGCGGCGCCCGACATGACGAATGCGATCAGCGTTACGGACATGAGCGGTGCCTTCTACGGGTGCACCTCGCTTACAAGCGCACCAGCGATCCAAGATGCTGTGACCGACTTGAGCATGGCGTTCGACGGTTGCACGTCCCTTGTTTCCGCACCAGACCTGTCGAATACGCGCAATGTGACGAACATGAGGCGAACTTTCCAAGACTGCACGTCGCTTGAGAGAGCGCCTGTCATACCAACTAGTGTTACGGATATGGCTGGCACCTTCGAAAATTGCACCTTGCTAAAGACCGCGCCTGATATGTCGAATGCGAGCAACGTCCAAGATATGACCCGTGCTTTCATGGGGTGCACTTCGTTGAAGGTCGCACCCGACTTGTCGAATGCAATCAACGTGAAAGAAATGACGCGAGCTTTCCATGGCTGCGCACTGCTTGAAAGTGTGCCATCGATTCCAAGCAGTGTTACGAACATGACCGGCACCTTCTATGAGTGCATCTCTTTGAGGAGCGTTCCTGCGCTGCCAGACAGCGCAACTAACCTGTTCGGCACGTTTTTCAACTGCGCATCTCTTGCAGCGGCGCCAAAAATTCCAGGAAAAGCAACAAATCTGAACAGCACTTTCCAGGGCTGCACTGCCCTTGTTGCTCCTCCCGATATGTCAGAGGCAAGCAGCGTGGAAGATATGGACGGCACTTTCTATGGCTGCATCTCTCTTGTTGAGGCACCGAAAATTCCAGATAGCGTAGTGAATGCAGCCTACGCTTCTTCGGGCTGCACGTTGCTCAAAGCTTTGCCAGCAATCCCGGACGGCGTGAAGAACATGCAGGGGACTTTTGCGGACTGTCCTGCCATAACGTCCATCCCGGATGGGTGGCACTTCCCGAGCGGTTGCACGAACAGCAAGAACTGTTTTCTTGTATCAGAGGGCGACAAGGTGACAACCTACTGCAGCCGAGCAGACTTCAATCAGCTTTCCCGTGCCTACGACTGGGAAGCGTCCAACCGAACGCTGACCGCGCGCTCCGAGAACCCTGGCGACCCTGATGGTCCGACCGTATCGGACGAGAGCGGTCAGGCTGGCACTGACAATGGATCGAATGTAGCCGATAACGCCGGCTCTTCGGCTGGAAAGAACGAACAGGATTCGAGGGGCGGCCTCCCGTCCACAGGCGACGGCATGCAGCGCAGCATACTGCTCCTTACGGCGATATCGATCATCTCCGCTGCAGTGTTGGTGCTTTCCTGGAGCAGCAAGCTGAGCCCCTATCGCGGCAAACATGCTCGAAAGTGAACTGAAAAGGACGCATCATCATGGCTAAACGCATGCTCAACAAACTACTTTGCCTAACTCTGATCTTCGGCACGATGCCCATGATGGCTTTTGCGATCGAGCCGCAATTGGACGGAACGGACGCAATATCTATACAAGCCGAAGCCTTGGATTTGGAAACCAACGATGCTGTCGTGAAGGTCAATGCGCTGATAGATGGGTTGCCCGACCCCGAAACGCTATCTGCTGAAGATGCGCATGCAATGGATGAAGCCATGCAAGCGATCTCCGATGCCATTAGTGCTATCCCAGAAGATAAGCGCGACGGACTGCATATGGATCGGTACAACGCAGTTCGTGAAGCGCTCGCTGGACCACAAGGCGAACCGATGTCAGCGATGCAGATATTCGTAAAGACCCTAACGGGAAAACATATAACTCTTGAGGTTGAGCCAACGGATCGAATAGAAGACGTAAAGGCAATGATCAGGGATAAAGAGGGAATACCAATCGATCAGCAGAGATTGATTTTTGCAGGAAAGCAGCTCGAAGACGACAATACCTTGCAGGATTACAGTATTCAAAAGGACAGTACGTTACATCTGGTCCTGCGCCATGCATGTCCCTTCGTAATAGAGGGTGGCACACTCGGCACTGATTACGACTGGGTCTATGACGCGGGCGCCGACTGGGGCGAACTCAGGGTCAAGATGACCACGCCTTTGACCATCTCGACGAACGGAGATGTCACCAACGCCGGGATCATAGTCGATGTAGGCAACAACAATGAAGACAACTATGCAGACATCACCTTTAATAACACAGCCATCGAACTTGACGGTCTTTCGGACGCCCGTACTGATAAAGCTGCTCTCCGTATAGCTTCAGGAGGCCTTTTGCTCAATCTGGCCGATGGCTCGACCAACTCGCTTTCATCGGGCGACGATCGCGCAGGTCTCGAAAATGGCATGCAATCTGTCGTCATTCATGGATCAGGAAGTCTCCGCGCCGCCAGCACTAACGGTGCTGGCATCGGAGGAGCTAACGGTCAGAGTGGAGGCAATATCTACATAAGCGAAAATGCAGTGGTCAAAAGCATGTCCCACAATGGAGCGGGTATCGGCGGCGGCAGCGGTGGGTGCAGCGGCGACATCTTGGTCAACGGTGGCACCGTAACGGCAATGTCTAGAGAGGCTGCCGGTATCGGCGGTGGAAAAGGTGCCCCTGACCCGTCACCCTACAGCGAGATAGCCATCGGCGAAGGAACTGTAAACGTCTCATCTGGCGAAGGCTCGGCTGCCATTGGCGCTGCTTATGGTTGCAAATCTGCTCGTATCAGGATCGGATCCCGGGTCTTTGGCCCTTGCTTGAGCCTTACTTCCCGCGATGGGTCTACCTATCTCGGAAACGGGGCCGGATACTCTGGCGATGCTGCCCACGTTGCGATCCAGGGCGGCTTCTTCACCTCGAATGGCGCGACGCTCGGCAATGGCGTTGAGGGAGGAGCGGCCTACGGCATCGCGCCTGCCTCAGGCTACACCGTGGTCGAGAGCACTGACGCAGCGACCAAAGACGAATACCCCTATGCCGTGGAGAAGTCCATGGCAGATGCATCGGGCAATATCGCCGTTCCCGATGGCAAGACACTGACCATCCCTGTCGGCAAGATGCTTACGGTAGCTGCGGACAAGACGCTGACTGTTGACACCGGCGGCAAGGTGATTTGCAATGGCACCCTCATCTGCTACGGTGAACTTCTTAACAATGGCGACATCGTCTGCAACGGCAGGATCGAAGTGTACGGATCCATATCCGGACAGGGATACTACTCTGGGAATGGAGTGCTTGCGATGGCGCCCACGATGTCTCTCGGCGCTGAGCGCGATGGCGTTTCCATAGATACCGCCAAATACGGAGCCAACACAAAGCTGGCATCAAAGCTCACATCGCCTTTCGTCTCCATGTTCAAAGCCGAAACGAAGAGCTCAGAGCCGACTGTCGAATTCTGGCTTGGCGAGCCAGAGAGCGGTCAGCTGCTCGGAACGTCGAGCGTGTCAGGTGACACGGTGGAGCTTGAGCTTACAACGGAGGCGTGGAGAAAAGGCGAATGGAAGCTCGGTGACAACACCATCACAGCCCGATTCGACGGAATGGCTGTCGATGAGCACCGCGAACTTCTCAGCACTACAGCAACGGCAAATATCAAAGTGGCGAAGGGCACGAAGCCCTCAGCTCCAGTGACTCCCACTGTCAAGACCGTCACTGCAGAGAGCATCACGCTTAACGAGCAACCCGCTGGACTTGCCAATGTGGAGTATTGTCTGGTGAAAAGCGTCGATGGAACGATTGCCACCCTGCCTTCCGGTGCGACCTGGCAGATGAGCCCTGTGTTCGAGTCGCTCGATCCAAATACGGCATACACGATCTTCTCGCGATATGCGGGAAATGAGATGTGTGACCCCTCGGAGGCAAGCGCAGGTTTGGGAGTCACGACTCCACGCAATGAAGGCGACGACAGCACGAACACTGGAGATGGCATTAACAACAGTACAGACGCTGGAGATGGCACCAACGGCAGCACGAACGCTAACGATAAAGTAAATCATCCTTCGAATGGTGGATTTTTGAGTGCCACAGGAGACAACTTGGCTATTCTGATGGGGATTTGTTTTTGCCTAATCGTACTGGCTGCAAGTGCTATGAAAGCCAGTTGGCATCGAGCTTCTGCCATCAAACGGGGCAAGCACGTAGCGCGATAACGGAAGGGCGAGCTGAAGAAACGAAACAACTTAGGCAGGCATGCAAGAAGGATAAGCGCCTCCCCTCATTCCCAATGGCCTCCTACGACCTTCTTCTCCCAATGCCCGTCTTCCGCATGGCTCACAGTGTCGTATCCAGTGATCTCGCGGCGAACCTCGCTGTGGTGCCCTGATCCTTCTCCAGCCTTCATATGAGCCTTCGCATGCGCGGAAGTGTTTCCCGTGACGTCCTGACCGCAGATGTTGCAGATCGAGACCTCGACAGTGGAGTAGACGGGAATGCTCTCGGTCCATGCCGCCTTGTCCACGACCCAGACCTGCTCGGTGTCCTCGACCCACTTCCTCTGCGGTGAGCTTTCCGTCGGGGCAGAGGCATTCGGTTTGCTCTCGCTCTTCGATTCAGAGTGCGATGAGATGGAGGCTGTTTGTTTCGATGCTGCAGAAGCCGTGTCGACAGAGCCATCGCCTTCAAGCGAGAACGTCTCATCATCTGCTGGCTCGGTTGCCTCTGTTTGCTGAGCTGCAGAGGCATCTTCCGTCTCGTCGGCCTCGACAACCTCCGGAGCATCGATGCTCTCGACGGATCCGCCTGCTGCGTCTGCGACGGCGCGGCTCGCTCCAATTCCTTCAGCACTTACATCGGCCGAGCAGGACACGAGCGCTACGCCCAGAGCCAGCATGATGGCTAGGACTGCGCAGACTGCTGCCAGCTTTCCCTTGTCGGTTCTGGTCAAATCATTGATCCTCATCTATCTCACCTTCCTACATGAAGCGGAAGACCGCTTTGATAAGCCAACGTACGAAACTACCAACCAACTTCATCCAAATCGCCCCATTCCTCTGCCTGTTCGTCCTCTTCCTTCTCGCGCACAGAGCTTTCCGCCTCGATCGAGGAGATGACGGCATCCACAACATCGGTCGGGATACCCGGCACCTTCGGACTCGGTTCTCCCGTCATCCGCTTGAGATACCCGAAGAGCTCGACAATTCTCGCATGCAGCCCCTTTGAGGAGCTTCCGATACATTCGTATGCGGCCTCGTCGAAGGCCTGAAGATCCACGAGCTCTCCGAACACGCGCTTCATGATCGCCTCGCCATCCACGACGACAAGCTCGACATGATCCAGCTCCTCGGAATCGGCGAGTAGGAACTCCCACCCGCGCTTGCGCTTAGCGGCAGGTGTCTCATCGCTGTTTTCATTTCCGTCTTCGATTGCCTGGTAGCTGTGGGCAGCCATCCAAAGGCCGCCTTCGCCGATCGTGTCGAAGCGCACCTCGAAGTTCGTGAGCATGTTCGTCTTGCCGAAAGGCGCGGCAGAGGTGAACGTCGTCGTGTCGAACACGTCAAGCCTCTGGTCGTCGTAGGTAACCTTGATTATCACCTGTCGCTCCTCTCTCGGTTGCGCCTCTGCTCGGCCTCCTGCGTCCTTGGCGCAAGGTGATGCTGATTCCCGCGCCTTCTCGTCGATGCAGGAGCCGTCTCGCCTTCGCCCCTCCTTGTCATGAGGCCGTTCTCGGCGACGTATACGCGTGCCTCGGCCAGACGCCTGAATCCCTCGCTGCCGAGCTGGTCCCTTCGGGCGAGGGCGGCCGCCCTCGCATCGAAATCCTCCAGGTAGCGGATGTCGAACTTCGCGCACGTCTCAAGGACGGCGGAGAGCCTGGAGAGGTCTTGCAAGTCGTTGAGTTCCACTGCGCTCACGGCGCGGCGTCGTATCTCGCCCTCGGTTCTGCGCTCGGGGTGGTAGGCCGACTGCCTCTCAAAGCGGCTCCTTAGCATCTGCTTGCCGAAGGTGAAGCCGAGCCTCTCGCCGGACACCTTCTTCGTCGGCTCGTCGGCGAGCGAGAAGATCCAGTCGTCGCGCCTGGCCTTCGAGGAGTTGTCGGCTACGTCGATGCCGAGACGCCTGAGAGCCTCCATGAAGTCGGTCTCGCTTCGGGACGTGTTCTTCGCGAGCGCCACGCGCGCCCTTATGTCGCCAACCCAGGAGTAGTTGCCGGAGCGCATGATCTCCTTCTCGGCGCGTCCGAAGTAGATGCCCTGCCGCGTGCGGGCCGTCTTGGGCTCGGTGCTCTTCTGGGACTTCTCGGGCATGACGTTCGAGAGTCCCGTGAGCCCTCGCTCGCGCGCCATATCCTGAAGCGCCCGGTTCAAGTCCTCGGGATGCTCGGTCTGCATCCTGTTTCCCGTG
Organism: Phoenicibacter congonensis; assembly: GCF_900169485.1. Taxonomy (NCBI): domain Bacteria; kingdom Bacillati; phylum Actinomycetota; class Coriobacteriia; order Eggerthellales; family Eggerthellaceae; genus Phoenicibacter; species Phoenicibacter congonensis. Next base: position 890,550 of record NZ_LT821227.1, on the reverse strand, counting down.
GCAAGATTCGAGCTGTTCACAACCACATGCGCGTGAGGAATCGAACCCTCGTTGTCATCGTGGTAGACGATGGCGATCTGGTTGTCGGGAAAATGTTCGAGAGCCCATGCGCAAGCGAGCTCACGAAGCGAGTCAAGATCGATTCCATCGTCGGGGTCGGGGGATATGACGAAATGCTTGAAGGTCCTGGCGCGCTTCCCCTTCCACGGGGAATCGTGGCCGAGGCTCGCCCTCATGGCATCCATCTCTTCGTCCCATCTCACAAGATTCTTGGCTTCTTGAGGATCGTTGCAGTTGCCCCTCTCGTCCCAACTGAGGTTGAACAGGTCTTTGGCCAGCGCCCTGTTCTTCTTCTCCAGATATCGCCTTATGCCGACCACCGACCCATGGCCCGCTATAGGTTTCAGAATGGGCATCGCTCACGCCTCCATGATCGTCGAGCACTGGAGGCGCGCCAGCTCGTAGACGATCCGTTCGGCGTTCTCGTTCACCGCCGCTAGCTCCGTCTCGATGGTCTCGGCCTTGGGTGCGATGAGCTCGGTGGTCGCCTTGCCGTGGACGATGTAGTAGTTGATCGAGTTCATGGCATGTACGGCCTGGTTGTAGTGGTAGCCCCAGCGCGTGAGCTCCCGCGACATCTGGCGCATCGTCTTCCTGTCGATGACGACGCCGTCGGGGATCTCGCCCTCGGCGGCCTCAGCGAGCATGGGTATCCGGATGAGGTAGCGCAGGTACTTCGACTGCGAGAGCTCAGAAACGCGGCAGCGTTCGACGAGCTTCTGGTAATCGTCCTCCGCGAGGCGGAAGCTCAAGGTTCTGGTCTTGTTCATGGGGTTCATAGGATTACCTCCTAGTGCTTTTCGAAAATTCGTATAAGGGGCGCGGGGGATCCCCCGCCAAGCGGAGGAGAAGGGTGCAAGGCCCGAGCGCCTGCGCTTGCCAGATCCCCCGGGAGTTGGCGGAGCGGAGCCCCCACGCGGCTCAAGCGACATGACTGCTCCATCGCCTCCCGGGGCAAGTGCTATTGGCGACATCGAAGATGTAATACGCCAATAGGCTACTTGCTGGATTCGGCGTCTAAGCGCCGATAAGTCCCAAGGTGGTCACTTAATGCACATCTTCGAGATTCGGGCGCTTATCCGCCGTATCTCAGCGACTGCTTCGCAATCGGCCTTCGATGGCCTTCCCTCCATCGAGGACATGTACGAGCGGAGGTCGTCGAGGATGCGGACGAGCCTCTTGTCGCAAGGGCTCTCAAGTTCGAGCTTGCGCTTGAGGTACTCGGTAGTCTCCTTCTTGGAGAGCCCTGCGGGTCGGCTCACGTAAAGGCGCGTCTGCTTCTCTCTCGGTAGGCCTTTGAGTATCTCGACGCTCGATGCGGAGAGCCGTCCCTCGTCAGCCTCGATGGCCCAGTTCCTGGAAAGGTCGCTCTGGATGGTCTTGGCCATCTTCTCGTCGCGTAAGATCGTCCTTCCGGAGACGGCCTTGCCGGTCTGCTGCTCGATCAGCTCCGCCTTGATGTCCTCGGTTCGCTTCCCCTTGAGCGACGGGTCTTCCGCGCGGAGCCGCTCCGCCTCGATGCCGAGGGCCTCCGTCGCGTATGCCCTCTCGGTCACCGTGAGCGAGCGCACGAAGTAGTTCGCCGTGTGGAGGAGCGTTATCGCCTGGGCGTCCGTGATGCCCTCGACGATCCGGCAGGGAATGCGCGAGAACGCGTCGTCGTCTTTAGCGAGGAGGCGGAATGCCTCAAGGCGGCGGTGCCCGGAAATCATCTGGAAGCCGCCGTCGGCAAGCCTTCTCACGAGCGGGAGGTCGGTGAGGCCGTCGCGCTTGATCGAGCTCGCAAGCTGCCTTATGGCAGAAGCGTCCATCGAGTAGGCGACGTTCGCGGGATGAGCCGCGATGTCTCCGACGGCTATCTCAAGAACAGGGAAGCGTTCGCGCGTCTTTGACTTCTCGTCCAAGAGCCCGGAGATCGAGAACGCCTTGGCGACGTCGCTAGTCGAGCTCATTGAGAACCTCCTCAGCCAAGGCCGCGTAGTCGCGCGCAGGCCTGCTTCCGGGCTCGAACGATGACACCGGCGTCCACTGCCAGCTTCCCTCGCCGACCTTGGATGAGGCGTGGATCACACTTGAGAACTGCGTGTCGGGGAAGAAGCGGTCGAGCACCTCTGCTCCCGTCCTCTCGGCTTTGGTCATGCGGCCGGGAACGCAGGTGCGCAGGATTCGGTACTTGGGGCAGGGCATGCGAAGTGCCTCGGCGATGGATTTGGTTGCCTCCACCGTGAGCGCCGTGCCCCGCATGACCGTGGAGTCGAGCTTCACCGGGATGACGACGATGCCGCCGTCCGCAGCCGCGAGGTACGCGTTGAAGGCCAGGCGCTTGAGCACAGGAGAGCAGTCGATGATCGCGATGTCGTAGGTGTCGTCGGCATCGTCGAGCGCGAACTTGAGCCTCTGCTCGCGCAGCAGCAGCTCGTTCTGGTCGACGAGCTCGATGGTCGACGGGATCACGGAGAGGTTCTCCGTTCCGGTCTCGAAGGCGAGGTCGGCGACGGAGGCCTGCCCGTATAGCAGCTCTATGGAGCTTCGGCCCTCCGTCTTCGCCCTGTCGTAGAGTCCGTAGTAGTCGGTCGCGGAGGCCTGGGGGTCGAGGTCGATCAGGAGCACCCGGCTGCCAGCATCGGCGTAGATGCTGGCGAGGTTCACGGCGCTCGTCGTCTTGCCCACACCTCCCTTGTAGTTGGAGATGGCTATGGTGCGCATGCTTGTCCTTTCTCCCTTGCATCTCGCGCCCGCAGGTTGGAGGTTGGGCGCTTCATGTGGATATGTATTACATTCGGTATAGTACCCTAAAACAGTTCACTTGTGAACTGTTTTAGGGTACTTTGCGATCGCTACCACCATGCGTGGTAGAAGAGCTCGTCCTCCTCGCCGGTCTCCTTGAGCACGTGCTCCAGCATGCTGATCGTCTGGTCGATGCAGTCGGTGTAGTACTCGTCGCCGTAGCCGAATGCCCCGAAGAAGAATCCCTCCTGCACTGGGAGGAGTTTGGGTGCCAGAAAGCGGTTTCCTTTCACGAGCTTGCAGTCGTCCATGAGGCATACGAGGTCTTGTCTGCAGACCGGGTAGTACTCGCAGTTCTCGATGTATCCGTCGGTCGTGTTGCGCTCAAACCAGCCGTGGATGTGGTTCGCCTTGCGCCAGTAGGCCAGAAGCTCGTGCTCGGCGTTTCCGCCCTTGGCTCTGCGGGTGAGGTACATGTCGAGTCCCATTTTCGTGCGTCCTTTCAATCGTTGCTGGATGTCCCCGGGATCCCGCCCGGGCCTTGCGACCCGGACGGGAGCGGGTGTCCTCCTCTGGAGGAACGGAGGTCGTTTATTCCTCCGAGAGGCCGTAGCTCATGGCGTTGATGTGGTGGCGGATCATCGCCCTGTCCTCGCCGACGACCGTTATGGCGACGACGTCGAAGCGCACCGCGCAGTTGCAGATGTCCGGGTTCTTGGCGAGGTAGCTCATCGACATGCGCTCGAAGTCATCGCGCTGCATGGTGGCCTCGTCGAAGCCGAACCCCTCGACCCTTCCGTCGCGCCCCTTCACCTGGACGAAGACGATTGAGTCCTCGTCGTCGGCGACGATGTCGAACTTCCCTTCGCCGTCCGGGCATTCCCAGTTCGCATCGAGGATTTCGTAGCCCCGGCGCTTGAGGAACATCTCTGCCGCGTCCTGTACGTGCTTGCTGAATTCCTTCATTCGAATCGACCTCCAATTCGTCTTCGGCACGGCCCCTTTGGCCTGCCTTGTGAGGCGCATGGCGCACGGCGTCGCGGCCGTGCAAGGGAGGAAGCGAAACGGCGGATCGAGGAAGCATCTCTGCCGTGCTGGTTTTCCTATTTGTTTTCGGGGTCGTAGGAAATGAGTTCATCCCTGAAAAGAAATTGGAAAAGCATCGCGGCCCTTGCGCGGCAACGAGCGGCGCTGTGCGAGGGTGCGACGTTCAAGGAAGGCGAAGGGGCATGTGCGAGATGCGGAGGTTGCGTCTATGAAGGAAACAGCACGCCCGCGTGGGAAGACGCTCCGCCCGGGCGGAGAAGTTATGCGAAAAAGGGACACCCGGAACGGAGGTTCGAGATCATCGCTTAGAATGAGTAATCAACGCATGTAATACAGATGGGGCGCAAGAGAAGGGACAGGGATCATGGCGAACAACAGCAAGTCCAAGCTGAAGCTGCTGTACCTGAAGCGCATCCTCGAAGAGGAGACCGACGAGAGCCACGGGCTGTCTATGACGCAGCTCATCGATCGCTTGCATGCCTACGAGATACCGGCGGAGCGCAAGGGCGTCTACCGCGACCTTGAGACGCTCAAGGAATTCGGTCTCGACATCCGCACCTACCAGAGGAACCCGGTGCAGTACGCGGTCGTGAGGCGGGACTTCACACTGTCCGAGCTGATGCTTTTGGTGGACGCTGTGGAATCGTGCAAGTTCCTCACGAAGAGCCAGTCGAGGTCGCTCACCACGAACCTGAAGCTGCTCGCGAGCGACCATGAGCGGGCGCTGCTCGATCGGCGGATACACGTGCAGGGAAGGATCACGTCCAAGAAGGACGGGGTGTTCGGATGCATCGACGTTTTGCATGACGCCATGCGCCAGCACAAGAAGGTCTCCTTCATGTACTACAAGTTCAACCTCAAGGGCGAGCGCAAGGCGACCCACGACGGCAAGCCGCATGAGGTGACGCCCGTGGGCATCACCTACTGGGGTGGCTATTACTATCTGACCGCGTGGAACGACGATCATGAGTGCATGACCGAGTTCAGGATAGACCGCATGGAGCGCTTACGGGTGTCCCAAAACGCGGCAACGCGGAACGACGAGATCACGCATCATACATTCGACGGAGACGACCACGAGAGCTTCGGGCGCTTCGGAGGGGAGCCCGTCACTGCGACGCTCCTCGTCGACGGTGACAAGGTGGAGATTATCATGGATCGCTTCGGCGATGCCGCTGAGATGTACGAGCACGACGATGAGACCGCTAAAGCGATCGTGAAGATCCGCAAGTCCGAGCCGTTCTTCGGCTGGATTGCGGGGCTCGGAGGCACTGTGAGAATACATGGGCCGAAAAGCTTGAAGAAAGAGTACAACGAGTATCTAAAAGGCTTGATAGAGGAATAGAGGAAGAGAATCCATGCCCTCAGTAACACAAATTGTTGGAACGGCACATCAGCCTAGGAAGGGGTATTTGCCCCTTTCGAAGTTTGACATGATCCAATATGAAGATAGTCGAGTCGTCTCCGGGAACTACAACGTCCACCCGTCTCTGGTGGGACTCGCGGTCGATTACGGCACGAGACTCATGCAGGGAACGGCTCCGAGGGAAGTGTTCTCAGTTGCCTTGGCAGGTGCATCTTTAGTGGGGGCGACAAACCAAGCCGAGGAACTTATCTCCGATCTCAGTGAGAACTTCAGCGTTGGGGCTGGCATTTCTCCACAGGGGATCGTTGACATCTGCAAGCTGTCGGGATTCGATTCCGCTTTCAGGGCGGGGTTCAGGGCCTATAAGCCAGTGTCCGAGATCAAACCCGACGATCAGACCGTATCTGACATACAAACGCTCATAGAGCGCACACTCGAATTCTTCTCAGAGAACGGTCCCGTGATCTCAAGCGGCTTCACCTTCAGCGGAGGCTATTCCGACAGCATCGAATCAGGTGACGCCGATTACCTCACGCCCGACACCATATGGGATCTCAAAGTGAGGAAGGCCCAGCCGAACAAGAACTCGACCCTCCAGGTGCTTCTCTACTACCTGCTGAGCCTCCATTCGGAACAAGAGGAGTTCAAAGGCGTCACCAAGGTGGGCATCTACAACCCCTATCTCCAGTGCGCATGGGTGGTCGATGTGCTCTCGCTCGAAGAGTCGATGCTCAAAGAGGTCGAGGAGAACGTCCTCAAACTTCAGGGCAAGCACTATCCCGATGCGGCAAGCGTGAGGTTCGACCAGTCCTCATCGCGCATGATATACCAGGTGATCGACTGGATCAGGGCGTCATCAGAAAGCGAACGGGAAAAGGGAGACAAATTCGAGCGCGCTACCCGATTCTATCTGGAGCATGACCCAGTATACAGCCAGAGGTTCAGCCGCGTATGGATGTGGAAGGACGCGCCGACGAACGACGGCATAGATATGGGCATCGATCTCGTCGCCCAAGACGCGGAGGACGGAAGCTACTGGGCGATCCAATGCAAGTGCTACCAGAAGGCCACGTTGGACTACAACGATGTCGCCACGTTCTACGGCAAAACCGGTGCCACGGATCAGTACAAGCACAACATGATCGTCACGACCTGCGCCGATTTCGGACCAAACTTAAACAAGATAGCCAAGCAATGGGACACCGTAAGGCTATTTGCTGATGGTATGGCGCAATCCGAGGTGGACTGGGACGCCTTCATGGAAGGTCGCGAAACCATGGAACGCAAGTTCAAGGATCCGTTGCCGCACCAGCGCGAGGCCATCGATGCCTGCATTGACGGTTTCGACGTACATGAGCGCGGTCAGCTCATCATGGCGTGTGGCACGGGAAAAACCCTGACCTCCCTTAGGCTTGAAGAGGAGCTGCTCCCGGAAGGGTCGGTAGTTCTTTTCCTGGCTCCATCGATTGCCCTCGTCTCGCAGACTATGAGGGAATGGGCCAACCAGTCGAAGCGCCCTATGCGCTGCGCAGTAGTATGCTCGGATGCCAAGGCATCCAGCACTGATGGCGATACGTGGGAGACATCGCTCTCCGACATCCCGTATCCCGCTACCACTGATCCAGACGACCTGTACAACCAGATATCGAAGTTCGACCGCAAGTCTGGGGTCAACGTTATCTTCTCAACCTATCAGTCTATCCAGGTCGTATCGGACGCGCAGAGAAAGGGACTCGACCCCTTTGATCTGATCGTTTGCGACGAGGCCCACAGAACCACCGGTGCTTCCGAGATCGTGGACGATCTCAAGAATCAGAGCGAGTTCACCAAGGTCCACAACAACAGACTCGTATCAGCGAAGAAGCGCCTCTACATGACGGCGACTCCCAAGCTCTATGGCGACAACGCCAGAAGGCAAGCTAAGACGGAGAACTACGAGATCTCATCGATGGATGACATCGATAAGTTCGGTCCCGTCTTCTACCGCCTTACGTTCGGGCGTGCTGTGGACGAGGGTCTTCTCACAGATTACAGGGTGATCGCCCTCACGGTTTCCGAGGATGTCGTGAGCGATGTCTACCAGATGGCAATGGCGCAGGAAGATGGGTTCGAGATCACCGATGCAGCGAAGGTCATAGGGTGCTGGAAAGGTCTAGCCGATCAAGGCAAGGGCGACGAGGGTGTAGCTCTCAAGAACGCCGTCGCATTCTGTTCGACCATCCCCGAATCGAAGCGCATGGCAGAGTATTTCCAGCAGACCGTGAACGCGTACCTCGAATATGAAAACGAGCAGGGAAACGAAGTTCCCCTCCTGGAATGTCGCGTCGACCATGTCGACGGCACCATGGACATGGGCCTGCGCAAGGAGAAGCTGCGTTGGCTAGCTGACGTCGACGATCCCGACGAGGACGGCGGCGAATGCCACGTGCTGTCAAACGTCCACTGCCTCTCGGAAGGCGTGGACGTCCCGAATCTCGACGCCATCATGTTCCTGCAGCCCAAGAAGTCCCGCATCGAGGTGGTTCAGGCCGTCGGGCGCGTCATGCGCCGATTCGAGGGCAAGGAATATGGTTACATCATCCTCCCCGTGGTCATACCTGCGGGAATGACGCCAGAGGAGGCACTCGACAACACCGACGCCTTCAAGGTCGTCTGGGAAATTGTGCAAGCTCTCAGAAGCCACGACGAGAGGCTTGACGGCGCGATCAACGGGCTCGAATACGATCCAGCCACCACAGCTGTTGTGGACGTCATCAACATCAGCAAGGATCAGGCCAAGCCTCCTTCTGAGCATGACGGCAAAGGTGATAACTTGCCAGCAGAGGATGCCGAGACCGGCGAGCAAATGAAGATATTCTTCACGGATCAAGAGCTGCAAGAAGCGGTCAATGCGGTGCTCGTCAAGAAGTGCGGCACAAAGGTATATTGGGAAGATTGGGCAAAGGATATCGGGCAGATCGCCAAACGACACATCGAGCGCGTAGGCGAGCTCGTCCTAAACGAAGGTCCCGCATCAAAGGAATTCGAGTCATTCCTCAAAGGTCTGAGAGACTCCCTGAATAACGGTATCACTGAGGATGAAGCCGTCGAAATGTTGGCCCAGCATATGATCACGCTCCCCGTATTCGAGGCGCTCTTTTCCGGAGCCGAATTCGCTTCTTCGAATCCTGTCTCTATCGCCATGGAAGAAATGGTGGATACGCTGAGGCAGTATGGTATAGAGACAGAAGGTGAGAAAAGGGAACTCGCTGAATTGTACTCAAGCGTCAAATTAAGAGCTGAGGGCGTAAAGACCGATGGCGGACGGCAGAAGATCATCAAGGAACTCTACGAGAAATTCTTCAGTCAGGCATTCAAGGCGACATCCGAGAAGATGGGCATCGTTTACACGCCGAATGAGGTTGTGAACTACATCCTGCATGCTACTGATCGCCTGCTGCGTAAGGAATTTGGACTGAGCCTGGCCAACAAGGGGGTGAACATACTCGATCCCTTCACGGGCACTGGCACCTTCATCGTGAACCTTATACAGGACGAAGAGCTCATGCCGACGGACAAGTTGCCGATGAAGTACCGTAGCGAGATATGGTGCAACGAGATACTTCTGCTTGCCTACTACATAGCGACCATCAACATCGAGTATGCCTACCATTCACGCGTCTCTGGGGAGTACGTACCTTTCGAGGGCGCAGTTCTGACGGATACGTTCCAGATGTACGAGGAAGGCGATCCGCTCGACATTGAGATGTTCGTGGACAACACGGAGCGTATAATCAAGGAGATGGAAACTCCCATCAACGTCATTGTGGGGAATCCACCTTATTCTGCCGGTCAAAAGAACGAAAACGACAACGCAAAGAACCTCTCGTACCCAACGCTGGATGCGAAGATAAGGGCGACCTATGCAGATCGTTCAACAGCAACCCTTAAGAACTCGCTGTACGATTCGTACATCCGGGCATTCCGATGGGCGTCTGACCGCATCGGAAACAGGGGCATCGTCTCCTTCGTCACTAACGGTGGCTGGCTCGACGGCGGCTCTACGGATGGATTCCGCAAGACCCTCGCCGATGAGTTTAGCTCGATTTATGTGTTCAATCTGCGTGGTAACCAATACACGCAAGGTGAGCAATCTCGGAAAGAAGGAGGTAAGATTTTCGGATCTGGATCACGCGCTGCAATTGTCATAACTATGCTCATCAAGAATCCGAACTCCGAGGAACGCGGTGTTATTCACTACCACGACATCGGTGATTACCTCACACGGGAAGAGAAGCTCGCAATAATCAAGGATGCTGCTCAAGACGATGCTTTTGAATGGGATCGGATCGTCCCGGATCGGCATGGGGATTGGCTCAACCAGCGTGACGATTCTTGGTACGATTTCGCACCCCTCGGAATCGAAAAGGGCAAAGAACCACATGGGATCTTTATCAATTGGTCAAGTGGCGTTAAGACAAATCGCGATCCTTGGGCAGTGAATTACAGTTTCTCCGAGTTGGAGCGCAACATGTCCAGAATGACGGAAGCATACAACGAGGAGATCGATAGATGGCTAGCATCTGGCAAACCGAAAAACATCGATGCATTTGTTGATTCAGACGAGACACGGATCAAGTGGACTCGAGAACTAAAATCAGATCTCGTTCAGCAAAAGAGAGGTACTTTCTCAGGAGATGCTATTCGGGATACAGCTTATCGTCCGTTTTCGGAGCAGTACCTCTACCTAAGCCGCCAAATGAATAACTGTGTTTATCAAATACCGCAGATTTTTCCTGAACGGACAACTTATAACCTATGCATTGGGGTATCAGGACCCGGCAGTAAGAAAAGCTCTTGCTTTATCGTAGACAGCATTCCTAGCTACGACTTGATTGAAAAGGGACTTTTCTTTCCTATGTATTGGTATGAAAGAAGAAATGAGCTCGGTGGTCTTTTTTCTTTTGAGTCAGGAGAACCAGAACGGCGTGATGCTATTACTGATGAGGCGCTAGATGTTTTTAGAAAGATTTATCCGCGCGCTTTTGATGCGCATGGTAAACAGGCAGCTCGTACGAAAAAGCATGGCGGAGTCGAGCTGACCAAAGAAGATATTTTCTACTATATCTATGGCATCCTTCATTCTCCTGAATATAGGAGCAGGTTCGAAGCAAACCTGAAGAAGGAACTACCTCGTATTCCACTTGCAGAGGACTTTAGAGCATTTTCTTTAGCGGGTCGAAAACTCGCGCAGCTGCACCTAGATTACGAGAACGTTCAACCATATCCTTTAACGTACCGAGGCAATCTGGACAATCCCGGTCGAGTGCAGAAAATGAAATGGGGCAAGCGCAAAGATCCAGAAACGGGCAAGAAGGTGGATGATCATACGACGCTCATCTATAACGGGAACCTGACCTTTACCGACATTCCAGAAGCTGCCAATGATTACAAGGTAAATGGACGCAGCCCGCTAGAATGGTTAATAGACCGTTATCAGGTGAAAACGGACAATGCTTCGGGTATTGTGAACGACCCCAACGACTATAGCGAAGATCACGCCTACATCAGTGGCCTAATCCCTCGTCTTGTGACTGTAGCTATGGAGACACAAAGCATCATTAGCCTTCTGCCTCCTCTTAACGAATTAGAGCAACCTGCGAATTGGCCTTTTGCTTGGCAAACGGAAGAATGATTCCAGCAACAGCCGTCCGATAAGACACAGGAAAACAACAATGATTAAGAATGTTAGTGACCCATCTATTGCAAATATCCTATCGACCGATGCTTCAAAGGTCTACTACATACCAAGGTATCAACGTGAGTACACTTGGGGTCAGCGTGATTGGTCCAACCTCTATGATGATATCTTTGACAATGACCCGGGATACTTCCTTGGTTCCATAATCGTGATACAAGGCGAGATAGATCCAAAAACCAACGTCATAGATTTCGAGGTCATCGATGGGCAGCAGCGACTTACGACCATAAGCCTACTTCTATGTGCTCTATATGCAAGGATTAACGAACATCCTGACGCTATAGATGAAGATATTAGTTCGGATGATGTGAGGCCACTGCGAAACAGGCTTATTCTCAAAGCAGACAAAGGAACGAGTCGTGTTGTGCCCCAGGTTCAAAATCACGATTTAGAGGACTATCGATGGACATTAAAAGAGCACGCTGGGCTCAATGTTGTGATGCAAAAGCCTAAATACTATGGGGTTAGAAAGATAGCAAAGGCGTTCGACTATTTCTACGACAGGCTGGGAGAAGAGATCTGCGGTTTAGACGATGAGCAATCCATCCAGAAGCTACTTGAGATGAGCAGACTACTTTGCTCTGCCGTTCTCGTTCAAATAAGTGTAGACAGCCATGCGGATGCTTATACGCTATTTGCTTCTCTCAACAACCGTGGTGTTCCGCTGTCTGCTGTCGACTTGATAAAGAACACTCTGCTCGCAAAGGTTGCTGACGCCGACGAAAACGAGCTGGATTACTACTTCGATCAATGGCAGGAGATGCTACGCAATCTAGGCGATGATTACACGACGCAAGAGAGGTTCTTCCGTCAAAACTATGATGCATTCAGGAGGGCGATCAATAAGCCTTTCGTTCAAGATGGAGGCGCGCAATTGCCACTCGGATCCGTGGCGACACGATCCAACTTACTGAAGATCTATGAGAAGAGAATTGGACAAGAGAACGGCGCATTGAGCGTCTTGGACGAGCTCATCGAAAACTCATCGATCTACTCTAAGATTATCGGCATCAACCGTGAAGGCATGGACAAAGACCTCGAATCGGAACTTACGGAGCTTGCAAGAGCGCAGGGCGTTCCGTCGTATCTGCTCCTCCTACATCTCATGAAAAAAAGCGTGGAGCTGAAAATAGATGATCGTATGCTGGCGAGAATCGTTGAGCTGCTCACCCTCTTCTTCGTAAGGCGAAACATCACAGATACTCCACCGACCCGAGATCTTGAGCGCCTGTTCATAAGCATTTGCGAAGGCATTGAAGATAGCAATCTCAAGGGCACCGAGGCCGCTAAGTACATCCGCGAGCGCTTGGTTGACATTTCTGCAAGCGACGCAGCGTTCGAAGAACGACTGGCTGGCCCGATTTATGATGTCAACCCGGATATGACACGATTCATACTCACTGTTCTGGCAGAGCCCAGCGTTACCAAGGAAATGAAAGGGTTATGGGAGCGCTATCCTTCCGGGAATTACGTATGGACAATTGAACACGTCTTCCCACAGGGAGAAAATATTCCCCAGGAATGGGTAGATATGATTGGGGGCGGCGACAGATCAGAGGCACAAAAAATCCAAGCTGAACTTGTGCACACGCTGGGCAATCTGACGATTTCTGGCTACAACTCCAAACTCAGCAATATGTCATTCGTTGAAAAGCGAGATAGAAAGGATTCAAACGGATTCAATGTGGGCTATCGCAATGGCCTTAACCTAAACGAAGATTTGGTGTCTGTAGATAAATGGACGCGCGATCAAATTAAAAGCCGTACGGACAAACTAATTAGCCAAGCTTTGGAGGCGTTTACTTTCGACAATGTCGAATTCTAAAACGGTAAGTTTGTTTTACCGACGACAATATCGGAACAAACTACAATAAGCGTTTAACTAGCTCACGGCTTACCATCGTTGATCCGATAATTTCATCATAGCTTTTGTCGCGCAACCAACAAAGGCAAGCATCAGGTTCGATGCTTGCCTTAACGGTTTCAGGTAAGTGATCGCCGACATTCCCACCACCAACTGCGCCTAGGTTGTGCTTTATAACCTCGTTCTCGCACCAGATCATTACGTCATCCGACTCAAACCTGAAAATCAAAGCGAAAGGTTCATACCAATCCATGAAATCGCAATCCCAGAGCCTGAGCACATCCGCAAGGTAGTCGTCGTCAAACGCCATGAGAGTAGCACGAACATCATCTGGAATGGCCATTGTGGTTTCTTCAGTCATCTTCACCTAGCTACCTCTCGTTTTCGGCAAGCATACAATGCTAGCCAGATGAAGGGTGCGCACAAATGGGACACCCTTCGAATTTCTGTACGCATCTCCTCTGGGAGCCTGCATCTTGCAATCTCGCCGCCATGTCCTGCTGCGAATTCGGGAACAGGTGCGCATACCGGTACGTGATGTCGATGGACTCGTGTCCTACCCGGTTGGCGATGTCGGTCGCGCTGTAGCCCATGTCTATCAGAATGGAGACGTGGCTGTGGCGAAGGTCGTGCACGCGGATCCTCTTTACTCCCGCTATCTTGCAGCCCCTATCCATCTCATTGCAGAGATATTTCCTGGTCAGTCCCTCGAAGATCCGCTCATCGTCCGCGATATGGAGGAAGAGCCTGATGTATTCCTCTACCTCCTCCGCCAGGAACCTCGGTATCCTGAACTGCCGGTAGGACTTCTCCGTCTTCGGTGGCCCGACGATGTCCTCGCCGCCTCTCCTGTACACGGATTTGCTTATATCGAGGTAGCAGTTCTCGAAATCGAAGTCCGCTGGCGTGAGCGCCAGGAGCTCCCCCTCCCTTATGCCCGTCCAGTAAAGTATCTCGAAGGCATAGTACGATGCCACCTTGTCGCAAATGGCGTCGAGGAACAGGTCGAACTCTGTCTTCGACCATATCTTCATCTCGTCGGTCTTTTGCTTGCCCGTCTTCTTTACCTTCTTGACGGGATTGGGATCCAAGTCGTAGTTCTTGGCCGCGTGGTTGAAGATGGCCGCAAGTTCGCTGTTGAGCTTCCTCACGTAGGTGGGGGCCAGGGGCTCCCCGTTCTTCTTCCTCGCCTCCGACAGCCAAACTTGCCAGTGGACTATGTCTATCGACGTTATCTCGTTCAGGGGCTTCTTCTCGAAGAAGGGGATGATCCACTTGCTCAGCGATTGGACCTTCGTGTCATAGGTGGAGATCCGCACCCTCGGGCCGACGTTCTCCATGTAGATGCCTGCGAAGTCCTTGAAGGGCAGATACCTTGCAAGCGACGCCTTAGCCTTGAAGTCGTCCTCGTAGTCGTTTGCCTCCTGCTCGGTCCCGAAGCCGCGCTTCTTCTTCCTCTTCTTCTCTTTCTTAAAGTTCTCGTAGTAGAAGAGCGCGTACCAGGTTCCGTTGTCGTCTAGGTACGCTGGCATGGTCAGCACCTCGACATGTTCAGGAGCATCTCGTCCTTCGTCTTAGGCGCCTGCACGCAGACATCTTCTCCGAGGCTCGCGTAAACGCTCGCGACGAGGTCGCACGTGGCCAAGAGGCGCTCGCTAGGCTCTTCGCCTCTCCTCAAGAGTTCCAGCTGGGAGCAGAGCTTGCGCATCTCGTCGCGGAGCGTCCTCTGCATCCTGGGCGAGGGTATGACCTCCATGCTCTCGTTCTCAAGCCGCTCCACGATGTAGTCCTGCTTGGTCTTCCCGCTGAGCGCCACGAGTAGGTCGATGCGCTCCGCCTGCTCCTTGCTGACGCGGAAGCCGATGGTCACGGACCGCTGCCTGTCGTCGTTTCTACGCGTCATGTCGGCCCTCCTTGTACTCTTGGAGGGAGTCGGCCATCTCATCATCGCTTTCGGGGAACATGTGCCCGTACTGGAGCGTGATCTCCATTGACTCCTGACCGGCGCGGTCGCCGATCTCAAGTGCGTTGTACCCTTCGTTTATCAGCAGCGAGATATGGCTGTGGCGAAGGTCGTGCACGCGGATCGCGGGAACGCCATCGAGCTTCTCGCAGATCCGGTCGATCTCCGCTTTCAATATGCTCTTGCTTACGCTCGCGAAGATGCGCTCTCCCGGCTCCACGCTCGGGATCTCGTGTACGAGCCTGTAGAGCTCGTCCCTCACGAACAGGGGCATGACGACGTCCCTTATCGACTTATCGGTCTTGGGATCGGTGATGACGTCCCTTCCGTTGAACCTCTGGAACGAATGCCCCACGTGGAGCTTCGAGCTTTTGAAGTTGATGTCCTCAGGAACGAGAGCGAGAAGCTCGCCGATCCTCAGCCCGAGCCAGTAGAGGACCTCGAACGCGTAGAAGAGGACCCCCTCGACGTCCAGCTCCTCGGAGAAGCGTAGATACTGGTCCTTCGTCCAGAACTTCATCTCCCTGGTCTTCTTCGAGCCCAGGCCTGGCGCTTTCGCCATCGGGTTGGGGCTCAGGTCGTAGTACGCGGCGGCATGGCTGAAGATCGCGCCGAGTGCGCTGTTGATAGTCCTCAGATAAGTCTCGGAATAAGGGCTCCCGTTCGGGCGTCGATGTGAGAGCATCTTGTTCTGCCATTGGATGATATCAACGGTCTCGATGTCCTTCATTCGCTTACACCCGAGCTCGGGGATGATCTTGTCGTTGATGATGTAGAGGCGCGTCCTGAGCGTGTATTCCCGAAGATCGGCCTTGACATCCTCCAGGTAGACGTCGACGAAGTCCGCGAGCTTCATCTCCATGGAGCCGCGCGCCTTGCGCAAGAAGGCCTCCTCGAACGCGTCCGCCTCCTCTTCGGTCGCAAAGCCCCTCTTGCACTTGTGGCGTCTCTTGCCGTAGATGTCCTCGTACCAGAACTGGCTCGTGTAGGTTCCGTTCTTCTCTCGCCTCGCCGTCATTGGATGCCGTCCTTCCCGCCGAAGTACCTCTTCTCGAAGTAGTCCGCGCTCACGCGACCCTGCCTCGTGATGAGCCCTTTGTCCGCGAGCTCCTGGTTGAGCTCGCGGATGACCTCGTACGCGGAGGTGCGGGAGATTCCGAGCCTTTCGGCTACCTCCGAGCACTTCATCATTCGCATCGTGGTTGCTTCCATGTCCGTCTCCTTCCTAACAGTTCACTATTGAACGGATGATGCTTGAAAATCCTATCAGTTCATATTTGAACTGTCAATAACTTGAGTTCATATGTGAACTGTTTTAGAATGAGGCGGTTGGACGATTCGGAGCTAGGAGAGAGATGAGCAAAGCCGCATCCAATGCCGCTACGGCCGAAGATCTGAGCACGGGCCAGCTTATCCGCTATTACAGGAAACGCGCTGGAATGACCCAGGCCGAGCTGGCCGAGGAGGTCGAGATGTCTGAGCCGGGGATAAGGAACTACGAGCTGGGGAACAGGACTCCGAGCAAGGCACAGCTGTCGGCGATAGCGCGGGGACTCGGCATAGAGCCGGAGGCTTTGATCACATACGACATAAACAGTGCCAGAGAAGCGCTCGGAGTACTCTTCCAGCTAGAAGGCGCGTTCGGCATCATCCCAAACGAGGACGGCAGTCTCTCTATAGACCCGAAGGCTGACGGTGCGCAGAAAATGGTCCAGGCTATAAGGGCTTGGCACAACGCGAAGGAAGATCTCGAAAGCGGCGAGATGAGCGAGGACGACTACAAGTCCTGGAAATCGTCGTTCAAGCTGTAGAGCCCAAACTCTATATCGATGCACTGAGAGGGACGCCGTTTGGCGTCCCTCTCTTTCTATGGCTTGAAATGCTCGCACAGGCGGCAAAGCGTCGAATAGTACCGCCCGCCATCTCCAAGAGGGCCTTGTTTCGGAATCATGGATGGACTATTTCGTGAGACATTTGATCGCCCGGTACTGTTTTCCGAGCCTTGGCCAGAGCGCAAGTTGATCGAAATCCGCCGCAAAATCGGTGATTTCGTCAGTACCGCCCGACTTTTTACACCCCATCCTGAACTGGGAAAACATAAAGAAAGCTCGTCCAAAATGGGGGTGAGTTCAAAATGGTACTATTTTCGCCGTTTCGGGCGAAAAATACACCCGTGCAACTGTGGCGAGTGGTTAACCGACGCCATTCTTTTGGAAAGCTTCCCAATATTGTCCAATACTGTCTATTTCTCTTGATGGCGCAGAAGCGAAAAGTGTGCCCTATCTGGGAAGAATAAGACCCGCCGAGGCTTCGGCGGGTCTGAATTCTGCGATTTCCGTTTGAGAGCTTTTTCCAGTGGCTTACAGCTTTTCCCTAACGAAATGGGTATAAATTACACAAAATTACAAAACATTAGATTAGGTAAAAAGTGGCCTCTGACCTTGCAATTTACTCCCACTCAATCGTGGCTGGTGGTTTAGACGTGATGTCATAGCACACCCTATTAAGGCCCGGGACCTCAGCAACTATGCGGGAGGAAATGCGAGCGAGCACGTCATGAGGGAGCTTGGCCCAATCGGCAGTCATAGCATCACTTGACTCAACTGCGCGAACGATAACAGGGCGCTCATAGGTGCGTTCATCCCCCATCACTCCAACGCTTTTGATGTCAGGAAGAACAGCAAAATATTGCCAACAGGAATGCTCCGAATGAATGTCTCCCGTCTCCTCAAAAAGGCGGTCGTTGTAGTCGTTGAGTTCCTCACGCACAATAGCATCGGCATCTTTCAGAATTCTTAACTTTTCTTCATCAATGTCGCCAATGATGCGAATTGCAAGACCTGGACCTGGGAAAGGCTGACGATAAACGATGGAATTTGGTAGGCCCAACGATGTTCCAAGCGAGCGAACCTCATCTTTAAAGAAATGGTCTAATGGCTCAATCAAATCAAACGAGACACCATCGGGGAAAGGTATCAAATTGTGGTGACTCTTGATTGTCGATGCCTTACCACCAGTTTTTCTGGCTCCGCTTTCGATGATGTCAGGATAAATTGTTCCTTGAGCTAAAAACTTGATTGGAGTGCCATCGGCCGACTTCTCTTTTGCAACTGCAAAAAACTCTTTCCAAAACTGAGTTCCAATTATCTTTCGCTTTTGCTCTGGATCACTAACACCTTTTAGAAGGTCTAAATATCTTTTTTCTGCATGAACATGAATGAAATCGACATTAAACTGGCGTGAGAAAACGTCTTCAACTTCCTCTGGCTCATTTTTTCGTAATAGCCCATGGTTAACAAAAACGCAAATGAGCTGCTTTCCAATAGCTTTTGAAAGAAGTGCAGCAACAACGCTTGAATCAACGCCCCCTGAGAGACCAAGAATTACACGAGAGTCTCCAACCTTTTTTCTAATGTCTTCAATGAGAGTTTCAGCCAAATTGTCAATTGACCATGTCTTTTCTAGGCCGCAGACTTTAAACAGGAAAGTGCCCAAAATTTGATTTCCGCATTCTGTGTGCTTAACCTCAGGATGAAATTGAGTAGTGAAAATCTTCTTCTCAACGTTTTCCATCGCAGCAATTTCGCACACATCTGTTGAAGCTACAACACGAAATCCAGCAGGAACTTCAACAACTGCGTCACGGTGACTCATCCAGACGGTTTGTGTGTCAGGCGTTCCTTCAAACAAAACAGATGGCTTTACGTGAAGGGATGCAGGGCCATATTCACCTTTGTCAGTGTGGCCAACTTTCCCTCCAAGCGTGTGTGCAATAATCTGATGCCCATAACAAAACCCAAGGATTGGAATTCCCAGTTCTAACACAGCAGGGTCAATTGATGGAGCATCATCTGCATAAACACTTGCGGGACCACCAGAAAAAACAAGCGCCGAAGGACTCATTTGTTTGACCTCATCGGCAGTCAAGTCGCATGGGACAATTTCAGAATAAACACCCAAATCACGAATGCGACGAGCAATCAACTGCCCATATTGAGCACCAAAATCAAAAACGAGCACTTTCTTTTGACTGTTGTTCATGTTCTAAATTCCTTTATGTAGTAAATCGCGCTTGCACTAAATTAGTTACTCAAATTAGTCACCATTAAAAAGCTAAAACCGATGGAACAATGCGAATTATTAACGCATTGAACAGAGAGTTAGCCTCTCATCGTTGCTCCAGTTGCGCCAGCAACTTTTGTAACAACTTTGTTGTGCAATTTTTCAACCTCCGATGACTCTAAAGTCTTTTCGGTTGATTGATAGGTTAACTTGAAGCTCATCGACTTTTTGCCTGCGCCAACAGTTACTGGATTTCTGTAGATGTCAACAAGTGAGACACCTGTCAAAAGCTTTCCTCCAGCGGAAGTGATGACTTGTTGCATGCGTTCGCATGTCACCGACTCGTCAACAACAAAGTTTTGATCCATCTCAATTGCTGGAAATTCCGACAAATCAACATATGGTTTAGCTGGCATGGCTGTTTTTTCAAGCGCGGCAAAGTCGAGCTCAAAAGCACAAACTGCATCATCGGTGTCATATTTTGAAGAAACTTGAGGATGAATTTCCCCCACCCATCCGATTTGTGTTCCGCCAGAAAACATTACAGCAATTCGACCAGGCAAAAGGAATGAATATTCTCCTGGATCACCAACTTTAAACTTCACTTTTGGAAGGTTTAGCACGTCGGCGACATCTTCAAGCACGCCTTTAGCGTCGAAGAAATCAAATTTTCGAGCCTCACCATCCCAAGATTTATCTTTTGCATTCCCGCACAAAACACCAGCCACACGAGTTCGCTCTTTTGGAAGTTTCCTCTCAGCTGTGGTTGAGAAAACTGTTCCAATTTCATAGAGTGCAACACGCTTTGTTCCGTGATTGGAGTTGAAACGAACCGATTCCATTAGCCCTGGCAAAATCGACTGACGTAAATGCGCTTGCTCAGAATTTAGCGGATTCAAAAGTTCAACACTAACGCTTTCTTTAAATGAAGTTGGTTGGAAACAATCAATCTCTTCGAGGGAATTAAAAGAATAGGAAAGCGTTTCATTCATCCCATTAGCACGAAGAGTGTTGTCAACTTTCCTTCTGACAATGTCAAAATCGGTCAAATGACCAACACGTTTTGCGCTTTTTGGCAAAGTGCTTGGAATTCGATCCTCTCCCCAAATTCTCAAAACTTCTTCATAGAGATCAATTTCACGAGTGAGGTCAGGCCTAAACGTTGGGCGAACAACACTCAACTCATCGCCCTTGCCATCAACCACACAACCCAGCCTTTTTAGAACTTCAGCGATAAATTCATTAGGAACATCATCGCCAACAAAATCTCTAAAACGATTGCATCTAAAAGCAAGCGTCTCAGGCTCAGTTTTTTTCGACCAAACATCAACGAGTCCAAAGTCTCCTTGCCTGTTGCAAAGAACTTCTCCCCCTGCAACTTCTTGAATTAAAGCAGCTGCAATGGCAGAACGCACGTCAATGTCGTGGTCATCGACCTCACGTTCATACCGCATTGACGACTCGCTAAAAAGTTTTAAATTGCGAGATGTCCTTGAAGTTGACCCTGGCTCAAATGTTGCAACTTCAATGCACACATTTTTTGTGTTCTCTGTAATTTCAGAATTTAGCCCACCCATAACACCAGCAAGACCAACAGGGCCCGCACTTTCAGTCGTGATGAGTGTCATGTCTTCTGTGAGAGCGCGCTCTTGGCCATCAAGTGTTGTTAGCTTTTCGCCTTCTTTTGCAGCACGAACGATGATGTGAGCTCTATCCTCACCATTTTTTAGCCAGTCCAAATCAAAAGCGTGCATTGGCTGACCATAGAGGAACAAAATGTAGTTTGTAACATCAACAATGTTATTGACACTTCTCTGCCCTACCGACAAAAGTTTGTCAACAAGCCATTGTGGGCTAGGCCCAACTTTTACACCTTTTATTACAGCTGCTGTGTAGCGAGGGCAACGAGTTGAATCTTCAACAGTAACGTCAACTTCGTCTTCAACTGTCGTTTCAGTTTTAGAAGCTTTTAACTTTGCGAAATCATCTGCAATTGGGTCGGTCCAATCTCTGCCATTCATTGCAGCAAACTCGCGCGCAAGACCACGCACCGACAGACAATCGGGGCGGTTAGGTGTGATTTCAAGATCAAGCACAACCTCATTCTTGTCCAAATATTGCGCCAAAGGCATTCCAACTGGAGTATCTTCTGGCAAAATCATAATTCCTTCGTGATCGTTGCTAAGTCCCAATTCTCGAGCTGAGCAATTCATCCCACAAGACGCAACACCGCGAAGTTTTGACTTCTTGATTTTAAAATCACCAGGGAGAACAGCTCCAATCATTGCAACAACAATGTGGTCTCCCTCATTAAAGTTTTGAGCGCCGCAAACAATTTGCAATGGTTCAGGCTCGCCGTCAGCGCCGACGTTTTTGTCACCAACACCAACCTTGCAAACCCACATGTGGTCAGAATCAGGGTGCTTTTCTTTCTTGAGAACAACGCCTGTGACAACGTGGTCAAATTGGCTGCCCATCTTTTCGATGCCCTCAACGCCAGTTCCTGTTAGGTCAAGGCGGTCACATAGAGTTTTAATTTCCTCATCTGTCGAGAAAGGAATGTTTGTATATTCGTTTATCCATTTTAATGGTGCTAACATGTTTATCTCCGCATCGCTCTAGAACTGTTTTAAGAATCTTTCATCACCCTGCAAAAGCATGCGCAGGTCAGGGACGTTGTATTTCAAGCAAGCGATGCGCTCAACGCCCATTCCAAACGCGAAGCCAGAATAAATTTCAGGGTCAATTCCGCTCATGCGCAATACGCTAGGATCAACCATTCCGCATCCCAAAATTTCAAGCCAACCAGTGCCTTTGCACATGCGGCAGCCTTTTCCTCCACAAATCCCGCATGAAACATCGGCCTCGCAAGATGGCTCAGTAAATGGGAAATAGTGCGCACGAAAACGAGTCTTTCTTTCTTCTCCAAAAATTGCTTTGCACACAAATTCAAGCGTGCCTTTCAAATCACCAAAAGTGATTCCTTTGTCAACAACAAGCCCCTCAATCTGGTGAAATTGAGGCAAGTGAGAAGGGTCAGCAACGTCGCGACGATAGACTTTACCAGGCGCAATTATGTAAATTGGAAGTTCTTCATCTTCCATTGCATGAACTTGAACACCACTTGTTTGGGTGCGAAGCAAAACGTCACTCTCGCCCCTAACATTTGCAACTTCACCTGAATTGTCAACGCAATAAAAAGTGTCTTGCATGCTTCGTGAAGGATGATCAGCAGGCGCATTAAGAGCAGTAAAGTTATAGTAATCAGTCTCAACCTCACGACCGTGTTTTACTGTGTAGCCAAGGCCTAAGAAAATGTCGGTGCATTCGTCGATTATGTTTGATATTAGATGCTGATGTCCAGGGTGCTGACAGCGTCCTGGAAGAGTAATGTCAACTGCAGATGACTCAATTTTTGCCTGCATTTCGGAATTTTTTAGCTTCTCTTTTTTCTCTGCTAGTTTATTTTCAATTTCATTTCGAGCAGAATTGACAAGTTTGCCAACTTCAGCGCGCTCTTCTTTTGCAACATTTCCCATGTTGCGAAGATATCCTGTTAAAGATCCAGATTTTCCAAGAACTGCGACACGAACTTCTTCTAGTGCATCAAGAGTGTTGGAGTCGCTGACTTTTGAAGAAACATCACTAACTAGTGAATGAATCTCATCGACTAATGACATAAATTAAACTCCCATTTTCAATTAAAAGTGATTAGTTAAAAATTATAGGACACATGAAAAAATGTGCCAGTGTAATTGAGACATTCAAGCGCTATCGCGTGTGACGCTTCTTTGCTTTGCGAGCAGTTTTTTTCAAATCGGCAAGAATATCTTCCTCAGCACTTCCTGACAAGTGCGCTTTCGTTTGCACTATCTCATCGCGAAGTCTTGCTGCTTCCTCAAAATCGCATGCCTCACTGGCTTCATACATTTGTTCTTCCAACGAATCAATCATCCGAAGAACTTCTGATCTTGAGAAATTTGCAAGTTCAGCGTTAACTTCTTCTGCAGAAACATCTGAAATGTCTTTTATTTTGTCGGTGATGTCAGAGATTTTCTTCCGAATTGTTTCAGGCTCAATTCCATGCTCGACGTTATATTCCTCTTGGATTTTGCGTCGACGTCTAGTCTCATCAACAGCTGCTTTCAAAGAATCTGTTTCTTTGTCGGCATACATGATTACCTTGCCAGAAACGTTTCTAGCTGCTCTGCCAATTGTTTGAATTAACGAGCGCTTGTTTCTCAAAAAACCCTCTTTGTCGGCATCAAGAATTGCAACAAGGCTAACTTCTGGCAAGTCAAGCCCCTCGCGAAGCAAGTTAATTCCAACAAGACAGTCAAATTTTCCAGCACGCAAATCTCTCAAGATTTCAACACGTTCTAAAGTAGCGACGTCGGAGTGCATGTATCGTGCCTTGATGTCATTATCAAGAAGATGCTCTGTTAAAGCTTCTGCCATGCGCTTTGTGAGTGTCGTAATTAAAACACGCTCATTTTTTGCAGCACGTTCCTTAACCTCATCAATTACATCATCGATTTGACTTTTTGTTGGACGCACATCAATAATTGGATCTAAAAGTCCAGTTGGGCGAATGATTTGCTCAACAGTCTGTTGACTAACTCGCTCTTCATAGTCACCTGGTGTAGCTGACACATAAACAAACTGCGGAATTTTTTGCTCAAATTCATCGAAACGAAGCGGCCGATTGTCAAGAGCAGATGGAAGCCTAAATCCGTGCTCAACTAGCGTAACTTTGCGCGATCGGTCCCCTTCATGCATCCCACGAATTTGAGGAACTGTGACGTGAGACTCATCAATTATGCACAACATGTCGTCAGGAAAATAGTCAATTAACGTGTTTGGCGGCTCACCTGGTTTTCTGCCATCGAGGTGCCTTGAATAGTTCTCAATTCCAGAACAAAATCCAAGTGATTCAATCATTTCAAGGTCATAGGAAGTGCGCATCTCGAGTCGCTGGGCTTCTAACAGCTTGTTGTTAGCCTTTAACTCCTGCAAACGTTGTTGCAGTTCTTCTTGAATTGTTTTAATTGCGTTATTTAGTTTCGGGCGCGCAGTAACATAGTGAGAAGCAGGCCAAATTGGCGTAGTGTCTAGCTCCTTTATCACTTCACCAGTAACTCGATCAACAATTGCGAGCTCTTCTATTTCGTCACCCCAAAAACTCACGTGCAAAGGGTTGTCGTCATATGGAGGGAAAATGTCAATTGAGTCCCCTCGAACTCTAAAATTCCCACGATCGAGCTCATAGTCGTTTCGGTCATATTGGATCTCAACAAGGCGTTTGATTAAATCATCACGATCAACTTCTTCTGACCTATTCAAAAACACTGCCATTCCTGCATAATCTTCGGGAGATCCAATGCCATAAATGCAACTCACCGAAGCTACAACAATGCAGTCACGCCTTGAGAGCAGAGCGCTTGTGGCAGCATGGCGAAGTTTTTCAACTTCTTCGTTTATCGACGCATCTTTTTCGATGAAAGTGTCGCTTGAAGGAACATATGCTTCTGGCTGATAATAGTCGTAATAGGACACGAAATATACAACAGAATTGTCAGGGAAAAACTGCTGCAACTCCCCTGCTAGTTGTGCTGCGAGAGTTTTGTTGGGAGCCATTACAAGTGTTGGCTTTTGAACCTTCTCAATGAGTTTGGCCATGGTAAAGGTTTTACCTGAGCCCGTGACTCCAAGAAGTGTTTGATATCGAAGACCTTTTTCGACGCCTAAAGCAAGTTCATTTATAGCTTTAGGTTGGTCTCCGCTGGGTTCATATTCACTTACAACATGAAGCCCAGATTTCGTCGATTCGCTCATCTAGTGCCTCTATCGTTGAATTGTTGTGAATAACATAATCAGCAACAGCCTCATATTCTTCATCATAAGGCTGAACTCTCATTCTCCAAGTTAGTTCAAAATTTTCAATCCCACGCTTTTTGCCACGCTCAATTTTGTCTTTGAGACGCGATTCAACCCAAACAACAGCATCGGCATCTTTAAGGAAAATGTCTTCATCGCGACTGTCGCCAAAATAACCAGAATATTCAACGACGACAATTGAATCATCATCAAGATCACTCAGCTGTCGGTCTAGCTCCTCTTTAATGTGAGGAAAAATAGCTCTATCAAATGCGTGCGTGACTAATTTATTTGAGAACAGATAGTCTTGAAGCGCCTCTTTGTCAATGATTCCATTTTCAACGACAACGTCGTCACTCAGCTTTTTAACTTGCTCAATGACTTCTGGCTTTTCAAGAACAAACTGTGAGATTTTATCTAAATCGAAATAAACTGCGCCTTTTTGAGCGAATGATTTCCCAATAATAGACTTCCCATTGCAAATCCCGCCAATTACATAAATAACTTTCACAAGGCACCCTCTCGATTTAAAGAAATTTAAACAGGTGAGCCTTAGAACCCCCCTCAGGAGACCCACCTGTTTAAAAGCAAAAAATTAACTATTCAGCAGCCTCTTCTGCTTGAGCTTCTTCTTTTGCCTCAGCTGGTTCAGCGCCTTCTACTTTAATCTCGTAGCCAAGCTCTTCTGCAGCTGCTTTGCAAGAAAGAGAAATTCTTCTCTTCTCAAGATCATATTCAACAATCTTTACTTTAACTTGATCACCGACATGAACAACTTGTTTAGGTGAGTCGATGTGCTGAGTTGCAAGTTCTGAAATGTGAACAAGACCCTCAACATTAGGAGCAAACTCTACAAATGCACCGAATGAAACAACGTTTGTGACTTTGCCATCAACAATCATGCCAGCAGGATATTTCTCCATGAGTTCTGTCCATGGATCAGGTTGAGTTTGTTTGAGTCCAAGAGAAATTCTCTCACGGTCAAGGTCAACGTCAAGAACAACAACCTCAAGCTCGTCTCCCACTGAAACAACTTCGCTTGGATGGTTGACATGGTTCCAAGAAAGCTCTGAAATGTGAACGAGGCCATCAATTCCGCCAAGGTCAACAAATGCGCCGAACTCAACGATGCTTGAAACTGTGCCCTTAAGACGCATGCCCTTTGAGAGTTTAGAAAGAATCTCAGCACGCTCTGCCTTGCGACCCTCCTCAAGAAGAACACGACGTGAAAGAACAACATTGTTGCGATTTCTGTCCATCTCAATGATGCGAGCATCAACTTCGGTGCCGAGGTAGGAGTCGAGTTCGCGAACACGACGAATGTCAACGAGTGAAGCAGGAAGGAAGCCACGAAGACCGATGTCAACGATGAGACCGCCCTTAACAACCTCGATAACTTCACCAGTAACAATCTCACCCGCTTTGAACTTCTCTTCAACCTGTTTCCAAGCAACTTCATATTCAGCACGTTTCTTAGAAAGAACAAGGCGACCGTCTTTGTCTTCTTTAGTGAGAACAAGTGCTTGAATTTCGTCGCCGAGTTGCACACAGCTTGCAGGATCAACATCTTTTCTGATTGAAAGCTCGCGAGCAGGGATCACACCTTCGCTCTTAAAGCCAATGTCAACGAGCACTTCGTCGTGCTCAATTTTGACAACCTTACCATTGACTAAATCACCTTCATCAAATGATGAAATTGAACCGTCAATGAGGTTCGCAAAATCTTCATCAGAAATGTCCTGATAGTCGATAATGCTAGTGTTTTTAATTTCGGTCATTTACAGGACCCCTTTCAAAAAAATATTAGGGCCCGAGATAGATTGCTAATAATAGAAAATAAACTCGGGGGCCAGTAATACAAGTGTCTGCGACTTTTCACAGACACCAACAAATTATAACAAACTATAAATTTCTAAAGTCATTATTTAGCCTTCAAATAGTATTTTTTCGCAACAAACTGCTTGCGCTTCAAGCATTCCAGACCCGTCAAAACATGTTGCCCCAGCAGCTCTTGCATCCTTGATAATCTGGGTGTCGCCATGACCATAAATGCAATCCAGAACAACTTGATTTTTGTTTAGCAGGTCACTGTCAATTGGGCTTGGGTCAGATAGCATCATTCCAAGTGTTGTGGCGTTGATAATAAAGTCAGCATGCACAATTCTGTCAACAGAACGATTATATGTTTCAACCAAAACTGTGTGACCATTTACACGCAATTCACCAGTTTTCTTTTGTGAACGCGTGAGTAAAGTGACTTTAGAGCCAACAAAAGCTAAAGCACAAGAAACCGACTTGGCAGTAGGGCCAGTACCGCAAACTACAACATTAGCACCACGCATGTCATAGCCACGTGCTTGCAAATCTATCAAACAACCGCCACCGTCGACATTGTGTCCCAAAAGCCTTCCGCCCTTGTTCACAATAAAATTGCATCCACTCGAAAAATCCGAAGGATAATCAACTTCATCAGCGCACTCAAGCGCCAAACTTTTCCATGGAGTTGTGATGTTTATTGCAACATAGTCTTTGCTCAAAATAAACTCGCGAGCAGCGGGCTCAGAGGGCAGGTCCATCAATTCATAGGTCCAATCAAGACCTCGCTCCAGAAATGTTGCCCGCCAGTGCGCAGGAGATTTTGAATGGGAGATGCCTGCTCCCAATAGATACATTTTATTTAAGTTAGTCATATGAATAACACTCTATAACTATTGAGTGTCTTTTTTTATGGCATCTTTGTGTTCGTCGTAAGTTTTCGAGAAAGAGTAGGAACCATCATCATTTGTGTAAAAAAACAAATAGTCAGTTTGCTCAGGATTGCAAACTGCTTTAATTGAGTCTAGCGATGGATTGCAAATTGGGGTTGGTGGTAAACCAGGATTCGAATATGTTGAATAGGGGTCATCAGCATGAACCTCTTCGGCAGTGGGATCATGCCCAACTTTATAGGCAGTAGTAGCATCGCTTTGCAAATAGGGAGAATCGCTAGATAGTCTATTATAAAAAACACCAGCCACTCGCGCATGAAGGTCGGAAGGCGATTCTTTTTGCACGATTGAAGCTAAATTAATCGCTTCATAAATTGACAATCCTTTTGAGGTTGGAAAGGAAAAATCAATTCCTTCAGTTTCTTTTTGGAATTGATTTAGCATTTTTTGAACCATCGAAGCCGCGTTGTCATTCTGCTCGATTTCATATGTTTTAGGGAACAAAAATCCTTCTAAAGAATTTGTGCCAACGTCTTTTAGAAAAGAATAGCTAGATGCATATCTAGAAGCATCTGCACATTCCGTCTCGAAATCAGCAGCTTTAATTTGCCCAGACGATGCTGCGTCAAGCGCTTCTGCTGTTGCTTTGACAGTGTAGCCTTCTACGACGGTAACTTTTGGGGTGGAATCTTTCTCGCCCTTCTTCAGGCGCTCTGCCATCTCGCTAGTTGGAGTTTGACCATTAAAAGTGTAGCTGCCAGGCACCAAATTGTTAGCGGCGCCACACTTGTCAAGTTCGCTTGCAAACGCCCCAGCATCAGCAACAAGATTAGCATCTTTGAAATGGCCAGCAACTGTGGTTGCATTATCACCCGACTCAATCACAATTGTTGCCTGTTCATTGGACGGAAGAGACCCTTCATTTGATCCCCCGAAAACTTTTGGAACAATTAAAATGCAGGCAATAATCACAACAAGCGCTGCAATAATTGAAACAATTATGACAGGTGCTTTTGATTTTTTTGGACGAATGTATGAGGTGTCATATGTCACGAATTCCTTCCTGGCAAGGTCGTGCGCTTTTCTTGCACGCCTAGAAGGTTTAGATGAAGACGGGACTCCCCTTGCATGTCTTGGCACGTTACACCCCTTGTGTCTTAAAAGTCATTAAATGCTTTTACTCTCAAGATAGGATTGCAAAAATATTTGTGCTGCAACCATGTCTATCTTACCACGCATATCACGCTCAGACATTCCACACTCGTGCATGTAAACCTTAGCCTCTTTGCTAGAAAGGCGTTCATCGACAAATTTACCAGGTAAACCTGAAATAGAAATAATTTGATTAGCAACTTTGCGAATGTTGCTAGCTTGCGGGCCTTCTTCACCCGATAAAGTTTTTGGGAGCCCAAAAATGAGCACTTCAGGCTCCCAATCTTCAACAAGTCTTTTTATAATTCGTGCATCAGCAAGCAAATCGGCGGTTGGCACTACTTTTACAGCCGAAGAAACTTTCTCAGCTGAATCACAAATTGCAATGCCAGTCCTTTTTGACCCTATGTCAAATGCCATGTGGCGAATGCTTAAAGCACTTCCTTTATTGCCTCGATGGCATCATTGATTCCATCAACATTTTTTCCGCCAGCTTGTGCCATGTCTGGCTTTCCGCCGCCGCCACCCTTAATTGCAGGACCAGCGACTCTAATTAAATCAACAGCATTAAACCCAGCTTCAACTGCCTCTTTTGTGCCAGCAGCCATAACAATAGGCTTGTTGTCACTAGTTTTTCCGGCAAGCACACATGCACCAGGTTCGCTCATCCTTGCTCGAATAATGTCCCAAAGATTGCGAGCAATTGAAGAAGACAGCGTTCTTCTAACATTAACTACAACTACTGGATATCCATTCTTAGATTTAACTGCAGAATCGAAAATCTCATTCAATCTGTTCTCAGAAATGACTTCCTTGCCAGTTTCAGCAGTCTTTGCCATTCCCTTCATAATCTTTAAATTAGCAGCTGTTCTTTCAGAAACATCAAAAATTGGCACTCTCAGAAGGTCAGCAGTTTCGCGTAGCTCAGCAGTAATCTTGTTCAAATAATCTACAGCACCAGCGCTTGTAACAGCCTCAATTCTTCTCATGTTAGATCCAACGCTGCTTTCACTGACAATTTTAATCAGGCCAATTTCAGCAGTGTTTTTTACATGGCAACCGCCACACAGTTCTTTAGAGAAATCAGAAATTTGAACGACTCGCACCACTTCTCCATATTTTTCGCCAAAAAGAGCAGTGACACCTTGTTTTCTTGCCTCTTCAAGACTTGATGAGAAAATGTTTGTTGGAATTGCATGCATAATCACGTTGTTAGCAATCTTTTCAACTTCAGCAATTTGTTCATTTGTCATTTTCTCAAAGTGAGTAAAGTCAAAACGGAGGCGATCAGGCCCCACATATGATCCTGCCTGCTTAACGTGATCCCCAAGAACACGACGCAAAGCTGCATGCAAAACGTGAGTTGCTGTGTGATTTCTCTCAGTTAAATGACGATGTTTCGATTGAACACGAGCAATTACTTCATCGCCCACCTCAATCTTTCCGCTCAAAACTTTGCAATGATGAACATTGAGTCCAGCTTCAGGCGCTGTAACGTCAGACACCTCGATTGACACCTCGTCAGAACTAATCGTTCCAACATCTCCAACTTGACCGCCCATCTCAGCATACATTGGCGTTTTATCTAGAACAACGTCAACATTTTCGCCTTCATAAGCAGCATCGACGCTAACACCCTTGCGAACAAGACCTAAAACTTTGCCTGACGCTTCCAAATTGTCATATCCAACAAACTCAGTTTTCCCAAACTTGTCAAGCATTTTAGCGAAAACACCACCATATGTTGACCAAGCAGCATCGGCATCACTTTCGCCAGCATGACGCGCACGCTCGCGCTGAGCCTCCATTTCGGTGTTGAATTCATCAATGTCAACAACAATCCCCTGCTCAGAGCAAATGTCATTTGTGACCTCAAGTGGGAATCCATATGTGTCATGAAGTTTGAAAGCAACTTTTCCAGAAAGGGTGTTGCCCTCCAAATTTTTGAGTTCCTCTTCGAGGAATGATTGACCCTGATGAAGGGTTGCGCCAAAGCGTTTCTCTTCAGAAGTTATGAGACGACGAATCAACTCACGATTTTCGACAATTTCAGGATAAACATCTCCCATCAATCGAACAATTTCATCAACGTAGTCGTTAATAAACTCGCCTTTGATTCCAATGAGAGTTCCCTTCATGATTGCACGACGAAGAAGGCGACGCAAAACATATCCCCTGCCTTCGTTTGATGGCAAAATGCCATCAGCAATCATAAATGTGACAGCTCTTGAGTGGTCTGCCATAATGCGCAACGCCAAGTCAATTTTTGGGTCTTTGCCATATTCAAAACCAGAAAGTTTTTCTCCAACTCCAACAAGACTGCGCAAAACGTCAGTGTCATAATTCGAAGTTACACCCTGCATAATTGCAGCCATGCGTTCAAGTCCCATGCCTGTGTCAATGTTTTTGAATGGAAGTTCAGGCATCGAGCCATCTTCTTGCGCATCAAACTGAGTAAAAACGCAGTTCCAAAACTCTACATAGCGATCACAATCACAGCCTGGTTTGCAGTCAGGGCTGCCACATCCACACTCTTCGCCTTTGTCGAAATAAATCTCGGAGCATGGACCACAAGGTCCAGTTGGTCCCGCGCGCCAGAAGTTGTCATCTTCACCCAAACGAGAAACGTGAGACTCTTCAATCCCAAGTTCAAGCCACTTGTTGTAGGTCTCATCGTCATCTTCAAAAACAGTAAAATAGAGTTTTTCTTTCGGCAACTCCAATACATCGAGGCAAAATTCGAGCGCCCAAGAACACATCTCATTTTTGAAATATTTGCCAAAAGCAAAATTTCCGAGCATTTCAAAGAAGCTCAAATGGCGTCCTGTTGTGCCAATGATGTCGATGTCGTTTGTGCGAACACATTTTTGAGAAGTGGTAGCTCCAATATATTTGTCATCAAGGTGCTTTTGCTGCAAGAAGTAGGGCTTAAATTGCACCATTCCTGCGCTCGTCAAAAGAAGAGATGGATCGTCAGGTATCAATGAAGACGAAGGCATTCTCTTGCACCCTTTTTTCTCAAAGAAAGAAAGATATGCCTCGCGAATTTCTGCGGTTGTCATATATTTCATATAGCGCACTTCTCCTTAAAACTCACATTTATTCACAATTTTTCAAGCTTTTTAATTATAGAACTATTGCTGGCGTGACGCAGAAGTGTCGGCTATTGTGTTAATAGTTTGTTGCGAGACCGCAGACCCTTTAGTGCCAGGTGCAATGTTTATGTTTTTTGTTTGGTCATAAAAATCGTAATATTCAACCACATCACTAAAAACAACAATGCGCTTGTCATCATCAGGGCTAGAACATGTCGAAAAAGTGAACAATCGAGCAATTTTGGCAGTCTCCTTAGCTGGAGGATCTGGCGTCACGATTGATTCAGCTTTTCTTGTGTCAACATATTCTTGAAGTGATGAAGTCGTTGGAAACGTGCTATAAAAAATATTTTTGGCTGATTCATCTACTTTATTTTCCGCATATGTTTGCAAGGCATAATTACCTTGAGGCGTAAAAACATAAATCAATCGATGTTTGTTAAACCAGTCGCTATTACCTTGCTCATCACTAAAAACACTAAAAACGGAGCCATTCCACATGTTGTGGCCGAACACAAAATTAGAATTATCAGACCAGTCTTTGTTGTTGGTTCCCGCTAAGAAAATGCATCCATATTCAGCGCCAAATTGAGTTGATTTGTTGTTGAAATTGTGATTCAAATAATAGTCGTTATCGTCTTTCTTCCACACAATAGGATAGGAAATCACAGTGTCGGGGACATAAACCCACCCAACAATGTCGGGATTTATTTCGGCTAGTGCATCCCAGTCTATCGTCACATCACCAAGAGTTTTCGCTTCAATGTCGGTGAAGGATTTTAAATCGTCATATTGCTTTTGCCCATAATAGTAGGTTCCAAACAAATAGACCAAAACTCCTGCAGAAACAAGAAAAACAATAAGTGCAATTTTAAAAATCACACCAGCAAAATTTCGTCTGCCATGCCTGGCTTTAGCCATCTAGTCTTTCCTTCATTGCATCGCGAATAACCGTTAACGACTTAATGCGAGCATAAAGTTTATCATCACTTTCAAGAACAAACCAGGGCGCTTGTTCAGTTGAAGTCAAACGGAACATGTCATCGATAGCCGACTTATATAGTACATATTTATCGCGATTGCGCCAGTCTTCATCGGTAATTTTCCATTGTTTATCGGGGTCTTCCTGGCGCGCCTTAAAACGATTCAACTGCTCTGCTTGAGATACGTTAACCCAGAATTTAATTAGAATAGCGCCCCACTTTAACAAGTCACGCTCAAATTCATTGATCTCGTCATAGCCACGAGCCCAATCGCTTGCCTTTGTAATTTCTTCGACTCGCTCAACGAGCACACGACCATACCAACTTCTGTCAAAAATGCCAACGTGCCCTGCTTTTGGCAAACGCGTCCAATAACGCCAAAGGTGAGGATGCGCTAACTCATCGACACTAGGCTTTGGAGAAGGAATGATTGAATAGGAACGAGCGTCAAGCGATTGTGCAAGCCTTTTTATTGCTCCACCTTTTCCAGCAGCATCCCAGCCTTCATACATAACAAGCACTGGTATTCTTTTCTGAAAACACAAGTTTTGTAGTTCAAAAATCTCTTTTTGAAGCCTCTTTAAATGTTTGTCGTAGAGCTCAGGCGAATAGGACAACTCATGAGAGATGTTTTCAACTATTGGATATTGATGCTCAATTGCAAATTCCGATGCCATGGGAGCAAAAGAATGCTGAATTTCGGCTCTTGTTTCGGCTAAATCGTTTTCATCGGTCACCTTAACTTGAGACAATTTATTCTCTGCTTTTTTGCGCGTAATAGCAACCGACAATGCGTCAATCATTGTCTTTAAGATGGTTATGTTTGCGATTCGTTTGCTTTCTGCATTAACTAAAGTCCACGGAGCAAAGCTATAGTTTGACCTTTCGAGCATAGTGTCAAATCCAACATATGCATCATCGTAATAATCGAGAAACTCTAGTTTTCTTTTGCTAACTCGCCATGATGTAGCAGGGTCTTTTGCCATCAAGTGAAGACGTTTTTTAATAGATTCTTTGCTGACATGCAAGAAGAACTTTACCAAAACATATCCATTGTCAACAAGTTGTTGCTCAAAATCGTGAGCAGACATGATTGCGTCTTGGAAGAGTTCTGTTGGAACTTGCTCTTTCGAATAAATGGCACGCTGAACTGCCTTCATGTACCAGCCCTGATCGAAAAAAGTAATGTGACCACGTGGCCCGAGGGCTTGCCAATATTCTTTCATAAAAGGATCATAGCCACGCACACCTGAATTGAGTTCCTCAAAATCGTTAACTTCATGCTTTTTTACATCTTCAGGAACATGAACTTTGGTTGCACGAGCATCAAGATTATAAAGAAGGTCTGACAAACGCGAGCCTTTGCCAGCGCCATCCCAACCCTCAAAAAGTACAACAAGACCACATCCATTCTGGACAGCCTCTTGTTGTAAAGAAATAAGGCGCCGAGTTAAATCCTTACGCAGCGCCTTGTAGCTTTCTTTATCAAGTGGTTGTTCGCTTAGGTCAATTCTTTCCAACATTTTTAACCTCCAGCTGAGTCACTACTTGTTATTTTTTTCAGCCCAATCTACTTGAATTTGATACCAATCAAGTCTGTATTTCTCTTGCTCAAGCTGAGCTTTCATATCGTCATCACTTTCAGATGCCCTTGCCTCTAAGTCGGCAACGAGTTGTTTTTGTGCTTCGACGCGATCACGCATCTCATCACCATGAATTCTCTCGGTTATTTTGCCAAGCTTACCCAAAATAAGAAGATTGTCTCCAACCATTTGAGCAATGCCGTCATACAAGAGAATTTCAAATTTATCGTTGTGTGCCTCGTCGAGGTAAAGTGTGCAAACCCCGCCCTTTTTTGTGAGCGACAAAATTAGCTCATGGCCAGGGAGCACGCCAAATTGACCTTCAGAACCAGGCACGGATGCATAGTAGATATCCCCATCAAAAAGTTGACGATTTGGGACAGCTACTGTGCAATGTATCGTAGGCGACTGTGCCATGGTTTTTAGCCTTCCTTGCTTTGCATTTTCTCGTACTCAGCGTAAACGTCGTCGATGGACCCTTTGTAAACAAAGCACTGCTCTGGGATGTGGTCACATTTGCCTTCCAGAATGTCTTTAAATGAACGTACAGTGTCTTCTACCTTTACATATCTTCCAGGGTTGCCAGTAAAGACTTCTGCAACGTGGAAAGGCTGACCCAAGAACTTCTGAACTTTACGAGCTCTGTTAACTGTGAGCTTTTGGTCTTCTGAAAGTTCGTCCATACCAAGAATGGCAATGATGTCTTGGAGGTCTTTATACTCCTGCAAAATTTGCTGTACACCAACTGCAACGTCATAGTGCTCTTGTCCAACAATTTCTGGATCAAGTGCGCGGCTTGACGACTCAAGTGGGTCAACAGCTGGGTAAATGCCAAGCTCAGCAATGCCACGAGAAAGAACTGTCTTTGCGTCTAGGTGAGTAAATGTAGTTGCTGGTGCTGGGTCAGTCAAGTCGTCAGCAGGAACATAAACAGCTTGCACTGACGTAATTGAACCAGTTGTGGTTGAAGTAATTCTTTCCTGAAGGTCGCCCATCTCTGTAGCAAGAGTTGGTTGATAACCTACAGCTGAAGGCATACGACCAAGAAGCGCAGACACCTCAGAACCAGCTTGTGTAAATCTAAAGATGTTGTCAATGAACAACAAAACGTCTTGTCCCTGATCACGGAAATATTCAGCTTCTGTCAATCCTGCAAGACCAACACGAAGACGTGCCCCTGGAGGCTCGTTCATCTGACCGTAAACAAGACATGTTTTCTCGATAACACCCGACTCGCTCATTTCAAGGAAGAGGTCGGTGCCTTCACGAGTTCTCTCGCCAACGCCTGTAAACACAGAAGTGCCACCATGCTCTTGAGCGAGGTTATTAATTAATTCCTGAATGCAAACTGTTTTTCCAACGCCAGCACCGCCGAACAGACCAGTTTTACCACCTTTAACATATGGCTCAATGAGGTCAATAACTTTAATGCCAGTTTCGAAAATTTCAGTTGTAGTTGTTAATGTGTCGAATGCAGGAGCTGGGTGGTGAATTGGTGCCCACTCAACGTCATCAGGTGTTTCTTTGCCATCTACAGGCTCACCCAAAACGTTCCAAATTCTGCCAAGCGTTGATTTACCAACAGGCATCTGGATAGGAAGCCCAGTGTCCACGGCCTCCATGCCGCGAACCATGCCGTCGGTAGAAGTCATAGCAACACATCTCACGAGGTCACCTGGAAGGTGAGTTTGTACCTCGAGGACAGTGTGGAATTCACCAGCAGGCGTCTTGCCATCGACGTTAAGAGCATTGTAGATGCTTGGCATCTTCTCTGGTGGGAATTCAACGTCAACAACAGCGCCGACGATGCGAACTACACGACCAACAGTGCCCTTCGTGCTTGTTTTAGTTTCTTCTGCCATATCCTTATTCCTCCAATGCTGCGGCTCCGCCGACAATTTCGTTAATCTCGGTTGTAATCGCGCCTTGGCGAGCACGGTTATAAACACGAGTCAGAGTGCTAATCATTTCATTTGCGTTATCTGTAGCACTCTTCATTGCATTACGGCGAGCGCCTTGCTCCCCTGCTGCTGAATCAAGAAGTGCATAATAAATAGCATTTTGGACGTAGCCTTTTAGCAAATATTCCAGAACATCTTCTGGATTAGGTTCAAAGTCGATGTCTCCATAAAGTGGTCCATCGTGCTTTTTATCTTCGTCAATGCGAAGCTTATTGTCTTTTGTAAACTCTTCGAACACATCGTCGTTCATGCCTTTGAAAAGTTCTTCATATGTCTCTTCATTAACAGGCAACGCAATTTGTGTTACGAGAGTTTGTTCTGCCGCATTCTTTGCGTGATTAAAGATGATGTAAATTTCATCAAGAGGATTCTCATCTTTTACATACTCTTTGCCGATGTAGTCACTCAAAACCTGAGCTTGCTCAACAGTTGGGTCAGCTGAAGTGTCAATGAATTTAAAGACGGGGTTGATTCCACGATATGTCATGTAACCAACGGCCTTTTTTCCACAAGCGACAACTTCAACATCGCAACCTTGAGCTTGCTTTGCTTTAATGAGCTTTTCTGCACGTCTCAAGATGTTTGTGTTAAATCCACCTGCAAGACCACGGTCTGAAGCAATTACGCAAACGAGAACTCGCTTCACTTGTTCGTGACGCTGCAAAAGCGGCTGAGTCTCTCCAGAAGTGTATTTCGCAGTTGAAATTACCATGTTGCTAATGGCTTCTGCCCAAGGAAGAGCATTTTCCATGCGAGTGGTAGCAACACGAATTTTTGCTGCTGACACCATCTCCATCGTGCGCGTAATCTGCTTCGTAGATGAAACAGAAAGAATCCTGCGCTCTATGTCATGTAAATTTGCCACTTAAATATCTTTCTTAGTAATTAGCCTTTATTCAGTAACTGCGAATGTCTTTTTAAATGCCTCAATTGTCTGCTTTGCATCAGATTTAATCTCGTCGCTCAAGACCTTTTCGCTTGCAATCTTTTGCAAAAGTGCAGGATTGTTGTTGCGAGTGTATGTGCGAAGTTCAGAAGAGAAGCGTGTAACATCACCGAGTGGCAAGTCATCAAGGAAGCCTTCGTTGCCTGCAAAGATTACAAGAACTTGCTCTTCAACTGGCATTGGCACATAACGACCTTGCTTCAAAATCTCAGTCATGTGAGAACCACGAGTCAACTGATCTTGAGTTGCTTTGTCCAAATCGGAACCAAACTGTGTAAACGCCTGAAGTTCACGATAGGAAGCCAAGTCAAGACGCAAAGATCCAGCAACTTGTTTCATAGCTTTAATCTGAGCGGCACCACCTACGCGGGAAACTGAAATGCCCACGTCAACAGCTGGTCTTTGTCCTTGGAAGAACAAGTCAGTCTGAAGGAAGATTTGGCCGTCAGTAATCGAAATAACATTCGTTGGAATGTATGCAGAAACGTCACCAGCTTGAGTCTCAATGATAGGCAAAGCTGTCATTGAACCGCCACCGTTTTCCTCACTCATCTTTACAGCTCTCTCGAGCAAACGTGAATGCAAATAGAAAACGTCGCCAGGATATGCTTCACGCCCTGGAGGACGACGAAGTGTCAAAGACATCTGGCGGTATGCAACTGCCTGTTTGGACAAGTCATCATAAATAATGAGAACAGCTTGACCTGGATTTTCTTTTGAAGCAGGTTTGCCGTCTTTGCCGTTGTAGATGAATTGCTCACCCATAGCAGCGCCAGCCATTGGAGCGATGTATTGCAAAGGAGCTGAATCTGAAGCTGTAGCAGACACAACGATTGTTTTGTCCATAACTCCATGTCTCTCCAGTGTTTCAACAACACCAGCGACAGTTGATGCCTTTTGACCGATTGCTACATAAATACAAATCAAATCGGTTTCTTTTTGGTTGATGATTGCGTCAATAGCAATAGCAGTTTTGCCAGTTTGACGGTCACCAATGATGAGCTCACGTTGACCTCTTCCGATTGGAATCATTGAGTCAATAGCCAAAATTCCAGTTTGAACTGGTTCGCAAACTGGTTGGCGGGAAATAACGCCAGGTGCCTTAAACTCAACTGGTCTAGTAGCACTAGCGTTGATTGGACCTTTGCCGTCTATTGGCATGCCCAAAGGATTCACAACACGACCAAGAAGTTCTGGTCCTGCAGGAACCTCCATAATGCGGCCGGTAGTTTTAACTTGGTCATTTTCTTTAATAGAAGAAACATCACCGAGCAAAACTGCACCAACCTCATCGTCTTCAAGGTTCTGCGCAAGACCCATGACTGTTTTGCCTGTGCTAGAAGTGAATTCTAGAAGCTCACCAGCCATAGCGCCTCTTAACCCATCAACACGAGCAATTCCGTCACCAACTTGGATTACGGTGCCCACGTCGTTAGACTCTACGCTCACAGAAAGAGCATCGAGCTGGGCGCGCAACGCCTTATCAATTTCTGTTGCAGTAATTTCTGCCACTTAGGTTACCCCCTAACTAGCCTTTAGTACACTGCGTGCACGATTTAGCTGAGTAATCATGCTCGCATCGATGCATTTACCATTTACGCTCATAATCACACCACCGAGAATTTCAGGATCGACCTTCTCATAAAGAATTGCATCCAAACCAAGCTCACGCTTCGCTTTATCCTTAATGAGTTCGCGAAGATGGTCGTCAAGCTCGACAGCACTTGTTACGTCTACAATGCAAACCTTCAAGTCTTCTGAAATCAAGTCTTCGAGTTTTCTCAAAACGACTTTCAAAAGTCCAGAATCTCCAAGTTCTACAGCACTGCTAAAGACCGCGGAAGCTGCCTCGCTCTTTCCTTCACAAATGATGGAAATAAGCTTTTTCTTTGTTTCAAACTCAACATCATTTGATGCAAGAATGCTTCTGGCATCGACGTTGTTAGACAGTGTGTTAATAATCTCAAGAAATTCATTTCTTGAATTAACTACAGCATCAACGCTACCTGCAGAGTTTGATGAATCAAATAGCACTTTTGCGTAAACTTCTGCGCGTGCTTGAGGTGTTGAGTGTCTGTTAGTCATTGAAGCTACCTGCCTCAACAATGTACTTCTCAATTATTTTGCGATGCTCATCATCACTTAAATCGTTTGCGATCAGTTTTGATGCGACATCAATTGACATGTCAGCAACGCTAGATTGAAGTTCAGCAATGGCTGCCTTCTTCTCTGCCTCGATAGATATTTTTGCTTTTGCAATAATCTCTTCAGCAGAAGCTTCAGCCTTCTTCTTCAAATCAGCCTCAATTGCTTCTGCATTTGTGCGTGCAGTTGCAACGATTTCTGCTGATTCTGTTTTAGCTGACTCGAGTTGCTTTTTGTACTCCTCGAGAACCTTTTCTGCTTCAACCTTCGCATTTTCTGACTGCTCGAGTGCATCGCGGATTGACTTCTCTCGCTTTTCGAGCATTCCGTTAAACATTGGCCATCCAAATTTGCCTAAAACAATGCAAAGAATAATGAACGCAATGAGCATTGGGAAGAACTCGATTGGATTTGGAATGATTGCTCCAATTCCAGATGAAGAAGCCTCCTCATTAGCAAAAGCTAATGTTGGACTCAGCAGTCCAGCAAAAACTGACATAGCCAACACAACAGCGCTCGCCAGTGCACCAATTTTTAGTGCGTTTGAGGCTGTCTTAATGTTTGCTGTTTTGTTCATCAGTTTTACTAACCTTCTCTTCTTGGTTTAATAAACCATTACTAATTAAGAAATCAATGCGAGAACGAAGCCAATCAATGCAAGAGCTTCTGCCAAAGCAGCACCGATGATGAAGTTAGTGAACAAACGTCCCTGAACTTCAGGCTGACGAGCTGTACCGACGC
Source organism: Phoenicibacter congonensis (assembly GCF_900169485.1). Lineage (NCBI taxonomy): Bacteria > Bacillati > Actinomycetota > Coriobacteriia > Eggerthellales > Eggerthellaceae > Phoenicibacter > Phoenicibacter congonensis. The sequence continues at coordinate 850,530 of NZ_LT821227.1, read as the reverse complement.
AGCAACCATAGCATGCAAGGCCGATGCCTACGCCAGGTCCAATCGCGCCAAGGCCATATCCCACGACCTTTAATGCAGCAAGTACGAGTGTTACATCCATGTTTTTCCTCCTAAAAAGAAACCGTTAATGTTCTGACACTGCAAGGGAAATGTATACCGATGAAAGCATCGTGAATACATATGCTTGCAGGAATGCCACAAGTGTTTCCAACGCATACATAAGCACAAGAAGCAGAAACCAAAGCAAGCTTACGCCAGCGACGCCAACTTGCATTGCTTGAATTCCTGTGGTCATAAACACGCCAGTTGCCAATGCAAAAATTCCCAAGACCATGTGTCCTGCGAACATGTTGCCATAAAGTCGGACTGCAAGAGTGAGCCAGCGAAGGAACAAACTAACAGTCTCAAAGAACCAGATTACTGGAACGAGCACTTTTGGAAGTCCTGATGGAGCGATTGATTTAATGTAGCCCCAGCCACCATGAGCTTTGATGCCCCAGTAATTGAAATAGAAGAATGAGCAAGTAGCCAATGCCCAGTCAACCGAAATTGAACCAGTTGGTGTTTTCGAACCTGGAATTAATCCGCAGAAGTTCGAAATGAGAATGAAAAAGAAAAGGGTTGCAAGGAAAGGAACGTGTTTTTTGTATCCTTCTCCAATAACACTTTCTGAAATGTCTCGTCGAACAAGTTGATAACCATATTCAACAGTGTTAACAAACTTGTTTGTTGGAATTAAAGTGAGTTTGCGACCCACGCCAATGATGAGTGCAAGAGTAATAATCCAAATCAAAATCATGAAAAGGATGTATTGAGTCATTCCAAAATCACTAGAGCCAAACATGACTGTGGATTCCAGAGCGGCCTTAACGTGTCCAACCTTTGAATTTAGCGCTTGTAATGGATCCATTTAGATATTCTCTTTCCTGATAACACCTATAAACTAAAACCTTGTTCATTTTAAGCCAAATTAACTGAACAAATCCCGATAAATTCTATAAATGAATTAGAAAAAAACACGTGCAAAAAGATTGTTTTAGGGGTATAATCGCGCTTTTTAAGCTAAATAGAAAGCTCATATGCCTTGTTTTTTGAAACGTTAAAATGTTTGATTAAAAGCTCTCTAACCTTGTGTTTTGGCACTCCGCATTCGACTAACTCATTAACAAATTCACGAGCTTCGTCTAAAAGCTCTGTCTGAGAATCAGAGTTTGTAATAGTAGGGCATCCCTCAATCACAAGAACAAATTCTCCCCTGCACGTTCCATTCTCAACCTTTTTTTCAAAAGCTGAAAGCATCTGGGTTGCAGGTAGAACTATAACCTCCTCATGCAGCTTTGTTAGTTCACGGGCGGCGCAAACTGGTCGCTCAGAGTCAACTTCTTTAATTGCACGAATTGTGTCAAGCACCCTGTTTGGAGACTCATAAACGACCACTGGGCAATCCAATGCCATTAATTCTTGAAGTCTCAACGATTTTTGAGTCTTTTTTTTGGGCAAGAATCCCTCAAAGAAAAAATGTGTTGAATTAAAGCCACTTGCAACTAATGCAAGAAGACATGCATTCGCACCAGGCAAAACCTCGACTTCAACGCCTGCTTTGCGACATGCTGCAACAATTCTAGACCCAGGATCTGATATTCCAGGCATGCCTGCATCAGAACAATAGCAAATCGTTTCACCAGAGTTAATTCTTTCAACCAAAGCTTCAACATGTCTGGCAATTAAATTTTCATCCATTCGAAACATTGGTTTTTTAATAGAATAGGCAGCTAAAAGCTTGCCAGTAACCCTTGTGTCTTCGCAATAAACGGCATCACAATTTTCAAGCGCACTAAATGCACGCTTTGAAATGTCATCCAAATTGCCAATCGGTGTTGGAACTAAAATCAGCTTATGAGAAACATCCATTCTTTAAAGACCTGCTTCAAGGTTAGATTTTGCAACTGCAATCATGAGCTTGATTCTGTTTAGCTGATTTACCTCTGATGCACCAGGGTCATAGTCGACAGCAACAATGTTGCTTTTTGGATATTTCCTGCGAAGTTCTTTAATGACAGCCTTGCCGACAACATGATTTGGCAGACATGCAAAAGGCTGCGTGCAAACAATGTTTGGGCAACCAGACTTAATTAGTTCAACCATCTCGGCTGTCAAAAGCCAACCTTCACCCATTGAATTGCAAAGGCTCAAAACTTCAGAAGCATATTCCCCGAGTTCAAGAATGTCAGTTGGTGGCTCAAAACGGTTTGAATTCTTTAATGCTTCAACTAACGGTTGTCTAATCTTTCTTACTGCTGCAAGCCCAAGTTTTGAACCAAGTTCCGACTTTTTAGGTCTTCCAATTTCTTGCTGGAAAATGCCTCCTACAAGCCCAAACAAGAAAAATTCTGTTAAGCCTGGAACAACAACTTCGCAGTTTTCTTCTTCAATCTTGTCAGTAATGTTGTTGTTTGCAGTTGGATGGAACTTAACGAGAATCTCTCCCACCACACCAACTTTTGGTTTTTTAACAGAATCATCAATTGGAAGATTGTCAAAATCGGCAATTATGTCTTCAGACAAACGCTTAAAGTCACTTCTCGAAACTCCCTTTCGAAGCGCCTTTTTGCATTCTTCCGTCCAGTGGCTGAATATGTTGTTGGCTGAACCTTTCTCGAGTTCATAGGCACGAGTTTTATATAAACATTGCATTAACAAATCGCCAAGGAAAATGGCATAGCCTGCCTGCAAAAGCATTTTTGGAGATAGCTTAAATCCAGAATTGTGTTCGCCTAGGTCCTTAAAACTCAATGCAATAACTGGGATGTGGCCAAGACCTGCTGCTTTAAGTGCTTTTCTGATGAGCGCGATGTAGTTTGTTGCTCGACAACCTCCGCCAGTTTGAGTGATTAAAACAGCCAGCTTGTTTGTGTCATAGCGACCAGAAAGCACAGCTTCCATTATTTGACCCGTCACAAGAATTGAAGGGTAACAAATGTCATTATTAACATATTTCAAGCCATAATTAACTGCTTCATGGTCCACAGAAGGTAAAAGGTCAACATTGAATCCGAAGCGATCAAAAATCGGAACGAGCAATTCGAAATGCATCGGAGCCATTTGGGGAGCCAAGATTTTGTAGCCCTCATCAAACATCTTCTTAGTGAACTCAGGTCTGCCAAACTCAGTGGTAACCGACTCTCTGTCACCAACTTCATCGGTGTCTGCAATGACCGACTTTTCGGTTGGCAAGTCGGGGATGAGTTCTTTAATGTCTACTGATGACAAGCAGCTCACAGGGCACCCACGCTCAATAGCAGCCTTTTCGTCTTTAACTTCATTAATTTCATCAGCTTTATCTTTTAAAGCAGCGAGCAAACTTCTGACACGAATCTTTGCTGCACCAAGATTTGAAACCTCATCAATTTTAAGGACAGTGTAAACTTTTCCAGCCGACTCTAAAATTTCTTGGACCTGGTCGGTTGTCAGGGCATCAAGACCACAACCAAAAGAATTTAGCTGAATTAAATCAAGGTCGCTTCGTTTGGCTGCCACTTTTGCCGCAGCATATAGACGCGTGTGATACATCCATTGGTCGACAACACGAATTGGACGTTCGAGCTGGCCAAGGTGAGCAATAGAGTCTTCGGTTAAAACTGCAAGCCCAAAAGAGTTCAGAAGTTCAGGTATCGCATGATTTATTTCGGGATCTTGATGATAGGGACGCCCAGCCAAAACAATGCCGTGCGTGCCAGTTTCTTCCATCCACTTTAAAGTTTCAGTTCCCTTAATGCGAATGTCTCGCTTGAAGTTTTCATCTTCTGCCCATGCACAATCGACTGCATCTTCAATTTGTTTTTTTGTTGGAACAACGCCATTCTTGCACATCTCAGCTTTATGCTCTTTTGTAATAATTTCAAAAAGGCGCTTTTTTAATTTGTCTTTTTTGTCATAGGGAACCCATGGGGTGATGAGCTGAATGTCAGAATTTATTAGCTCGTCGATGTTTAAACGCAAAGCTTCAGGATAACTTGCCACGATTGGGCAATTGAAATGATTGCCAGCAGTTTCATCTTCTCCACGTTCCCATTTTGTGCACGGCATCCAAATAAAATCAACGGGTTTTTCTAGCAAATTCATAATGTGCCCGTGGGAAAGCTTAGCTGGATAACAAACACTTTCCGAAGGCATTGACTCAATGCCAGCGTTATAAATATCTTTGCTTGATTTGTCAGACAGAATTACCCGATAGCCAAGTTTTGTAAAAAAAGTAAACCAAAACGGGTAATTCTCATACATATTCAAAGCCCGAGGCAAGCCAACAGTGCCAGCAGGCGCATCTTTTTCATCTAGAGGAGTGTAGTAATCAAAAAGGCGCGAACTTTTCCACTCAAACAAATTCGGAACATTATTTTTCACACGTCTCTCACCCATCGACTGACCGCGTTCGCATCTGTTGCCAGTAATGAATCTTCTGTGTTTTCCAGTTTTTTCGTCAATTCCAAAATCATTGATTGTCAAAAGACACGAGTTTGAACAACCTTTGCACCTGACAGTTTTGTGCGATGGATTTAATTTATTTAATTCATCAATTCCAAGAATGGAAGATTTTCTGACTTTAGCCACTTTATTCTCCCTTCTCCCAACGCTCATGGGCAAGAAGAGCTGCGCCATATGCCCCCATGTTTCCTGCTATGTCGGGCCTAACTGCATTTACATGCGAAAGTTGTTCGAATGCACGCAAAACAGCATCGTTTAAGAAAGTGCCACCCTGCACAATAACATGCTTGCCAACATCTTTTGGGTCTCTAATTTTAATTACTTTAAAAAGAGCATTTTTAATCACAGAAATGGCAAGACCAGCAGCAATGTCTTCAACAGCTGCGCCTTCTTTTTGAGCTTGCTTTACACGAGAATTCATAAACACAGTGCAGCGAGAGCCAAGGTCAACTGGGGCTTTTGCTTTACATGCAGCTTCTGCAAACTCATGCACTGAAAGACCAAGACCCGAGGCAAATGACTCAATGAAACTTCCGCATCCACTCGAACATGCCTCATTTAGCATAATGTGGTCAATGACTCCATTTTTAACACGCAAACACTTCATATCTTGACCACCGATGTCAAGAATAAATTCAACGTCAGGCATCAATTCTTGGGCACCACGAAGATGCGCAACTGTTTCGATTTCGCCTGAGTCAACTTTTAACGCCTGCAAAAGGAGTCCCTCTCCATAGCCAGTCACTGTCGAGTGACCAATAAAGACTTTATCACCAAGCAATCCATAGAGTTCAGTGAGAGCTGCTTTTGCGCAACCCAAAACATCACCCTTATTTGATGCATAGGTCGTCCACATGAGTTCTTTTTTGTCGTTTACAATTGCAGCTTTAAAGGTGGTCGACCCGGCATCAATGCCAAGAAACACAGGGCCCTCATAACCATCGATCGAGCATTTTTTCACTTTTTCAGCATCATGTCTGCACCTAAATTCTCTATAGTCTTCCTCGTCTTTAAAGAGAGGTGGCAGTCTTTCAACTTCTGAACCCTGAATTGTCCCAACTTTTGAAAAACGATCAAGGATATCACCTAATTTAGACGGTTCAAAGTCTTCCTTTTTCGAGGCAATTGCACAGCCCGTTGCCACAAATAAATGTGCATTTTCAGGAACGATGATTTCATCATCGGTGAGCTCAAGAGTTTCATAGAAACGCTTGCGCAGCTCGCTTAGATATTGAAGAGGACCACCCAAAAAAGCAACGTTTCCCCTAATTGGTCTGCCGCATGCAAGACCCGAAATTGTTTGAGTTACTACAGATTGAAAAATAGAAGCTGCAATGTCTTCACGCTTCGCACCCTCGTTTAACAAAGGTTGAACATCGGTTTTCGCAAATACCCCGCATCTTGAAGCAATTGGATAAATGATTGTGTGAGATTTAGCAAGTTCATTTAGACCAGCAGCATCGGTATTTAAAAGCGATGCCATTTGATCGATAAAAGCGCCTGTACCACCAGCACAAGTTCCATTCATTCGTTGCTCAATAGAATTGTCAAAATAAACTATTTTTGCATCTTCCCCACCAAGTTCGATGGCGACATCGGTTGAGGGAATGAGAGTTTCAACAGCTGTTTTGTTAGCTATGACTTCCTGAACGAAAGGAACCTTTAAAGCCTCTGCCAACAACAATCCACCAGAACCGGTGATAGCGATTGACATTAGAGAATCTGGAAACTGCTCTTGTGCTTGCTCTAGAACGTCTCTTACCGTTGCTCTAACATCGCTCATGTGACGCTGATAGACGCTCCACAAAACATCATTGTTGTCATTTAAAACAACACATTTAACTGTGGTAGATCCAACATCAATACCACATGCAAGGGTATCATTAGAATCGCTATGCAACATTTAGTGTATTTCCTTTTAAAATAAAATTCACGTTAAAGTTTTATTTTAACGTGAAAAAGTGGATTGAAGTTAGATTAAGTTCATTTGTGCACTAGTTGTGTTATACCAGTGTTGCCAATTAGGAGGGCAATATTTTTTAGCTGCAGATTCCGAAATTGTGTAGCCATATCCTCGCTTAAGACCAGCCACATGTGCTCTAATTGCTTCGTCCCAGCTGCCCCATGAGCTTGAGCCCCAACCCCATGCGTTGTGCGGCAAGAAACATACCGCTCCCTTTGAGCTCTCGGTGTAGGCAATAGCAGGAGACCATCTTGGGTCTACACCATAGTCCCACGCGGCTTCAGCAAAAACTTGACCTGTTCCTGACATTGGAGATCCAGACAGATAGGAGTCAATGCGTGGGGTCCATTCGTTTACAAAACTCTGTTTATCAACAGACCAGTCGGCATTGTCACTATTAGGAACATTAATAGAGGTGTTGCTGTCTGATGAATCAGACGCCTCTTCAGTTTTCTTAGCCTTTTCTTCTGCTGCTTTACGCTCACGCTGCGCTTCTTCCTCAGCCTTCCTTTGAGCCTCTTCACGTGCAGCTTGTGCCTCTTGAAGAGCAATTTGTGCTTGTGTGACCTGCTGATCAGCATCTCTTTTTTGCTGGTCAAGACCCGACTGAAGTTCATCGAGTTCTTTTTTCATTGAAGACAGCGACTCGAGTTCTGTCATGTTCTTGTCGCGAATGTGCTCAAGATAGTTAAAGTTATTGATGGCAGTTGTCAAATCTTCAATTCCAAGAATGCTATTTAACAAAACACCAAATCCTGAATCAAGAAAATAAAGCTGTCTCAAAGCGCCGCCTGCTTTTTCTTGTTGCTCAGGAATCTGCTTGTTAATTTCATCAATTCTTTTTTGATTATTGTCGATTTGACCCTGAAGCTCTTCTGCCCTTGCACTAGCTTCCTCATATTTTTTTGCGGAATCTTCAACCTGTTGTTGAAGAGCATCAGGCTTTGCATCGGTGTCATTAGTTTCCGCAAATGCTAATTTATCAGGGGAAGAAAACAGCAAAGATGTGCTCAAAACTAACGCAACCGTCAAAAATGAGCTACTAAATTTTTTATATATGAATTCCACGTTTTTCACACGCATGCTTATAAATTATACAAAATGAGATTTACCTACGCGAATTTAGGCGAGATGAAGAGCTGACATCGGCATCAAGAGAAGCGAATCGTTTGTTTTTAAATTCAAATTGAGCAGCCAATCCAATCATTGCTGCGTTGTCACCACAAACATCTGTCGGAGCAACGCAAAAGCTAACTCCAAGATTGTCACACATTTCTGAATATGCACGTCTCAACTGGCGGTTCGCTGCTACTCCACCACCAAAGCAGAAAGTCTTTGCATGCGTGTTTACTAAGGCATCGTGAGCTTTTGCAACTTGAACATCACAAATGCTCTGTTCAAAAGAGGCACAAATGTCACACATGTTTTGGCGGGTCAGACGTCCATCGGCATTCTCTTTTTTCAAGCGCTCAATTTCAAGAATAACTGCAGTTTTTAGACCCGAGAGACTCATTCTCAAATCGTGGCTGTGCAGAAGAGGTCGCGGAAGTTCCACATTATCGGCGTTGCCTTCCTTTGCAAGCGCTGAAATTTCAGGTCCTCCAGGATAGGGCAAGTTCATTGCCCTTGCAACTTTATCAAAAGCCTCCCCCACTGCATCGTCAATTGTCCCGCCGATCACCTCATAGTCGCCCCAATCACGCACAAGAACAAGCATGGTGTTTCCACCAGAAATGAGTGAGGCAACACACGGCATTTTAATTGAGTCAGAACAAAGCTTGTTTGCAAACAAATGACCAACCAGATGGTCAACAAGAATCAACGGCTTGTTAGCCCCCCATGCGACTCCTTTGGCAAAGGCTAGACCCACAACAAGAGATCCAACTAGCCCTGGTTTTGCAGTGACAGCGACAGCATCGATTGAATCATAGTTTTTCATGCCTGCAAGACGAAGTGTTTCTTCTGCGACTTGAGATATGACTTCAATGTGTTTTCTGCTTGCAATTTCTGGGACAACACCACCGAAACGTGCATGAAATTTTGCTGATGAAGAAACTACATTTGAAATAATAGAGTCCTCTCCATCCACAATCGCACCAGCAGTTTCATCGCAAGACGATTCAATTGCAAAAATTAAAGGCTTGCGTGCATTGGGCTTTAAAAGAGAATCAGCTTCAACAAATTCCTCATTTGCAGAAAAATTTGAGATGTCGAGCGAATAGCTAACGGCGTCTTCGTTTCCATAGAAGTTTTTGCGAGTGCAAACTTCGCTAAACCCTAAAGACTCATAAAGTGCTCTGGCAGGCGAGTTTGAAACACGAACCTCGAGCATAACATTTGAAGCGCCTAAATTGCGTAACGTTTCAAAGGCAGCGCTCAAAAGCCGGCGAGCTATCCCTTGTTTGCGAAATTTTGGATCAACACAAATTTTTAGAATGTCAGCATCAGATGAACTTCTTGAAGCGCCAACATATCCGACAATCGTGCTGTTAATCACGCCTTTTAACCAAACGCGGTTTGAATCGCACACATCAGTCTTAAAACTGTTTTCACTCCATGCGTCACTTCCAAAATTGCACTTCTCAAATTCGGCTAGAATTTTGCAATCATCAAGCTTGACAGGTGAAATTGAAATTTGCGTGTCGTCACCATGAACACCAGTGACAAGATCTTTTGTCTTGTTTTGCAAGATGTGAGACAGTTCGTTTTCCTCTGCATCGGAAAGACGAGTGTATACAGGCAAAACTTTGCTCGCATTATGAATCAATGACGACTGCCAATCGAGTGCCTCATTCATTTGCTGAACTAAAAGAGAAACAAGGCTTTGCCCCGTTGGGTACCAAAAACACTCATCTAAAAGATGATATTTTTCTTCGAAATAGTGTTTGTGCTTTATGAGTCCATCACCACAAACTGCCATGCCTTGCAAAACGTTGTGTGAGTCCACAAAAGCTTGAGGCTTTGCAACAGTGTCAGCATTTTTTCTGTTTATTGTGTTGTTTTTAACATCATATTCAACGGGATAAACTTCGCCGCGCATTGCATCGGCAACAACAAGAGTGTCCCCAAACTTGCCGCTCAAGCGCAGATTTTCAGCTACTGCATCGAGAGTAGAAATCCCATAAAGAGGAACATTTAGGGCAGAGCAAATTCCTTTAGCACTAGCGAGTGCAATTCTAACACCAGTAAATGATCCAGGCCCACGACCCACACCAATTGCAACAATCTCACTTTTGTTAACATGGTTTTCTTTTAGAAGAATGTCGATTTCTGGCAATAGTTTTTGATTCGAAGCACGTTTTGAATCAATAGATTTTTGAAAAATCGATTTAATCAAGACTTTTGGGGCAGAACTTTCACTCAAGCACTCCGGGTCCTTGTCTTTTTCTTTTATGGCATCTAAAACACCGCTAGAAAGCTCTTGATTAGAATTGCAATGAGAATTGTTAGTTTGAGTTTCCTCCACACAAACACTCGACGGATTATCTTCGTTATTTGCAATGTTTAGGCCAATCTCGGCAAGTCCCAAGATCACTTTTTCGTTAGAGGTGTCAAAAGCAAGAACAAACTTTCTGTTGTTGTTAGCAAGCCATTTGTCTGCCATTTCACAAGAAGTTTTCCCATAAGCTTCAACAGCGATCTCACGTGGCTCATCTCCCTGCCCTTCAAAAGTCAATTTAATGGCTTCTTCAGGCATAGAATCGGGATAGAGATTTGACCATTCTATAAAAGAGACCCCGTCTATTGGATTGTATCCATGTTCGTCGAAGCCTATCTCTGACAATTCATCTTCTGAATTAAGACGATAAAGGTCAAAATGATAAACATTGAAATTGTCTGCACAGTAGTCGTTTACAAAACAAAATGTTGGACTCATAACTTCTTCTGACACGCCAAGATGCGCTGCCACATGACGCACGAATTCAGATTTTCCACTTCCAAGCTGGCCTTCCAAAAGGACTGTTGTTCCAGGTTTGAGCAAACTTGCAAAAGCACTGGCACATTCATCTAGCTCATGAATCGAGGAAATTTTGAATTTCTGCATGATTTAGACACACCTCTCGGCTGCGCAGCAAACGAATTTGAGCATCACAGATGTTGTCACACTTCCAACACCACGAGGAACCGGCGTGATGGCACCAACTATTGGCTCAACCGATTCGAAATCAGCATCTCCAGTGAGTTTGCCATCAGCGCCAACATTAGTTGCAACATCGATGACAACTTGACCTTCAGAAAAAAACTCGGGTGTGAAGGCGTTGGCGCGTCCTGTTGCCAAAACAACAATGTCGGCGTCTTTCATGGTTTTCTCCAAGTTTTCAGTTTTGGAGTGAGTAATTGTGACCGTTGCATGACGATGAAGCAAAAGCATAGACAGCGGCCGACCTACAACTAAAGAACGCCCTGCTATAACAACGTTTTTTCCTGTTACATCGAAACCATAATAATCAAGGATTTCAAGACAACTTTGCGCAGTTGCTGGAACAAACACGCAGTCGGAATTAGAGTAAATCTTGGCAGAATTTGTGTCTGTTATACAATCGATGTCTTTGCCGGAGTCAAGGGTTGATTGCAAAACACTAGCATCTAAAAAGTCTGGAAGTGGCTGAAAAACTAGACAACCATGAATAGAATCATCGTCGTTGATTTTATTTATTAAATCTTCAAATTGCGGTTGGGTTAGTTCTTCATAATCAAATCGCTTCACGACTATGCCGTGTTCTTCTGCTTTTTTAACTAAAGAGTTTTCATATGATTGTGAGGCCGGGTCGCTTCCAATTCTCACCAAGCAAAGGCAAGGTGAAATTCCCTTTTCGCACAGCTTGTTTACACGCGAATCAATGTCTGAATAAATTGCATCTGCAACGGGTTTCCCCAAAAGAATTTTTGCCACTTTGTTACACCAACCGATAGGCATCAAGCTCATCTGCCACAATCGAATAGGCATAATCAGCCTCTGTTACGCCCTCTTCGCAAAGGCTTGTTGCAAGTGATCTAAATTGCTCTGCCTTTGATGGGTCAGAAAATAAACGAACGTTCACAAATACATTCATGCTTGCTGCAATCAATGCAGCCTTTGCCATTGAGGCTGCACATCCAATATCGCTTAATGTGAGCTTGCCGGTGTTTTTAGCCAAAAACTCACATTCCTCAATAACGTCGAGGCATTTTTGCATAATTTCAAGAGGAACAGAACACGCTAGAACAAGTGCATCGTCCATTTTTCTATTTCGAATCTCACCCTTTGGAAGCTTCATGGCTTTTGCAACTGGCGCAAAAGATTTAGCGTCCTCGTCAACAAGAATGAGAAGGTCGCTGTTAGCATCGTTTAAACGATTGATTGAAGCTTCAAGTTGCCCTCTGATTTGAGCATACTTCTCATTCGTAAAAGTGATGTTTGCAACCATTGAAGCACAGGCACCAGCCAAAGCTCCACAATAGGCGCTAGCGGCGCCGCCACCAGGTGTGGCATCAGCGCCGCTCAAACGCTCAATAAACTCAGTGTCAATTGATAGTCCGTTTTCTTCAGACATTATTCTCCTTAAAAAAGACCTGTAATTTGGCCTGCATCAGTAACATCGATGCTCTTTGCAGCGGGGTTTTTACCAAGCCCTGGCATAGTCATAATGTTTCCTGCAAGAGCAACAACGAAACCAGCACCATTAGATACTTTAACATCTCTGACCGAAACTGAAAAGCCTCGAGGTGCTCCAAGAAGTGTGGCATCGTCTGAGAAAGAATACTGTGTTTTTGCAATGCACACTGGCATGTCGTCGCAGCCAATTTCATGTAATTTCTTTAAAGATTTTTTAGCCTTTGCCTCAAAAATAACACCGTCTGCGTGATATATCTTCTTTGCAATTGCCTCAATTTTTTCTTCAATTGAAAGATCGTTTTCATATGAGAAAGCAAATGTGTCTTTGCTTCTGCCTGCTGCATCACCGTTTTCACAAAGATCTACAACTTTGTTAGCAAGCGCAACTCCGCCTTCAGAACCTTTTGCCCAAACTTCACTCAAAACAACATTAACGCCAGCTTCTTTGCATGCGGCCTCAACAGCTTCGAGTTCTGCTTTTGTGTCAGTTGGGAAAGCATTAATTGCAACGACGCATGGAAGGCCATAGACATCCTGAATGTTGGAAATGTGTTGAGTTAGATTTGGGAGTCCAGCTTTTAGAGCTTCGATGTTTTCTGTATTGAGGTCGGCTTTACCAACTCCTCCATGATATTTCAAAGCACGAACAGTAGCAACCAAGACAACACAATCCGGTTTTAGGCCAGCATAACGACATTTAATGTCGAGGAATTTTTCGGCTCCAAGATCAGCACCAAAACCAGCTTCAGTGATGCAATAATCAGCGCTTGCTAGCACAGTTTTTGTGGCGATGACTGAATTGCAACCGTGAGCTATGTTTGCAAAAGGCCCTCCATGGATAATTGCAGGAGTTCCTTCTAGTGTTTGAACAATGTTAGGAGCAATAGCGTCTTTTAGAAGAGCTGCCATTGCACCTTGTGCTTGCAAATCCTTTACAAAAATTGGCTTTCCCGCGCGAGAATAACCAATGATTATGTTTGATAGGCGCTCTTTTAGGTCGGCAAGACTTGTTGCCAAGCAAAACACCGCCATAACTTCGCTGGCAACTGTAATGTCAAAGCCGTCCTCACGTGGGACGCCGTTAACTGGCCCGCCAAGACCGCAAACAATGTTTCGAAGCTGACGATCGTTCATGTCAACGCATCGCTTCCAAGTTATGTTCTTAACATCGATGTCGAGTTCATTGCCGTTTTGAATGTGAGCATCAATCATGGCAGCCAAAAGGTTGTTGGCAGCACCAATTGCGTGGAAGTCGCCAGTAAAGTGAAGGTTAATGTCTTCCATTGGGACAACTTGAGCATAACCGCCACCAGCAGCTCCGCCTTTAATGCCAAAAACAGGACCGAGCGAAGGTTCACGAAGAGCACATGCTGCCTTTTTACCAATCTTAGACAATGCATCGGTGAGCCCAACAGTGGTTGTAGTTTTGCCTTCACCAGCTGGAGTGGGGTTAATGGCTGTAACCAAAACGAGCTTACCTTGCTCGCTGTTGTCAATCTTATTGTTTACATAGTCAAGATTAATTTTTGCAATGTAGTTGCCGTAGCGTTTAAGACTTTCTTCTCCAATGCCAATTTTTTCAGCAACAGAGGCAATGTCTTTCATTTCACATTCTTGAGCAATTTCAATATCAGTTTTATAATATATCAATTTATACTCCTAACAGTGGGGCCTGCGTTAGCCAAACTAATCAATGTGATTAAGTATAAAGTTCAAGCCTTTTAAAGTGAGTAGCGAATCGATAAAGTCAACAGACGAACATAGTGGACCAACAAGCCTTGAATAGCCTCCAGTTGCGACAACTTTAATGTCGTCAACGATGTCTTTATTTGCTTGCGCTTTAATCATTGCTACAAGGCCATCTATGCGGGCAGCCTCTCCATAAACAAGTCCGCTTTGAACTGCAGTTTCAGTGCTTCTTCCAACAACTTGTTTTGGAACCTCAAGTCGAACATCACTCAGAGCCGAAGCAAACTGAGCAAGCGATTTCATGCCCGACCAAAGCCCTGTAGCGATCACCCCACCACAAAACGTTTTATTCTCATCGACATATTCAATGTTTGTTGCAGTTCCAAAGTCGGCAACTATGCATGGCGCCTTATATTCAAGAACAGCACCAACTGCATCAGCAATGCGGTCAGCTCCAACTTTGTTAGGGTCTTCCACATCAAAATTCAGAATGCCAGAGACGCGATCTGAAGTTAAAACAATTGCATCAATCCCCCATCTTCTTCGAATTGCCCAAGTCCATTCCTGGGTCTTTTCTGCAACCACACTTGAAATAATTGCGCGATCAGGAATAAACTTTGGACCGCCGCTTAAAAAAACGTCGGCTGGAACGCTTGAAACTGCACGAGTGTCTGCAACGATTTTGTAGTCTTGTGCAATGCCAGCGCAGGTGTCAGTATTGCCAACATCAACTAAAAAATTGACCATTTTTCTATATTTATCCTATGAATCTCTTAAGGTTTTTAATTTTTCGAGAACATCGCTCGGAAGAGATGATTCTATTGTCGATTTAGTGTTTGTCTTGGCTTGGATGTCATCTGAAAGCTGTGAGCGCAAATGATTACACTCACGACAAAAATCTCTAGAACTCATTCTGGCAACACCGTGTCCCATAACAGAATTTTGTACACTGGCATCGCTTGAGATCACAGTGACATTTTCGGTCTTCAAGCGAGCCGCACGAGCAAGCTCAATAACTGTCTGGTCGGCATCTTTGCCAGTTTTTGAAAAGAGTACCTTTACTGGGCCAACACTTCTTGCATGACCATCAGAGAAAACGTTTCCTGTGCCATCATAGACGATTGTGGCCTCGGCTTCTCGTCCAACCAAAAGTGTCACATCGTTTAATAACATTTCACGTGCAAGATTAAATGAATCGTCAGTCCAATCAGGACCAGTTAAATGTTCATAACAAGGTCCGCAACGAAGCACGTTGTATCCATCAACAATGTAGACTTTGTCTCTAGTGAAGGCCATTTTGGCGAACCCATTCATACATAAACACAGTAGACGCCTGCGCGACATTAAGAGACGAAACATTTCCTCGCTGTGGCAATTTGAATGTGTCATCACAATTTTTCAGAGAAAGACTTGAAATGCCTTTTTCTTCGTTCCCGAGAACGATTGCGATTTTCCCCTCAAGATTTGAATCCCAAATTTCATCATCAGCGTGCTCACTTGCGCCCACAACCCAAAAGCCAATGTTTTTAAGATCATCGAGGGTTCGAGCAATGTTTGAAACTTGCACTATTGGAAGATGCGCAACCGCTCCTGCAGAAGTTTTATATACAACAGAATTCACGCTTGCACTCCTGGCATTAGGAAGAACAACGCATGCGGCCCCAACACTTTCGGCACTTCTGATGATAGCGCCAAGATTACCAACATCAGTTATGTGATCACAAACAACAATTAAAGCGGCACCACATTGCTCAAAAGTGGAATTAGCATTCTCTATACAGCGAGATAGTGGAGCATATTCAAAAGGAGCAACGACAGCAACAATCCCTTGAAAATTGCAGTCGTCGACAAATCTCTTTAATTCTTTATTTGGAACTCTTTCAAACTTGACAGAGTTGTTTTTAGCAATTTCAAAAATTCGGTCTAGCAATGAATCTTTTTCAGCAGTTTCAGAAACCTTGATTGAAGACAATTTCATCCCAGAAGAGAGCGCCTCCAAAATAGGACGCTTGCCGTAAATCAAATCTTGTTTGGCATGCTGCTTCATTTGATTCCTAGAACCTAAAAACTAGAGAAGATGTCGTCTGCACCATTTTTGATGTTGCGAAATGCAATGTTAGCCTCGGCGAGCTTCTCAGAAATTGAACCAGCAGGTATTGTTCCACGACGATTGTTCGCGCGAACCTTAAACTCAATTTCACCTTTCTCAAGGCCTTTTTTGCCAACAATAATCTGCAGAGGCCATCCAATGAGGTCAGCATCGGCAAACTTAACACCAGGACGCTCGGCTCGATCATCCAAAACAACATCAAAGCCAGCCCAGGCACAATCTTCTGCAATTTTGCTTGCAGCTTCCAAAACATAATCTTCTTTGCCAATCGCCAAAACACAAATGTGAGCAGGGGCAACAGAAATCGGCCATTTGATGCCATTTTCATCATAGTGTTGCTCAACAATAGCAGCTAACGTGCGCGTTACACCAATCCCATAGCAACCCATAATAAATGGTTGCTGCTTTCCATCTTCGTCAAGATAGAAAGCTTTCATTGCTTCAGAATATTTTGTTCCAAGTTGGAACACTTGGCTCACTTCAATGCCGCGATCTCCAATTAGAGTTTTTCCGCAATTTGGGCACTTGTCTCCTGGCTTGGTAACACAAAGGTCTGCCCAATCATAAACCTCAAAATCAACGCCTTGTTTAGCACCAACAAAGTGATAGTTATCTTCATTAGCACCAACAACCCATCTGTCGATTGACTTGAGTGAATTGTCAGCGATTACTTTAACACCTTCAGGAAGGTTTACAGGGCCCATTGATCCTTTTGGAAGTCCAAGTTCTTCCATTTCCTCGTCGGTTAAAATCTCAAAGCCAGGCACAACATGCGCAGCTTTAATTTCATTTACTTCATGGTCACCAGGAACAAACAAAACGAAAACATCTCCGTTTTCAGACTTGCCTGAAAGAGCTTTGCAAGTTTGGTTTTCTTCAATGTGTAGGAACTCAGCTAACTCGGCAATTGTGTGCACACCTGGAGTGTATACTTTCTCCATGTGGTCAACGTCATAGCTTTTAGCTTCACTAATGCAATCAGCTGCTTCAACGTTTGCAGCATAGCCACAGTCGCAGTGAACAAGCTCTGCCTCGCCACTGTTTGCAAGCGCCATAAACTCTGTTGTAACTTTTCCACCAATTTGTCCCGAGTCAGCTTCAACAGCTCTCCAATTAAGGCCACAACGGTTACAAAAAATCGCATATGCCTTGCTCATTTCGTCATATGTCTCTTGAAGCGACTCTTGTGATGAATGAAATGAATAGGCATCTTTCATAATGAATTCACGACCGCGCAAAAGTCCAAAGCGAGGACGAATTTCATCACGGAATTTTGTTTGAATTTGATAGAGATTGCAAGGAAGTTGCTTGTAGGAATTAAGCTCATTTTTAATGAGTGCTGTCACGATTTCTTCATGAGTCGGCCCAAGACAATACATGTGATCATGACGATCAACCAGGCGCATGAGTTCAGGGCCATAATCATCCCAGCGCCCCGACTCTTTCCAAACCTCAGCAGGCTGTAAAGCAGGCATGAGAATCTCTTGTGCTCCAGAAGCATTCATGACTTCTCGAATAATCTTTTCAATTCTGTGTAGAACCATTTGTCCTAAAGGCAAGAATGTATAAATTCCACTTGAAGTTTTACGCAAAAAAGCGCCTCTTGTGAGGAGCTTGTGAGATTCGATGTCAGCATCGTTTGGTGTCTCCTTTAAAGTGGGAGCATAGAGCTTAGACATCAACATGTAATTTGCCATTCTTAAAAACCTTTCAAACTAACAAATATTATTTTGAACTTGAGTTATAGATTATCGATTTCTTCGAGTAGAGAAAAAACGATTTCGCTCTCGTTTACTTTCCGAATAATTTTACCATGCGAAAAAAGCACAGCGCTGCCTTTACCACACGCAACACCAACATCAGCGTCGGCCGCCTCGCCAGGGCCATTAACAACGCACCCCATAATAGCAACCTTGACAGGCTTTGTTATTTTTGAGAGTTCGCCTTCAATTTCACGCACTATTGAGATTAAATCAACTTGAGTTCTAGCACAAGTTGGACAACTAATGATTTCAGGACCTCGACGTCTTAGATTTAAAGAAGAAAGAAGCGTCCAGGCAGCACGCACTTCAAGCTCTGGGTCATCGGTTAAAGATATTCTGATGGTGTCTCCGATGCCTTCATAAAGCAGAATTCCCAAACCTGCTCCCGATTTAATCAAACCCTGAAAAGCAGAACCTGCCTCCGTGATGCCAATGTGTAATGGAACAGAAGGCATTTTTCCTGCAAACAAACGGTTTGCTTCAACACATGCGTTTACATCATGAGCTTTTAAGCTAACTACCACATTGGAAAAATTGCATTCATCCCGCAAAAAATTGATGTATTCCATTGCAGAAGTGCACAACTTCTCAGGAAAACTTATGTCCTGTCTCTCCGCAATTTTTTTATCAAGAGAACCTGCATTGACGCCAATCCTGATGGCACAATTGTTTCTTTTGCAAATATCAACGACTTCTGCAGTTTTTTCAAGACCACCAATATTTCCTGGATTGATGCGAATCTTCGCCGCTCCTCGTTTGGCCGATTCGATTGCCATTTTAGAATCGAAATGGATGTCGGCGACAACAGGAATGTCAATTTTTTTAACAAGTGACTCAAGAGTCACAAGGGCTTCCTCATTTGGAACAGAGAACCGAATCACTTCGCACCCATTGTCAACACAACATTTTGCTTGCTCGATGTTGCCAGCAATGTCACCAGGCTTCATATTTAGCATCGTTTGGACAACAACTGGTTGTCCACCACCAATGATGACGTCGCATTTAGATCCGTGTAAAACTACCTTGTTAGTTTTAGTTGACATAGGTTAGCTCCAGTTGCCAAATATAAAACGCTGAATGTCTTGATTGAGAGTTACCACAAACAAACACAACAACAAAAATACACCTGTTGCAGCTACTGCATTGATAACGCGCTCTGGAACTTTTTTGCCTGATATTTTCTGAATTAACTCGACAAGAAAATGTCCACCGTCAAGCGGAGGAATTGGGATCAAATTCATGAGTCCCAACGAAGCAGAAATCATAGCCATGAACAATAGGGCCTCAGAAAACCCTTGAGCAAAATAATTAGCACTTAAGACCGCAATCCCGACAATGCTCGTTGAATTTGAAACTGTCGCCGCTGTTGTCGCAGGATTAAATAAACCAATGATTGCCTGCACAGTTAAAGCAATGTATTTAAACCCTGCACCAACTGCAGTTAATGGATCAACTGTCAAATGTTTGACAGTGCCATCTTGCAAAGTCACATCCATACCAAGAACAGAATAAACGACAACAAAAGCAAGAATTGCAAACAGCAAATTTACAGCTATTCCAGCTAAAAGAATGATTGATTTTTGCCAGAATTTCTTAGAGCGATATTGCTGATTAAATTCCAAATCATAAAGAGATTGAATTGAATCAAAGTCGCGAGGCGTTCCTTCTTTCGCAGGCTCAACCCCCTTCTTTTTGTTTGCATATACTTCAGGTGTTCGATAGGTGTTGTGCTCGTCTGTTTTTTTTGGAGGAATGACACTTCCCCAGTCTTCAAGCTCTTCAAGGCAGAAGTAAGCTTCATCCACGGTGCAACCAGCATCAAGCGCAATTTGTTCTACCACAACTTCACCACGCGCATAAACAGAAGCTAAAACTTCAGGCGTGTGAGGTGGAATGTCACCCATCGTCATGCCGCAAACACGTGCATAGCCGCCAAGAGGTATGCAAGTTATGCCAAACTTTGTTCCGTTTTTAACAAAACCAATGCGTGGACCAGGAAGGCCCAACATAAACTCAGTAACGCGCACTCCAAAAGCACGCGCAGCCAAAAAGTGCCCTCCTTCATGAATGAAGATGAGGACACCAATTGTAATAATTGCGCTGAGAAGCATCATTTACTATAAATACCTGCCTGACTAATCAACAGCCGGAAGAGAAGCGGCAGCAACAGACTGCCCAACGCGACGCATCATCTCGTCTGGAAGTGTTACGTTGATTTTCTCTTTTAACTCTGGGTATTCTTCTGCAAGAACCCTGTTGCACTCCGAAATGACAAGATCACCACCAACACCTGAAGCTACGCGACCAAGAACAAGAAGTGTCTCTATCTCATAAAAACTTGAATAAAGAACAAGCGTGTGGGCAAGATAGGTGCCAATTGACCTGAAAATGTCAAGAGCTCCTGCATGACCCTCTTCTGCAAGACCTTGCACAACTTTTAATTTTTCAGCTGGTGTGAGATTATCATCAAGCTCAATTCCAGCTTTTGGCGCAAGCTTGATTACAGCATCTTGGCTGAAATATTTACAACCAACACCATAATCGTGTGACCATTCATCTTGCATTGCATTTTTGCTTAAATCAACTGGAGCAAAAGCAAGCTCATTTATCCAGCCAAGAACATTGCCTTGTCCATTAACATAGCCAACAGCCTCGCTTGTGCCCATTGCAATTCCAAGAATGTTCCCATGTCCTGTGCTCATAAATCCAGCAAGAGCTGTGACATCGCCATCGTTTGCAACAACTAGAGGGACATCGCCAATTTCTTTGCCAGCGCGGTCATAAATTGATTTCACTTCTTCACGACGCTCACGTGGCACTTTAATAAACAGGCTTGCAACCATTGGGGAATTTCCAACAAACGTTCCCGCACTAGAAACGCCAATCGCATCAACACGTGGCATTTTAGAAGCTGCTGTTTTAAACGCTGTGACAATTTCGTTGAAGTGGTATGTTGGGTCTTCTGTAACTTTTGGATACCAAACAACCTCTTCAGAATAAACACTCTCGCCGTCGATTACAGCTGAAACTTTTCTGTCGGAACCACCAGCATCAAAACCGATTCTGCAACCATCCATGTGACCGCCAATTTTAGCTGGCGACTCGTTAGCTGATGGAAAATCGGCATCGGAGCAGGCGATAATTTGCAAATCTTTTTCATAGACATCGCGAACAAAGCCAAAATCAAACTCGCGCTCACCAGTTGAAGAATAGGTCTCCTTTAACTTTGCAGCAATTTCATCTGCGCCTTTGATGTAGACCTTAAAACCACCAATGCTCCACAATTCAAATTTGATGAATCTCTCAAGAAAACGATAATTAGCTTCAGCAAAACTGTCATCGCGAATGAATGTGTCGCGAACCGAAACTTTGCCGTCTTCGCGCTCTACAGCAACAGAAACTGGTCTTGTTGCCTCTTTAAGAAACTCTTTCATCCAAACGCCAAACGGAATGAATTCTTCATCGAGAACAGGCGTGTTTTTGATTGAATAGTCAATACCTAAATAATTCATGTCTGTTTTCCTTATTAATTTCTCAATAACTAATCTTTTTAAATTGCCTAGTCTTCGTCTCCAATAATTTCTGTCAGTGTGCGCTCAGTCATTATCAATGCTCGAGGAACATGGAAAGGTCCTTTAAAAGTAGATCCTTTTGTTGAAGGCATGGTTGGGAGTCCATCACGGCGCAAATAGCCATACCACTCACCATATTCATCATCGACAAAATGCTCTTTGCAATATTGAACAGTTCTCTTCAAGCAATCTAAGAAATATTGATCACCAGTGTCGCGATAGGCTTTAGAAGAAGCAATCATAATCTCGTTGTGAGGCCACCAAAGCTTCATGTCATGTTCATATGCCTCAGTGGGTTTGCCTAGGCAATCAATGAAATAAAGTAGCCCTTGATATTCGTTGTCCCAGCCAGCTTCAAAAGCGTTTTTAAAGATGTCACGTGCTTTTTCATGCAACTCAGAATTGCCTTCGTAGTTTGCTTCATCCATCAAAAACCAACTGCATTCGATGTCATGACCAGGATTGACAACTCTTCCATCAGTAAAATCAAGGCAAGGGTTTCCCTGTTTGTCAACCCATTCGAGTGTACATTTGAGTTCGGGATGATAGTGGTAATTGATAATTCTATCAACACACTCTTTCGCCCTTGTGTCATATTCCTGCGTGTGAGCTGGGTCAACACGACGTAAAATTCCAATAATGTTCAAAAATATCATTGGGTCAGCAAGTGCAAAACCGCTGCGAGTTGCAGGAATAGTTTTTGGACCAAAACCAGTTGGATCTTTTATTAAGCCGTTATTTAGCTCATAAATCATTTCATAGGCTCGGCGCGCACGCTTTAGATATTTCTTCTTGCCTGTGATTTGATAAAACTCAGCATTTGCAATTGCATAAAAACCTTCGGAAAAGCAATATCTTCTCTGACGAAGCGGTTTTCCATCAGCAGTAACAGTGAAATAAAGACGCTTTCCAGCTTCTTCATTGATGCAATAATCCTCTAGAAAATTGAGACAGCTTTTCGCAGCTTTTTTCCATTCAGGCTCGGCGCCATAAACGTTGCATAAATATCCAAAAGTCCAAGCACATCTTCCTTGCATCCAAACACTTTTGTCAGTTGAGTAAACGTCACCTTTTCTGTCAAGACAAGTGTAGACACCACCGTTGATGTTGTCCATTCCGTGCTCAAGCCAAAAATCAATGGAAGTTTTAAGCTGATCTCGGCACCATTGCCTGATCTCAATTAAATCTTTAACCTCGTCTGGCATTTACATCATTCCATTCTTTTTCAAAACTTCAACGATTTTTTCCACATCTTCGCCTTCGAGCTTTGAAACAGGTTCGCGCATTTGGTTTGTTTCAAAAATGCCCATTTGCCACAATGCAGTTTTAAAAGCACCGACTCCAGCACCAAAACCAACAGTGGCTTTTACATAACGAGTGAGCATCATCAAACGTGCAAGATGATCTTGTAGCTCGGCAACTTTTGCCCAATCGCCTGCTCTCGCGGCTTTATATTGCTCAACATAGGAGAATGGATCGAGGTTAGCAAGACCAGGAACGCTACCATCAGCACCACCCAAAAGTGCCCCGTCAACAACAACTTCATGACCTGTGAGGAGTTGCAATGGATGACCAGCGTCTTCATTGTCAAGCATGAGCCATCTAAACATGACATCATCACCGCTTGAGTCTTTCACACCCTGAATTGCACCTTTTTTTGCAAGACGCAAGAGCATATCAGGCGTGAGCTTAGTGTGGACACAGCAAGGAAGGTCATAGGCAAAAATGGGAAGGTCGGTGTGCTCACGCAAAACTTCAAAGTGGCGCTCTGTTTCCTTTGGGCCACCAAGAGCATAGAAAGGAGCAGTCGCAACGAGAGCATCGATGTCTAGACCTTTGAGCTGTTCGATCTTTTCGATGACACGAAGCGTTTCCATGTCGATAACCCCAACAAGAACCGGAACTCGCCCATCAACTATACGAAGAGCTTCTTTGATGACATGAAGTCGTTCTTCACTTGTTAAAAATGCCACTTCACCGCTTGATCCCAAAAAGAAAAGACCGCTGACGCCCGCGCCAATCATTCGATCGATGCTTCTCTCGAATGAATTCACGTCGAGCGTGCGGTCTTCTTTTAAAGGAATTATTACTGGTGGAATGACTCCGCAAAACTTAGCATTGTCTTTCACAAAAATCCCCTTACATGAATGCGTTTAACAACGGCTATTTATTCTATCATTTAGTTCTCAACAGTGCATTTGTAATCATCATCAGCTACATCAATTGTGATAGTTGCTCCATCCTCAACTTCGCCATTAACAATCTTTTCTGCAATCTTGTCAACAACAACTTTCTGAATGAGGCGTTTTAGTGGACGTGCACCATAAACTGGGTCAAAGCCATCAATGGCAAGTGAGTCAAGGGCGGCATGCGTTACCTCAAGTTTGATTTGACGATCTGCCAAACGTTCACGAACCTCATCAAGGATTATGTTTGCAATTGGCTCGATTCCATCAATTGAAAGTTCCTTAAACGTGATGACGTTATCAATCCTGTTCAAAAATTCTGGACGGAATGTGTTCGACAAAACGTCTTGCATCTTAGATGCAAATTCTGCCATGTGCTTTGCAGCCTGCTCAGGTGACATGTCCATCATTTCTTCTGCAACTTCGCCCATTGTTTGTTTGTGAGCTTCAGCCTCTTCTTGGATAATTTGTGACCCAATGTTGCTTGTCATGATGATGATTGTGTTCTTGAAATTAACAACACGCCCCTGACCATCAGTCAAACGTCCATCATCAAGCACTTGCAGAAGGATGTTAAACACATCTGGATGCGCTTTCTCAATCTCGTCGAGAAGGACTACAGAATATGGCTGGCGACGAACTGCCTCTGTGAGTTGGCCACCTTCGTCATAACCCACATACCCTGGAGGAGCACCAATTAAACGCTGTACGCTAAATTTCTCCATGTATTCACTCATGTCGATTCTGACCATGTTCTTTTCAGAATCGAAGAGATATTCTGCCAAGGCTTTTGCAAGCTCTGTTTTGCCAACACCAGTTGGGCCGAGGAAAATGAAGCTGCCGATTGGTCGATTTGGATCAGAGAGACCTGCACGGTTTCTTCTGATTGCACTGCAAACGAGATCAACTGCTTCGTCTTGTCCAATAACGCGTTTTTTAAGCTCAGTCTCGATGTTTTGCAACTTTTCAAGCTCACCTTGCATCATCTTAGACACTGGAATTCCAGTCCAGGTGCTAACGACTTCTGACACTTCCTCTTCAGTAACTTCTTCTTTTAAAATTGCGCCAGCATCTTGTTCTTTCTTTAGATTCTTCTCAGCATCTTCCAAATCTTTTTGAATCTTTGGAATCTTGGAATAACGAATTTCGCTTGCTTTAGTTAAGTCACCCTCACGAGTTGCCCATTCTTCTTCTTTTTGGGCAGTCTCGAGCTCAGACTTCAAGTTCTGAACGTTAACGATAACGTCTTTTTCGTTCTTCCAAGCAGCTTTTCTTGTGTCCAAATCTTCTTGAGCACTTGCAATCTCTTTGCGCAAATCTTCCAAACGCTTTTTTGAAGCATCATCGGTTTCTTTCATGAGCGCTTGTTCTTCTATTTGCATTTGAGTGATTGAACGCTGAGCGTTATCGATGTCTTCTGGCATTGAATCAATCTCAATGCGCAGGCGAGAAGCAGCTTCATCCATGAGGTCAATAGCTTTGTCTGGCAAGAAACGATCTGAGACATATCTGTCAGAGAGCTCTGCTGCAGCAACAATAGCACCGTCGGTAATTCTCACGCCATGGTGAATTTCATATTTCTCTTTTAAACCACGAAGAATTGCAATCGTCTCTTCAACATCTGGCTCTGTAACAAGAACAGGTTGGAAACGACGCTCCAAAGCTGCATCTTTTTCAACATATTTCCTGTATTCGTCAAGTGTTGTTGCACCAATTGCATGAAGCTCGCCACGAGCGAGAGCAGGCTTTAACATGTTGCCAG
The DNA here is from genome assembly GCF_900169485.1 of Phoenicibacter congonensis. Taxonomy (NCBI): domain Bacteria; kingdom Bacillati; phylum Actinomycetota; class Coriobacteriia; order Eggerthellales; family Eggerthellaceae; genus Phoenicibacter; species Phoenicibacter congonensis. The sequence goes on along the minus strand of NZ_LT821227.1, from coordinate 825,407 downwards.
CATCAAGAGAAGAATCTCCGCCAGCACCAGCGCCAACGATTGTGTGCAACTCATCAATAAACAAAATGATTTGCCCATTTGAGCTTTTGACTTCGCGAAGGACATTCTTCAAGCGATCCTCAAACTCACCACGATATTTAGCGCCAGCCATCATCGCGCCCAAATCAAGCGAGATAATATCGCGATCTTTTAATGAAGAAGGAACATCTCCAGCCACAATGCGCTGTGCAAGACCCTCTACAATTGCAGTTTTGCCAGTGCCAGGCTCACCAATGAGAACTGGGTTGTTTTTCGTTCTTCTTGACAAGACCTGAATGGTTCTTCTGATTTCATCAGTTCTGCCAATTACTGGGTCAAGCTTTCCTTCACGAGCAGCCTGAGTTAAATTTTGCCCATAAAGCTCTAGTGCTTCAAACTCAGTTTTGTCAGTTTGTGATGTGACTCTTGTGTCTCCTCGAAGTTCCTCATAGGCAACCTCAATTGTTTTTCTTGTCACACCCTCGCCGTTTAACACTTTGCCAGCAGCACCTTTGTCTTCAGTTAACGCAATCAGCAAATGCTCAGTTGTCGCATAGCTATCACCAAGCTTTTCCGCGATCTTTACAGCGCTGTCAATAACCCTAATAAAGCTCTGGGATGGAACAGCCATAGGCAAACTGCTACCCGTAGACTTAGGCAGTGCATCTATTTCCTTTTGTGTGTTTTTTGTGATTATTTCAGGATCGGCACCAATTCTTTTCAGAATCGATGAAATGTTGTTTTCGCCAGCGTCAAGCAAAGCCTTCAGCAAATGAATTGGTTCAATGCTCGAGTTATTCGCATCTCCCGCAACACTCATTGAGGCTTGAAACGCTTCTTGCGCTGTTACGCTTAATTTATCAATGCGCATGTTTCGCCTCACTTTCTTTCAAAAATAAAATAAAAATTAGTAGTCCATGAAGAAAAGCTTTGAGATGTCGCTTGCTTTCACCATGGAATTTTCCTGTTTAGCATCGTTCCTTGCAGGCCCGAGCTGCGTGAAGTGCCTAGAAATTCGCTGAAGTTTATCATGGAGATCATCAAGTCTCTTCTCAGCTTCTTCTAGCGCTTCTTCTGTTTCATCGAGCTTTCCTTGGAGTGTCAAGATTCGCATGACACCCGCAAGGTTGATTCCTTCATCGGTGAGCTCGATAATGAGAAACAACCTGTCAATGTCGGCCTGAGAATACATGCGCGTGTTTCCATGCGTTCTTTGCGGAGTGAGCAACCCTTTTTGTTCATAGGAGCGAAGTGTTTGAGGGTGCACACCAGCCAGGTCGGCCACGACGCCAATAGTAAACATCGGTTTGTGATATGTGTCTCTCGATTTCATTTCAGTATCTTTTCTTAAAAATCAGTTTGTATCTCTATTCTTATTAGTCTTCTTTGTTTCCTTCATCTTTTTGCGAATCATTCAAATCTTCTGCAGGTCGTTTTTCTCCACCAGTTGTGATTGTTACCATTGCAGGTCTAATCACTTTAATTCCAAGCTTGTAACCCTTTTGATAAACATCGCGAACTGTTTCGTCATAAACGCTGTCATCAGGGACAGTAGATACAGCTTGGTGAATCAGTGGGTCAAAAGCTTCGCCCGCTGGATCAATTTCTTGCAAACCATGCTTTTCAAGGGCGCATCTAAACTTAGTGTCAATGGCTTTAAAACCATTCGTCATTTCACTTGACCCATTCTTGTCTGCCCACTCAAGCGCATTTTTCATGTCATCAATGAGTGGAATTAGCTCCTTCATCAGGTTCTCAGTTGCGCGCGCGCGTTCATCTGCACGTTGTTCATCCATGCGCTTGCGATAGTTTTCCCAATCAGCATGCAAACGAAGATATTTATCTTTCCAATCAATTTCTTCTGTTTGAGCGCTGCTGTGATTATTGTCAGCAGCTTCATCAGAAGGCGCTTGGTTTTCAACTGGTTCTGGCGAGGAATCACCCTCGCCAGCTTCAGCCGCTTCAGTCACAACTTCTTCTTTTAGCTCAGAAGTTTCTTTGTCATCGCAAGTCGTGCAATTGCACTCATCGGTTTTTGCTTCTTCAGACATTTGCCCTACTCGCTTTTCTTGTCGTCGTCAACTACCTCAAAGTTAGCATCGATTGGACCGTCGCCATTGCCTCCTTGTGGTGCCGCTTGAGCTCCAGCTGCTGCAGCGCCTGCAGGGTTAGCACCTGCGGCATTTGCATCACCAGCTGCGGCACTTTGCTGATAAACGACCTCGGCAAGTTTATAACCAGCTTGTTGAATCTTTTCTACAGCCCCTTTAATTGCCTCAATGTCAGTTCCTTTCATGGCCTCTTCGCACTCAGCAATTGCGTCTTCTGCATCTTTCTTAGTGTCAGCAGGAGCTTTGTCACCAAGCTCATCTAATGTCTGCTTAGTTGCGCTCATTAATGCCTCAGCATTATTGCGTACTTCAGCTTCCTCTTTGCGTTTAGCATCAGCATCAGCATTTGCCTCTGCATCTTTAACCATACGATCGACTTCTTCATCGCTCAAAGCAGTTGATCCAGAGATTGTAATCTGCTGTTCTTTGCCAGTTCCAAGATCTTTAGCAGACACGTTCACGATGCCGTTCGCATCGATGTCGAATGTAACCTCGATTTGAGGAATTCCACGGCGTGCAGCAGGAATGCCGGTCAGCTGGAAACGACCTAATGTCTTGTTGTCAGCCGCCATTGGACGCTCACCTTGAAGAACGTGAACCTCAACGCTTGTTTGGTTGTCTGCTGCAGTTGAATAAACTTCAGTCTTGCGCGTTGGAATAGTAGTGTTTCTTTCAATCATCTTTGTCATGACACCGCCATATGTTTCAACACCTAACGACAAAGGTGTGACATCAAGAAGCAAGATTCCGCTAACATCGCCTGAAAGAACGCCACCTTGAATTGCAGCACCCATTGCAACTGCTTCATCTGGGTTAACACTCATGTTTGGCTGCTTGCCAGTCATTTTTTTAACAAGTTCCTGGACAGCAGGCATCCTTGTTGAACCACCAATCAAAATGACTTCATTTAAATCAGAAGCAGAAATCTTAGCATCACTCAAAGCCTGCTCAACTGGCTTTCTGCATCTGTCAAGAAGGTCACGGGTGATTGTCTCAAACTCAGTTCTTGTGAGAGTCAAATCCAAGTGCTTTGGACCATCGGCGCCAGCAGTAATAAATGGCAAGTTAATGTTTGTTTGAGTTGTGGCAGAAAGTTCAATCTTTGCTTTCTCAGCAGCTTCCTTCAAACGTTGCAAAGCCATTTTGTCAGTTAGAAGATCGATGTTGTTTTCAGCCTTAAACTTGTCTGCCATCCAGCCAATGATTCTCTGATCCCAGTCATCGCCACCAAGGTGGTTATCACCAGCGGTTGAAGCAACTTCAAAGACGTTGTCGCCTAACTCCAAAACTGAAACATCGAATGTGCCGCCACCCAAGTCAAAGACGAGAATCTTTTCGTCTTTGTCATCATTTTCTGGATTGAAGCCATATGCCAAAGCAGCAGCTGTTGGCTCGTTAATAATTCTCTTCACTTCAAGACCAGCAATTTTGCCCGCGTCTTTTGTTGCCTGACGTTGTGCATCATTGAAGTATGCTGGAACTGTAATAACAGCCTCTGTGATTTTTTCACCCAATTGCTTTTCAGCGTCGTTCTTCATTTTCTGAAGAACCATTGATGAAATCTCTTCAGGTGTGTATTCCTTGCCATCAATCAAAATTACGCTTCTGCCATCTTTGCCACGAGAAACGTTGTATGAAACAGTCTTTCTTTCTTCGGCAGTTTCGTCATATGAACGACCGATGAAACGCTTGACACTAGAAATCGTGTTCTCAGGATTTGTGACGGCCTGGTTCTTAGCAGCTTTGCCAACAACACGCTCGCCATCTTTTCTAAATCCTTCAACGGAAGGGGTAGTGCGGTCGCCTTCCGCATTAACAAGGATTTCAGCCTCATTACCTTGCATAACTGCCATAGCAGAATTTGTTGTTCCAAGGTCAATGCCTAAAATCTTTCCCATTTTGTTTTCCTCACTTTCAATTTTTTTAGTTGCCTAATCTGCGCAACCTTTTTAAAACATCTTCATAATAAAATGTGAGTGTGTGTCTGTCAAGTCTTTTACTAAAAATATACTTAGATACTCTAAAAGGAGTAGCACACATAATTATTACGTGTAATAAATAGATTTTTTTGATTAAAGAATGTGTTTATTTAAGTTTTAAAAAATCAGCAGCAAGAGTTCTAGCTTTTGAGTCAGCAATCTTTAGTTGCTCCAACGAAACTGCATTTTCATTTTTAATTTCACTAATAGCAAAACGCACGCACTCTTCGATGTCGATAAATCTGCATTTTCCATCTCGAAACGCAGCGTTAGCAACTTCGTTAGCCGCATTCATAACACAAGGCAAAATGCCTCCAGCACTGCCCGCTTCATATGCAATTTTTAGGCATCCAAATGTTTCATAGTCCGGAGAATCGAAACTAATTGATCCTAGTCGAGTGAAATCAAGCGGCTCAACAGGAGAAGTGCGCCTCCTCGGATGGGTTAGCGCATATTCAATTGGAATTCGCATGTCGGTAGTGCCCAAATGTGCTTTAACAGAGCCATCTATGAACTCCACCATGGAATGAATGACGCTTTGAGGATGAATGACAACTTTAATTTTGTCGAAGCTGCAATTAAACAAATGATGCGCTTCAATTACCTCAAGACCTTTGTTCATTAAGGTCGCTGAGTCAATTGTGATTTTTGCACCCATGTTCCACGTTGGGTGCTTCAACGCATCACCTGCTTTCACTTTTGCGAGTTCATCTTTAGTTTTCCCAAGGAAGGGACCGCCAGAACAAGTTATCCAAAGCTTTGAAACAAATGAATTGCTCTCTCCTATCAAGCACTGATAAATTGCACCGTGTTCAGAGTCAATCGGAGTTAACTTACCATCATCTTGCGCAAGAGGCATTAGCAAATCGCCTGCAACTACAAGTGATTCTTTGTTTGCCAGAGCCAAACGGGCAGTTGTTGTTAGCGTGTGGTAGCTACATTCAACTCCACAAGCGCCAACTAAAGAATTGACAACAATGTCAGGTTCACAATAATCAATAAAAGAAACAAGTGAGTCAACATCACAAGTTGTGTTTGAAACATTGTTGTCGTGAGCAAGTTGCAAAAGCTTCGATTCATTGGAATGTGCGGTCATTCCGCAAATTTCAAATTCATCTTTTAAATGGTTGCAAACATCAATCGTTTGTGTGCCAATTGATCCAGTTGCACCAAGAATCAAAACGCGTTTTTTGCTAGCCAAGAGGAATCACTCCCGCCAATAAAAACATGATTACAGATGAGACACTAGCTAAAAACAAAGAATCGCATCTGTCAAGGAGACCTCCGTGACCTGGCATAATCCAACCTGAATCTTTGAATCCAGCGTTTCTCTTAATTCTGCTTTCGGCCAAATCTCCCAAAACTTGCAAGAGTGCTGAAATCACACCGAAAAGAATTGCAATTCCGATCGGCAATTCAACGCCAGGCATAATTGCAAAAATTGACCAAAACGCAGTGCATCCAATGATGCCAGCAATGAAACCTTCCCAAGTTTTATTAGGAGATGTTCTTGGTGCTAACTTGTGTTTTCCAATAGCACGCCCGACTAAATAGGCAAAAGAATCATTAGCGCAAACGCTAACGAAAATCAAAATCAACGCCCACGAATCATAGGGTGGTTCAATGCAAGCCGAGATATACATAAATCCCGACAAGCATCCTCCAGTGTAAACAGCGCCAAACAGGCTCACGCCTACATCAGAAATTTTAGCTTTATTCCAAAAAACATACCAAACGAGAAGTGCTAGCAGCATAAGAAGCGTCACGCAAGCGCACCCGCGAAGACCAAAATAATTCATTGCTGGGACATAGGCAACAGCCCCAACTAGACCTATCAACTCATTAGGAAGTCGCGCCTCGCTTCTGACCATGTAATAGAACTCTTGCGAAGTAATTGCAGCAATGAGTGACAAAACTAACATAGTTGGAAAGTTCCCAAAATAGAAACAAACAAGAACAAGTGTTAGATATATCGCCCCGACAAAAAAGCGTGTCCAAAAAGAACTTAGGTTCCTTAAAGGCTCAGGAATCGCTTTCCCAATTCTATCGGCAATTCCAAATTCGTGACCAGGCTGAGGCATTACATAGTTCAAAGGCTCGTTGCCAGTTTCTTTCATTGTCGAATAAACTAAAGAAGCTTGCTCTTTCATCCGAGCGCGAGCATTTTGTTGCTCTTCAACCATCGCGCTTTTGCTTTTGTTATTTGCTCCGTCGATTGTTGTCATGGGAAACACCAGCCATTATTTTGCATTCCCAAAACGTCTGTCACGAGACATGTATGTTAATAAACAACGAAGATATTCATATCTGTCAAAGTCGGGCCACAAACAGTCAGTCACCACAAATTCGCTGTAGGCAAGTTGCCACAACAAGAAATTTGAAACTCTCATTTCACCAGATGTTCTAATGATGAGTTCTGGATCAGGCATGCCAGCAGTGTAGAGGCAATTTTTAAAAGCGTTTTCATCCACTGAAGAGCGTCGAGAGTCCAGTGCATCTTTTACACATTTGTTCACGGCGTGCATTATCTCATCACGACCGCCATAGTTAACAGCCACAACCAGAGTTAAACCAGTGTTATCCTTCGTTTTTTCAATTGCATCGTCAAAAGCATCGCGGGTGTCTTTAGGCAAAGCGCGTGAGTTTCCAATAGTTTTCACGCGAACATTTTCTTCATGCAAACCATCAACTTCGGCAAGCATAGTTTTTGCAAAGAGATTCATCAAGCCTGAAACTTCCTCACTGCTTCTCTTCCAGTTCTCAGTTGAAAAAGAATAAATTGTAAGAAAATCGACCCCGATGTCAGAAGAAGTGCGAATGAGTTCTCGAACTGCTTCAATTCCAGCTTTGTGACCATAGAGCCTGTTTAACGCACGCTTTTTTGCCCATCTTCCATTTCCATCCATAATGACGCCAACATGACGCGGCACCTTCTGCTCGTCAAACTGTGATACATCGATGTCTTCTGGCACATCAGGGAATATGTATGAAAACTCTCGTCTCAAAACAATGCTTAAATTTCCATCAATTCTTTATCTTTGGTTGCAAGAGCGCTGTCAATTTGAGAAATAAAGTCATCAGTTAACTTCTGGATGTTGTTTTGCTCGTGCTTTACTTCATCCTCTGGTAATCCTTCATCCTTTTTCATCTTATCAAGCGCATTGTTAGCATCTCGTCTTGCATTTCGCACGGCCACTTTTGCTTCCTCAGCTAATGACTTGCATTGTTTTGTGAGTTCTTTTCTTCTTTCCTCAGTTGGAGTTGGGAAAGGAAGACGAAGCACTTGACCATCAGAGTTAGGGCTGATCCCTAAGTCTGACTCATTGATAGCATTTTCAATAGCCTTTAGCGATGATTTGTCATAGGGCTCAATTACCAAAAGGTGAGCATCAGGTGTTTTTATTGCCGCCATTTGGTTTACGGGTGTTTTAGTTCCGTAGTAATCAACTAACACGCGGTCAAGAACCATAGGGTTTGCGCGTCCTGTGCGAACACTCGCAAAATTAGAATGAAGAGCCTCTAGCGCCCTCTCCATTTTCTCTTTTGCTTTTGCTTTTGTTTCTTCAACAGTTGCCATGATTTAAATTCTCCTGTTTTATAAATCGGGGTCAAATGATTATTCAGCTGTGATTACAGTCCCAACGTCTTCGCCTTGCAAAGCGCGTTTAATGTTTCCTTTTACTCCAAGATTAAAAACAATCATAGGAATGTTGTTGTCCATGCAAAGAGAAATTGCTGTTGTGTCCATAACGTGAAGATGACGATTGATTACTTCAAGGTAGGAAATGTGATCGAACCGCTTCGCATCTGGGTGGATTTTTGGATCCTCATCATAAACCCCATCTACTTTTGTTGCCTTCATGAGACAATCGACCTCGAGTTCGCATGCACGAAGTGCTGCTGTTGTGTCAGTGGTCATGTAGGGGTTGCCTGTGCCAGCTGCCAAAATCACAACTCTTCCCTTTTGCAAATGTCTGTCGGCACGACGGCGAATGTATGGTTCTGCGACTTCCTGCATTGTGATTGCACTTTGAACACGCGAATATATTCCTGATTGCTCGAATGCGTCTTGAAGAGCAAGCGCGTTCATGACTGTTGCAAGCATTCCAATGTAGTCGGCTTGCGCGCGATCCATTCCCTCAGAAGAACCTGCTAATCCGCGGAAAAAGTTTCCGCCACCAATAACAATTGCAATTTCAATGTCATCTTTTGCAATTTCAGATATTTGCTCAGTGATTTCACGAACAACCTTTGGATCAATGCCAAAGCCCTGATCGCCTGCTAGCGCTTCACCAGATAGTTTTAAAAGCACACGCTTGTATTTGTAATCAGACATTTCTCTCCTATTTAATTGAGCCGTTAATTGTTTGTCTTCACAGAATCAACTGCATCATCGAGCGCATCGACAAGACCTTTGAAAGCATTTTCTTCGGTGTTCTCTGCTCTAGCAGCACCGATGTTTAGAGATTCTTTGCTCGCGGGCTTAGGCCCAAAACGGCGGCGAACTTTGTCAGCCACACTTGACACAAATTCAACTGGAGCAGAGGTTACTGTGTCAATCGATTGTGTTGCTTTAGCGGCAACTTCTGTCATTGTTTTGACATCTGTAACAATGTCGTCGACACGCAAAATCTCCATGTTCAAAGCATCAACCGATAAAGACACCCTGTCCATGAGCGGGTCAACTTTTTTGAGCGCAGGCATGAGTTCATTTGTGATGTCATTCATGTCTTTGACTGCACTGTCAAGTGATTTTTGGACTTCTTCAATTGTTTGACGAGATTTTCTAATAGTAATAACAAGCTCAACAACAAGCCAAATTACAACAATTGCAATAACAGCATAGAGCCAGGGAAGAATGTCATTTATTATCTCCACAGCATAACCCCTTTGACGAATAGTTTAATTAACTAATTCTACCCTAATTGTCGTTTCGCATGTCTTCAAGAGCACGCGTTCGGTCTGCTTCCCAGCCAACTTTTCCAGGCTTGTAAATATCTCCATTTTCAATGCCGTCTGGCAAATATTGCTGGCGAACCCAGCCTCCAAAATCATGAGGATAAAGATAGTCGCCATAATCTTTAGAACCAGGACGATGTCGATCACGAAGATAATTTGGCACTGCTCTTTCAGGACCATTCTTAACTTCAGACATAGCGCGCTGAATGCTAGCCTCAGCAGCATTTGACTTTGGAGCAAGTGCTACATAGGTTGCTGCCTGCGAAAGATTAATTTGACATTCGGGCATGCCAATCACCTCGGTTGCCCTAAACGCAGCCTCTGCAATGAGAACAGCGCGAGGGTCGGCGTTTCCAACATCTTCTGAAGCGCAAATAAAAATGCGACGTGCTATAAACTTTGGATCTTCCCCACCCTCTAGCATTCGTGCCATCCAATAAAGAGCGGCGTCTGGGTCTGATCCTCTCATTGACTTGATAAAAGCTGAGATTATGTCGTAGTGCATGTCTTTGTTTTTGTCATAGGCTAAAGACCTTGTTGGACTAGCGTCATGCACATCTTGTTCATTGATTTCTGCTCTATTGTGTGACCATGCCATTTGTGAAGCAAGTTCGAGCGAGTTAAGAGCGCATCTGGCGTCGCCTCCACAAATGCGAACAATTTCTGATTTTGCATCTTTAGTGATTGTGAATTGGTTATATAGGCCTCGCTCCGACTGAAGAGCATTATCAATGACCTTACAAATGTCATCTTGCGTTAAAGAATCTAGCAAAACTACTCTTGAGCGGCTAATTAGCGCTGTATTCACTTCAAAATAGGGATTTTCAGTCGTAGCTCCAATTAAGATTACTGTTCGATTTTCAACTGCATGCAAAAGACAGTCTTGCTGAGAGCGAGAAAAACGATGAATTTCATCGATAAAAAGAATGGTTTTAATTCCACTAGACTTAAGCCGCGCATCTGCCTCAGCGATAACTTTTCTCAAGTCGGCAACAGTTCCTGACACTGCTGAAACTTCATCAAAATGAGCACTCGTCATTTTTGCAATGACGTTTGCTATAGTTGTTTTTCCTGTGCCAGCAGGACCATAAAGAATAATGGACGACAGCGCATCAGCTTTAATTGCAGTTCGAAGCCAGGAACCTTCGCCAATTGCGCCCTCTTGTCCAACAATTTCATCGAGAGTTTGCGGCCTCATTCGGCGAGCAAGCGGCGCAAACTCAAGCGACTTTTCTTCCGCTTTTTCTTCGTCAAGCATGTCAAACAATGAGTTAATGTCCATAAGCTAATTTTATGCGTTTGAATTGCAAATTCACAAGTTGTGAGCGGGTGTGCGTTCTTGACACGGCATATATAATTATTGTTTGGTAAAAAAGTTTATGGAGCATTGATGGATTTAACAGAACAAGCACAGCTGATAGGAAAAATTAAAGAAACTTTCGAGCAACACATTGGAGAAAAAGTCCATGTCGAACAAGATCTCGGAAGGTCACGCATCAGCACAAATAACGGAATCGTCTACCAAGTTCACCCACGACTTTTCATTTTGGAGGTTCAAAGAAAGCGCGTTCCAAAAGCAAGAATGTCGTTTCAATTTGCCGACATATTGACTGGCGTTGTGAAAGTTTCGCAAAATGGCGAGCCGCTGTTTGACAACTATCAAGATTTGCTTGCGGTAAAAAAAGAGCCATATGACGAGTCGGAATTTGCCGACAATGACATCGAAGATGAGCTTATAATCAAATAGTTAATTCGTGGGGATGTAGCTCAGCTGGGAGAGCATCACGTTCGCAACGTGGGGGCCGTGGGTTCGAACCCCATCATCTCCACCACTTCCTAAAATCGAGCGTAGCTCGATTTGTTACTACCGCTGCAAATGCATCTGAAACTGCATCTTAGCCCTGAACGCCCCTTTTGCACCACGAAGGCCAACGAAGGTGTCGTTCGAGCAAATATGCTAGTTCAGATGCATTTTCCTTACGCTTTTTGATCGTGAAATAGAATAGCTTATCCAAAATGAGAAGTATGCTGGTCTTATATAGCTGCCAAAACCTCGGAAAGTGTAGGGCACAGCTCCTCGCTTTTTCGTCAGAATCTGATTGCTCAGCCAACTTTTCTCTGACGCTTTTTCATTGTGTAATTCCATTATTTCTTTAAAACAAGTAATTCGCCGAGTTCTAGACTCTCGCATTACAATTACAGATTTAGATAATTCTTAGGCATTTCCCTTTTTAGAAACGCTCATTTCTATTAAAGAGAGTCGAGAAATCGGTGCCAGAATCAACGTTTAATTTTGTATATGATGACGCAGACAGAGAGTTTTTACCAGTTGGCGATTCTCCAGCCTTTTGATTTTGCATATTTTTTTAGTTGCTTATCAGGACAAACTGCCACAGGATGCTTTGCCATGCCTAAAATGCCAGCGTCTGACATGTGATCCCCATAGGCATATTCAACGACCCACTCGCCTGCACCAAACTCTGCATCAGCAAATTCTCGCAATGCTACAGGTTTACCATCCGCTTCTGGAGCTGTCCCCAGAACCTCATTTGTGAATTTCCCGTCGTCGGTGATGCGCATGAGAGTCGCTATTCCAAAGTTAACTGGGATTTCTTGCATCAAACGAGCAACCACACAATCAAATGAAGCCGAAAGAAGAATTACCACTATTCCGTCGTCAAGGTGTTTTATCATTGCATTAACCGCATCTTTTCGCACCTCAGGAACAATTCTTTCTTCAGAAAACTTTTGGAGGTCAGCCGACACTTCCAAAGCGTCTTTGCCCATAAAAGCAGTGAACACCTTTTCGCGAACTGGATTATTTTGTCTTGGTAAATGAAACTTGTAGCTCATCGCCCATTTAATGATGTAGGCGGAGTCGGCTACCGAAAGACGGTGCTCCAACAGCAACTTTTTAACGAGAAGCATTGGAGATGAAGTGTCGATTGTTGTTTTGTCCATGTCAAACACTGCCAAGCGATATGGCCCTTTTTTGCAGTTTGGCGACACCGGGTGCAACAACGATTTCATCGCATTTGGCTTTTCAAAAACAACGTCTTTGTTATAAAAATTCTCTTTTTCTCGGAAATTCATGTAAAACATTCTACTCCATTGATGAAGATTAAAAATGCAAGGTGAACTCCACTAAATCTTTGAAAAAGTCGCTGCCTAATCTGTTACTTTTCACAACATATAGTATAATTAGCTCAAAGCCTTTAGCAAAACGAACTACTAAAACACACAATATGCTTTGGGGGCAATTCAATAGAGCCACTGTTCAAAAATAAATTCTCATTTGAAGACGCCATCAGCTTTTGTAGCAAAGAAAAAGATGATGCGCCGCGCAAAGCTGCACCCAGACCGGCAATTTATGAAGGCAAAATGGGACGGTCCCACAAAAGGGCTGCAAAAATCCAACAAGAAGCAGCCCGCAACACATTTTCAAAATCAGCAATGTGCAAACCAACAAAACTTAATCTTTCAAAAATTGCTGAAAACTTCATGGGTCTTGGACGTGTCAGCAAAGCTTTGACCTACTGCCTAATGACGGTGCTTCTTTTATGTATTTTTTGCTATCAACCTGCGAAAATTTACTACACTCAGGTGCGCGAAACTGAAAGAGCAACTGCTGAACTTCAAGCAGTGCAAGAGAGAAACGACAAACTCAATGCTGCCGTTGAAGCACTAAAGACTGATGAAGGTGTTGAAGACAAAGCGAAAAGTGACTATGGATATGTAAAAGATGGAGAAGGAGCTGTTCTTGTCACTGGCATTGAGCGACACTCAGCAAACACACTGCCAGAATATGTCGACTCAAAGAAAATCACTTCTCCAAACACATGGTATTCAGGAATTCTGGATACAATTTTTGCATACGATAATTCAACCAAACAGGAATAAGACATGCTAAACGCCGATAGCCTTGAATCATTCTGCGCGCGCTTTCTAGATGAAATTAACGAATGCAATGATTTCATTGAATATATAAATGCATTCTCAAAAGAAATTGGAGACATCAGCGCAAATTCCCTTCCTAACGGAGAAAGCACTATTTCAAACGAATATTTGTTTGACCCATTGAGCGACTTTTTTTCCAATCCTGGAAAATGTTCAAGGTCACTTTGCTGTCTTCTCGCCAATTTTGCATGCGATGGTAAAGTAATTGACTGCATTCGACCCGCGGTGGCAATTGAAATATTTCAAAACGGAGCGCTCATTCATGATGACATTGCCGATCACGCTCTAACAAGACGAAACAAACCATGCATGCATGTCACTAATGGAACTGAAATCGCACTCAATGCAGGAGATTTCGCCCTAACATTCATGGACGAGTTTGTTTTAAACGATGAGCTTTTAGACAGCTCTAAAAAACTTGAAGTCATGCTTGAACTTGCAAAAATGAAAACAAAGACAATCGAGGGTCAAGCAATTGACATCGGATGGGAAAAAGCTTGTGAGTTTGATCAAAGCGAAGAAAACTACGAAACAATGGCGACGCTAAAGACAGCAAATTATACATGCGCGTCACCTTTTGCAATTGGTGCCACTGTTGCAAATGCTAGTCACGAAGTTGTTAGAAATTTGAGAAGTGCTGGTCTAAAATGCGGGCTTGCATTTCAAATCCAAGACGACATTCTCAACGTAGATAAAAGCGCAAAAGACAAATCGAAAGATTTTGCTCTTGACATTGCTGAAGGAAAACACACTTTAATAGCATTACATGCTCTAAAAACTCTTAACGAGACCGAATCTAATGAACTTAGGTCGATTCTGCTAAACAAAAACAACAATGAAGAAGACCTGGCCAGAGCACTTAATTTGATTGAACAATCCAATGCAATAGAATATGCAAAGCAACGCACAGAAAAGCTCATAACTGAAGCAAAAGGTATAATTTCAACGAGCCTAAAAGATGGACAAGGAAAGGCACTATTGATGTCGATGGCAGATTGGTGTTTGGAGAGAACTCATTAATGACTAGTGTTTTTGTAGACATAAAACAAAATGACAAAAGCGAAGCAGTAAAAGACGTTCAACAGCGACTCTGCAAGCTTGGCCACATGAATGAAAATGAGGTTTCTGGCACTTTTGATGCCAGAACGCTTGATGCAGTCAATTCTTTTTGCGACGAAATGCAAATTGAAAGGCGCAATTGCGTCGACGAAATTATGTGGCAAACGTTAGTTGATGCAACCTATTCACTTGGAGACAGGACACTTTATTTGAGAATCCCTCATTTTAGAGGAAACGATTGCCGCGAATTACAACACATTCTTGGCACGCTCGGTTTTTCTGCCGGTGATGAAGACGGTGTTTTTGGAGCTGCAACAGAAGCAGCACTTCGCTCATTTCAACAAAATATGGGCCTTCCAAATGATGGAATTTGCGGCGCATTCACCTATCAAACAATCAGAAATCTTCACCACTCATGGGAAGGTAAAAAGGCCTATTCAGGACAGCGAAACTTAAGCTTTGCCCGTGTAGCAGAAGTGCTTGAAAATAACACTGTTTGTCTTTTTGGCACTTGTGAGTTCACACGATCAATAGCAAAAAGAATGTCAAATCTCTCAATTGCAACCACTCCACAATCAAAAATTGTTTCAGCCGATGCACTTTCAGTCCCTCCAGATGGAGAGATGATTCTTTTCCAAATAGTTTTAGCGGAACAAAACAACCCAGCAAACATCAATGTTTTGTATTCAGAAGACGACGCTCTCCCTCAAAACATTGCGCAGGCCCTTGAGGAATTAAATGCAAGCGGCGAAAAGAAGATGAGTGTAACAATCGCGTCTAAAACTTGGCAAGATGCAAAAGAGGAAAGAAGTGCGCAACACTACGCAATTAATTTATTAGATGCGCTCTGCAACGCCCTTTCTCATTTATAATAATTTTGTTGCTCACATGGGGGTGTGGTGGAACGGCATACACAGCGGACTTAAAATCCGCCGCCTCGCGGCTTAAGGGTTCGAATCCCTTCACCCCTACCACCTGGTAAAACACCATTTTTTAAGCTCTAAAAACTTCTTTTAAAAATAGTCTAAAGCGACAAAAAACGTATAAGAGGCACCTCTTTTTTCCAATTGCAAAGTTTCAAAACTAGATGTTGGTTAGTTTTTGGTTCAAGAATTACATTCCAAAAGACATTAGTTTCTAAATACTGTTGATTTTAAAAAGCACACTGAGCGTTCAATTATCGACTCAGAATGATTCACGTGAAGTTAAGACAAATTATTAGATAGTTTGAGCTAGATAATAAAAAACGGGTGAAAAATTTCCCTCTCACCCGCATGAATTGTTTCTTTAAAAGACTTAACTCCATTTGAGCTGAACACATTACGTAAAAAAACTAATGGCGTTTTCTAAAGCGTTTTGTTAATTTGATGGCACTTTCCAACTCGCCAACAAGGCTTAATCCCTTTTGTTTTGTATGAAGTGCGCGGCTCCCACTAGAGTAATCCCACTTAAAAGCAACACTGAAGCTAGCAATGCAAAATTAATGCTATCTCCAGTTTTTGGGGTTGTAACTCCTGCAATAGGCGCAGGTTTTGCAGGGTCTTTTCTACCATCAGCATCTCCAGTTCCAACATATGTCCATTTAGCAACATGAGTGACACTGCCAGTTACTGTTTCGCTCCACTCAGGGTCCCACCCATCAAATCTGAAACCATGGCGCTCGGTGTTTCCCTTAAACTTCGGAGTCGGATCGCCAGCTCTTAGCCCCGAATAGCTTTCAGGCTCAAACACTTCACCATCTAAGCCATCATGATAGGTGACAGTGTACGTTTCAACCTTGTCGAAATTGAGCTGTATTCTTTGTCCTGCAAAGTCGGTCGAATTTTCGCCGTTATCCTGTTCAGAAAACAAATGCATTGAATAGGTGCCATCAAGAAGTTCATTTGGAACTCCAATAGTTATCTCTCCAGAAGCACTTCCATCCCTTGAACAATCAACGAGTTTGGCGTAATACAAAATATTATTGCCATCGTTAGACGCAATTACACATGAAATATATTGATTGACGCCTGTTGCAGCGTTGGAATAATTAACAACACCTTTCCCGTCTGTGACTGTAACAGTTGCATTTGGATTATCGATGTTTAGCGTTTGCTTTTCCTTGTCAGCCATTGTAAACTTGATTGGGTCGCCGTCTTTGCGCAAATCACTGCCCGCTTGGAGACTATTGAAATCTTTCATTCTTCTCACATCTTGTGATTTTCCATGTTCACCGCTAGCTGATGTTGCAAAAAGAACATTTTCTACATTTAGGTTGAAGGCAGGACGAATCGGTGTAATCAAATCTTGGTCTGGCTTAAAAACATTGCCTTGTTTAGTGCCGTGCTCAGTATAAATTCTTTCAGAATTGGTAAACCCATAATTTCCACCTGAATAATAGTATTGAACTAAATCTGGTGCAATCTCTCCTAAAGAATCGGTTCCAGGAGATCTGAGCCACGTGGCACCTGCGAAATAATGGTTAGAAGCTCCTCTGCAGGACTCAGCCTCAACTTTGGACAAATTCCACAGCTTCTGTTTGGAAACATCCTTGCCAGCAATATCATCGTTTTGAGAAGTGAGGGTGCGCGGAGTAATTAAGGTGCTTTCACGGTCGAACACAATGTATTCTCCAACAAATTCAAGGTGCTGTTGAATTGTGCAACCATAGTAATCATTTGGACTGTCATAACCTGGATCAGTTAAAGGCGCATCAAAATTGACATCAAAATAAACAACCTCTGGGAAAACTTCACCAGTTGCAGAGTCGCGCACATGAACAACATCACCATTCGCATCGGTATACAAAGCAAAACGTTGTCCAATTACGTCCCTAAACTTTGGATATTCTCCATTTAGTGGAGGCAAATAGGCGACCTCTCGATAGGGACTAGCGCCATAGCGCAACGAGCTGCTTTGATCGTGAACATCGAGCTTATGAAGCAAAGTCAAATTCGAAGGTAGTGGGTTAACTCCAGTTTCATGATCACCAATT
This sequence comes from Phoenicibacter congonensis, assembly GCF_900169485.1. Lineage (NCBI taxonomy): Bacteria > Bacillati > Actinomycetota > Coriobacteriia > Eggerthellales > Eggerthellaceae > Phoenicibacter > Phoenicibacter congonensis. The sequence continues at coordinate 808,350 of NZ_LT821227.1, read as the reverse complement.
ACGTACCACTCTTGCGAGTCAAACCCAACAACGGTGCCTTTATTGTCAGTTAGGTTTTTTGTAATCTCAGGCATTCCGAGAGCAAGTCCTTCGTCTTCTGCAAATGCTACCGTTGGCAACAAAGAAAAAGACAGGAAAAACGCCATCGCAAAACTAAGTATTCTTCTCATCAACATCTCCCCATTCAAACCGATCCTAAAAACCAAAACCAAGGAAAAAATAAAAAAACGCCGCGGTAATTACCGCAGCGTTAATGCACATTATTCTTTTTAGCTAGAGAAAAGCAATAACGCGGCACATGAAAGATAAAGCACATGGTCATAGATTTAAATCGGCCAGTCGTAGTCATCTTTTACTCCTTGCTCTAGCTTCTCAAAAAAGAGACACGCGAGTGCTAACTAAAAACCACCACCAGTTCAACTAATTTTATATTAAGACAAGTAAAAATCCATCGTTATGTAGCTATGACACTTACAATCAACTTTTTGGCCAATGCCAAAAGAAACTATTTCTTGTTGTAGGCATTCCGAGCTTCTTCTAGTTCGCGCAGAGCCTCAGGTGGCGTTGCATCGCAAGTGCCATCACCAAGCTTTATCATCTTTATAGAATCGCCTGCTTTAACTTTGCCCGGTTTTCTAACAACAGCAAAAATTCCTTCGTGCGGGAAAATGCAATCTCCCATCAAATGATAAATTGCACACTTTGTGTGGCACACTTTTCCAATTTGGCTAATCTCAACTTCCACTTCATCACCAAGCAAAAGCATTGTTCCAAGAGGAATGTTTTTTAAATCAACGCCAACTGTAGTGAAGTTTTCAGCAAAATCACCACAACCGACATTTAGTCCAGCATCACGAACTTTTTGAATTGACTCATCAGCCAAAAAAGAGACTTGCCTGTGCCAATCTCCAGCATGAGCATCGTTTTGTATACCAAAGTCTAAAAGTAACTCAACAGGTTCATCTCCAACCGGTTTTTTCTTCGTTCCTTTTTTCTTTGAAATGTTGATTGAAATAATTTTAGCGTCGCTCTTTACTAAGGAATCAGAATCCACTGCCAACCCTCACTTTTACATAAGATTTCTTGTTTCGAACATCATAGATAGTATAGGCAAATTGATGTAAAATACATTATGTTCGTTTGAGTATAATAAGCAATTATGACTTAAATCTATTAAGGGGAGGAATTATGAACAACGCTACAAAGGCAAAATCGAAGTTAGTAGCATTGATTGCAGTTGCTGTGTGTCTTTGCATGGCATTTGCACTCGCGGGATGCGGCTCTTCGAGCGACAGCAAAAAAGAAGAAACCATAACCGAAAAAACTACGCTTCAGATTTTTGCAGCAAATTCGCTTTCAAAAGCGATGGGCGAAGCACAAAAAGCATACATCGAAGATGGTCACTCAAACATTGAATTTGCTGACACACAATACAAAGCATCTGGAGAACTTGTAGAAATGCTCGGTGCAGGTTCTTATGCTGACCTGTTCATTTCTGCTTCCAAAGGCAAAATGGATGATGCAGACAAGAAAGAATTAATCGACAACACAACTCGCAAAGACATGTTCAAAAACGATCTCGTGATGGTCACAAAAGAAAGCTCTGACATCAACGAAGTCACACTTGACGACATTGCAGCTGGAAAATATTCAATCTGCGTTGGTGACGACTCAGTTCCTGCTGGAAACTATGCAGCTCAATCGCTTTCAACTGTGGGAGTCTACGCACCAAGTTCCGATGACGCAGGAAAAACAGGCAAAGACATTTCTGGCAAAGGCGGTTCATACACAGACTCAATCAAAGTTGTAACTGACACTTCAGTTGGAAACGTTTGCAAACATGCTGAATCAGGCGATGTCGATGTTTCATTTGTATACACTTCTGATGTATATCGCTTCGGCGGCGTAAAGATTGTGGGCACGGTTCCTAGCAACACTCACAAATCTATCGTTTACCCAGCAGCAATCACAAAAGATTGCAAAAATAAAGAGGCTACTCAAGAGTTCTATGACTGGTGCATGACAAACAAAAAAGCACAAGAAATCTGGCAAAAATGGGGTTTCGAGCTCGCTTAAGTTTAAATTAATCGCAATAACGAAACCTAAACTCAAAAAATGAAAAGAATTACCGCCAAAACTTTAATTGATCCTGTTATTGCGCTGAGCGTGTTTGCACTTCTAATTTTTTTAATAGCTTTAGGTAACACAAACTCAGCATATGCAAATGAAGACACAAGCCAAAGCTCAAACTCTCAAATCCAAATGTCAGAAGACAATAAGGGCGCTCGCGTAATCGATGCGCCCTTTTCTCTCTCAAATTTCAACAGAGCGCAAAAAGGCTCAAACCGAGAGATAAATGGGAAATACTACGGCTATTCCTATTTGATTGGCCAACAGACCAATAAATTAATACAAATTATTGCCACCGAAGACAGAGCAATCGTCTACATACCAAAAAGCGAGGCTGACTCTCTCAGCATTAACATCAATGACAATGAAACTCAAGGAATCCTGCAAGCATGCCTAAACGAGCTCGATGCAAAAAACAACACAGGTGGCAATAACCTTGAAAAGATAGGCAACATCATCTACACAAGTGACACTAAAGTTGAGTTAGATGGTGTTGAATATCTCTTCGACCAAAAAATTGGCGACGATGTTTATGCATTTGTGATTGGTTCAAACGGAGAAGACGTCACCGACGGCGAAAGTGCAAATTACACAAAACCAGTCTTTCTTGACAGTGCTAGCCTTGGAACCTATGACGACATAACCATTGGGAAAGAAAAAACCTGGATTGACAACGCTCACGACTTTTTCGCAAACCTCGACTGGAGCCCGCTTTATGTCACCATTAAAACAACAGGTGTGGCCATCGTCGTTGTTTTCATCTTAGGCCTTTTTGCAGCCTATTTCGCACTGAGTCTGTCAGGGAAAACGAGAAGCATTCTTGATAGCTTCTTCACAATTCCCATGGTTCTTCCACCGACAGTCTGCGGCTTCATTTTGTTATTCTTATGCGGAAGCAATACAGGATTTGGACGCTTTTTTATAAACATTGGGTTTCCGTTGATATTCAGCTGGCCAGCAACTGTCATTGCTGCCGTGGTTGTGTCATTCCCACTGATGTATCGAAGTGCACTCGGTGCGTTTGAAAACTTAGATGCAAACCTTTTGAATTCTGCAAAAACACTTGGTTGGTCAAACGCAAAGATTTTTAGAAAGCTAATGATGCCTCTTTCTTGGAGTTCAATCGCCGCCGGCACTGTGCTTGCTTTTGCAAGAGCGCTCGGTGAATTTGGCGCAACTCTCTTTCTTGCTGGAAATTATGTTGGAATCACAAGAACAATTCCAATTGCAATTTACTTCGAATGGATGAATGGGAACAACGAAACTGCATGGTTCTGGACAGCAATCGTCATAGCTGTGAGCTTCCTAGTAATTTTATTCATCAACATTTGGAGCAACAGAACGGTAAAGTACAGAAGAACTAAAGATTAAACTATTTAAGGATCTCCAAACCTCATTAAAATTTGCAGAATAATTCTTTTAAATGCAAATTAGCGTGAAAGCTTGGTGCGAAAAAGAGGGAGACAGACGAGTTTCTTGAAAGTTAGTAAATGTAAATTAATTATAGGCACCGACTTAAAAATTAGACAATGAGCATTTTAGTTGACATAAAAAAGAATTTTAAAGGCTTCACTCTCGACATGAACTTCGAAGTCGAAAACGAAACACTGGGCCTTCTCGGAGCTTCTGGATGTGGAAAAAGCGTTACGCTCAAATGCATTGCAGGGATTGAGACGCCAGATGAAGGCAAAATCATAGTAAACGATCGAGTTTTCTTCGAACGTGAAGCAGGCAAGAAGCCAACCGTCAATTTGACACCACAGGAAAGAAAAACTGCTCTGCTGTTTCAAAACTATATGTTATTTCCAAACCTCACGGTGAAGCAAAACATTGCAGCAGGAATTGACAAAAACACACCAAAAGAAAAAGTAGAAGCCGAAGTCAAAAAGCAGGCTAAAAGGTTTAGCCTGACAGGTATGGAAGACAGATATCCCACTCAACTTTCTGGAGGACAGCAACAGCGTGTCGCGATTGCGAGAATGCTTGCTGCAAAACCCGGCATATTAATGCTAGACGAACCATTTTCTGCGCTTGACGCTCATTTAAAAGGAGCACTCGAGCAACACTTGTCTGTTGTTTTTTCGGAGTTTGAAGGAAGCATTCTTTATGTTAGCCACGACATTGACGAAGCACTGCGTCTAACTGACAAAATTGCAGTTGTAGACAACGGAAAAATCTCTGAGATTTGCACAAAAGACGAACTTGTTAACGAACCAAAATCGCTTGCAGGGCTAAAGCTTTCAGGATGCAAAAACGCAACGACTGCCATTAAGCTAAATGACCACTGCGTGCATCTTCCTGAATGGGATATCGATGTTGTCACACAGTGTGAAGTGCCAGACCAAATTACTCATTTTGGTGTGCGTGCTTTTAGGATTGAAATGGCACAGGGCCCTGGCGAAAACTGCTATTTGGCGACAGTAGCGCACACTACCGACTCAAGATTTGACAGATCGGTCCTGCTCAACTTTTGCAAGAATCAAACAAACATCGACAATAGTTGCTTAAACAGTTCTGACGACCTCTCGAAGTGTCTTTATTGGAGAATTGATAAACTTAAAACTGAGGAAAAAGACATTCCGAACGTAAACGAAAAGTTGTGGGTCAAGATTCCAAAAGACAACATCTACATGGTCTGTAAATAGTGAAAGATCTCCTTGGTAGGAACATAGATTATTTGCGCATTTCGCTCACTGACCGATGCAATTTAAGGTGCATTTATTGCATGCCCGAGGAAGGGGTTGTGCCACTCTGTCACACCGACATATTACGAATTGAAGAAATCGAGAGAATTGTTTCAATAGCCACGTCCTTCGGCATCAAAAACATCAGACTAACTGGCGGAGAGCCTCTTGTTAGAAAAGGCGTTGTTGAATTAATTAAAAACATTAAAAGCATTGGTTGTGTAGAGCATGTTGCACTAACCACAAACGGGACACTTCTTCCAAAATTCGCTCAAGAGCTAAAAGATGCGGGCCTTGACCGTGTAAACATCTCTCTTGACACGCTTGATGCTGAGCAATACAAAAAAATCACAAGAAGAGGAAACCTTGAAGATGCTATTAATGGCATTCATGCAGCCCTTGAGCACGATCTTTCACCTGTAAAAATTAATGTTGTGGTCGTAAAAGATTTGCACCAAGACCTTCTTGAATTTGCTAAATTAACAATTTCTAAGCCGCTTCACATTCGCTTCATTGAGTACATGCCAGTAGGAGATGCAGAAAACTACACAGGTTGTGAGTGGGGTGAAGACGAAGTTATTCCTGCAAAAGAAGTAATCGACATCATTAACTCGCAGGCAGAAGAACAAGACCACATAAAACTTTATCCAGTAGAAAACGACAATCAACCTGATGGATGGGGTCCTGCAAATTACTTTAAGTTCGATGGCGCACAAGGCACAGTTGGCACAATATCGGCTATTTCAAATCATTTTTGCAACACGTGCAACAGACTTCGCCTAACAGCAGATGGAAGAATTAAGCCTTGTCTTTTTAGCGATGTGGAATATGACATCAAGACCCCTTTGCGCGCTGGTGATGAGGATGAAGTGCGAAACGTTTTTGCCGATGCTTTATTACACAAACCAGCCTGTCACGACCACAAAGTTGGAACCAAGCGAAAAATGAGTCAAATAGGTGGATAAAATGAGTAAATTAACTCACATAAACGAAGATGGAGACGCGAGAATGGTGGACGTCTCTGATAAAGCTATCACAAAAAGAGTTGCCAGCGCTGGCGGCTTCATTTTGATGCATAAAGAGACATATGAAACGATTGTTTCTGGAACTGCCAAAAAAGGGGAAGTTTTAGCAGCCGCAAGAATTGCAGGTATTATGGCGGCAAAGAAAACGAGTGATCTCATTCCGCTTTGCCACCCTCTTGAACTCACTAAGGTGGAAGTTAAATGTACGCCAAAAATCATTGAAGACGAAGAAGAGCAACAATATGGAATTTATGTTGAATCAACTTGTAGCCTAAATGGGAAAACAGGTGTTGAAATGGAAGCCATCACAGCAACATCGATTGCACTCGTGACAATCTATGACATGTGCAAAGCGATTGATCGAGGCATGGTCATAGACAACATCCAAGTCCTTCACAAAGAAGGAGGAAAAAGTGGCACTTGGGACTTTGAAAAATTGATTTAAATTATGTTCTTATGTCCAAATGCCAAATTAGTGCCCGCCACCGTTTGCCATCTTAACAGCGTGAGCTAGAGCAGGCTCAACACATTCCCAATTTTCAATGGCAGCTTTCTTGCTCCCTGGAAAATTGATTACAACAGTTTTCCCGCGTTGCATCGCAACCGCACGCGAAAGCATAGCATTTGGAGTGATTTTTAAACTGTAGGCACGCATTGCTTCCGCAATTCCAGGAACATTTCTTTCACAAACGCTCGCAGTCGCCTCAGGTGTCACGTCTCGAGGAGAAAGACCTGTCCCCCCACATGTGAGCACAATGTCAGCTTCAATCGTGTCAACAGCCTCCACAATTGAAGCTGCAATAGAGTCAAAATCGTCTTTAACAAGCCTATAGGAAGCCACTTCCCAGTCACTTTGATTAATGAGCGAAATCAACGCCTGACCTGCAGTGTCTTCTGCCTCACTCCTGGTGTCAGAACATGTGATAATTGCAAATTTCATGTAGATCTCACTTTCTAAACAAAAAACTCTAGTGGCTAAATGACTGCTCCTTCATTTACCCCAAACGGAATGCAGTCAACTACTGTGCCATCAAGAACTTTTCCACCTTCAACTTTGCCTTCAGGCAAAATTGCCAAACAGTTTGACTGTTGGATGGGGCCATAAATTCCAGAACTTTGATTTTTTGCAGGCGTGAATATGTGCTGCCCATCAGGCGTAATTTCTGCAAAACCTCGAAGATACATTCTGCGAGTGTTACGCTTTTTTCTGTCTCCAACAAGAACAGCTTTAAATGTTGGGCGCGTTAGACAAGTGTGCCCTTGCATCGCAAGCAATGCTGGGCGAATTAGAATTTGAAAACCGCAATAGGCAGCTGCAGGATTTCCCGGAAGTCCCATCACAGGCGTGCCGTCAACCAATCCAAAAGTTTGGCACTTGCCAGGTCGCATGTTAACAAGAGAGAACTTTAAGTCGCCCATTTTCTCAATCGCAGCTTTGATGAAGTCGAAATCGCCATTTGAAGCGCCGCCTGAAGTAACAACAAAATCGAATTTAGAAGCTGCATCTTTTACAGCTTCGCAAAGCGAATCAAAATCATCTTTAACAATGCCAATTTGAGTTGGGATTGCACCTGCTTCAAGTGCTGTAGCAGAAAGTGCAAAAGAATTGCTTTCATAAATGCACCCTGGTTTTAGTTCAGAGCCAGCTGGCGTGAGTTCGGAGCCAATAGAAATAATTGCCACACGTGGTTTTTTATAGACCATGACTTTATCAACGCCACAATTTGCAATAAATCCAAGTCCACCTGCTCCAAGAACCTCTCCTGCTGCAACAACAACTTCTCCAGCCTTGACCTCTTCACCTTTTCTGCGGATGTTGTCAAACTCTTTTGGAAATGCACGAAAAGCAACGCTAGTGCCTGGCATGCCATCTTTGTCAAGGTAGTCAACAATTTCATATTTAACAACCGCATCTGCAGAATCAGGAACTTCAGCTCCTGTCATAATGCGGACAACTTCGCCTGCATGAATCTCGCCGTCGAAATGACCGCCAGCTGGAACCTCGTCAATCACCTTGCAAACAACAGGGGTGTTCTCAGAGGCATTTGCAAGATCATCACGACGAACAGCAAATCCATCCATCGCAGCGTTGTTAAAAGGAATCACATCAATTTCACTTGTGATGTCTTCTGCAAGAACTCTACCAAGGCCTTCAAGCAAATCAACTCTCTCGATTTCACATTTATTCACATTGTCGAGAATTTGAGATAAAGCCTCTTCTGGCGAAAGATTTAGCTGATCCATTTATCCCCCCCTTGAATCACAATTAACCATAAGCGAAATTATAAAACTTAAGATGAGAACAACACGCGTGAGACACGTCTATTATTCTTGCAAAAGACAAATATAAAATGGCTTAGGCACAAAATTTGAAATAACATCTAGAGTCTCTGATGCTTGTAAAAGACCAACATCGAACCGCATTTGAATCTATGCCTGTCGTGCCTGCGCCCTCAAGTTCAAGCAATAAATCAAAACTTTCATTGCAGTCGAATCTACACCTCAGATGCCAGATTTGTCGTGCTAAACAAAAATGTTTGAGTTTAACTTGCGCACAACACTTCAGGATTGAGACAGTCAACTGGTTTTCTGCCTAACAAAACATCAATAGCTGCCTGCATTGAACGCTCACGAAGTTCTTTGCCTGACTCTTCTGACCAATAGGCATCGTGAGAAGAAAGCACTGTGTTTTTTGCATTCATTATTGGGTGATGAAAATCAATTGGTTCAGCCTCAAAAACGTCGAGTCCTGCACCCCAAAGGCTGCCGCAATTTAGCGCCTCAGCTAACCCAACAGTGTCGATGACAGCACCGCGAGAAGTGTTTACTATCACAGACGTCGGCTTCATTAGCGCTAGGCGCCTTGCATCAATGAGATGACGTGTCTCAGGATTTAGTGCGCAATGGATGCTCACGACATCAGCTGTTCGAAGGAGATCCTCTAGCTCCAAAATGGCATAACCTTCAGGCGTTCTTCTTCCAGGCACGAGAGAGCGCGACCAACAAACCACGTTAAAACCAAGACCAGATGCCTTCCTTGCGCAAGCACGTCCTATCTCACCCATTCCGACTACACCGAATGTTCTTCCATGCACTTGTCCTAGAGGTCGTCTGGCAGCATAGTTCCAAATCCCTTGTCGCATATCGGAATCTATGCTGTTAATGCGACGCAAAACGCCCAAAGCGAGCGCGATAGCATGATCACTCACAACTTCTGTTCCATAGCCTGGGACAATGCAAACTGCACATTCACAATTTGTTGCTGCTTCAAGGTCGATGTTGTCATGTCCTATGCCAGTCCTGCTGACAACCTTAAGCTTGGGCTTGAGAGCTTCAAACACTTCTGCACGAAAATCGCCATAGGAAGTGACAATGCCATCGGCCTCTTTGGCATTTTTTATAATGCTTTGGAAATCCCGATCATGACATATTTCAATTTCGATGTTATTGTCGCGAGCCATTTGCTCTTCGATTAAAGAATCAGAAAAATCACTGTCCACAATCGCAATCTTAGCCATGCGCGCCTCCTTCAAATTCTTTCTTTAGAGTTTATCGAATCACAAACACAAGAAGCTAAAAAAACTCCGCCAAAAGCAATCTCACCGTCGGGAAAACCAGACGGTGAGCATCTAAATCTTGTATTCAAGTGATTTGAACTATGGCTAGTTTTGTTCCAACGCCGCAACATCCATGTCTTTGCCAGCAAGTGGATCGTTAAAGACATCAAGATTAACACGGCCAGCTTGTTTTGCTACCACGGTCGTGCAAACTGCATCACCTGTGATGTTAACTGCAGTTCTTGTCATGTCAAGAATGCGGTCAATTCCCATAATCAAAGCAATGCCTTCAAGCGGCAGACCAACCGAATTAAACACCATCGAGAGAGTAATTAGACCGACAGATGGAACACCAGCAGTGCCGATTGAAGCAAGTGTTGCAGTTGCAATAACGGTTGCATATTCAACGGGTCCCATTGGCACACCAAAAAGTTGCGCCGTAAACACAACAGCCACACCCTGCATTATTGACGTACCATCCATGTTGATGGTGGCACCCAAAGGAATCGTAAATGATGAAATGCGCCTGTCAACGCCCATTTTCTTCTCAAGTGTTTCCATGTTAAGCGGAATTGTTGCATTAGATGTTGCTGTAGAAAAAGCAAAAGCCATGACAGGGAAAAACTTTTTTAAGAAAGTGATTGGGTTTACACGCGCAAGCAGCCAGAGCATGAGCATGTAGACAACGAGACACTGCACAGCCAAAGCAAGAAGAACACCTAACATATATTTCAACATTGGGAGAAAAGCTTCAAAACCCACATTTGCAAAGGTTCGTGCAAGCAGACAAAAAACTCCAACCGGAGCAGCAAACATAACAATAGATGTCATCTTCATCATGATGTCATTAAACTGCTCAAAGAACCGATGAACCATCTCGACTTTGCGGCCCATTAAAGAAATTATGATACCAACAAAAAGTGCAAAGAATATTACGGCAAGCATGTCACCATTTGCAAGAGCTTGCACTGGGTTTTTTGGAATAATTGCCAAAAGTGTATCAGCAATGCTAGTGTTGCTGCTTTGCGCCTTATCAAGACTTGAAGTGTCACTCACAAGGATGGAGGACATGTCAACCCCAAGTCCTGGATTTATTAGGTTTCCTATTGTCAAAGCAACTGACACAGCAACTGCTGTCGTACACAAATAAAACAGCAACGTTTTAACGCCGATTGAGCCAAGCGTTTTTGTGTCTCCGATTGAGGCAGCACCACAAACGATGGAGCAAAAAACAAGTGGGACAACAAGCATTTGCATCAAACGAATAAAGCCTTGACCGATGACATAGAAAATTCCATTAACAAACACATCATCTCTGATTCCACTCTGCGGAATGCAGTAGTGAAAAACAACACCGCAAATGATTCCAAGGCCAAGAGCAATGAGAATTATCGATGTCAGGCCAAGATGATTTTTATGAGCAGGTGTTCCCTGCCCTTTCTCTTCAATTTTTGTCATGATTTCCCCTCTAGTGAAGCCTGCCCTCTTCGGCCAAGCGCTGTTTTAGATCATCTTGCCAAGCAGGCATTTCAAAAACACCTGTCAGTCGCATCATCAAATTGTCGAGCTCAATGCGGTAACCCTCTCCAGGATCTTGCTTGCCCAAAAGTGCATTTGTGGGGACACCCATTAATTCAAGTGCAGTTTTTGCAAACTCATATCTGCTACATATTCCTGTGCAAACAGCGTGGAATATACCAAATTCACCAGACTCTATCGCTGCGATGATGAAATCAGCAAGTGTTTTTGCTGATGTTGGACAAGCATATTGATTGGTTGCAATGTAGACATTTTCGCCTGCAAGAATGCTTTTTGTGTATTGACCAATCAAGTCATCGTCATTAAAAGTGTAGACCCATGAAGATCTGACAATAATGTGATGAGGACAAAGGTCGCGAACAAGCTGCTCCCCAGCCTCTTTTGACTTTCCATAGACGTGAGGCGGAATAGTTTTGTCAAACTCATTTACCTTGTGAGGAAGAACTCCAGGGAAAACGTCGTCGGTGGAAAGATGCACAAGCGTGGCACCAGAGCCAGCTGCTGCAATAGCTAAGTTTCGTGCACCGAGAGCATTAACCCTGTAGGCTTCATCGGGATTTTTATCGGCATCCTCTTTTTTTGCCATAGCTGCACAATTAATAATGTAGTCAGGCCTGCAACCACTCACATAATCATTAACCACATCAAGATTAGTGATGTCCACTTCTTTGTCGGTTGGAATTACGAGATATTTCTTTTTGTCGAGCGCGCTTTCAATCGCGCCGCCCAAACGACCATTGGCGCCTGCAATCCAAACTACAGTGCTTGGCTGCATAAACATAATTTCCCCTCCCTTTGCTAAATTACAAAAAATGAGTATACGACTGAAGAGCAGACGTTTTGCTCAAACATTAACAATTAATTAAATAGAAAACAATTTGTTTAATAATGCTAGTTGTTAACTTTAGCAAGTATTTCTTGAACTTCTGATTCTCTGTTATTTAAAACTTCAGGGAACGGTTTTGGAGAAACGGGAATGTCTTCAAAAACATCAGTTAGATATTTCGCATACCAAGAAATGTCATGCCACTCACCGCAAGTGAAACCTGCATTTTTTTGACGGGCCATGAGTTGAAATCCAAGAGAATCATGAAGACGCTTGCTAACACCATTTGGGGAAGTTACAATCCCAAAAACCACTTTGATTCCTTGCAATTTTGCAAGTTCAATGATTGTTGAGTAGAGCTTTTTGCCAAGACCCTGGCCTTGTGCCACAGGGCTCAAATAAACTGAGAGTTCTGCGTTCCATCTGTAGGCCTCTCGAACTCTAAATTGCGAAGCATAGGCATAGCCAACGACTTCACCATCAATTTCAGCCACAAGAAAAGGATACATCTTTTGCACATTATCAATTCGCGTCTGAAATTCCTCTTGAGTTGGCAACACTTCTTCAAAAGTTATTGGCGTTGGAATGTAGGGTGCATACACTTCCAAAATTGCATTAGAATCTTCACGAGTCGCAACTCGGATAGTCGCTTTGTTCATGAATCACCCCTTTCCTTCAAATATTTAATTTTGCACTAGTTAAGTTTATTCAAGTAATTGAAAACAATTGACATCAATTGGAAATTCGCAATTTTTAAAAAGAAAACTATATGGATGCTAGTTGAATGAAATTTACGAAGTTAAAAATACAAACAATTAGAACAAGACCCAATGCAGCGACATAAACTTTGTCTACTGCCACTAAATTCATGCGTTTTGAGGCCCAGGATCCAATAAAAGAGCCTGCAACAGCACTTGCACACATTCCAAATAGAATCGACAAGTCGATTTGTGGAACACCTCCAAGGCAAACAGAATAGATGATGTTGGCGGCTTGAGAAAATGAAATTATAAAAAGCGAAGCCTGAGCAGCCTCTTTTGAGTTGAGCGAGAAAAAGAATAAAAGGAGCGCAACGTTAAAAGGACCACCGCCAATTCCAAGAAACGACCACAGCATTCCTGCTATAAAACCTATTAAAAGTACAAGACAGGTTGAATCAACATGAAGAGTTTCAATTTTGGATTTAAAAATCACAAAGATGATAGCGGCAAAACAAAGAATAACAAGCAAAGCTCCTTGAACTGCACCTGTGAGTTCAGGATTAGGAAAAAAGCTCTGCGATAGCTCGTTGAACACAATCTTACCCACAACTCCTCCAACTGCAGAGCCAACAGCAAGCGGTAAAACTTGAAAAGAATCAATTGAGAGATTATGCTTTATGGTTTTCTGAAAAATTGTCACCAAAGCCATAATCATCACAGCGGCACTTGACAGAAAAGAAGAAGCTGCAACGGGCATAATTTGAAACGATTCAATCACAGGATTGATGATTACACCTCCGCCAATCCCACAAATTGGACCGAGCAGAGTTGCAAAAAGAGTTACGAGAAAAATTAATATTTCCGAAGCATCAATCACCACTTTATGATTGTATGTTTTTAAAAAACATGCATAAGAACAATCACATTCCTCGACTTAAACAGCAAGCGCGAACTTTAATTGTTCAATTCCTCGAACTTTGCCTTCATTGTTGGATTATTGCGAGTTAACTTTTTTATAGTCAGATCTTGAGCCTTGTCATTAGCTAGTCTCAAATTCCTCTCGCTTCCAAGCAACGCATCTTTGGTGTTTTGAAGGTGTTTGATTGTTTTATCAATTTCTTCTATAGCAGTCTGGAATTTTCTGCTTGCCAAACCATAATTCCTCGCAAACCCAGACTTAAAATCCTCCATCGTGTTTTCAAAATTTGTGATGTCGATGTTTTGACTTCTGATTTCCGCAAGTTGAGTTTTATATTTCAAAGACGCTAGTGCAGCGTTTCGCAAAATGGAGATTAGTGGAATGAAAAATTGAGGACGAATGACATACATCTTTTCATATTTATAGCCAACATCGACGATTCCTCCATTATAGAGCTCGCTGTCAGGTTCAAGCATTGTGCACAGAACGGCAAATTCGCAATTCTTTTTGCGCCTGTCGCTATCAAGTTTTTTGAAGAAATCTTCATTTTTGTGCTTCTTTTCAGTGTCATCATTCTCATTTTTCATCTCGAACATAATTGACAAGATTTCCTCACCAGTTTGAGGATCATTTTCGCGGAACACAAAATCGCCCTTTGAGCCATCAACAACTTCGTTATCCTTCTCAAAGTAGGCATTTGGGAAAGCTGTAGTGCGAATTTTATTAAACTCACATTCACAATGCTTTTCTAGAGTCTCGCCCACCATTTTTGTAGAGAGACGAGCCTTCATGTCTTTAACACGAGCAATTTCTTCATCTTTATATTTAATCAACTCATCTTTTTGGTTGAGTGCTTTCGTCATTTCTTCACGAAGAAGTGATTTGTCTTTTTCTGCCTGTTCTTTTAGAACCAAAACATCGCGTCGCAGATCATCACGTTCACGCTCAGCCTCAATTTTAGCCTGCGTTACAGCTAAAGTTTTTTCTGATGCAAACTGTTGCTTTTGCAGTTCAGTATGCTCTTTGTGTGAAGCCTCACTCGCACTAAGCTTTGCTTTTAGCTCCGCAATCTCGGCGTCACGTTTGGCAGTCGTTTCACTCAGTTCCTTTTCATATTTTGCTTTTAATTCACTGAGTTCTAGTTCTTTAAACTTTTTCGTTTCATTCTCAGCAGCTTCAAGTTTGGCTTTAAGCTCGGCAATGTCAGCATCTTTTTTGGCAGTAGCTTCACTCAATTCCTTATCATGCTTCAATTTAACTTCTCTCAACTCAAGTTCTTTAAATTTTTTTGCCTCATTGTTAGCAGCCTCTAACTTGGCTTCAAGTTCTGCTACTTTAGCCACATAGTGACCTTGAATCTCCTGTGATTTTTTCTCTGCTTCAGTTCTTGCAAGCTCCACTTCTTTGTTCTTTTGATTAAGAAGCAAAGCTTCTCTGTCTTTCACTTCCCGTTGAAACTCTTCGGTGCGAACCTGGCTTAAAATCTCTGCAAAACCCTGCTCGTCAACTTGAAAAACAGTTCCGCATTTAGGACATTTAATTTCGTTCACAACCGACTCCTTTTAACGTAGCTCTTTATAAACCATCATCGTTATAACCAAAACTATCCAGTTCCATTTATGGGACTTATCAAACTATTTCGACAAAGAGATGCCTAACAAACCACTATTACTAAAAACCAACAATTTAAGTTGCATAAGATTGATGCAATTATATTTGCTAGTTTCCCCACTCAGAAACAAATGGGTCTTTATCGAGCGAATCAAATAACTTGTCAAGCTCTCTGTCGAGTTCAGGGAGATGCTTTACCTTCGCATCTTTTACAACTTTACCCTTCAAAACGACCATGTTTGCATCGTGAAGAGCCATTAGGTCGTCCAATGGGTTCTTGTCAATGATGAGGAAATCGGCACTCTTCCCCACCTCAATAGAACCTGTTTTGTCGGCAACGCTTAACAGCTCAGCATTTTTAAGAGTGGCTGTGTGAAGAGCAAAAGCATTGCTCACACCTGTGTGACGCTGAAAATAAACTACTTCGCGCCACATGTCATAGTGCGTAACAAACGGACAAGCTGAGTCGGTCCCCAATCCGACAGGAATGTCTTCTTTGAGCGATTGTCTTGCCGCAGTAACAACGCCTTCATAAACCACTCGCCCATTGACTTGTTGTATGTGGGTTGAATGAGTTAGCTCGGGAGGAAAATCTGTAAAAGGAAGTGCTGGGGAAATCGTGCAAGTGAGTGAAGATTTAACGCCAGCGCCATTTTTCTTGAAAAGATCAATCAACTCTTCCGTGAGAGGAGCACCATGTTCGATGGTGTCAACACCAGCCTTTAGTCCAACTTCAACTCCTTCTGCACTTTCAATGTGGGCAGAAGTCTTTAAACCAAGCTTTCGCGCCTCGTCACAAATCGCAGAGGCAATTTCTTGAGACATTCGCAACACACCTGGCTCACCCTCAACTTCCGCGTCAAAAACGCCACCAGTGATAAAAAGCTTGATTTGATCGGCACCTTTTTCATAATGCTCTCTAACAAGAGCGCGAGCTTCTTCTTCGCTCGTTGCAGCCTTTGCAAACAAACGAGCATGACCATTTGGAACAGTGATTCCACAGCCTGAGGCAATCAAACGAGGCCCTTCGAATTTGCCAGAGTTGATTTGGTCTCTGACTGCGATATCTGAAAACCCGGGGTCTCCAACGCTTCTTACGGTGGTCACTCCACTTGCAAGCTGATTTTGAAGTGATTTTTTCAAAATGCTTTTTAGAACACTTCTGCCGATTGGGTTACTTAAGGCTAACCTCACTGTTTTTTCGGCATTATCAGAAGAGCGAGGACGGCCATCGCCACACAAATGAACATGCATGTTAATGAGACCAGGCATTAGATATTTGCCTTCAAGATCGGTCGTCTTTGAACAATCGGAAGCACTAAACGAACTCATAGGTGAAACGCTCTCGATTGTTCCATCATCATTAACTGAAACGAACATGTTTTGTTGCGGAGTCATATCTTTTGTTCCGTCAAGAATTGTTGCATTAATAAAACCTGTTGCCATTTAAAACCCTCCTAGACATCAATTTATGAAATTCTATCAATAGGCACATCTTGATGCGCAAAAATCTCTAATTAAAGCCTTAAATGCGTGTCATTTCCTGATGAGTAAAGAGTTCTAGAAAAAAAATCAAGCGCAAGAAGCAAACTGATTTGCAAGATGTCATCTAGCGCAAATGTTTCGATATAAAATTTAGGTGTGGGAAGCATTGTCACATATCTTCAAAACGAACAGCGAACTTTTGATGAATTCCCGTTCAATGAGGTTGACTCTTTAGTGTTGTCATCGGTTTGCTATTTCAATTTCGAATGCGCAAAAGTCTCTCTGACAGTTGAAAACCACGGAAAAGAAACTACGCATTCTCTTGATCTTGTTCCATTGGGAAATGACACAGTGTTGTTGCATGACATTCTTTGTCTTGCAAACATTGATGAACTAATCAGCAATTCCTGGCTCTATTTCAGCCTAGAATCAAAGGACTTTGTGCTAGCTCTAACTGCAAGTCGAAGATACCGTGACATTTCTTGCACGTGCTACAAAAACGAAGTGGCCGACGCAATCGAAAAACAATTCGCTGCAATCAATTTCACCCACGTCGGCAAACACAGCTTTAATTACGTAGCCTACCGCGGCACCGATGGCACTTTTAGCGGATGGAAAGAAGATTTTAACTTGAGCTACAAGTCGATCATTCCTTCCCAGCGAAACGCTCTTTTTTATTTATCGGGCATAGCGCTTTTAAACGACTATCCAATTATTGTTGGTGGTCACTCAAAAGGAGGAAACCTCGCAACTTTTGCAGCCCTTTGCTGCGAAGAAGCGCTGTTTGAACGAATTGCTTTGATTTTTAACCATGACGGTCCATCGTTTCTGACAAGTCCATCACCACGCAAAGACAGCAAATCGTTTAATGAGAAATATTTTAAGACTGTGCCAGAATCGTCAATCATTGGAATGATTCTTCAAAAAGATGATCACTACACAGTCGTAAAATCGACTTCTCACAGCGTGTTTCAACACAATCCTTTCTCGTGGATTGTAGAAAAACACAATTTTGTCAAACAAGAAGAAATTAATCCGTCTGCACAATTTTTTGACGCTGCAGTTGCTGAATGGATAAATGCAGAAACTGACGAAGAGCGAGAAAAATTTATCGATGCGCTCTATGCCGTCCTCATTTCATCAGGACACTCAAAATTCAGCGAGTTTCAACAAAACATGCCTGCAAACGTTGCAACCATTGTAAAAAATGGGATGCTAATCGACAAACAAACAAGAAAATTCATCTTTAAAGTGATTGGCGACTTTGCCAGCATAATCAAAGATGAATCGCTTTCACGATTGGCAGAGGCATCACCACTGACAAAAATCACAAACGGTAACTCAAGCGACCGCTCCAAGAATAACAACAATTAGTGCTGCTATAACGCCGACGATTGACTCTCCCCCTAAAAGCCCACTTGCAACAACAAGACCGGTTTCTTCCTGCTCTTTAGAAACAACAGCCTTGCTAGCACTGTCGTTCTCACACGATTTTTCTGCACTTTTATCATGACGTTTTCTCTCAACCGATTTGCAAGCAAAGTCATAAAATAACTTCGCAACCGCCCCCAAAAAAGCGGAAAAAGACATGTAAAAAGGAAGATAAATTCCAAGGCCTAACATCATTGATGGAAACTTGACAAAATAAAGAACGACGCCAAGGACAAGCCCAGCGACGAGAGATGAAATGCTAGGAATGCCTGAAACAAACGTTGCAACCACAGAAGCCTGAGCTGAAACAAAGAGGCTTTGTGGTCCAAAAGCATCGGGGCCATAGGCTCCAAGAAGCAAAACCATCACAGCAACAGAAACAAATGCGCCAAGAACAGAACCGATTGCTTGTCCAATCCACTGAGCTTGTGGGCTTGTTCCAAGTCGATAGCCAGCGTGAAAATCGTTCATGACATCTCCTGCCAAGCCGCAAGCAACAGCCACGATTGCGGCAACATAGAAAAGTTTAACTTGCACAATATCAGAAGCAGCGGCAACTGCCAAAAGGACTATCAACCCGAAAATCTCCATTGGATCAATTCCTGTTTGACCAACACTTTGAGCGCTCATCGCTGTGGAAACAAATGCCAGAACAACAACAATCAAAGTTGGAATGATTCCAAGTCCCAAAACAAAACAAACAAGAAGCGCAACTGCTGCTACTGCAATTCCAAACATTCCTGCAGTTAGCTTGCAGAAACTTGACTTCTTGTTATTAGTGTTTTTCTCGCCAGCTTTCAACTGTTTACTGTTAGTCTCTTCCCCAGAACTAGAAGATTTAATCATCTTTATTGCTTTCGGGATAATGTCTTTAAAAATAACGCCGAATCCTGCACCCATCATTATGCCCATGCCTAAACTTGAAACGATGCCTTGGGCAGTTGTAACATCCCAAAGGCCAGCAGCGCTTCCTCCAACAATAATTCCAAAGTTTGCAACCAACGCTCCAACAAACCAAACAACAACAGCTCCAGTCCCAACAAGAAAACCGACAGCCAGAAGCATTGGCGAATTGTAAATTCCAAACGAAACACCAGGAATTGTGATGTTTGACAAAAACATTGAAGGAATGACTCCAACAAGATCGCGAAGGGCAGTGTAAATTCCAGCAAAACCCATCGCACCAAAAAGCTTCACGCCCGTTTTTCCACCAGAGTTGCCTGCAATCAAAGTTTGTGCAGCAGCTTCTCCTATTGGATATTCAAGATTAGCCTCTTCAATGAAGTGACGGCGAAGAAGCGCGGTGCAGACAAGACCGAGAATAACGCCTGTAAGAGCAATCACCAGCATTTCAAAAATGCTAACTTCACTCGCATAACCAAGCATCCATGCTGCAGGTATTGTAAACGCAAGACCTCCAGCAACCATAGCACCCGCCGACATTATTGTGTGAGTTACATTAGCCTCATTCAGGCTAACCTTTCCCTTCCCCATTGCTTTTAAGAAGAACAGTGAAATGATGGCAGCAAACACAATTGGCCAAGGCAAAGCTCCAAGCTTGAGAGCAGTGTAGACTGAAGCGGCAGTAATAATAATGCAACCAATGCTCCCAATCATTGTTCCGCGAAGTGTCAGTTGGTCTTTTATGTACTCCATTAAAAATCCTTTTAGTTAAATATTTTTAAATAAAACGTGAATTTGACACGCCTAAGCAGTATATTGTTAAAATGCGCCAAATGAAGTGAGATTTTTATGAATTAACAAAAGGACAGGAGGGCTTCAATTAGCCTTTTGAGAGCTCCTGAGAACGTTTGAACGAGGCCTTAAGCGTGTTTTTCACGCACTCGTCAAAATCAGACGCGTCAAGAACATTCACGCCTTCAATTGTTGTTCCGCCAGGGCTGCAAACGGCATCGGCAAGCTGCGATGGCGTTTGTGTTGATTGTTTTGCTAACATTGCCGACCCAAGAACTGTTTGCAACGCTAACTCAGAAGCAGTGAAGTCTTTTAGTCCTAAAGCTTTTCCAGCACTAGACATGGCATCGATAAAACGATAGACAAACGCAGGACCACTGCCAGACAATGCACAAACTGCATCCATGTTTTCTTCGCAAACCTCCAGAACAACTGCCGACTTCTCAAGCAAAGAGACTATCCCCTTCACAAGAGAAAAAGCACCCTCATTAAGAGCATTGTCAGCCAGTGCGCACTCAGGCTTTTCAACGTTGTCATCATCATCTTGGATGAATACTTCAGAGTCACAGACGCTTTTTAGGCAGTATGGAATGGCGCCAAAACCGACGTCAGTTGGAGTGTTTGGCATTATTCGCATGACAGGAATTTCAAAGCCAAGGTTTTCTTGAACCTGAGAGCACGCCACACCAGCCGCCATAGTGACAATTAAGAGCTGTTCTTTATCTTCAATTCTTTTGTGCAAAACACGAGCAATCTCATGAAGAACCGTTGGTTGGTCTTGAGGCCTCATTCCAAGGACGATGACGTCACAATCATGAATAATTTCATTGACATTTGAGGCAATGCAACAAGTCGAAGATGCCAAAGATTGAACTTTTTCGTCGAGATGATCGCAAATTAAAACCTTGTTATCCCCATCACCCTCGCTAAACACACGTGCCAAAACTGAACCCATGTGGCCAACGCCAATGCAGCCAATGTTTAAATGATTGATGTTTTTTGTTGCAGTCATTTTTAGAACTTCCTTTGTCGCGTGCACATTAAAATCAGCATGAATCGCCGCTAAACGCTAAACGAATAAATTCAATTAACCTTGAAGCACTCCATTAATCGCAAAACGGAACTTGGCCGTCCAATTACGGCGAATTGCAATTGTTGCGGTCAAGCTTTTGTTGTCAAAAAGAATCGACCACTGAGTGTTGCTCGTGATGTCATTTGGATTTGGCAACTGAGAAGACGCACGAAGAGCACTCCAACAAGCATCCTCTAGATTGACATTTTGATTAGTGCTGTTTAACACTTCTTCCACAGCAACATATCTCTCCATGCCATGACCATATTTCCCGTTGCGCTGATTTGGAACAACTTTATCTTCGTGCGCCGCAAAGTAGTTTGCTGCAGTGCGCTTTTTAGTCACAACCGTTCTTCTGTCTGGCGTGTCGCAGTCAAACTCGACCACACGACTGTCACCATTCGCGTCTGAAATAAAGAAATGATAATCGCGCCCATTAGTGGCAAATGTGTCATATTTTGAAATGAGATCAATGGCTTCTTCTGTCGAACTTGCACGGTCTAGCACCAGTCGAATTAGAACAGTTGTCGCAAGCACCGGTTTTCCAGAGTATTGACGAGTCGGTTCGCTATCAAGCGTGAGAACTGCAATTGACACTCCTGCTTCGTTAATTCCGTCAAGACACACCAAAGGTGAAGGAACACATGCGACTTTGCTTCTAAAAGATGAAGTCGCTTGATTTGCATCAAGGTTGTCAAGTGCTGCAAATGCAATGGATTCATAGCCATCTTTTGGTGCACAATGAACCATCAACGCAGAGGTGTCAAGTTTGAAATCGTAGTTTCGACCCATGAAAGTGTGGTGGTCATCTTGAGCGCAAAAACAAGTGCATCCAAATTCAGGCGCGTTGATTTTAACGGGCACAAAAGGCAATGCCTCACGCAACATTGCATTTACAATTTCTTCATCATTTGAACAACAACGCTCAATCAAGCGATCAAGATCATATTTGTAGCGAACATCGATTCTGTAAAGATCAAACGGCGTGCATGTTTTAGTTATCTTTTTGAGTGATTTTATTGTGTTTAAACGAGAAGCATAAAAACCAAGACAAGCTCCAGCAAAACCAACTGCAATTCCGGCAGTTGTAGCTCCCACAATTTTTGCAGCCTTTTTAATCATCTATAACCCCCGCAGACTGTCTAATATGTTTAACTATTGAACACACAAAATTATATAGGTTCACCTTAATGCTAAAGCCGGACAACGGCAGGAGAAAATGTGTATAATAGATAGTCGCGATATTGCGAAAACAAGAATTGCAAGGAGATATAAATATGTCACAGGTATGCGAAATTTGCGGCAAGAAGCCTACTTTCGGATGCAACGTATCACACTCACACAGAGTAACAAATCGTTCATACCGCCCAAATGTGCAGAAGGTAACAATCAAAGACCAAAATGGTCATGTTCGTTCAGCAAAAGTTTGCACATCTTGCCTCAAAGCAGGTAAAGTTGAGCGCGCTTAGGCTCGATTACTAACTATTACACTTGTGCCATGTTAACAATCGGGTGCCACCTATCTTGTTCTAAAGGCTACCTTAACATGGCGCAGGTTGCGCACTCATTAGGCGCAAACACTTTTCAATTCTTCACAAGAAATCCTCGCGGCGGAAAAGCAAAAGACATCAATCCAGCTGACATTGCTGCTTTTAAAGAATATTGCGATGGCGAGGCTCAAATCAAAACTTTTCTGGCTCACGCACCCTACACTCTAAATTTCTGCGCGGCAAAACCAAGCGTTCGAAAATTTGCAATCGACACTCTCACCGACGACATGATGCGCATGGAAAACACTCCTGGGCAAATGTATAACATTCATCCTGGTTCTCACGTTGGGCAAGGACCAGAAACCGGAATTGACTTGATCGCTGACGCAATCAATCAAGTTCTCACAAAAGATCAATCTACAATGCTTCTTCTGGAGACAATGGCTGGAAAAGGCAGCGAAGTCGGCCGCACATTCCAGGAGATTCAAGCAATCATAAAGCGCGTGGAAGTGCAAGAGAAAATTGGGGTCTGCCTTGACACCTGCCATGTTTGGGAAGGTGGATATGACATCAAAAATGACCTTGATGGTGTTGTTGAGGAATTTGACAAAATAATTGGTTTAAACAGACTCCACGCAATTCACCTAAACGATTCTAAAAATGACATCTCTGCACACAAAGATCGCCATGAGGCAATTGGTCTTGGGCACATCGGATTTGAAGCTTTAAGCGCAGTAACCAACCACCCAGCATTAAAGCACTTGCCTTTCTATCTTGAAACTCCTCATGACAAAGTTTCAGAATATGCCGATGAAATCAAAATGCTTCGTGACGCTCACTGCGACTAACAAATCTTAAACCAGGCCTCAGGTCGTCTCAAAGTCTAAAAACAACCACGGCGCAAACCCTGCATTTTCAAATGGAGTTTTATTCACAAAACATGACTTTTAGAGTGCGCTTTTTGTTGCATAACTTTATTGCCGACTTTAGGGCTAATTACCCATTCGCATTAAAACAAATAAAAAAGCCCCATTTCTGGGGCTTGATAGTTAAAAGAAAACCTTAAATTCCAAGAATTTTTTCAATCAAAAACTACTTGAGAGCGTCTTTGAGTCCTTCCATTTGACGGCTGCCGAGTCCCTGAAGACGACGAGTCTCTTGAATGCCGAGCTCTGCCATGAGTTTTTCAGCTTTCACCTTTCCATATCCAGGAACAGCATTGATGAATGACTTTACTTTCATGCGTCCGATAATTGGGTCTTTAACATCTTCCAAAACTTTCTCTGGCTTTAATACGCCCATTTGGATTTTCTTTGTGAGTTCACTGCGCTTCGTGCGAACAACTCTTGCTTTTTCAAGTGCTGCTTGACGTTGCTCAGGTGTCATTGTAGGAGCTGGCATATTCATCTCTCTTCTACTCTTGCGTAACAAATTTGTTCCGCTCTTTTAATACAACTAAGACTTAACCTCAATAATCTTTAAGCCCTATCAACTGTGATAATGTTAGCAAATTTTCAGGAAATTACCACTATAAAAGTCATTTATTTCAAAATCCAACCAGAAAATTTCCATTAACTCAAGTTTAATTAGCGGCCAAAGGTGAAGGTGTTGTGTAAACGCGAGTTGCATATTCCTTATTCAAAGCAAACAGGCCACTTTTGTCGGCGCCAAAGACCTTCATCTTAGCAATCATGTCGTTAGCGTTGTCCTCTTCTTCCATTTGCTCATCAATAAACCACTTCAAGAACTGCTTGGCACGGTAGTCATTTTCTTCTTCAGCAGCTGCATAAATTGCATTAATCAACGAGGTGACATATTCTTCATGCGCAAGCGCATCTTTTAATGGAGTCATATAGTCGCCACTTTCATATGACTTGTCTGGTTGATCGATTGCTAGAAGCTCAGGCTTTTGACCATTTTCAAGAATGTACTTTCTGAAAATCAAGGCGTGGTCGCGTTCTTCTGCCGCTTGAATCATGTAGTAATTTGCATAACCGTCGAGACCTTCATCGGCATAAAAATCGGCAATCTGCATGTATAGATAGGCAGAATAAAGTTCCTTGTTAATTTGTGTGTTGATGAGGTCATAAACT
This sequence comes from Phoenicibacter congonensis, assembly GCF_900169485.1. Lineage (NCBI taxonomy): Bacteria > Bacillati > Actinomycetota > Coriobacteriia > Eggerthellales > Eggerthellaceae > Phoenicibacter > Phoenicibacter congonensis. The sequence continues at coordinate 784,092 of NZ_LT821227.1, read as the reverse complement.
TTTTGATTCATATCTCTCCTCCCCTTTAAATTTATAATTTATTGGCGTGAAAACATTTTAATACACGATTTTTTTAGGGCGCAAATGGAAGCTTCACCACTTGAGATTACAACAAAAAGAGCAATAGAGACCGTTTGTAAACACAATCTGTTTACAGCCGACAGCCCAGTTCTTATAATGGTGTCGGGCGGTTGTGACTCAACAGCTCTTTGCTATGTAATTAAACAAATGCTCACCACAAACAACGTGCACGACATCGCTGCAATTCACGTTAATCACATGATTCGAGGAGCTGAAGCCGACAGCGACCAGCAATTCGTTTGTGACCTTTGCGACAAACTTGAAATTCCACTTTTTAAAGCAGAAGTAAACGTTCCAAAAATTGCTGCTGAGACAAAGAAAAACGTCGAAGCTATTGGCAGAAGTGAAAGATATTCACTAGCGCAAACTGCTCTTGAATCTTTATGCGAACACGCAAACAAGCCATTTTCAAGCGGGCGAATTTTGACTGCACACACTCTCAACGACCGTGCAGAAAATTTCTACATGAGATCTATCGTTGGCACAGGACCTGGCGGTTTTCGTTCAATGAATCACAAAAATGGCAACATTGTGCGCCCACTTCTTGACATCTCCAGAAGCCAGTTGGAGGAATGCGTGAAAAGCGCATGTGCCACAGGAATAGGATACAAAAACAGCACAGATCAAATGTGGCGTGAGGATGTCACAAATGAAGACATCACGAATTTTCGATCATTTGTGCGACACGAAATTATGCCAAAAGCAAAGTTGAGAAATCCAAACCATTTGACTACTTTAAAACGCACCATGGATTTGATTGCTGAAGAAGATGACATGATGCAGGAACTTGCAAAAGACCTATTGAACAAAGAATGCATGATTTTTGTGCAGCACAAATGCGCAAAACTGAAACCTGCATTTGGAGCAGCAAAAAAACCAATTGCAAAACGAGCAATTTATGAATTGCTTCGAAAACTTCTGCCAGACGAGGCAAGAATTGAAGAGCGCAGCATCGACTCAATCATGAAGCGTTTTCAAAACGATAAATCAGTCGCACTCAGCCCCGACAACATTCAGGGTAATTTCATTGTTTCTTCTAATAAAAACGGTGTAATAATTCAACCCGCGACATCCTATCGACAAAAAACCAAGAGAATATAAAACTGTTGGTTATTTAGATTTAGGAGTGTGTTCGTGACAAGCGATATTGTTGGTCTAACGAGTCAAGAGGTTAAAGTTCGCATTGCAAAGGGTCAAGTGAACGTGGACGACAGTCCAAATTCAAATTCCTATGCTGAAATTTTTAAATCGAACATTTGCACACTTTTCAACCTTGTAAACGTTATTCTTGCAGTTTTTGTTTACCTGACTGGAGAATACAAAAACCTGTTGTTCATGGGCATCATTGTCATCAACGTGCTCATCGGCATCGTTCAAGAAATTAGATCTAAAATCACAACTGACCGCCTTGCAATTGTTGTTGCCAACAAAGTGTGTGTCATGAGAGACGGCAACACAATCGAAATAAACCCTGAACAACTGGTGTTAGACGACATCATTAAAATTGGAAGAGGCGATCAGGTTCCAGCCGACTGCGAAGTTGTTGAATCGTCTTGTCAAGTCAACGAAAGCCTTTTGACTGGTGAGAGCAACCTCATCACAAAAAAAATTGGCGACAGGCTAATGAGCGGATCTTTTATTAATTCGGGACAAGTGTGGGCGCGAATAATTCACGTGGGAGCCGACAATTACGCAGCAAAAATCACAAATGCTGCCAAAGCGAAACAAGCTCTAAACTCAGAAATCATGAAGTCGCTCAATGCGATTATTAAATATGTCTCAATTATCTTAATTCCTGTTGGAATTTTGCTTTTTTCTAAAAGCTACTTCATTGACTCTATCGAATACAACGAATCGGTGCTCTCAACCGTGTCGGCATTGATAGGAATGATTCCAGAAGGCTTGATTTTGCTCACATCAACTGTTTTGGCTGTGTCGGTTGTGCGCCTTGCAAGGAAAAAAGTGCTTGTGCAAAAACTCTATTGCATCGAAACTCTTGCCAGGGTTGAAACTCTTTGTTTGGACAAAACAGGAACAATCACCTCTGGCCGCATGAATGTGACAAAAGTCGTTGCAATAAAAGAAGAAGACAAAGGCGAAATAAACCAAGCTCTAAAGTCACTCGTTTACTCTGACGTTGACAAAAATGAGACTGCTCTTGCAATAGAGAAATATTACAAAGAGCGATTTGAAATCAACGTGCTCACCCCAACTTTAATAGCTCCATTTTCGTCAGACAACAAGTGGTCGGGTGCAACATTTTCAAATAAAAATTCCTATTGCATGGGAGCGGCGCAGTTTGTTTTAGCCAACAACAAAGAGGCCTACGACAGAATAAAAGACCAACTAGACAGGTTAACGCAAGAATCAAGAGTTTTGCTTGTAGCTAAAGTTGACGGGTTTGAAGAAGTTGACAACCTGCCAAAACTCCAAGGAAAGCCCGAACCAATCGGCTTTGTTTGCATAGACGATGAAATTCGCGACAACGCAGCTCAAACAATTTCGTTTTTCGCTGATCAAGGCGTAGGCATAAAAGTGATTTCAGGAGATGATCCACGAACTGTGAGTGGCATTGCTAAGAAAGTGGGAATTGCAAATGCCGAAAAGTATGTCGACGCAACCACTCTTGTGACCCCAGAACAAATCGACGATGCTGTCTTTAAATATTCAGTGTTTGGACGAGTGAAACCAGAACAAAAAGAAATGTTTGTCAAAGCACTCAAAAAAGGCCACAAAACGGTCGCAATGACTGGTGATGGTGTAAACGATGTTATGGCACTCAAAGCTGCTGACTGCTCAGTTGTTATGGCGGAAGGTTCCGACGCAGCAAGAAACATTGCACATCTGATTCTCGTAGACAACGACTTTGCACACATGCCAGAAGTTGTTGCTGAAGGCAGACGCTCAATCAACAACCTGCAGCGCTCGGGTTCGCTGTTCCTCGTGAAAACAATAATGAGCCTTGTGCTGGCAATTGTTTTCTTGATTTTACCTTGGCAATACCCATTCACGCCAATTCAAATGACTGTGTTTTCATGCTTGTGCGTTGGAATTCCTTCGTTTATTTTGGCGCTTGAGCCAAACCACGAACTTGTGAGAGGCCACTTCCTCGCAAACTGCATCGTGAAATCTATTCCGGGCGCGCTTTGTGCAATATTGGGAATTTTTGCAATCAGCATCATTGGCAACTGCTTTTTGGGCCTTGATTCGATGGAAATTGAAACTTGTTCGCTTGTTGCCCTGTGTTTCCTTGGAGTGATGCTCATCGTCAGAATTTCATATCCCTACACACCGCTTCGCATAGTGCTAATCGCAGGTGTTATTGTTGCGCTGATTATAACAATCTCCTACATGAAGCCAATTTTCGACCTTGCTGAAATAGACACGCACATGTCAATTATGCTTGTTGTAATTTGTGCAGTAAATTTTGTAATCTATAACAAACTTTATAATTATTTGGACAAATGGCACAAAAATGCTATTAAAAATGAAGCTTTAGACAAAGAAGACAGGGTCACAAAACTTTTCAAAAAATTCTTTTAATAGCAAAGTGATGACTAAATGACTTTTAAACTGTTTCTTAACGTGAGCGTCTCTAAATTGATGATTCAGAAAAGAATAGGAATCATTCGACAGCAAAGAACATTGTTGCAATAATAGGAAACATGACAAAAAAAGCAGAAATATTAGTTGCCATGAGCGGAGGCGTTGACTCTGCTGTGTCAGCACTCATTTGCAACGAAGCTAGCGGCGAGTGCATCGGTGCCACCATGAAGCTTTTTGATTCAGAGCTTTTGGGAAGGCCAATTGAATCGGGGTGTTGTTCTGTCGACGACATTGATGATGCCAAAGAAGTTTGTCACAAAATTGGAATCCCCCACTTCACGCTCAATTGCAAAGAGGAATTCACAAAGCATGTTGTGGACCCATTTGTTGCAGCCTACCTTGCAGGCAGAACTCCCAACCCATGCATTGCTTGCAATAAACATTTGAAATTTGACGTTTTAATCAAAAAAGCCAAGTGGTTTGGAGCAGACATAATCGCGACTGGGCACTATGCAAAAATTGAAAAAGTCGAAAGTTCACTGTCAAACACAAATGCATTAGTTTTAAAACGCGGAGACGACCCTAGAAAAGATCAATCATATGTTCTTCACACGCTAACAAAAGAACAACTCCCACACATCGTGTTCCCAATCGGACATTTATCAAAAAATGAGGTGCGCGACATCGCAGCTGCCCATGACATGATTGTTGCGGAAAAGAAAGAATCGCAAGACATATGCTTTGTTGAAAATGGAAGCGTAGATAACTTCATTTCGCACTACACAAAACTAAAAAATATAGAAAGACCAGTAAAACAAGCCACGTTCGTTGATGAACAAGGACAAAAACTAGGCACATTTCCAGCAAACCACAGCTTTACAATCGGGCAGCGCAAAGGACTAAACCTTGCGATGGGTCATCCAGTTTATGTAACTAACATCGACAAAGAAAACAACATAGTCACCATCGGTGAAAAAGAAGATTTGATTAAAGAGCAAGTTGTTGCAACCGACTTCAACTGGATTTCAATCTCACCAAAAATTGGAGACAAAATAGCGTGCACCGCAAAAATTCGCTACAACATGAAAGACATTGAATGCACTGCCATTGTGAACGACGATAATCAAGCAACGTTCGTTTTCCCAGACGGTGTTAGCGCGCCTGCCAAAGGCCAGTCGGTTGTGTGCTATGACGGCGACATCGTCCTCGGTGGTGGGTTTATCACAAGCGCCAAATAAAGCACTTCTTCTTCCCCACTCATCCACTTCACGTCATAAAAGCCAATAGAACCATCGAGATAGCTACACAGCAGCTCAAAAGCATCAAAGGCAGAAGGCAGACTCGAGATTTCGGGGGCATGCATTCAAAAGCTAATCTGAATCTGCATCAATCAAAACCCATTTTCAATTAAAACGAGCGAGTTCAAAACACTCGACATAAACATGTATATTTCTCTTCTTAAAGCGGCCTAAGTCAAAACCCATTTTCACCGGAAAAGGTCAAAATCAAAACACTCGACACAAACATTCAAACGCTCGTTATTCGTCTAACATCAACAAAAAAAGACAATGCGTGCATTTAGAAGCAAAAGAAAACGAAACTGGGTCAAAAAATGGACGTGCAGCGCGACTAAGAATACTAGGGTTTTTTCGCGAAGCTAGTTCGCAGAGAATTTGAGGGAACATAACTCTAGAGAATTGACAATGCATGAGCAATTCGTGTTGAAGGTGTTTAACGTGAACGCCCAAAGTTTTTAAAGGACTGCCTGCGTGACTGTTGCACCAGAAATGAAGCAGGACGCTTTAGGGTTTAGATGCCATAAAGGGAAATTTGCACGCGCACGCCAGCACGAATTTAAACACAAAGGAATGCGAATTGTGGATGCAGCCGAGACAGTCCCATAAAGTACGGCAAAAGCTTTATTGTTAAAGCGCGATAAAATATTAGAAATGCAATTTCTAGACAACATAGGGGAAAATAGACTCGGCGATGCGCTCGCTGAATCTCTAGACGAGGGTTCAAAACTATCGATTATTAGCAGCTACTTTACGGTCTTCGCCTATGGTGAGCTAAAAGAAGAACTCTCTAAAATAGACTGTGTAAGATTCTTGTTCAGTGAGCCAACTTTTGTCAAAAGGATGGAAAAAGACAAAACTCCGCGTGAGTTTGAACTTGCGCAAAAATCAAGAGAAAAAGGAATCGCAGGAACTGGCCTTGAGCTCACGTTACGGAATAAACTTAACCAAAAATCACTTGCCAAACAGTGTGCAAACTGGATTAAAGAAAAGGGAGTTTTTAAATCAGCAATCTCTTCAGGAAAAATAGTTCCAGGCGGAACATATATTGTGGAAGGCGGTAGCGGTAATTGCACAGGCTTTATGGGAGCTGCTGCAGATTTCACACAAGAAGGACTTGGCTTTGAACGACGCCCAAACACAGTGACAGGCGTCTCCAAATATGAAGGGACAAGTGAGGTTGCAGGCCTAAAAGCTATGTTTGAACAGGTGTGGAATAATCCAACCATGGTTCAAGAGGTAACTGATGAAGTTGCAAACCAAGTGAGCACCCTTTACCGCGAGAATCCGCCCGAGTTCGTGTACTTCCTAACGCTCTACCACCTGTTCCGCGACTTCATGGAGGACGACGAGGACAACGGCATCCGCCCCGGCCTCAAGTTCGAGGAGTCCGTGGTCTGGAATAAGCTCTACGACTTCCAGAAGGACGCCGTCGTGGGCGCCATCCGCAAGCTGGAGAAGTACAAGGGCTGCATCATCGCCGACTCGGTGGGCCTGGGCAAGACCTACGAGGCGCTCGCCGTCATGAAGTACTACCAGGAGCGCAACGACCGCATCCTCGTGCTGTGCCCCAAGCGCCTGCGTGACAACTGGACCCTGTGGACCCAGGACAACGACGACCGCAACCCGCTGGCCGACGACCGCTTCAGCTACACGGTGCTCAACCACACCGACCTTTCGCGCTACCACGGCATGAGCGGCGAGGTGGACCTCGAGCACCTGCGCTGGGGCCACTTCGACCTCCTCGTCATAGACGAGAGCCACAACTTCAGGAACAAGAGCACCGACGCGGACAAGACCGACCGCTACACGCGCCTCATCGAGGACGTCATCAAGTCGGGCCAGCGCACGAAGGTGCTCATGCTCTCTGCCACCCCGGTGAACAACCGCCTGCTCGACCTGCGAAACCAGATCGAGCTCATCACCGAGGGAGACGACGCGTACCTCGCCGATACCGACGGCATCCCGTCGATCACCCACGTGACGCGCGTCGCCCAGCAGAGGTTCAACGAGTGGAGCAAGCTCTCCGACTCCGAGCGCACGACCGAGAGCTTCGTGAACGCGGTGAACGCCGACTACTTCAAGCTGCTCGACGTGCTGACCATCGCGCGCAGCCGCAAGCACATCACAAAGTACTACGGCGCCGCGTGCGGGACCTTCCCGGCGCGCCGGCCGCCCCTGTCGTTCCAGACGCCCATCGACCTGGAAGGCGAGCTGCCGCCGATAGCCGAGCTCAACGACATGATCGCCCAGCTCACGTTCGCCCAGTACCAGGTGCTCTCCTACGTGCGCGCCGACCAGCGCCGCAAGTACGAGGACCGCTACGGGGACACGTGGGGCAAGGACTTCGAGAGCCAGGTCCACCGCACGACGGCGGTGGCCAACCTCATGCGAATCAACGTCCTCAAGCGCATGGAGTCCTCCGTGAACAGCTTCCGCATCACGCTGCGACGAATCCTCGACGGCTGCGTCGAGCTGCGCGCGAGGCTCGACGCCGACGCGTCGGGGGTCGCCTACGGCACCGAGGGCCTCGAGGACGGGTTCGACGACGACGATGCCGAGGAGTTCGAGGCCGGCGGCAAGGTGCGAGTCGACCTGCGAGACGTCGACGCCCTGCGCCTGGGCCAGGACCTCGACTTCGACATACAGGTGCTCCGGGCCCTACTAACCTATGCCGACGCGGTGACGCCCGAGCGCGACGCCAAGCTCGTGAAGCTGCGCGACTTCATCGCGGGCAAGGTCAGGGACCCGTACAACCCCGGCAACCGCAAGGTGCTGGTGTTCAGCGCGTTCGCCGACACGACGGCGTACCTCTTCGAGCAGCTGGCGCCCTGGCTTAAGCGCGAGCTCGGCATCGAGTGCGCCGAGGTGGCGGGCAGCTCCAACCGGACCTACTCGCTGAAGCTCCCCAGGACCACCTTCGAGAACATCCTCGCGAGGTTCTCTCCCGTCTCAAAGGAGCTGCCGGAGAGCCAGAGGGCGCTCGGCGAGATCGACGTCGTCTTCGCGACGGACTGCATCTCCGAGGGCCAGAACCTGCAGGACTGCGACTGCCTGGTGAACTACGACATCCACTGGAACCCCGTGCGCATCATCCAGCGCTTCGGCCGCATCGACCGCCTGGGATCGAAGAACTCCCAGATCCAGCTGGTCAACTTCTGGCCGGACATCGCGCTCGACGAGTACATCCAGCTGGAGGGCCGCGTGAAGGGGCGCATGGCGCTGCTCGACGCGTCGGCCACCGGCGAGGAGAACGTGCTGGAGGCCAAGGGCAACGGCGAGATGAACGACCTCAAGTACCGCCGCCGGCAGCTCCAGCAGCTCAAGAGCGAGGTGCTCGACCTCGAGGACATCTCGGGCGGCATCTCCATCACGGACTTCGCCTTCGATGACTTCCGCGTGGAGCTCCAGCGCTACGCCAAGGAGCATCCCGGCGCGCTGGAGAACTCGCCGGCGGGACTGCACGCCGTGGCCCCCATCCCCGACGAGCTCCGCGGCGACGTTAAGCCAGGCGTGGTCTTCTGCCTCAAGCAGAACGACGAGGGAGACGACCCCAGGGACACGAACCCCGTCTTCCCCTACTACGTGGTGTACGTGTCGGCCGACGGCGAGGTCATGACGAAGCACACGCAGCCCAAGCCGGCGCTCGACATCATGCGCGCCGTCTGCTCGGGGAGCCCAGAGCCCATCGCCGAGCTGTGCCGCGAGTTCAACCGCGAGACCCGCGACGGGACGAGGATGGACGCCTACACCGACCTGCTCGACGACGTCGTGGCGGCCATCACCGGGACGCAGCAGGACAAGGGGATCGAGAGCCTGTTCAGCCTGGGCGAGGTCGGCAGCGGCACCGTCATGGGCTTCAACGACTACTCGCTGGTATGTTTCGCGGTGCTGCGATGAGCGGCGTCGACTGGAACGGGATCCTGCGCCTGCCCGAAGCGGCGCTCGCGGGATGCCGCCGCATCCCCAAGACGGTGCTCGTCAAGCAGGCGATGCTCACCAAGACCGAGCAGAAGAGGCTTGACAAGGTTGCGCGCCTCGAGCATTTCGCCACGGTCCAGAAGTCCACGACGCGCATCCCGCCGTACGAGGACGACGATCACAACGTGCAGAGCGTCGTCTTCCTTCGCTGCGAGATGGCAGCCGGGACCATGGCTGTTGCGGAGGTGGCGGAGCTCGTGCACAAGTGCTTCCCGAACCCGACGGCGCTCCTGGTCGAGGCGGGCGGCTGCGCGTGCGTGTCGGTCGCCCTTACGCGAAAGAGCCAGGCCGAGCAGGGCGCGACGGTCGTCGATCGGATCGAGGCGACAGGCGCGTTCGACCCGTACAGCCCGGAATACGCGGACTTCCTAGGCGTGCTGGCGTTCGAGCGGCTCTCGCAGGGCGATCTCTGGGAGTACCTGCTCGACATGGCGCGCGCCGTAGCGCTGTCCCGCGCGATCGGCGGCCTGGGGTTCTACCCTGCATGCCCTGCTCGAGACCGGGAAAAACTGATCGCCCTCACGTCGCGCTACGATGAGCTGGGAGCCTCCGTCAAGCGGATGAAGGAACAGCGACGGTCGAAGGATATAACGCTCAACGAGTCCGCGAAGCTGAGGATGGAAATGAAGGAAGAGGAGCGACGCCTGAGGGCGGTCGCCGATGAGATAAAGGAGATCTGTAATGGCTGACATCGAGAAGATGGACCTAGCGTCCGAGGACCTGGTCACTGACCGCATCGAGCAGCTGAAGCGGCTGTTTCCCGAGATCGTGACCGAGCGCGGCCTTGGAGAGAGAGAGAGAGAGAGTTAATGGCAGCGACTCTCACTGCATAGACTTCGACAAGCTGCGCCTACTGCTTGGCGACGAGGTCGAGAAAGGTCAGGAGCGCTACGCGTTCACGTGGCCCGGCAAGGCCGATGCCATCCGCCAGTCGCAGACCGTCAGCACGGCGACGCTTCGTCCTTGCGTGGAGAAGAGCCGTAGCCACGACGGCGAGGATGGCCACTTCGATTCGGACAACATCTACATCGAGGGAGACAACCTTGAGGTGCTGAAGCTCCTGCAGCGCGGCTACCACGGTAAGGTCAAGATGATTTACATCGACCCACCCTACAACACGGGTCATGATTTTGTTTATAAGGACAAATTCGGCGACACGATTGAAAACTACAAAGAACAGGCCGGTCTTGCTGTCCAGTCCAACGCCGATACGAGCGGTCGCTACCACAGCGACTGGTGCTCCATGATGTATCCCAGACTGAGGCTGGCTCGCGAGCTATTGAGCGATGACGGCGTCATTATTATCAGCATTAGTGATGCCGAGTGCTCTAACTTAAAGTCTCTTCTTGACGAAATATTTGGAGAAAAAAATTTCTGCGGTGATGTTATTTGGAATTCAACCAAGTCGGTAACAAATACTGCACTAATTTCCGTTTCGCATACCTATAACTTCATTTATTTCAAGAACATGGACTACTTTGTCAGGAATAGATCCGATTTTAGGCTCCGTGACGATGGAGAGGGCTTTTCCAACCCAGATAACGACCCACGTGGCCCCTGGAAAGCAGACCCCTTCCAGGTCGGAGGATGGCGACCTAATCAACAATATGAGATTACTAATCCTAATACCGGCGTTATATATACGCCGAACCCAGGACGTAGCTGGAAGAATGATTATGCTCGTTTCCTTGAGTTAGAGAAAGACGGGCGTATCGTATTTGGGTCTACTGGAGAGGGTGGGCCACAAAGAAAAAGGTTTCTGACGGAAGCGGTTGACCGCGGGAAGGTCGCAAAAACTTGGTGGGACGATGTAGAGACAACCACAAATGGCACTCAGCTCGTAAAGAAACTATTTGACGGCGTTGCGGTTTTCGACAACCCGAAACCCGTGGGTTTGATTCGTAGGTTTATGGAGCTAGCTACAAACAAAGACTGCATTGTCCTTGATTTTTTCTCTGGCTCCTGCACGACTGGCCAAGCGCTGTTCGAGGCTAATTACGAGGATTCCGGAAATAGACGTCTAATCGCAGTCCAGCTGCCCGAGGTGCTCAATGAGGACTCATTTGCTTACAAGGCAGGTTATCTAACTCTCTGTGACATCGGCGAAGAACGCATCCGTCGTGCAGGGAACAAGATTAAGAACGAGCTCGAGGAATCCAACCGTCAGCTTAAGCTTGGTGAGGCGCCCAAACAGCTGCCCGACATTGGCTTCCGCGTGTTCGTGCTCGATGACTCAGGCATCGAGCGCCCTGATCCCGGTCAGCTCATGCTCGATGTGGTGAAGTCCGATCGCACAGAGCTCGACATCGTCTTCGAGATGATGCTCAAGTGGGGCCTAGAGCTCACGCTGCCCGTCGAGAAGTCCGAAGCCGCCGGCTATCCCATCTGGTCTGTCGCTTGCGACGAGCTCGTCTGCTGCATGTCCCGAGGCCTCACCATCGAAGCTCTCGAGGCCATTGCCGACATGGAGCCCAGGCGCGTTCTCATCCTCGACTCCGTTCTCGACGACACGCTCAAACTCAACGCCTTGCAGATCTTCAAGCACGCCGGCGAGCGCATGGGCTGCGAGATTGAACTGAGGACGGTCTAGCATGGCGTCGCTCGAGTTCAAATTTTCATCCAATCAACAGCATCAGCTGGAGGCTATAGAGGCAACCTGTGACCTGTTCCGCGGGCAGCAGTTCGCCAGCAGCAGCTTCATGGTCAACTATGCCGATTATGGCCAAGACAAACTATTCAGCGACGGCGTGTTGCCTGGCGGACAGGCGGAACTGTTCGACACCGTTGGCCACGGCAACGAGCTCCGCGTGGCGCCCGGCCAGCTCCTCGACAATCTACACTCCGTGCAGGAGGATGGCTGCCTCCCGGCAACCGACGTCCTCACCGACGGACGCCTGCGAGACTTCACCGTCGAGATGGAGACGGGCACCGGCAAGACCTACGTGTACATCCGCTCCATCTACGAGCTGAACCGCCGCTACGGCATCACCAAGTTCGTCATCGTCGTGCCGAGCGTTGCCATCCGCGAGGGCGTGCTCAAGAGCTTCCAGACCACGCGCAGGCACTTCGAGACGCTCTACGACCACACGCCACTCGACTACTTCGTGTACGACTCGAAGGACATGGGGGCGGTGGGGAACTTCGCCACGTCGAGTTCCATCCAGGTCATGATCATCAACATCGACGCGTTCAACAAGGGACTGGAAAAAGACGGCACCGCGAAGGAGGGCAACCTCTTCCACCGTCCCAGCGAGAAGCTCGCCGGCGGCTTCAGCCCGCGCGAGCTCGTGAGCGCCTGCAAGCCCGTCGTCATCATCGACGAGCCCCAGAGCGTCGACAACACCAAGCAGGCCAAGGCCGCCATCAGGAGCCTGAACCCGCTGTTCGTGCTGCGCTACTCGGCCACGCACAAGCAGGCCTACAACATGATCTACCGCCTCACGCCAGTCGACGCCTTCGAGCGCCACCTGGTGAAGGGCATCTGCGTAGACTCTATCAAGGCCGAGGCTAACCTCAATGGCGCGTACGTGAGGCTCGAGTCCGTAAAGGCTGACCCGTTCTCCGCCAAGGTGTCCATCGACGTGCGCCAGCCCGACGGCACGCAGAAGCGCAAGGCCGTCACGGTGAAGACCGGCGCCGACCTCTACCAGAAGAGCGGCGAGAACAGCGACTACGAGAGCGGCTGGGTCGTCAACAACATCGGCGCCGCCGACGGCGAAGAGTTCATAGAGTTCCAGAACGGTGAGGTGCTCGAGCTGGGCGATGCGCTGGGGGACGTCAACGAGGAGGTCGTCAAGCGCGCGCAGATCCGTCGCACCATCGTGGACCATCTAGCCCGCCAGTTCGAACTGTGGCCGCGCGGCGTGAAGGCGCTCTCGCTCTTCTTCATCGACCGCGTGGACCGCTACCGCGTATACGAGCCCGAGGTCCACGGCGGCCTGTACGCCCAGATGTTCGAGGAGGAGTACGCAGATGCCCTGAGCTCGAAGGCACCTCCTCGCATCGCTAAGGCAGCGGGTGTCGGCCGTGGCACGTGGCTTGAGTGCTACGAGGCCGTCGGCGCCCCGCTGGTGCGCGACCCCCACGCCGTGCACCAAGGTTATTTCGCCAAGGACAATAAGGGCAAATTCAAGGACTCCAAAGAAACCGCCAGCACTGCCGGTGACGTTGGGGCCTTCGAGCTCATCATGCAGAAGAAGGAGACGCTCATCTCCTTCCCGGACGGCAAGGATGTGGACAAGGACGTCTCTTTCGTCTTCAGTCACTCCGCGCTCAAGGAGGGCTGGGACAACCCCAACGTGTTCCAGATCTGCACGCTCGTCGAGACCAAGGACAACCTCACCAAGCGCCAGAAGATCGGTAGGGGTCTGCGCCTGTGCGTGAATCAGGATGGCGAGCGCCTGTACGACTCAGAGGCGAACGTGCTCACCGTCATCGCGAACGAGAGCTACGACGACTTCGCCAACGGCCTTCAGAAGGAACTCGAGGCGGATGACTTCAAGTTCGGCGTCATCACCCCGGAGAGTTTCACGAAGGTTACGGTCAAGAGCGCTAATGGCGTCGAGGAGCGCCTGGGCTACGAGAAGTCCAAGCAGGTCTACGACCACCTCGTCGCGACCGGCATGGTCGACGACAAGGGCGCGGTTACTCCCGAGCTGAAGGCAGCGGCCGAGGAGGGCAAGGTGGATCTTCCCGCCGAGCTCGAGCCAGCGAAGGAGCAGGTCGAGGCGATCATCATTCACAAGTCCCAGAGGGTACAGATTCGCGACAAGGCCAAGGAGGTCTCTGTCGAGCTGCAGAAGGACGTCACGCTCGACCCTGCGTTCCAGGCCCTGTGGGACCGCATCCGCCAGCGCACGCGCTTCCAGGTCGAGGTAGACTCCGACAAGCTCATCGAACGCGCCATCGAGGCGGTCGACGGCATGCTCGCCGTGCGCCCGCCCCAGGTGACGAGCGAGCGCGCCTCTCTGGGCATCGACGACGCGGGCGTGAGCGCCGAGGGCACGGGTACCTCCGTGGTGTCCGTTTCGGGAAAGGTGAAATACGACCTTCCCGACCCGATTGCAGAGCTTCAGGACGCCGTCGGGCTCACCCGCGGCACCATCAAGGCAATCCTCGAGGGCTGCAGCCGCTTCGACGAGTTCGAGATCGATCCCGCGACCTTCCTCGCGCAGGTCGGCGACAAGATCAACCGCGTGAAGAACGACCTCATCGCCCAGGGCATCAAGTACGTGCGCCTTCCCGAGGACGAGTGGTACACCATGCGCGACCTCGAGCTCGACGACTATACCGCCTACCTCGGGCAGAACGCGTGGAAGCCGGATGTGACGGGCAAGAGCCTGTACAACTACGTTGTCTACGATTCGGCGGGGGTCGAGCGCTCCTTTGCCGAGGCACTCGACAAGCAGGAGGAGGTGCTCGTGTTCGCGAAGCTCCCTTCGTCGTTCAAGATCGACACGCCGCTCGGCAGCTACAACCCCGACTGGGCGTATGTCGAGGAGGCCGACGGCGAGCGCCGCGTGTACTTCGTGACCGAGACCAAGGGCGGCAAGAACGGCGAACCTGCCCTGCGCGACGCGGAGAAGATCAAGATCGGCTGCGCCAAGAAGCACTTCGAGGCGCTGGAGCTTGGAGATGACTTCCACTACAACGTGCGCATGTCGTATCAATACGAGGCGGTGAAGGCTTAGGATGTCGAAGCTGCCCGGAAAGATGACGCGAAAGCAGCACTGGGTGCCGCGGTTCTACCTGCGCCATTTTGCGGATTCTTCCGGGCAGCTGCATGCCTACAGCAGGCAGAAGGACTCCTTCTTCCGCACGAATTGCGAGAATCTTTGCAGCATGCGCGATCTTTATGAAGTCGTGCATGCTGATGCGGCAGGCGATGCGACAGACAGATTCTATGCGCAGAACCTCATCGAGGTTAAGCTATCCGAGTTCGAAAGCCGCATTGCACCGCTTTACGATCGCTTTTTGGAACGCCAGAAAGAAGGGCAGCCCGAAGGCGAAGGGTATTCTGATGGAAAAGCCGTCGTTTGCGAGCTGGCGGCAAACATCATCGTCCGCCATCCTGTCAGCATGCGTACCGACAAAAAATGGTCACGCGAGGCTGCCGAAGAGCTGCTCAAAAACGTTCATCTGACACCCTATGAGTTCGGATTGCTCGATTGGTCGGGTTGGCGCGGGGATTCCCAAGCGGTAGTCGAGCTTGCCGCCGCCGCAACCATGCTCTTCTCCAACGATGACAATGTGCCAGTTAACCGTATTCGGAAGGCTTTATTTGAGAAGAGCTTCTCCATCATTAGGGCATCCGTCGGCTCAGGGTTCGTTACGGCGTCGATGCCCATGTTCATCATCGGGCCCGAGGACGACTCGTATGATTTCCATCTCGCGTATATGCCGTTGAACAGTAAGTATGCTGCAGTTTTTTCTGATAGACCTCTCTTACCGCCGTTTACGAGACTCGAATTTTCGGGCACCGCGTACATGAACCGACTCCTTCTGCTCAACTGCGAGCATTGGGATGTCGCCATATCGAGGGAAAGCGGCCCGCTCGAGCACGCAGTACGCGATTGGAGATATCAAACCTTGAAAACTCCTGCAGGCCAGAAAGGGTGATCTCTTTTGAGCAATGATATTCCCAACTTTCCCGCCTCGGCGCAAAACGCACTTAAAGGAATCAAATCCGATAACTTTCTAGCCAATATCAAGCCCGTACTCTCTGACTACGAGCCCATAAAATATGAGCCCCTCACTTTCAAGCCTGGCTGGCACCAGCTCGTTGTTATCGGTAACGGCTTTGACCTAGAATGCGGGCTAGCGTCGGGTTTCTCGAGCTTTTTTAAAGCCCGAGCTGCCGCTTTCAAAAAACCCGTCAAAGGGCAGGGTCTGGGCAACCTGGTTTTCACTGAAACCATTTGGGATAAAGTTCTCTCGTCTATGAAGGATTCGAATTGGTGCGATATAGAGGGGGCTATAGCCGATTGGATTGCTCCAAAAAATAAAGAAGGTAAAAGGTCAAAGTCGAAGTTCGAAAAAACCCTACATAAATTGGCAAATCCAACAGGATTCTACGACACCGACAAAGTGGAAGATTCTGTAGCCCTGTTTTTAGAAAAACGCTATCAGCACCATGGGCCCTGGAACTCAGAGAACCTGCTTCAGATAACACGTGAGGACCTGGCCAAGCTGGAATCAGACTTCGATAGATATCTTTGGGATGAAGTCGAGACCTCGAAGGGTTACAAGGAAAAGGTCGGCGAATTGATGTCGGAAATCATCCTTAACCAAAGGCCTTCAAAAGATAAATACGACGTGGAGGAAAGCATCCTCAGCTTCAACTACACAAGAGCTATCAACCAATTTCGTTCCGACGAACATGATACGGAGTACGTCAATATCCACGGAAGGCTTGGTGGAGAGATTGTCTTCGGAATCGATGGAACGGATAGGATGGACAACCCCATGGCTCTTCCATTCACCAAAACCTACAGACTCATGGCACTCGATCTCCCGGATGTTGAAAAACTCGTTCATGTTCCAACATCCGGCGTTCCCATGGCTGACGGAACCAAGATGATCAAATTCTACGGTCACTCCCTCAGTGAAGCAGACTACTCATACTTCCAAGCTATATTCGACTCCGTAAAGCTGTATGAGGGGGATACGCGCCTCGTTTTTTATTTCAGGCCCCATAAGCTACCGAGCGGCTGCATGCAGGATGAAAATTGCGCCAGAAAAGAAATGATGGAAAAGGTGATTCGCCTGCTTACGGCCTACGGCCTCACGCTGTACAATAAAGACCACGGCAAGAACCTTATCCATAAGCTGCTTATAGAAGGCAGGTTGTCGGTTAGCCTCTTGGAAAACAACGTTCGTAGACTATAGCTATCGATAGGAGGACGATGAAATACAACCTCGACAAGCTCAAGAAGGTCGAGCTGCGTGACGTGTGGCCGCACGAGGCACTCGACTTCACAAAGTGGCTCTCTGAAGAGCCAAATCTTGCCATATTGAGCGCTGCAGTCGGCATTGAACTCGAACTTATAGAGACCGAGTCGTCGGTAGGCTCGTTCAACGTCGACATCTATGCGCAGGAAGCCGGCACCGGACGCAAGGTGGTCATTGAGAACCAGCTCGAGGACACCAACCACGACCACCTAGGCAAAGTTATCACTTACGCCGCCGGCAAGGGCGCCGAGGTTGTCGTGTGGGTGGTGGCTCGCGCACGCGACGAGCACCGTCAGGCCATCGAGTGGCTCAACCAGCACACCGATAGCGATTTCGGGTTCTTCCTAGTGGAGATAGAGCTGTGGTCCATTGGAGGCTCCTTGCCCGCTCCGCGTTTCAACGTAGTCGAGCAGCCTAACGAGTGGACGAAGGCCATCAAGCTCAGCGAGGGCCTCTCCGAGACCGAGCGCGTCAAGCTATCGTACTGGACCAAATATCGTGAGGTGGCCCAGGCGACGCCTGAGTTTTTGAAGGCGTTCAACCCGCAGAAGCCTTCGAAAGACCATTGGACCACGTTGCGTTGCGGTACGTCCGCCTACCATATCGCGCTGCTTATAGACACGCAACACGGCAGAATCGGCATCGAGTTCTACGCGCCCGACGACAAGGAAATCGGCCACAAGGCCATCGACAACACCGATTTGTTTGAAGAACGCCTTGGCCTTATGGCCACACCCTTTGACGCCAAGAAGGCGTCAGGGCTTCGCTTCTACAAAGACGGCTGCAAGATCAAGAACAACGAGGCCGCCTGGCCGAAATTCATATCAGAGCAGCTCGAATGGGCCCTCATCATGAAGAAGCTGATTGCCGAGCTTGGGCTTTAGGCGCTAACCGCGCCCCATTCCAAAGATGTTTGCGTCGTCGGCATCGACATCGTTGTCGATCGTTGTCGATGCCGTCGGAAACGGTTCTTCTTGCAACAGCTCTGCCGTCGGCGCGTCAACAGGCTCGCCGAGCGCCAGGAAGAACCTCATCACGTGCTCGCTTCTCTGTTGCAGGGACTCGCTCAGCTCGCCGTAGAATGCCGCCAGGTGCACTTCCTTAGTCAACTCAGCCATTGAGCCCTTCAGCGCCTTCTGCACGCTTACTGAGGGCTTCACCTCGACCTGGGTATCGGAGAGCTTGGCGATGAGTAATCCTGCCTGCTCATGCCGCTCCAAGCTGCCATGTCTCATATGAACTTATGCTTCTCAGGAGTGTAGCGAAACTCCATCGTCTTGATGAGCTTGCGGACGCTACTCTCACGCGGATCCTGCTTATCCCCCACCCCATCGAGCGCGGCGGTCATATCGTCCTGCTTCGTGGGGAACAGGTGCGCATAGCGGTAGGTGATGTCCACCGCCTCGTGGCCCATGCGCTCGGCGATGGCCAGCGCGGAGAAGCCCATTTCAATCAGCAGGCTCACGTGGCTGTGGCGTATGTCGTGTATGCGGATGCGCTTCACGCCCGACGCCTTGCACCCGCGCTCCATCTCGTGGGCCAGTTGCCAGACATTATCGATTGGCTCACAAGCAAAAACTGCGAAGGTTAGAAAAATAACTAAAGAACAGATTGAATCTGCTGTATAAGAGCTAGAAGAAGCAAACCAAAATAAGGACACTGTCGATTTTATAGGGAAGGTCAAAAAAGTTTGCTACATAGCCAATAGCTCAATAGACGCTGCTGGTGGTATTGGCCTGCACCTTGCAAAAGTGATGAATTTCTTCTTTGGTTAACAATTTAAAAATAACGAAGCATTAGCAACACACACTCACTCACACAGTAATGCCTTAACACATTGGCGATTCAGCTTTTGAAAAGAGATTTCTGACTCCAGAATACATAAGAAACGAAATCCAATAATTGAATAGTCCCTTTTAATGAGTCAATCAACTTCGCAGTAAAAATTATACTTTTTAAAAATTCTGAAAAGTAAGGACCGCAACCATGGTGATTTATAAGGATTGGAAGGCGCTAATTGGGATGGCACTGCGGAGCTGGATTTTGGCGCGGGGCCGGTGTTGGCGCTGGCAATATCAATCGCCAATACATCCTATCGTTTCGACGGCAAGGATACACTAACCTACTGCCACAGGATAATCAACAAGCGTGAGAACAATTTTGACCTGCGCCGCATGAAAAGCACCAGTGCTTCCGACTCCCCTCTCACTGGCGGTCGACTAATCATCACCAACAATGACGGCAACAGGCATGTGTTTCGTTATGTCAAAAATGCGAGAATGGTTGCAGAGCAGCTGCGAGTAGCTGTCGATGAATCAAGCCGAGCCTGTGGTGACGTGCAAAACAGAATCATAGCCTAATGTCCACTCCTCCCCTGGCTGTTTCACTAGAGAGATGCATTATTGGAAACTAGCAGACAGGTCAAAAAACAAGAGGCTAGAACAACTCCACTCGCCTTAGCAAAAAATCAATCAAGTTGCAGTGAAAGATACTGTTGTCGTCATAAAAAAAGTGAGGCACGTCCTCGCGCACAAAGACTTTCTTAAAAAAGTTTTTGGCTAACATTAGCGATGCTATTTCATACGATTCCTTTTTTCGATGTCCATGCGAAAGGCTGACTGTATGCAGGCTCACCTAGAACTTACTCCAAAAGTCGACTAAGTTCTAGGTGACAAGCGAACTACAGGAAAAATCTAAAGAAGAGAAAACATTCGTGCATAAATCCAACGACTGACCAGGAAAGATTTACTAAAAGAGTATGAGTCCCCCCAAGCTGACGGACCATGTTAATGAAATATTCAGAAGCATTGGATTAAAGAAATAGCGTTGGGAAGAAAAGAAATTGGTGCGGGCGAAAGGACTTGAACCTTCACGGGAGAAACTCCCACTAGCACCTGAAGCTAGCGCGTCTGCCAATTCCGCCACGCCCGCACAATTAGAGCAAAATTGATTATAAATGAATTGCTTTGGCTATTCGCCGTCTGTGATAATAATTCTTCCGCAAGCAGGACAAACAGAAACCTCGCCCGCCTTCTTGATTTCGAGTAATTTGCCTTCCTCAATTGGAGACCTGCAAACAGAACAACAATTGCCATCAAGCTCGCTTAAAACAACATTTCCAACCTTGACAGCTGCATCATCATATAACGCTGCAATCCCTTTAGGCAGGCTGTCATAAACCTTCTTACGAGAGACAGTGAGGCCAACAATCTCCTCACGCGCCTTTGCCTTAGCTGCATCGATTTGCTTACCCAAAGAGTTCTTTTTGTCACATACGGTTTCTTGTGCCGCTTTTAACTTTGATTGTAACTCTTCAACTTTTTCCTGTTCGACGGTTGCATTAATCATGATTTCAGCAAGAACATTTCTTCGGGAAGAAATTGAATCTAGCTCTTTAGTGTGCACCTCAAGATTGCGATAATCACCAGCTGCATCGTCAATTGAGCGCTGAACGGTTTTTTGGCGATCGGCAAGCGATAAGTCTTCTGCATTCATTTTCTCGTAACGACGCTCGACGTTTCGCTTCATTACTTCGACCTGCTTAATCTTCGATTTGATGTCTTTTAGCTTTTCATCTACAAGCCGATATTCTTTTATTTCAGGCAAATCTCTGACTGCCGCATGAACATTTTTTATCTGGGCATCTACTTCTTGGATTTTTTTAAGGTTTTTAATGTCGTTGCTTGTAGCTTTCACTTGTAAAACCCCTGTCCTAAAAAATATTTCCAATCAATTCGTAATAATACGTTAACCGAGCGTGTTGTTCAAGTAAATTAGATGGTAATTGACCTAATTTGCTCCCAATTGTGTCCTTGGTCCAAAATCACAATACGCGATGATTCAAGTCCGATCTTCTTGCAAGAATTTGCAAGCACAGCAGCAAGCGGAAGTTCTGACACATCATGCCCCAAATCGATGATGCAAAGCCCGCTTTCCCTTGCAGCCAAAGCGTCATGATATTTAACTTCTCCTGCAATCAAAACGTCAACTCCAGTTTTTAAGCACAAGCTAATGAGAGAACCGGCACTTCCTGTAGCAGTCACAACTCTTTTGCATTTTTTGCGCAAATCGCCCCAAACGCGTGGAGACCTGCCAAACACTGCAGTGCATCTTGACCCCAACTCCGAAAGCGAAGTTTCTTTTATTTCACAAACTTGACCAAAGCCTTTATCTTTTGAACCTGGTATTGGCTGCAAGACCTTGTTCTTCACTTTTCCACCATTTACTTTTCGAGTGCCTTTCAGCGGTGCCAAGTGCAACAATGATGGCAAAACGCGCTGTGCATCGGCGCTAACATCAAGCGCAGTGTGAAAATTCATGAGAGCGATGTTAGCTTTAATCGCATCAAAAACAATCGACCCAGAATTTTGACCAACACAATTTGAAGGCTTGAAATCGACAACTCCTTCGCGATAGCTTGGGTGATGAGTGAGCAAAACATTTGCGCCTGCCAGTTTCGCCGCCCTAATTGCTGACACTGTTGGATCTAATGCAACAGCCACACGCTCAATTCTCGCAAATGGATCTCCAACTAAAAGACCCGTTTTGTCACCAGGGATTGCATCGGCTGCTGGATATTTTTTCAAAAGCTTTTGTTCAAGCTCACCAACATACATCACGCGTTTGGAGTCTTCTTTAACTTGTAATGTTCCTTTTTGAGTTTTTATTAAATTTGCCAATTAAATCACCTCTTTAAACGAATTGACAAATGAGGTAATGTCATCTTTCGTTGTGTAGCGCCCAAATGAAACTCTGAGCTCACACATTCCATCATCATCAGAAATGCCGACGGCTTTTAGCGATTTTGAAACTGTCGCAGAGCCCGTCGAACAAGCAGAGCCGCCAGCAACAGAAATTTGGCGGTCATCTAAACGCAAAATCAAAGTTTCAGACTCCACACCTCCAACTATAAACGTTGCGATGTTTGGAAGATAGGAGCACGCTGGATTTTCGTTTAACCCTGCCTTTTCATCGACCACCAATCGCACAGGTCTATTAGCAGAAGTTGTCATTTTAGAAAGGTTGTCAACGATGAAATCTTTGAATTCTTGTAAACGCCTCACCTCTTCATCCAAATTAGCAACACACGCCTTTGCAGCGGCAGCAAAGCCAACTGCTCCACACACGTTTTGCGTTCCACCTCTTCGCTTGCTTTCTTGGCCCCCCCCAATCATTGGACTTGAAAACCCAACTGACTTTTTTAAATAAAGAGCCCCCACGCCTTGAGGTCCTCCGATTTTATGAGAAGAAAACGACGCAGAATCAACGCCAAGTTTTTCTAGATCAACCGGAACTTTTCCAAAGGCCTGAGTCATGTCGCAATGAAAAATGCACCCCAAGCCATGAGCAACGCTAACAAGTTGTGCGATGTCTTGAACACTTGCAAGTTCTGAATTTGCCATCTGCACAGAAACAAGCGGGCTCTCAGCGTTTTTAATAGCAGCGGCCAATCCATCATTCGAGACAAAGCCATGCTTGTTAACTTTTAGCAGCACCACGTTTTTCTTGCCTGCGACATGATTAGCTGCTTGCAAGACTGCAGGATGCTCAATTTCAGTTGTGATGATTGTTTTGCAGCCGTTAGCGGCAAACAATCCTGAAAGAGCTAAAAAAATGGATTCGGTTGAACTTGCAGTAAAAACAATTTCTGAAGGTCTCTTTGCGTGCAGACACCTTGACAAATCACGCCTGGCAGTTTCTAAATGGCTGTTAGCTTCGCGACCAAGGCTATATAAAGAATTAGCGTTACCGCGAAAAGGCAAACTTTCGCATCCAAACGAACTCACAAATGGCTTCATTGCCACACAGGCTTCTTCGCACATCGGCGCAGTTGCCGCATAATCAAGATAAACCAGCTGGCTGTCATCACTGTTTATGTTATTCAAATTGTTCATTGAGCCATTCGCCTACATATATTGCGCTAACAATTGCTGTTTTTTAAGACCAGCAGCCCTGCCCAACTCAGCATCAACTTTAATTGCAGAAATTGCTTTTGAATAGTCATCATTGCAAAAACATGCATTTCCACAAACAAGCACATCGGCACCACTTGCGCACACCTTTTGAGCCGTACCAACACCAATTCCACCATCTGCTTGCATTAGAGGTGAACAGTTATGTGCTGCTGCAATGGCACAAATCTCAGCCATGGAATCTATTACGCTAGATTGAAATTTTTGCCCCGAAAAACCAGGCTCAACACTCATTGCCAAAACCATGTCAAACGATGAAATAACGTCGTCTACCGCCTCTGGTTTTGTGCTGGGCCGAAGAGCAACACCAGCTTTTTTGCCAGCAGCATGAACCCTCCTAGCAAAGCGATTCATTTCTTCTGGTGAACCTGCCTCGATGTGTGCTGTTAAAATGTCGGCACCTGCGTCGAGATATTTTTCTACATAATCAAGCGGATTAGAAATCATGAGATGAACATCAAGTGGCAAACTTGTAATCTCGCGAATTCTTTTAACAAGCGGAAGCCCAAAAGTGAGATTTGGAACAAAGTGTCCATCCATAACATCAATGTGCACAAGCCCTGCTCCCGCAGATTCAATTGCTTTTATTTCTTTTTCCAGATTACAAAGGTCGGCCGATAAAATCGAAGGTGAAATTTTAACTTTTTCAAACATCTAAAACAGTCCTCTAAATTGGAATTCTTTGAACAACTTCGATTATATAATGTTGGAAAAATTAATGTTTCGTGAGTGGCAAAATGCGAGTTTCCGATTTAACATTCTTCATCTACAATTCACAATTCGGCCAAATCACAATTGCTTCAAACGGCAAACAAATCACATCTGTTAGTCTTGGGGCAAAAAAAATGAGCGGCACATTCACACCGACAAAACTCACAAACGAATGCTCGACTCAAATTCTTCAGTTTTTATCGGGAGACAGAAAACGCTTCAACATTCCAATTCTTTTACAAGGAACAGAATTTGAAAAGGAAGTGTGGCGCGGCCTTTTCAAAACTGGATATGGCTGCACAGTAACACCAATGCAGCTGGCACATCTCATCGGTAAAGATAACACCTACAGAAACATCCCAAAAGCGGCATATGCAAACAAGCACTCAATTTTAATACCTGATTATCGGCTTCTTCCTGCTTCAAAATTTGAGAAGCCATCGCAGGAAAGCAAAGTTCGCATGGCGCTTCGAAAAATTGAATCTAAATTCCTCTAGACTAACCATTTATTTCTAAGATAGAATAATTTCACTGCCAAAAGCAGGTTGGTTCTGCATGCCCAAATACCTGCAATCATCTTTTTAGCGCTGGCAAGATTGGCAAAGCAAAAATTCTGCAAATCTAAATTTATTTTTGCTTTGAGAAATAACATGCAAAGTAGGTTCTCTAAAAGAAAAGCGCAAAAGTATCTTTATTAACACCTTTAGGAGGGTTTTTTTAATGGAAAAGTTAGGTCATTTTTTTAATGCTAAGAGCGGCCTTTTAATCGGCGGCCTGGTGTGCGGAATTGGCTTTGCCTTGCTTGCTTTCTTCGGAAATCCAGCTAACATGGCATTTTGCGCCGCATGTTTTATTCGCGACACTGCAGGCTCAATGAAACTTCACACAGCTGAAGTTGTTCAATATTACCGCCCAGAAATTGTTGGCGTTGTTGTTGGTTCGTTCCTCATTGCAATTGCGACAAAGGAATATAAATCAACTGCTGGCTCTTCACCAATGACTCGCTTTGTGCTCGGCTTCATCATGATGATCGGTGCGCTCGTGTTTTTGGGATGCCCACTTCGCATGATTTTGAGAATGTCAGCTGGCGACCTTAACGCTTGGGTTGGTCTCATTGGCTTTGTTCTCGGAATTGCAACTGGCACAATTTTCTTGAAGAGAGGTTTCTCGCTTGGACGCGAGCACGAGACAAAACCAACAGCAGGTGCAATTTTGCCAATCCTTTTGATTGTTGGTCTTTGCTTGAGCGTTTTTGCTGGCATTTTTGTAGTTAGCCAAAAAGGACCAGGCTCACAACATGCACCTGTTGCAATCGCATTAATTGTTGCTCTCATTATTGGAGCTATTGCACAAAAAAGCAGAATTTGCTTCGCAGCAGGCACAAGAAATGCAATTTTAATGCGCGACTTTGACCTCCTTCTTCCAATCCTTGGAATGTTTGTAATTATGGTCATCTACAACGTAGCAACTGGCCACTTTAAAGCATCTTTTGATGGACAGCCAATCGCACACGCACAGCACATTTGGAACATCCTTGGTCTTTATGCAGTCGGCTTTGGCGCTGTTCTTGCAGGTGGATGCCCACTACGTCAAATGACTCTTGCTGGACAAGGCTCCTGCGACGGAGCTGTGACATTCCTCGGAATGCTCATCGGTGCAGCTTTTGCACACAACTTCGGACTTGCAGGCGTTGCAGCTTCGGCAGCAACAGCAGAAAAAGCAGCTGTTGCAGGCGGCCCAACAACTGCTGGACAAATTTTCCTCATTTGCTGCATCGTAGTTCTATTCATCATTGCTTTTGCAAACTTGAAGAAGCAAAAAGAGCAAAACTAGATACAAATTAACTGTTTAACTGGAAAAATTAATCAAGATGTTTAGAATTAGTTAGGAATAATTTTAGGAAGGAATCAATATGGTAGAAGTTGATGCACGTGGGCTTCAATGCCCTGAGCCAGTAATGCTCACACTGGCTGCAATCAAAGAACACCCTGATGAGGAAATTCATGTTCTAGTTTCAAGCGCCATTCCACGCGACAACGTTGAGAGAATGGCAAAAAAACGTGGTAAAGATGTCACAATTGCCGAAGACGGTGGTGACTTCGTTCTCACACTCAAATAATTAAAACTTCAAGGCGAGGGACATGGCAACAAAAGAGCTTTATGCAGTAGTGACTTTTCACACGACAACAGGTGCAATGCACATG
The DNA here is from genome assembly GCF_900169485.1 of Phoenicibacter congonensis. Taxonomy (NCBI): domain Bacteria; kingdom Bacillati; phylum Actinomycetota; class Coriobacteriia; order Eggerthellales; family Eggerthellaceae; genus Phoenicibacter; species Phoenicibacter congonensis. The sequence continues at coordinate 758,352 of NZ_LT821227.1, read as the reverse complement.
GAAAATGTGGCAAAGAAAAACGGTGCAAAAGGTCGTTTGATACCTGTTCCTCGCGTTATTTCGGCAGGTTGCGGGCTGGCATGGCGTGAGCCTGTTGAAAACAAAGATTTTATCCTCGGGCTAATTAAAGACAACGAAATAGACATGGACGAAATCTATGATCTTGAGCTTTAAGCTCGTTTTTAGATCCTCTATTATTTGTCTTTTTTCACGGCCACATTTTTAGCAAAGAGGCAATTACCATGGACGAATTGATTTATCTTGACAATGCCGCTTCCACAATGAAGAAACCTCAAAGCGTTGTTGATGCAATCACAGAAGCTCTCACAACCTTTGGTGGACCAGGCAGAGGCGGACACCCTGCTGCAATCGCTTCATCTATGGCACCATTTAGAGCCCGCGCGGCACTAAATGAATTGCTAAACGCACCAAATCCAGAACAAATAGCGCTGACAGCCAACGTCACCGAATCGCTAAACATCGCCATTGTCGGGCTAGTCAAGCCAGGCGAGCATGTAATCACAACTGCTGCTTCGCACAACTCTGTTCTTCGCCCTCTTTATAGAAAAGAAAAAGAAGGAGCAAAACTCACAATTGTCCCAGTTGATGAAGAAGGGCAATTGCACATCGAAGATTTCGAGAGAGCATTTACTCCAGAAACAAAGTGGGTTGTTGCAACTCATTCATCAAATTTGACTGGTGACATCTATGACATCAAAAAACTTGCAGAAATAACTCATGCTCACGGTGCAAAAATCATAATTGATGCTGCACAAACTGCCGGCGTTGTTGACATAGACATGCAAAATGACGACCTTGACATAGTTTGTGTTACAGGGCACAAATCCCTCTATGGTCCTCAAGGGATTGGAGCGATTGCTGTCAAAGAAGGCATCGACATTCCTTCTTTTAAAGTTGGCGGAAGTGGTGTCCATTCCTATGAGAAAACACATCCTGACTACATGCCAGAATCGCTTGAAGCAGGCACTTGCAACGCCCATGGGGCCGCTGGTTTTGCTGCAGGAATAAATTATGTTCTCGAAAAAACGCCAGCAAAAATTAAAGAGCACACCGATCAGTGCATTGAGCGCTTTGAAAATGGAATTAAAAATGCTCCAAACATTAAGTTCTATGGAGGCAAGGGCAATCCACTGGGAAGATGCGGAATCTCTGCCATCAACATTGGAAATGCCGATTCATCAGAAGTCTCTGACATTCTTGCTTGTGACTACAACATTTGCACACGCCCAGGAGCACATTGCGCACCTCTCATGCACGAAGCACTACACACAGTTGAACAAGGCATTGTTCGTTTTGGGTTCTGCTCATTCAACACATTTGAAGAAGTCGATGCTGCAATTAAAGCTGTAAACGAAATAGCCGAAGGCTACATAAGCTAGAAAGAAACTGTTGCTTGTTTTGAAGAGGTTGCGCCTTTAAGCCCGATTAGCTTAAAAATTTCAAAGCAAGGTAGCAAAAGCTCTTTTCTTCCCCCAGACTTGCCCAGATTGTAGGTCTGCTGTCTTGCTAGACGCCCAGTGCAAGCATCATCTCCCTAGTCAACCTGATTTCTCCATGGCGTGCCGCAAAACTAGACCCTACAGTCAATAGTAACGAGCTCTTGTGCACTGCTCGGTTTGAAGCCCAGACTCAAAACTAGTCCGAACATGCGCGTCCACGCACCCTTGCCTACTCGGTACGAAGTGCTATTACAGGGTCTTTTCTCGAAGCTGAAGCGGCAGGAATGAGACCTGCAATAAAAGTTAAGAACACGCTAATGCAAATGAGGATTATCGCTGCTGAGAAAGGCAGTGACGCGATGTTAGGCACACCCGTGAGGGCTTTTACAATAGCAGAAGCCGGGATGCACAACAGAGCTGTCACAACAATTCCCATTACGCCTGCTATCAAACCTTCAAGGATAGTTTCGGCGTTAAACACTTGAGAAATGTTTTTGCGGCTTGCACCAATTGAGCGCAAAATTCCAATCTCTTTAGTTCTTTCAAGAACCGAGACATAGGTGATAATGCCAATCATAATTGATGACACGATGAGAGAAATCGAAACGAATGCTATGAGCAAATAGCTAATAACATTGATGATTGTGCGCACACCTGACATCATTACACCAACAATGTCGGTGTAGGACACAGCTTTGTCATCATACCCACTGTCTCTCATCTGTTTTGAATAATCATCCAAGTTGTCTTTAACCGCTTGTTTGGTGTCAAAATCTTTTGCATAAATGTCAATAGACGTTGGTGTGTTTAGGTCGGCATATCCAAGTTGTTGCAAATTAGACTCTGCAGAATCGGTGCCTCCACTAATTAGCGCCAAAATTGCGCCTTGCATTTCCTCTGGGGTCATGTTGAATTTAAATGCATTTGCGAACGCATCTTGATCTATCGAAATTGAATTAGCAATGTTGTTTGCCAACACGTTTTGAATTTGTGACATTGACGACTGCATGCTCCTGCTGATTGCGGCCGAAACTGCATTCATCGCCTGATTCATATATTGATTCATATATGAAGACAATGCCTCAGACACTTTCTGTGTTGAAGAACCCATCGACTGCGCAATCTCCCCCATGCATTCAGCATAATAGCCCTGAGCTTCAGGAGTCTGGATATAATCTTCGACAGTTCCCGAATGACCAGAGCCGACCCATGCCGAGTAGCCGTTCAACAGCTTCACTGAATAGGTGCTAATGGCGCCTTGAACTGCAGAAATTTCAACCGAACCGCCAAGAATTTGCTGAATTTCCTTTTCGTCTATTGCAGGAAGAGCGGCTCCAATGTCACTAGCAGAAAAGTTAGTGCTAATGCTTTGAAGGCTTAAATTTAGAGATGTTGGGTCAAATTTAAACGCCGCCTGAATTGCGCCTTCATCGACAGTAATCAATTCAGAAGTGTCAAATCCAGAAGTTTTGTCGGTGTCGGAGAAATCCTTTCCCGAAAAGACATCAATATTTTTATCGGCAAGCTGTTCTTTTACAATCTGAGTTTTGCTAGCTTTATCAATGGTGTCTAAAATGAGATCATTGGTGTAATAAATGACTCCAGGCGTTAAAACTACCGATTTGGAACCTTCTTTTACCTGGACAATACCAGAAATCTTCAGAGTCTCTGACTTTGTGTTAATCAAGTTGTCGATGTATTCTTTGTCACCTGATTTGTCGACCCACACATCATAGCTAGAATCTTTCTGATATCTGTCGGCGCCAACCACGACTTTCATCTCGCTGTTCATGAGGTCGCGATAGGTGTGGGTGTTCTCGTCTTTTTCTACCTTCGCATCTTTTTCCTCAATAACCGACTGAACCATGTCTTTGTATTCTTGATAATCTCTAAACCCTAGTTGGTAGAGTGTGTAGTCGAGAAGATTTCCACTCTCTGAAAGAACAAGAACGCATTCATTTTTGTTAGTTGGCCAGTGCCCTGCCTTCAAATCATAGGAGTCTTCGACTAGCGATTGGTCAATCAATGGCTGAAACACATTTGTGGTCATCATTGAACTCATGGTTGAATTAGTGTAGGAACTAGAACCCATGCCCAAAGCTGAAAGTGAATCGTCAGGGTTAGCCTGCCTGTAGTCGGAGTCCTCAGGACCCTTCACATAGATTATTGGCTGAATGTTATAGTCATATTTGATGTAGGAAGAATTGTCGCGAACCGACTTGCCCTCGTCGCTTTCGATGTAGGATTTAAGCGATGTCAAGTCGTTGTTGCTCATCTTTGAGACCATGTTGTTTACAACTTCAGTCTCTCCCACAACAGTGTTCATAACATCGCCATCAGAATAACTCACACTTCCCGACCCGTTGCCAACAAAATCAGTTCCTACTGTAACCAAAGAAGATAAATCAAATCCTGATTTGGAAATTGATATTGGATATGATGTGAGGGTGTCTTCCTCAACATCATGAATATATCGATTAACTCCATTTGAGAGTGAAAGAATGGCGGCGATGCCGATAATGCCAATGCTTCCCGCAAAAGCTGTCATTATTGTTCTGCCTTTTTTGCTCATCAAGTTGTTAAAACTGAGCTCAAGAGCAGTAAGAAAACTCATTGAAGCTTTTCGCGCCTTTTTCCCAACCACGCCATCGATATCTTCCTTGGTTGGCTCATAGGCATTTGTGTCGCCCTGGATTTTTCCATCTCGCAAAGTCACAATGCGGTTTGCATATTTTTCTGCAAGCTCGGGGTTGTGTGTGACCATAATGACAAGTCGATCATTTGCAATTTCTTGAAGAAGGTCCATAACCTCGACGCTAGTTTGAGAATCAAGAGCGCCAGTTGGCTCGTCGGCCAAAAGAATCTCAGGATCGTTAATGAGAGCACGCGCTATTGCAACACGCTGCATTTGTCCACCCGACAATTGATTTGGCTTTTTGTAGATGTGATCTTTTAGCCCAACACGTTCAAGCACTTCAGTCGCGCGACGCTGACGCTCTTCTTTGTCAACACCTGACAAGGTGAGTGCTAATTCGACATTTTTCAAAACAGTCTGGTGACCAATGAGGTTGTAGGATTGAAAAACAAAACCAATGCGGTTGTTTCTAAACGTGTCCCAATCAGAAGCTTTGTAGTCTTTGGTTGAAATACCATCGATTATTAGGTCACCCGAATCATATCTGTCGAGGCCACCAATTATGTTTAAAAGAGTTGTTTTTCCAGAACCGCTTGGGCCTAAAATAGCAGCAAATTCGTTGTCACGAAAAGAGATTGACACATCATCAAGAGCGACCTGAGTAAAACCGGTTGTGACGTAGGATTTAGATATGTTTTTAACTTGAAGCATGAGTCGTCCCTTCTCGTGGATCTAATGTCCCTTTTAATTATATAAAATGCACACTTTTTCGCGCCTTTTGCCGCTCAGCTATCATCTAGCTGAAACTCACAAACAAAAAACTCTCACATGTGCGAAAAGTATGCCAAAAATAAACAAAAGCTCCTGTCTAACCCAGGCAGGAGCCAATAATTCTTTGTAATACAAGCCAAGAGAAATCTAGGAAATCATCAGCGTTGTTTTAAACTTCCTTGGCTTTGAGTTGAAGAGTCTGAGGATGTTTTTCCAAGTTCAACTTCAACAGTCTTTTCCTCATTGCCTCTCACCAACTTAACGCTAACCTTGTCGCCAGGATTCTTCTTTCTAACATCAAGGGTTAACTCAGATGAACTTGTAACTGCTTCACCGTCAAACTCTGTAATGATGTCTCCTTGTTGAATTCCTGCATTGTCAGCACCACTGCCGCTCACTACCGACGATACATAGGCACCAGAAGTTACATTAAAGCCATATCTCTTAGCGATCTGATCATTAATGGTTGTGCAAGAAACGCCGATTTGTGCATATGTTGGGGTTTTTCCTTCAATCAAATCGCGAGCAATGCCAATCGCATAATTTACAGGGATAGCAAAACCAACTCCTGAATAGTTACCCGAACTTGAAGTGATGAGAGTGTTAATGCCAATTAACTGTCCATTTTCATTGACAAGCGCACCGCCTGAATTGCCTGGATTAATTGCCGCATCGGTTTGAATCATGTTTGGATAAATCTTCACATCGGAAACGTCGGAGTTTGAATTATCGGCAATTTGTGACCTGGAAGTTGCAGAAATAATTCCTGTTGCAACCGATTGTTCAAGGCCAAACGGACTTCCAATGGTCATTACCCACTCTCCAGTTCTAATTGAGTCGGAATCACCAAGTTCAATCGCCGTCAGGTCTTCCCCAGCATCAACTTTGAGCACAGCAATGTCGCTAGATGAGTCGGCGCCAACCAACGTTGCGTCAAGTGTCTTGCCATTAACTGTCACTTTATAACCAGTACCGCCATCAATAACATGCTGATTTGTGAGGATATATCCATCTTTCGAAATAACAATGCCTGAACCAGAAGCAATCTTTTCGACGCTTGATTCGCTCTTTTGACTATTGCCATATCCAAACAAGGAACCAGATGAACTGCTGCTGCTTCCATAAACATCGATTGACACGACGCTTGGTAAACACTTCTGAGAAACAGCTTCAGCAAGTGTTGCTGACGAATCGGATGCCGTCACTGTAGAAGATGATGTAGAACCAAGAGTTGTCCCGCCAACTGATACTTTTGTATTGTTAAAAAAACCAGTAAAATTGCAAACTCCAAAAGCTAATATGCAGGCAAGCAACGCACCGACAAATGCTGTTGCAAAAACCCCGCAAAGATGCTTTTTCTTATTTGGATCAGGATTCGCAGTTGCAAATCCTGAATTATGATTAAAGGGAGGGACGCCAGCGCCATCATTCGGAGAATTTGGAATTTGGGTTTCTGAATTGATAGGCTTAGGGTTGGAAAAGGTTTCATCTGTAGTCGCTGGCGTCTTTTCAACGTTCGAAAAGTTCGAATTCATTTTTTCTTCTTTTATTGTCTTCTGCTCATTGTGCACGCTTCTGATGGCATCAAGTCTGTGAGTGCCTTGAGCGTGCGAGGTGGATGTTGTCATAGGGAGGGAAACGGTAAGTTTTTTTGATTCTTCGTTGGTAGGCTCACTAGTAAATGACTGATTCTTGCTTTCTTTGGTCGATTCATTTACCTGAGTCGTGTTGTCGTTTTTTTGATTCATTTTTTAACATCCACCTTGAACTTTCGAACTGCTGTGCAATTTGTTAAGTCGAAAGGAGAACTCTTTAAACTGCACAACCTTAATGTAACTGCCAAGAATGAATGCGTCAACAAAGATTGAAAGGAATACAACCCAGGGCGTGGTAACTTACACCTTGGGTTGTAGACGTGTGTACTACAAAAGATCAGTTGAGAGGAACTCTTTTGTGATGTCGTTTTGTGGATTCTCAAAAATCTGCGCTACAGTGCCCTTTTCCACAAAGCGTCCATCATGCATAATTGCGACATAGTCGCTTGCATCTTTCGCAAATTTCATGTCGTGAGTAACAATAACAATGCCAATTCCCGACTTGGCAATGCCTCTGATTAGTTTTGCAACATCACGCGACAAGCGCGGGTCTAGCGCACTTGTTGGTTCGTCAAAATAAAGAACGGAAGGGTTCATTGCCAAAGCGCGCGCGATGGCAACTCGTTGCTGTTGTCCTCCACTCAAATCACAAGGAACCATGTCACATTTATCAACCATGTCAAGGTCTGAGAGCTTTTGTGTGGCAATTGCGCGAGCCTCTTCATCTGTTTTACCTAAAACTGTTTTTAGAGGGCGCACAATGTTGTCCATCACAGTGTAGTGTGGGAACAAATTGAAGTTTTGAAACACTAAACCACAGCGTTTGCGAGCTTCGTTTAGAACTTCTTCCTTTGCATACACAGAAGTGCCATCTTTTTCGGTGCAAACTTTCAAATCGTCATATTCAAGCGTTCCACCATCAAATCTCTCAAGCATAGTCATGCAGCGAAGAAGAGTGGATTTACCAACGCCAGAAGGTCCGATGATCGTCATCACTTCATCATCATCAACAGCAAAGTCGACGTCATGCAAAACAACTTTGTTGCCAAAGAGTTTTTTGCCATTTGTAACAATCACTACTTCTTTAGGCATGGTAATAATCCATTCTCTTCTCAAGCCTGTTTAGAATTGCTGAAATCAAAAGACAGAAGCCCCAGTAAATGAGCGCTGCAAGGGCATATGGAATCATCGATACCTCTTTAGCAGCAAGGGCTTTTGCCGTTGAGAAAATCTCACCAATGCCAAGCACAAAGGCAAGGGATGTGTCTTTAACAAGCACAACAATCTCATTGCCAATCGCAGGAAGAATTCTTTTACACACCTGCGGCAAGATGATTTGAATGAATGTCTGACTTTTTGTGTAGCCCAAAACTTTTGCCGCCTCATATTGCCCAACGGGAATTGATTGAATGCCACTTCTGTAGATTTCACCAAAATAGGCTGAATAATTGAGAATAAAACCAATGGCACAAGCATAAAGTTTCCAATCAGCAACAGTGCTAATGCCAAATAAATAATAGGGACCAAACATGATTGCCATCAATTGCAGCATGAGTGGCGTGCCCCTCATAACAGAAATAAAGAATTGAGCAATGAGTGAAATTATTTTTACCTTGCTCATCCTAGCAAGCGCCACCACTATTCCTAGTGGCAGCGCTCCAATTAACGTTATGAAGAAAATTGAGACTGAAAATCCAAACCCTTCAAGGAGGAGTTTCAGCATAACTCCTAATTCCATTTACTTAACTAATCCTTACTACTTAAGCAGCCAATTGTCGATAGAAATGCCATAGCTTGAATATTTCTCGCAAAGTTCTTTTACAGTGTCGTCTTTATAAAGCTCACGCATTGTGGCTGTAACTTTTTCAGCCATTTGCTTGCCGTTATCGTCTTTCTTAAATCCAACACCATAATTCTCTTCAGAAATTTTTTCAGAGAGCTGAACATATTTATCTGGATTTGCAGCTAGTTGATATTCTGCAATTGACAAGTCGCAAGCCACAGCGTCCACAACACCCGATTCTAATTGCATAAATGCGGTGTTAAACTCAGGAACTGTGTCGAGACGCCCAAATGAGTCAGCCAAGTCTTTTCTGTCACCCTCTAAAACGTCTACAGTTGAGCTTCCTGCTTGCGTAACAACAGTTTTGCCTTTAAGGTCGGCAAGAGACTTGACGTTAGAATCTTTCTTCACAACAACGACCTGGCCATTAATCATGTATGGCTCAGTGAAGTTATATTTATCTTCACGGCCTTCGATTGTAAAGCCATTCCAAATGCAGTTAATTGTGCCCTGCTCTAACAAAGCATCTTTTGCATCCCAGTCAATAGCTTGAAGATCAATGTCCCAGCCATTTTTTTCAGCAACTTTCTTTGCCATGTCGATGTCAAAACCTGTTGGATTTCCTTGGTCATCTAAAAATCCATAGGGAGGATAGGAATTGTCAAAACCAACAACTAACTTTGTTTTTGAAGTGCTTCCAGAATCGCTAGATGAGCCCGAAGAGCATCCAACAAGTGTTAGGGCTAGCACAGCACAAGCAAACACACCGATTGTAGCGATGAGCGCTTGTTTTATTACCTTTGTGTTCATATATTCTCCTCTCGATTTATATACAGTCACCAAACGCTAAAAAACAACATTAATTACTTTAGCACAGTAAAGTGCTAAAGCAATAAATCTTTTCTAAAAAGTTCGGGAACTTGCGGTTTGACTTGCTCTGTTAGTATAATTTCAATTCAAATATAAATCTAAGGGAACAAAAAATGGGAAAAGAATCTAACACATTTTTAAAACAAAAAGAAATTAGCGACAAGACTCGCGCCGACATTGACTTACATCCTGAAAAATACAAAATCCTGAGCGGAGATCGCCCAACAGGACGGTTGCACATGGGTCACTATTTTGGGACTATTATCGACCGCGTCAATCTTCAAAACAAAGGCGTAAACACAAATATTTTGATTGCCGACTACCAAGTAATCACCGACCGCGACACCACAGAAAACATTGCTGATAACGTAAAAAACATGGTTATTGACTACATCGCCTGTGGAATTGATCCTGAAAAGACCATGATTTACACGCATTCAGCAGTGCCAGCACAAAATCAACTGATGCTTCCTTTCCTCTCTCTCGTCTCAGAAGCTGAACTTTTGAGAAATCCAACAGTTAAAGCTGAACAAGAAGCAAGCGGGCACACTTTGTCGGGGCTGCTTTTGACCTATCCAGTGCATCAAGCCTGCGACATTTTGTTCTGCCACGCAAACATTGTTCCAGTCGGAAAAGATCAGCTGCCGCACATCGAACAAACTCGCCAAATCGCTCGCAGATTCAACGAACGCTATGGCCACGTCTTTACAGAGCCTGTCGCACTTTTAACCGACGCAGTCGAAATGCCTGGTCTTGACGGCAGAAAAATGTCAAAGAGTTATGGAAATTCAATTGCTCTTTCTAACACTGAAGAAGAAACTGCAAAACTAATCAAAAAAGCTAAGACCGACTCCGACAGAAACATCACGTTTGACCCTGAAAACCGACCTGGGGTTTCGGCTCTTCTCACAACTGCTGCACTTTGCACTGGCCGCAAAGAGACTGAAATTGCAGAAGAGATTGGCGATGCTGGCTGTGGCGCATTAAAAAAATATGTAACAGAATCGGTCAACAATTACCTAGCACCAATTCGCGAAAAACGACATGAACTCGAAGGCAAAGATGAAATGATTAGAGAAATCTTGCACGAGGGAAACAAATTGGCAAACGAGATTGCAAACGAAACTCTAAATCAGGTTCGCGAAGCGATGGGAATGCTTTACTAAATTGCGCCTGCGCGCTCAAGTTCCATCAAAGCAACGTTGTCGCGCATCTTCATAGCATTTTTGCGCGAAAGTGCACCGCTTTCCTGAAGCTCATCAATTTTGTTAAGCTCGACTTTTAGCGCAAATGCACGAACATCATCTGTTGCATCTTGTGTCTTAATTGCTGTAGTGATTGTTGGAGCTGGTCTAGTTAACGAAGCGATTGTGCGCTCGTAATCTACAACGATTCTGGCTCCATATTCTGCCTGAACAGCGCCTATTGCCATTTCTGTCTTCAGGCACTCAAGGGCATATCTTTCGCACTCTACTTTAATCTGTCGGACCTCAAGGTCCATGTTGGCATATGTTTTGCGGAGATATTTAGCAACCAACCTCTTGTAGCGACGACATGTCGCTCTAAAACGAACTACTTTTTCTGACGGCAATATCACATGTGTTGCATGTGACAAAATGCGAGCATTTTTATCGAGAAACTGCATATATGTGTCGATGGCATCGGTGCTCGCCTCACCAGCTCTGCGGATCATTTCCAGTTTCTCTTCTTCCCAATGAATCATTCGCAGACGCAAGCAAAGAGTGCCTTCATCTTCTTCATCAGTAAAGGATTTAGCATGGTCAAGGCGTTTTTGATAATCTTCAACAACTTGACGCGTCGCCCGACTGTTTAGTTCATTTTCAGAAGCAGTGAGCTGATAGATTACTTCGCGCAAAATAAGCTGCAAGTTTTCATAATAGCTTGTTATCTCCGCCTCTTCATTTTCTGTTGTTTCTGGCTTTGGGGCAATCAACGGAAGAACAAATGTGGCAAGCAAAAGCGTGACCACAATAACACCGCATCCAATAAAAATGAGCAAACTGCGCTCCTGCATCAAAACGCCATTTGAAAGAGCAACAGGAAGTGTAAACAAAATTGATAGTGTGATGGTGCCCTTAGCACCGCAAAGCGTCATGATTAGTGCACGTTTTACAACCGATAATTCCTTCTCGTCGTCGCCCGGCTCTCTCGATTGCATCATCACAAGACACCACAAAAAACGTGAGAACAATAAAATGAAGGCAACAAGAATTATGCAACCTAACAAAAACCAGTTAGAAATGCTTGCATCATCCCAAACATAATACATTGCAGGTGGAATTTGTGTTCCAAGCAAAACGAACACAACGCCATTTAACACGAAAGAAAACACTTCCCAAAAACTCTCAGAAACAATGTTCATTTTAGAAATTGCGGGAGACGCTGTTGTGTTTTGTATTGGGTCTACGAGACCACATGCTACAACAGCAATAATTCCGCTAACGTGAATAGCAGATGATGTCATGTAGACAACAAACGGCACGCAAATCTCACACAATACATGAAAGACTGTCGAATCGAGCCCGGAGTCGCGCATTTTGCGAAGGAAATATTTCCCCGCAAATCCAACAAGAAGGCCAAAGATCAAGCCGCCAAAAAACTCTACAACAAAGTCTTCGCCGACTTGCAAAAAGTTGACTGAACCAGCAGCAGCAGCCGCGATTGCGACTTGAAACATAACAATGCCGCTAGCATCATTTAAAAGCAGCTCACCTTTTAACAGCGAGAAAATGTTTTTCGGGATGTTGGTTGTTCTTGACACAGATGTGACAGCAACAGCATCGGTTGGTCCAAGAGCAGCTCCAAGCGCCAATGCAGAAAACATTGGCACCATCGGCACTAAAAAGTGAAGAGAAAAGCCAATTGCAAGTGAGGTCAAAACAACAAGGATGATTGCCAGACCCAAAACACCTTTTCTGTCCCTCCAAAGTTCAAGCTTGTTTGCATGCTTTGCTTCGATGTAGAGAAGAGGTGCAATAAACAAGACCATAAACAGCTCAGAATCAAATTCGATTTTTACAGTATTATGGGCAAAAACTGCAATTGCAATGCCAAGACAAATTTGAACTAGAGGAATGGTTAGGTTCTTCACGAACCTGTCTATTACTGCTGAAATTAAAACGGAGAGCACAAGCAACAATGTGAGAGTCATTGCCTCCAAACTTAGTGCCCTCCTGTCTTTATAAAGGAATTTACTTTAATTAATAATAACAAAACACCTATTTGCCACAAGTTTCATATTCAGCATAAACAGCATCTTGAATGCGCTTGAAGAGCTCAGGATCTTTTCCGCCAACTGGAATGCCGTCAACTTCTGTGATGCGACATGCAAATGTTGATGAGCTAGAACAAATGAGTTCATCGGCATTCATTGCTTCTACCTGGCTTAGTGCACGAGCCTCCGTTGGAATCCCCAACTTTTTGCACTCAGCAATGATGTTTTTCATTGAAATTCCAGGCAAAATTTTGTCGTCAAATGGGTGATACACAAAAGTTCCATCAACTAGAAAAGAAACGTTAGAATGTGCCATTTCTGTAACATAACCATCTCTAACAAAAATGATTTCGTTTGCATCAACATCAAGACCTTGCTGGTAGGCAATGCAATTTGGAAGCAAGTTTAGAGTTTTGATGTTGCAGAATCTAAAACGTTTGTCTTCAACAGTAATGCATTTATATTCTTTGCTTGTGCTTGTGGTTCCGCTTTCTACAAGCATCATCATCAAATTAGGCTTAGCACCTTTTGGGAAAGCGTGATTTCTGAGTGCAGTTCCGCGAGACACTTGCCAGTAAATAAAACCATCGTCCCCATCATAAACATCAACCATGCGCTGAATTTCATTGTGAAGTTCCTCACGCGTGAATGAAAGGTCGATTTTTAAAAGACGTGCTGAATTCCAGAAGCGATCAAAATGAGCATCTTCGTTGTGAACGGCTCCATTTTTTAACATGGAGGCGTCATAGCAGCCATCGGCGAAATAGAGTGCTCGATCAAGCATTGGCACCTTTACGTCTTCAATTGGACCAATTTCTCCATTGTAATAGCCGATTTTTTTCATTTCTGCTCCTATCTCTGTAAAAAATATAACCCCTTAAGTTTAATCTCTCAAGGGGCTACATAAATTAATTAACCGGTGAACTTAACAAGAAATTAAAATTCTTTTACCCAAAGTCCGTGCAGGTTGCAGTATTCATACACTGCCTTAATTTTGTCTGGATTTGGAATTGTGAAAACTGCCTCAGCTGGTTTGCCTGGGTCAAGAGGCTTGACAAAATAGGAACAACCTTTGTCAACAACAATGAATTTAATCATGTGTTCTGGTGTCATAGGATGCTCAACCTCGCCGACTTTGATGAGAACATCGCCGTCTCTTGCCTCAACCACTGGAACGTGTTTCTCAACTGAAGCATCTTCTTTGTTTGCAACAAGCTCGACCATTGGCTCACCGCAGCAAACAACAGGCACACCTGAATCTTCAAGTTTAATGACCACATTCCCGCAGTGATTGCATTTGTAGAACTTTAACATATACTCCCCTTTCACTAAACATTGTGGCTATTATACATTATTTTGTATACCTTGTTGCTCTCGTTTAGCACATTTAGCATAAACGAGCAAACACACGCCTCCAACAATGAGAGGGATCGACAAAACCATTCCCATTGTGAGCCAGCCGCCAAACAAATAACCAAGTTGCGCGTCGGGCTGTCTCACAAACTCGATGAGAATTCTAAACGTTGCGTACATAATGAGAAAAAGGCCGGTGTAGGCACCTTGATGCAATGGCTTTTTCTTTCTGGAAAGCGCAAAAAGCACAAGAAAAATAACTAATCCTTCAAGAACTCCTTCATAGAGTTGAGTTGGGTGCCTTGGTATGTTGCCTGCACTCCCCCCAAAAACAACACCGATTGAAAGATTGGTTGGAGCACCCCAAAGCTCTCCGTTAATAAAGTTTGCGCACCGTCCAAAAAATAGACCCAAAGGACATCCAATAAACGCCATGTCAGAGAAAGTGAGGATTGGCATCTTCTGATTTTTGCAAATCAAAATTCCTGCGATTAAGCCACCAACAAGGCCACCATGAAAACTCATTCCACCTTGATTGAGAAAGAGGATCTCGACTGGGTGGGAAATGTAGTAGCCATCGCCATAAAACAGGCAATAACCAAGACGCCCTCCAATCAAAATTCCAATGACAACCGCGAGAACCATGTTAGATAGCTGATCAACGCTAAGATTGATTTTCCAACGCTTCGCAGTTCTGTAAATAATGATGCCAGCAAGAAGAAAGCCAAAAAGATATGCCAGTCCATACCATCTAACAGAAAAAGGCCCGATGGAAAAAGCCACCGGGTCAATTGCATGATAAATTTCGTTAAGCATGAGAGACGAAAATTATGGTCTATTCTTCAAAACCTTCTTCTTCGCCATCTTCAAATTGATAGAAAGAATTAAAGAATTCCTGAGGGTCGAATCCTTCAGGCATGTCGGCACTTTTAACACGAATCTCATCGCTCACACGATCACGCAATATTCTCTCAACGCCATTCGAAAGAGTGAGCTGCGACATTGGACAACCGTGGCAAGCGCCCTGAAGTTGAACCGTAACCACTCCATCATCTGAAATTTCAACAAGCTCAACATCACCGCCGTCTGCTTGCAACGCTGGTCTAATCTCATCGAGAGCAGCCTGAATTTTTTCTCTATCAAACATTTCTAATCCTCCTTATAAGGACTCCTAAAATTACGGATAAATTCTAGCATAGTGACAATAATCTAAGAAGATGACCAATCGGTTCCAATTATCACAATCACGCCTGAATCACTCGTGTAGTAATCTCCACCGTTTATTACGCGACCTGACCCCAATTCCTTTGATATCGAATTTGCAGCATTTTCATTGTCGTCGCCAAGATACACAATCAAAGTTTCAGTGTAGGTTGTGCCGTCTTCTGCATTCCCTGCTTTGTCAACTACATATCCCTGCTTTTCTAAAAATGCTTTGCATGCGGAAGCCGCCCCTGTAATTTGTGCCCCATTTCTAACTTCCACGTGAACTTTTGATTTATCAAAATCGTTGACTTCAATGTCACTAGCATTCGGATCATTTCCCTGCCTAAAGTTGTTGAGCAATGTCTCTTTTTCGGCATTTCGAGCAACAAAGGTGTCTTTTCCATTGTCTGCCGATTTGCTGGCAGAACCGGCGATTGTTGAATCATAAAAAGTAATCTGTGGAGCAGATGATAGCTTGTTTGCAAAATCTATTATTTGAGAGGCTTGCATGTCTGAATAGGAAGTGTCGGCAAACTTTTCAACTGTGCCAGCTAAATCAAAACTTCCCGAAGACGACATTTTTGTGAGCAACGCATTAGTAAAACTCGAAAGAATAGTCGCACGAGTGCTGTTAGTGCCTGAAATGTTTTTTGAACGCAAAACAGTTAATGCTGACTCTTTATCAAGCGTGATGTCGCCTGCTTTTAAAGTTTGAGTTCCTGCAAAAGGGTCATCAAGTTCACAGGGAAGAGTGATTTGCAGCCCTCCAATGCTTTCAACGAGTTGCGCGAGTGCTTCACCGTTTGTGCCAATAAAGTGATTAATTTCCACACCAGCGAAATCGTTTACTGCACGAATTAACTCAGCATCTCCATCAAGATCTTCTGCGTCATAGAGAGGATGATTTAGCTTGTCACTCAATGTCACACTCAAATTCGAAGGAAGAAGAATGTATGACACAGCATAATTTGTTGTGTCAGTGCGCATAAGCAAATAAAACTTCGTGTTTTCTGGAGAATCATAGGATGACTTAACTGAATCATCTTTTCCCACATCAACTTTGATTAACGTATATTGAGGAGCGTTTTCTTCTGCGGAAGCCAAAGCAGTTTTTGCATTAGAGCCACTTCCTGAGAGTTTGTCGTTAACAATTTTGTTGTAAGAAAAAATGCCAACAAGAACAGCAATTACTACGATTGCAATGACAACAACCACAAGCGCACTTGTTCTTTTGCGCTCGCGCCTCTTTGCAGCCTTCATCAAAAAAGAGTCGTGGGCTGAAATCGTGTGAGTCCTAACAGCAGCGCTCGTTTTTGTCTGCTTGCGAGAACTGCTGCTGTGACGACCAGCGCTATGTCGAGATCTTTTAGTTGGCACTATCTAGGAAGCCTCCACACGAGAGAGGTTCGCACCAAGGGTTTTTAGCTTTCCAACATAGTTTTCATATCCACGGTCAATGTGTGAAATGTTGAAAATTTGAGTGTAGCCATCAGCCATAATTCCAGCTAAAACAAGTGCCCCACCTGCACGAAGGTCGGTAGCAGACACAGGTGCGCCTGAGAGCTCGCGAGGTCCATGCACTACAGCATGTTGATCATCTATTGAGATGTCGGCACCCATTCGCATGATTTCTGACGCAAACATGAAACGGTTTTCAAAAACGTTTTCGGTAACGATTGAAATTCCGTCTGCATAATTTGCCAAGAGCATAAACTGAGCCTGGAGATCGGTGGGAAAGCCCGGAAAAGGTAGCGTTTGTATGTCACAAGGGACAAGCTCGCCACTTCTTGAAACCGTGATGGAGTCACTTGTTGTGGCCACATCGCACCCAAAAGAACGAAGCTTCATTAAAGCAACTGACAAATGTTGAGGATTTATGCCCTCAACAGTCACTGGACCTCCAGTTAGTGCACCTCCGACAAGGAAAGTGCCTGCCTCAATTCTGTCGCCAATGCACGTGTGCTCACAAGGATGAATGTCATCGCGAGAAACCCCCTCGATAACTATAGTGTTCGTTCCTGCGCCACTAACCTTGCAACCCATCTCATTTAACATGTTTGCCAAGTCAACAATTTCAGGTTCACATGCTGCGTTTTCAATTAACGTCGTTCCAGGGGCGACAACAGCCGCCATTAATGTGTTTTCCGTGGCCCCCACACTTGGAAAATCAAGGACAACATCGGCACCTTTAAAAGAATCATCAGTTGTTGCAAGAATCGAGCCGTGATCGTTTTTGATGTGCACACCAAGATGGGCAAGCCCAATCAAATGCATGTCGATTTTCCTCGCACCAATTTGACACCCCCCTGGCATTGCAACTTTTGCTTTACCAAAGCGTCCAATCAGCGGACCCAAAATCGTGATGCTGGCTCTCATTTTCGTGACTAGAGAATAGGGCGTTTGCCAAATGTAGATGTCGCTTGTGTCAATGATTAGATCGTGGTTATCTCTCGTGACTTTGCAACCCAAGAACTCAAGAACCTCACACATCACTTCAATGTCAGAAATTTTAGGAATGTTGTGAAGAACAGTGACACCTTTTGCCAAAACAGAAGCTGCCATGAGTTTAAGAGCTGAATTTTTAGCGCCGCTTGCGCGCACGGTGCCACGCAAAGTGCGGTTTCCATAAACTAAAATGTGTTCGTCTGTTGCCATTTGAATCCTTTATTTAACCAACCACCAACTCTATTATAAAAAGAGTCGAGGTAAAACCCTCGACTCTAGACTAATTGAAGTTTTCTTTAAACTTATGCAGCAAGTGCAACACGAACAAAGCCAGTGACCTTCATTTGTCCGCCAAGCTCTTTTGCGCATTTGTCAACATATTGCTCAACTGTCAAATCGCCATCTTTAACAAAAGCTTGCTCTACGAGGCAGTTTTCAGCAAAGAACTTGTGCATGCGGCCTTCAGCAATTTTTGTTTGAATAGCCTCTGGCTTACCAGATTCAGCAGCCTGTGCCTTGTAGATTCCCATCTCATGCTCGCGAATTTCCTCAGGAACATCTTCACGAGTTGCAGCAACAGGATCAGTAGCAGCAACCTGCATAGCAACGTCGCGAGCGCATGCGATAAAGCCTGCCTCAGCTGGGTCAATTTCGTCACTCAATTCGAAAGTCACCAAAACGCCAATTTTTCCGCCACCATGAATGTATGATGCAACGCCATCAGCATGAACCTTAGTAACTGTAGCAATTTCTGAATTCTCTCCCATTACATGGATGCAATCGGTGAGAATGTCTGAAACCTTTTCGCCATCAAGCTCGCAGTCTTTGATGTTCTCAGCTGTTACCTCATTGTCTGAATAAAGAGCAGCATCAGCAATTTTCTTTGCATATGCATGGAATTTCTCATTCATTCCAACGAAGTCGGTCTCGCATTTGAGTTCTACAATAACACCGTCTTTTTGGCTTGGTGATGTAACAGCCATGACAGTGCCTTCGTTAGTAGCACGCCCAGCTTTCTTTGCAACAGCAGCAAGTCCACGTGTGCGAAGAACGTCGATAGCAGCTTCAATTTCGCCCTCAGCTTCAGTGAGAGCCTTTTTGCACTCCATCATGCCTGCGCCAGTAATTTCTCTGAGCTCTTTTACAAGAGCAGCTGTAATTTCTGCCATTTATTCCTCCTGATTTCTAAAATCTAAAAATTTCTATTCAGCGTCAGTTGCTGCCATTTCTTCAGCAGAAACAACTGCAGAAGTGCCAGCAAGAACAGCATCAGCAACGAAATCGCAAAGGAGTTTTACGCTTCCGATTGAATCGTCGTTTGCCGGAATACCGAGTGTGACCTTGTCTGGGTCGCAGTTGGTGTCAATAGTTCCAATGATGGGCACACCAAGACGTGCTGCCTCACGAATTGCAATATCTTCGCGAGCTGAGTCGATAACAAAAATTGCATCAGGAACTTTTTCCATGTTGCGAATACCGTTAAGGTTTGTTTGAAGCTTTGTGAGTTCTTTTTTACGAAGAATTTGCTCTTTCTTTGTATACATTGCCAAGCGACCATCGGCCTCTTCAGCCTCGAGCTTTTCCATGTAGTTAACACGAGTGCGAATAGTGACAAAGTTTGTCAGAAGACCACCAAGCCAACGAGCGTTGACATATGGCATTCCGCAACGGTTAGCGGCATCTGCAATTGCCTCTTGAGCCTGCTTTTTTGTGCCCACAAAAAGAATTGTTTTTCCTGCAGCTGAAAGCTCGCGGACAAATGTGTAAACATCGTCGAGTGCAACAAGGGTTTTTTTGAGGTCAATGATATGAATGTCACCACGTTTGCCAAAAATGTATGGTTTCATTTTTGGGTTCCAGCGCATAGTCTGGTGTCCGAAGTGGCACCCTGCCTCAATGAGCGTGTTGATCGTAATTTTATCGGTCATTTTCATCTCCATTCGTTAGTCCTCTGCTAAAGGTCTACCCAGTGTCCGCAACCTTTTTCTTTTGGCCACTAGCGAATTCTGGTCACTTTAGCATGTGTGATAAATTTACAAGCTTGTTTATTATAACTAAAAAAGAAGGTGAATTAGAATTTTGGTGTGTTGCAGGCAAAAACTTGCATAAAAAAAGATGCGTTCAATCATCCAAGCAATTCAATGCTAGCAAGGCTTTCAATTAAAAAGGAGTGAATTTTCAAAGTGTGCACCAGCAATCAAACATTCACTGGCTAATCTCTCTATTTGAAACGGCAAGAACACGAATTTATCACCCCTATTTGCAAACAATGCGATGATGGCCACACTCGCAAATAACCACGAAAACAATCGTGCCATTTAATAATAATCTCGCCTTAAACTAGCGGATAATAATAGGCAAACATGTCTTCATATTCCCCATTTTTATTTCTAAAACCGCCTTTAATGCAGCCAATTTTATGAAAACCGATGCGTTCATAGAGATGGCACGCATGAACATTAGATGCGACAACAGCGTTAAATTGCAAGATTCTGTAGCCGCAATTTTTTGCAACATCGAGGCTGTCACACACGAGTTTATAGCCTATGTGCATTCCGCGGTGCTTTGATGTCACTGCATAGGAAGCATTTGCAATGTGACCGCTTCTACCGAACGCATTTGGATGGACAATTGAAAGACCAAGAATTTCTCCATCGGTTGAAACTGCAACTCGACAACGGTCTTGAGATGAGAAAAAATCACGAGCAGTGTCAACGTTTAAACATTCCTCCTGTGGAAAAGCAACTCCGTCTTTCACAACCTCGTTCCACACTTCAACCATTTGAGGTAAATCTTCTTCTTTAAAATCACGGATTTCACAGAACTCCATAAGAATTCCTTTTTACAAAAATGCTTTTAGTTAAATTACGTTAATTTGACATGATTTCATCGTTTGCAATGCGGAATCATGCGACTCTGGCGTGACACCAGCGCAACATGAACTATCAACAGTAATTGGGGTCTCATAAAACTTTGCCCTGAGCAAAAGTGCATTAGAAACAACACATATGTCGGTGCAAAGACCACAAAGCTCAATCTCTCTCAACTCATCTTTAGCGAAACATTCCTCAAGCACATCAACTAGCTCATATGACCCAAAAGTCGGCTTGTCAATAATTTTTGTAGCCTGCTTTTCAAATGGCTTTAGCTCATCAATGATCTCCCACCCGCGAGTGCCGGCAATGCAATGCTCAACAGGAAGATTGCTGCCTTCAAAACTTCTGAGATAGCTCTCCTCATGAGAATCACGTGTAAAAAAAACTTTATCGCCACTATCAAGACAATTCTTAACTTTATCTACGACGTTAGGAACAATTTCTTTCGCTTCTTCGCTTCCCAAACTACCAGAAACGAAATCGTTTTGCATGTCTACAACAATTAAAGCTTTCATAGTTTTCCTGCCCTATTCAACCGTTACTGATTTTGCTAAATTTCTTGGATGATCAACATCACAACCACGCAGAATAGCGACTTCGCGAGCTAAAAGCTGCAACGGCACTGTTGCCACAATCGCCGAAAAAGCCTCTTTGGTTTCAGGAACATAAATCACATGATCAGCATGCTTTTTTATATCCTCATCGCCTTCTGTGGCGATTGCAATGATACAGGCACCACGAGCACGACACTCCTGCAAATTGGAAACAAGTTTGTCATATGTAGGCGATTTTGTTGCAACTGCAATAACAGGGAACCCCTCATCAATCAAAGCGATTGGGCCATGTTTCATCTCACCTGCAGGATATGATTCAGCATGCAAATAGCTGATTTCTTTTAATTTCAGTGCTCCTTCTTTTGAAATTGCAGAGCCCATTCCGCGACCAACAAACAAAGCACTGTGAGCATCTTTGCAAGCAGCAGCAGCATCATTTACTGCTTCAGGATTTGAAATCACCTTTAACACCGATTCAGCAGTGTGAACAAGTTCATTAAAGTTTACGCGCAGCTCTTTAGAAGTCATGCGCCCGTTAGCCTGTGCTAACAACATTGCAAGCAAAGTGAGAGAAACAAGTTGACCAGTAAACGACTTCGTCGAAGCAACAGCTATTTCCTTGTTAGCTTTTGTGTAAATCACACCATCGCTTTCGCGGGCAATTGGAGAACCAACAACGTTGGTTATACCAAACACACGAGCACCTTTGATTCTCGCGTCGCGAATGGCAGCAAGAGTGTCGGCAGTTTCTCCCGATTGTGAAACTGCAACAACGAGTGTTGTCGATTTAATGATTGGATTTCTGTATCTGAACTCGCTGGCTTCCTCAACTGTCACAGGAATGCGAGCCCATGCTTCAATCAAGTTTTTCGCAACAAGGCCTGCGTTGTAGGACGTGCCACAAGCAATAATGTAGACATTGTCAATCAAATTTAGCTCTTCTGGAGTTAGGCCCAGCTCATCTAGGTTAAGCTTTCCTCCAACAAGACGTCCTGCCAGCGTATCGCGAATAACACGAGGTTGCTCATAGATTTCTTTGAGCATAAAGTCAGGATATCCTTCTTTTTCGGCAGTAGATACATCCCAGTCAATGTAGGAAACATTAGGCTCAATCTCATTTAAGCTTGGATCGAAGAAATGAGTCTTGGCACCTTTGATTTTTACATACTCGTTATCTTCAAGAATAACTACATCACGTGTGTAGTCGACAACTGCAACAACATCGGAAGCGAGATAGGTTCCATCATCACGAATTCCAATTACAAGGGGTGAATTTTGGCGGGTGCAAACTATTGTCTCAGGCTCATTTTGGCACATTACAGCTAAAGCATAGGAACCAATGAGTTCACTGCAAGCATCATTGACAGCCTGCAAAAGATTGCCGTCGTAATATTTCTCAATCAAGTGAGCTATCACTTCACTGTCGGTGTCGCTTTTGAAAACGTGACCTTCGGCCACTAAAGCCTCTTTGAGTTCCATGTAGTTTTCAATAATGCCATTGTGTACAAGCGCAATTTCTCCATTGCATGAAACATGAGGGTGAGCATTGCGAACACTTGGTCGTCCGTGAGTTGCCCAGCGAGTGTGGCCAATTCCGCACGTTGAATCAGAATAGGAATCTCCGAGAGTTTCAACGAGAGAGTTTACTTTACCAATTTGCTTTACAACATCGATGTGGTCGCCAGAACTAAATGCAACTCCTGCAGAGTCATAGCCTCTATATTCAATAGAACGAAGACCGAAAATAAGAATATCTTTAGCTGGTTTGCTTCCTGAATATCCAACAATTCCGCACAAAGCTTTGCTCCTTTTAAGTTTTGTTTATCAGTTAATAAATAAAGTTACAACAACTGCTAGTTTGAAGCCCAAAAAAACAAAAGCCCAACAAACAAAAATTCGTTGGGCTCATATTTTAATTGCAATAGGGGCGTCTATTCAACAACAGGTCCCGCCTCGACAATATAGTCAGGCATGTCTGGATATTTTTTGCTGAAGTTTTCGACAAACATTCCAGCAAGTTTTGCAGCTGTCTCGTCATAGGCATCCCGGTCAGCCCACATCTCACGAGGGTTTAAAATCTCGCTTGGCACTCCAGGGCACTCAACAGGGAAATCGATGTTAAACACAGGATGGTGCTTGTATTCAACATCAACAAGTTCGCCCGACAAAGCTGCATCAACCATAGCGCGCGTCAGCTTCAACTTTATGCGTTTTGCGCCGTCAGATGCTTTTCCTCCTGACCATCCGGTGTTCACTAAATAGACCTGCGTGCCATATTCATCAAGCTTGCTTCCAAGCATGTCAGCATAAACATGAGGATCCATGGGCATAAAAGGCTCACCAAACAGAGTTGAAAACGTTGGCGTTGGTTCGGTGATGCCACGCTCTGTTCCTGCAACCTTTGATGTGAATCCAGTGACAAAGTGATACATTGCAGCATTTCTGGAAAGCTTGCTAATTGGAGGCAAAACTCCAAAAGCATCGGCAGTTAAGAAAATAACAACCTTTGGGATTCCACCTGTGCTTGGAATTTGGGCATTTGGCACAAACTCAATTGGATATCCAACACGAGTGTTGTCGGTGAGTGAGTTATCAGCAAAATCAAACTCACCTTCGTCATTCATAATTACGTTTTCTACAACTGCACCTGATTTAATTGCGTGATAAATCACAGGTTCGCTCTCTTCTGAAAGATTGATGCATTTTGCATAGCATCCGCCTTCTATGTTAAACACGCCGTCAGGCGACCATCCATGCTCGTCATCTCCAATTAAATTGCGAGAAGCATCGGCTGAAAGAGTGGTTTTTCCAGTGCCGGAAAGTCCAAAGAAAACTGCAGTGTCACCAGATTTTGGATCGATGTTAGCCGAGCAGTGCATTGGCAAAACGTCACGTTTTGTGAGCATGTAATTCATTGTTGAAAAAATGCTCTTTTTAATTTCGCCGCAATAGCCAGAGCCCGCAATGAGAATTTCTTTGCGCTCAAAATCAAGCATGATTGCAGCTTCTGAATTCACTCCATCAACATTTGGGTCACATTTAAAGCCAGGCGCTGCAATAACAGTAAAGTCTGGGTCACCATAGGTCTCAAGTTCTTCTTGAGTTGGGCGAATGAGCAAGTTTCTGATGAACAAATTTTGATGCGCAAGTTCATTGATCACGCGAAACTTTAGCGTGTACTTTGGATCGGCTCCTGCATAGCCATCGAACAAAAAGATCTCTTTTTCCTGGAGATAGTTAACCACCTTTTCGCGAAGTGCAAGATAGGTCTCGCGAGTTGTTGGCATGTTAACGCTTCCCCAGTTAATGTCGTCATGAACACTTGGAACATCAACAATAAAACGATCTTTTGGTGAGCGACCGGTGTATTTTCCTGTTGTTACGACAACAGCCCCCGTTTTTGAGAGCCTTCCTTCCCCACGTTCTACAGCTTTTTCTGTGAGGGTGTCGGGGTCTAGATTTCTGTAAACAGCCTTTGGATTAGTAATTCCAATTTTATCAATACCAAATAAATTCATTCCTACCACCAAATCTGCGGGTAATAACGCCCAATATTATAGGTTTGTTAAATTCTTGTTTCACAAGATTTCGATAGTGTTAAAAAACTAACTTCTATATTTATAACCATTAGAACGACAAAATAAAGACGATTAAAAACATTCTTAATCGAAACTAATTATTTTTGTAATAGTTAATTAAACATCCATCTTTAAGAATTTGCTTTTCGTCATTTGTGAGTTGTCCTAGTCCAAGTTTTACTTCGTGAACTTCTCCATCATGAAGCACAAAAGCACTGAATTGCGAATCGGAATCAATGGCATCAATAACATTTGGAACAAAGACCCAATCTCCCACTTGTAAAAGATCCGAGTCTTGTGTTAAAAATGGCAACATTCCCCAGTTAATGCAATTAGAACGGTAGCGCTTCGTAGCATATTCCTGTGCGAAATTAGCGCCTGCCCCCAGCACACGCTGGCAAGAGGCAGCTTGCTCGCGAGCACTGCCATCCCCTGGTTTTTTTGCATAAATTGCACTCTTTAAAAGCGTGTCAGAAAAGTCAAATGGCTGACCTGCTTTTGCAAAAGCGTTTGAGGCTTCAGTCGCATCAGCGCAATCAGGCAAAAGCGCTGCAGTTTCTTTTGCGCGTGAAACATATTGCGGATCACGACGCGAAAGGGTAAACTCTGCCAAACGCAAAGGATTAGACCTAAACGATGAAGTTTCTCCTGAAGGGATTAGCTCATCAGTTGTTGTGACAGGGTCATCAATGTGAGAACAAATGCGAAGAAGAATGTTGTTCTTTAAAGTTGGTTGCTCTGGCCAGTCCTTTATGTTGGGTCCAAAATGCAGTTCAAAGTCGGGCTCAGCCTTGCCAAAGCCATCAAAAACACGCTTGTCATAAACTGTCCCATCAAAAGGACACTCAAACTGAGGTTCTGGTTCGCTGCAAACGTCAGTAGCTGCAGTTAAAATGCCTTGATTTTTCGCAGTAGCCGCAATTGATCTTGCATCCATCAGAGCAACGGCAGAAATTTGACCTTCGCCTGGCTTCGAGCCTTCACGATTGGCAAAATTTCTTGTTGTGTGGCGGACTGAAAGTTCACCATTTGCAGGTGTGTCACCAGCACCAAAACATGGACCACAGAAACACTCCCTAAAAATTGCACCTGTTGACACAAGTTTTGAGACTGTACCATTGTTGGCAAGCGCGATGTAGACAGGCATTGAGTCAGGATAAACACTCAGGCGAAATTGCTCATTTCCGGTGTTACCATCATCAAGAATTAAAGATGCAGCCATGATGTTTCCATATGTGCCACCGCTGCACCCTGCAATAACCCCCTGATCAACACAGATGTTTCCTTCCTTGTCAATTTTAGAAACGAGGTCCATGGTAACGTTGCCAGATAGCTGTTCATTTGCTCTGTCTTGAGCTTCTTTTAAAAACTTGTTCGGGTCAGCTTTCAAATCATTGATTGAAACTGCATAGCTTGGATGCATTGGAAGAGCTATCATCGACTCAATTTCGTCAAGATTAAGCTCAATCGCCCGGTCATATGCTGCACCATCAAGAGCTGTTAACTTTGAATAGGCCTCTGGTCTATTGTGACTTTCGAAATAGTTTTTAGTCACGTCGTCGGTTTCCCAAATTGATGACCAGCAAGTTGTCTCGGTGGTCATTACATCGATTGCGTTTCGGTAATCTTGAGAAAGATTTGCAATGCCAGGGCCTGCAAATTCCATCACGGAGTTTTTAACGAAACCATTAGCATATGTCGCACCAATGAAAGCTAGCGCAACATCGTGAGGGCCAACACCAGGGGCTACATTTCCAGTTACATGAATCAAGACAACGTCTGGATTAGCAATGTCATATGTGCGCTTCAAAAGCTGCTTTGCAAGCTCTCCTCCACCTTCGCCAACTGCCATAGTTCCAAGCGCACCATAACGAGTGTGGGAGTCGGAACCCAAAATCATGCGTCCACAGCCACTCATCATTTCACGGTTGTAAGAATGAATTACTGCCATGTTTGGTGGTACATAAATCCCGCCATATTTGTGAGCCGCACTTAATGCAAACTGGTGATCATCCTCATTGATTGTTCCTCCAACAGCACACAAAGTGTTGTGGCAATTTGTCAAAACATAAGGAACAGGAAACTCGGTTAATCCGCTTGCACGAGCTGTTTGGATGATCCCAACATAGGTGATGTCATGAGAAGTGAGAGAGTCAAATCTTAGGTGCAAGACCTCATCACTTGTGTGGTTGTCGTGTGCATCAAGAATCGAATGCGCAATTGTCTTTTTCTTTCCATCGACAAAAGCACTCTCATCAAAGTTACCTTCGCCAAAAGGCTTTATTTCTCCATTTTCATAAATAACGCGCTCGTTAATTAGTTTCATAAAATTAAAACCTCTCGATGATAGCTTGGGTAAATTCAACAGTTTTTGCTGAACCTCCAATGTCGCCAGTCGTCTTTTTGCCTTCCTTGACAACATCAAAAATTGCCTGTTCAAGCTTTGAAGCTTTGTCTTGCATTCCGTTGTCTTTTAGCATCATTGCAAACGAAAGCAAAAGCGATGTTGGATTAGAAATTCCCTGGCCTGCGATGTCAGGAGCAGATCCATGAACAGCCTCATAAATCACAACGTCATCGCCAATATTAGCGCTTGGAGCAAATCCAAGACCGCCGACAAGACCAGCACAAAGGTCTGAAATGATGTCGCCATAGAGGTTTGGCGCAACTAAAACATCAAACTGAGTTGGGTCTGTCACAAGTTTCATGCAAAGAGCATCAACAATCACACTATCTGAATCGATTTCAGGGTAATCTTTTGCAACTTCTTCAAACGTTTGCAAAAACATGCCATCTGTTAGCTTCATGAT
This sequence comes from Phoenicibacter congonensis, assembly GCF_900169485.1. Taxonomy (NCBI): domain Bacteria; kingdom Bacillati; phylum Actinomycetota; class Coriobacteriia; order Eggerthellales; family Eggerthellaceae; genus Phoenicibacter; species Phoenicibacter congonensis. The sequence goes on along the minus strand of NZ_LT821227.1, from coordinate 731,181 downwards.
GTTTGCTTTATGCACGCAAGTGACCTTTTTTCTGCCCTGCTTCTTTGCATAATCAAAAGCAAAGCGAGCAATTTTTTCGCTAGCAGCACGAGTGATGAGCTTTATTCCATGCGCAGTGTCGGCATCATACATATACTCAATGCCTTTGTAGAGATCTTCTGTGTTCTCACGCACAATGATGATGTCAACATTGTCGAAACGTGTTTTAACTCCCTCCAAAGAATGAACAGGGCGAAGATTTGAAAATGTTTTGAAATGTTGACGAAGCTGCACATTAATGGAACGAAAACCTGATCCGATTGGTGTGGCTGTTGGGCCTTTTAGGGCACATCCCAGCTCTGCAACGCGATCAAGAAGCCCATCTTGCATGAGTTTTCCAGTTTTTTCATAATACTCTGCACCTGCTTCATATTCTTCCCATTCAACGTCACAACACAGCGCATTGCCAACTTGTTTGACGCTTTCAGAAATTTCAACACCAATTCCATCACCAGGAATCAAAACAGCTTTCATGTGGTCTCCTAACAAAAATAGTAAAATTGTCATTTCATTATTTCATTTCTAAAAGCGATTTGCCAACTATTTACATACAATTAGAGAAACGAAAAAGGTAAAGATATGCTCTATCCAGACATTCAAGACATAACATCTGATCAACTAAAACGTCTGCATGACGAATATTTTGAGCATAACTACATCGACCCTTCGCTTGCTGAAAAACTCGATGTAAAACGCGGTTTGAGAAATGCCGATGGCACAGGTGTTTTAGCAGGACTCACAAACATTTGCGACGTTATTGGCTACAAACGAGGCGAAAATGGAGAGCCACAGCCAACTCCCGGTAAGCTTTTATATCGCGGAATTGACCTTGAGGAAATCATTCAGGAAGCAACGGAGAACGACCGTTTTCTTTTTGAAGAAATTGTTTGGCTTCTTCTCATGGGAAGCCTTCCAAATAAAGCACAACTCGATCGCTTTAAGATGCTGATTGAAGAGCATCGTGAATTGCCTGATGGCTTTGCTGTTACTCAGATTATGGCAGCACCATCTCCAAACATCATGAACAAAATTGCGCGCAGCGTTCTAGCGATGTATTCCTATGATGAAAATGCAGAGGACAATTCACTTGACAACATAATCAAGCAGTCAATCAACCTCATTGCCGAAATGCCAACCTTCATGATTTATTCATACCAAACCATGCTTCATGTTTACAAACATGAGTCGCAATATTTTCATTATCCAAAACCAGGGCTATCGACTGCTGAGCACATTTTAGCGACATATCGACCAGACCAAAAATACACTCATGAAGAAGCAAAGCTTCTCGACCTTTGCATGGTTGTTCAAGCTGACCACGGTGGCGGCAACAACTCATCTTTCACCACAAGAGTTGTTTCATCTGCTGGAAGCGACACCTACTCTGCAATCGCAGCAGCAATTCTTTCGCTTAAAGGACCTAAGCACGGCGGTGCAAATTTGCAAGTTATTCACCAGCTAGACTTAATTTTGGACAACGTCAAAAATGTTGAAGATGACAACGAGATGAAGGCGTTTCTCAAAAAAATAATGCTCAAAGAAGCAGGTGATGGCACAGGGCTCATTTATGGAATGGGACATGCAATTTACACCTTGAGCGACCCACGCGCACAAATCTTAAAGAAAAACTGTGAGAAGCTCGCTATTGAAAAAGGTCTTGAGCGCGAATACATCGCTCTTTGCCAAATCGAGAAGTTGACACCAGAAGTTTTTGCCGAAATCAAAGGGCACAAGAAAAACATGTGCGCAAACCTCGACCTCTACAGCGGTCTTGTTTACAGGATTTTAGGAATTTCAGAAGAGCTCTACACACCAATTTTTGCAATCAGCAGAGTATCTGGATGGTGTGCACACCGCCTCGAAGAGATTCAATTCTCCAACAGAATCATGCGTCCTGCCTACAAATATGTCGGCGGCACTCAAGAATACGTCGAACTCGAACGACGACGATAGATTTCACGCAAGCGCACTCAAGCAAAAAATTCTTAATGCAAGTGTGCTAGTTTGAGTTCTCGTATTATTCACTTTTAATAAAAGGAATCAAGTTAAGATGACTAAATTTGCGTTGTGTTGCGCGCTTTCTTCAAAGCGCAAAACTTCATGCAACGAACAGTTTCGACGACGATGGAGGTAAGAGAGAAGATTAAATTACTAACTTTCGGATTAGTGCATTAGCTCACTATTCGTTTAAATTATTCAAATTCATTAGTTCTAAAGGTGGTAGAAAATGGCAAAAGAAAAAGCAGTTTTGGCATATTCAGGTGGTTTAGACACAAGCGTTTGCATCAAATGGTTGCAGGATGAAAAAGACCTTGATGTGGTGGCTGTAGTTGGAGAAGTTGGACAAGAACACGAAGGACTTGAGGCAATTCGTCAACGTGCACTTGACACAGGTGCAGTTGATGCTCGTGTCATTGACATGCGTGATGAATATGCAGACAGCATTTTGACAAAGGCGCTTGCAGCAAACTCTTTGTATGAGAACAAATATCCATTGTTGAGCGCACTGTCACGTCCTTTGATTTCAAAATATTTAGTTGACGTTGCACACGAAGTTGGCGCAACAACAATTGCACACGGTTGCACAGGAAAAGGGAACGATCAAGTTCGTTTTGAAACAGCAATTAAAGTGCTTGACCCAAATCTAAAAATCATAGCTCCCGTTAGAGAGTGGGAACTAAAGACTCGTGATCAAGAGATGGACTGGGCAGCTGAACACGGCGTAGAAGTTCCAACAACAAAAGAGACTCCCTACTCAATCGACGACAATATGTGGGGCCGTGCAATTGAATGTGGCGTTTTGGAAGACCCATGGAACGAACCACCAACAGACATCTATACAATAACAATTAACCCAGAAGACGCTCCTGACACACCAACATATGTTGAAATCAGCTTTGAGAAGGGTGTTCCTGTAAAGATTAACGACGAAGACGTGAGCGTTGCCGAAGCAGTTTATAAAATGAACGAGATAGCTGGAACAAATGGATATGGCAGACTCGACATCACAGAAGATCGTTTGGTGGGAATGAAGAGCCGCGAGTGTTATGAGTGCCCAGGCTCAATGTCTCTCATCACTGCTCACAAAGCACTTGAAAACCTCTGCCTTGAGCGCGATGTTCTAAAGTTAAAGCACTCACTCGAGCAAGAATGGGCGACTCAAGTTTATGACGGAAGATGGTACTCACCTGTCAAAAACGCAATCGACGCATTCATCGCAAACACACAAACTTGCGTAACTGGCACTGTTCGCCTTAAATTCTACAAAGGAAGCTGCACTGTAGTCGGCACAAAGAGTGACTTTAGCCTTTATAACTATTCATTAGCGACATATGGCGACGAAGACAGATTCGACCAGAAACTCTCAAAAGGATTTATTGACCTTTACAGCTTACAACTTGTGACCTGGTCAGAAAATCGCCACAAGAATGGACTTTGCGAATAGTCATTTAGTCTATGGCCCACTGAAAGAGGGCTTAGTTAAAAAGCAAGACGAAAAGCGAAAAACAATAAGAGCCTTAAGTTTTACTTAAGGCTCCTTTTTAATTAAACTTTTAATTATTTAAATAAATTAATTAAGCTCGCAAATTGCACCTTTAAAATTGCCCACAGAAAGCGCAATAAAATGAAACCCTTCAAAACTGGCATCATCTCCGCTGTCAATCAATGGGACCGTAATATCACGGGCAGGAATTCTCAATCCAATGCCAGTGCACTTCACTTTTGCCTCTTTTAGCGTCCATAAAGAATAGAAATCTTCCCACTTGCTTCCTCGCGAACAAAACCATTCCAATTCGCAATCGTTAAAAACATGCTTTGGGAGGCCTTCACTTCGAGGCTTTATGAGTTCGACATCGACACCGATTGGGGCATTAGACAGCGCACATAGTGAACAACCGTTAGAGCGGCTGACATTAAACTCGATTTCTGGATGCTTGAGAAAAAATGGCTTTCCATCTTCTCTTTTTGCAATTTCAGGCAATTCTAAAATGCCACAATCATCGCGCAACATGCATGCAAGCAAATCATATGCGTCAATTTCTGAAAATGAATAAACCAAAGGATGATGTCAACTATTCTGCAATTTCAGGCTTATCAGGAAGAGTAACTTCAGGCATTAGTTCATGGCTCATAACAGTTAGAATCTCTTCTAATTTTTTGCAATCTTCAGGAGAAAATCTCTTTTCAATTCGGTCCATAACCTCCGACATATAACTCGAAGAAATGTTGTAGTAGTCAATATATTTTTGAGTGACTTCAAGATGATATTCACGGCGGTCAGTTGGTGACTGGATTTTTGTGATGTAGCCTTTTTTTACGAGACTGTTTACTTTATATGCTGCATTGGGGGGCGAAATTCTCATGAATGTGGCAAACTCATTTACAGTAGGACTTCCTAGCGCCATGATGCTCTCCACACAGAACGTTTCAACTGTAGTGAGGCTTGCCTCTCTGTTCTGGAAGTGAGCAAAAATCTCCTGATAAAAATGAAGTTTAAATTTTGTATACACCTCATCAAAGGCTCTATGCAACATGAAACCTTCCCCGAACTTTTAGAAGAAATAAACAAACCGAATTAAATCAAAACAAGCTAATGCTTGCACATTATTAACATATAGAAGTTCTTTTAATTCATAATATTAATTTGTTAAGAGGCTAAACTTAGCCTGTAAATGCAAATTAATAAAATGCCCTGATTAGATGAGATGGGAAAAGACCTTTCACGTCATCTAATTAAACTGTTTTAGTAAACAGTTTTCAATCATCTGAACAATTGATTGAGAGTTTCTAAAGAATTCACGAAGTAATTAGTTGTGCAATAATTTAGCGAGTTAAAAATGACTAGAAAACAGGTGATGAAATGGCTCTTTGGTCTGGAAGATTTGAAGAAAATGTGAGTGAATTTACGCAGAGGTTTGGAGCATCATTGCCCGTAGACAAAGCTCTTTATAGAGAAGACATAGCAGGTTCAAAAGCTCACGCAAAAATGCTTGCTGATTGTGGTGTTATTTCTAGCGAAGATGCGAACAAGATTTGTGACGGATTGACTTCCATCGAAGAACAAATTGACAATGGAAGTTTTGAATTCGACATTAACAACGAAGACATTCACATGTCCATCGAGAGCAAACTCACTGAAATGATTGGTGATGCGGGCGCAAGACTTCACACTGGCCGCAGCAGAAATGATCAAGTTGCAACTGACACCAGGCTATTTGCAAAAAGAAGAGCTTTAGAGCTCATGAAGGCAAACATAGGTCTTCGGGAAGCTCTTGTTTCACAAGCAAAGGCAAATTTTGACGTAATTTTGCCTGGCTACACTCATTTACAACATGCCCAACCAGTGCTTTTTTCTCACCACATGCTTGCCTACACATGGATGCTGGCGCGCGATTTCGACAGACTTAAACTTGCGTTTAAAGCAGCTGACGCTAACCCTTTGGGAAGCGCCGCACTTGCTGGAACGACCTATCCACTAGACAGAGAAGAAACAACAAAGAGCCTCGGGTTTGCAAAAGTGATTCCAAATTCACTCGATGCTGTTAGCGACCGCGACTTCTTGCTTGATTTAATTTACGCTTGTGGCGTGTCTTGCCTGCATCTCACGCGACTTTGTGAAGAGATTGTTCTTTGGTCATCATCAGAATTCCAATTTGTCACTTTGTCAGACGCATTTTCAACAGGCTCATCAATAATGCCACAAAAGAAAAACCCCGATTTCGCAGAGCTAATCAGAGGAAAATCAGGAAGGGTTGTCGGCGATCTTGTGGCGCTAATGGTCACACTAAAATCTCTTCCTTTGGCCTACAACAAAGACCTTCAAGAAGACAAAGAAGGTGCAATTGATGCGGCAAAAACCCTTGAAGATTGCTACACTTGCGCCACTGGAATGATTTCAACAATGCAAATTCACCCTGACAACATGCTAAAACAAGCAATGAAGGGACATCTGGCAGCTACCGATGTTGCTGACTATCTTGCCAAAAAAGGACTTCCGTTTAGAAAGGCGCATGAAATTGTTGGGCAACTTGTTCTTAAGTGCGAAAAAGAGAATTGCAATTTAGATGAACTCACACTTGAAGATTTCAAAGAGCAGTCTGACTTGTTTGAAGAAGACATTAAAGAGCAGCTAGACCTGCGTGCAATAGTTGACGCAAGAACAACATATGGCGGAACGTCAACTAGCGCAGTTAAAGAACAACTAAAACTTGCAGAAGAAAAACTAGCAGAAGACAGAGCAGCTGTTAACGCACACTAACTTAAGAAAAGCTCACCTTTCTTCAAAAATAAGTTTAACTAGCCTCTGACTTCTTTGGTTAAATCAAAGAATTGCTCATGTATGCGGGTGTCGCGAGTGAGCTCGGGGTGAAATGCGAGACATGTTTGGTTTTTATATTGCGCTGCAACAATGTTGCCTTTTGAAGTGGCAAGCGTTCTTGCATCTTTGCCAATTTTTTCAACGATTGGACCTCGAATAAAAACCATGGGATATTCGCCAAGTTGGCCATAGTTTTCATTAGCAGAAAAGCTGCCAAGCTGTCGTCCAAAAGCGTTTCTTCTCACTCTCATTGGGAAAGTTGCAAAATATGGCGGGGCTGAAACGTTTGATTGAGAACTCTCTTTATTGACAGACGCGAAATCTTGGTGTGCCATATTGCTTCCTCCAAACTGGGTCGAAGAAAAGCCTTGGGAAAGATGAGGCGCGAGTGATGATTTATTTGAATATAACGGTTCTTCATCATTTGCTTGCGTTAAAGAATTATCACCAGACCCAATCCCTTGAGTAACCGATGTGGCCAACAGAATCATGCCTGCGCAAGTTGCAAGAACAGGGATGTCTTTCTGGATTAAAGCCTTTAGATTCTCAAACATTCCAAGCTCACGCAAAAGTTTGCCTTGAACACTAGATTCGCCCCCTGGCAAAATAATTCCATCAAGCGATTGGGAAACATCGCTGGCCTGGCGCAATTCAACGCACTTTGCACCGAGTGCATCCATAATCTTTTCATGCTCAATAAAAGCACCTTGAACAGCGAGAACTCCAATTGTTAGCGAATTCATAGTCATCAACTTTCAATCAAACAAATTAATAAAGGGTCCAACCAGGGAATAGGAGATTGGACCCTGAAATAACGATTTAGTGATTATTTGCCACGTTCAGCC